>NZ_JBASCU010000026.1:0-9261 GCF_049651805.1 Pseudolysinimonas sp.
CGATCCAAACCCGCCTGATCCACCTCGCCGCTGCCAAGACCACCGCGCTCAGCGCCGGAATCTCGCGAGCAAAACCCGGTGAGGCACGCACCCACCTTTCGCGAGCATCTTGACGTGAGGCACTACGGCAGATGGTGCGATCCAGAGCTTGTCAAGCGGTTGCGCGGGCTCTCGAGACTGCGCGTGCGCGCGCTCGATAGCCCTAAGCCTGGATCCACCGATGGACGTTCGAGTTGAGCCGCATCATTCGACGGCGAGGTCACCGAACCGATGTTCGACGAGGTCGCCTCGCTCACGGACGACGTCACCACGTGGACGGGCCATGACACTCGGCCGCTCATCCTGCGCAGCGACGATATCCGTGACAGTGCTGATCGCAATCAGGTCCTCGCGGACATCGCCCGAGACGGCATCACCCGCTATGGCGACGCTCAGAACTTTCGCCGCATGGTGGGCGCGTGACCCCGCCCCGATCGGGATCGGGCCAGGACGCCAAGGTCCGTCTCGAGAAGGCTCGCCCGGGAGCTAGAAAGGCCCCGGACGAGCCGGGGCCTTCGTGTGCGCGAGGGGGGACTTGAACCCCCACACCCTTGCGAGTACTGGCACCTGAAGCCAGCGCGTCTGCCAATTCCGCCACTCGCGCGCGACCGCAACGGTATCACGACGCGCCCGTCTGGTCAGCCCGTACGGCTCTCATCCGCTTCCGAGGCCTCGCCGACTAACATCGAGTGACCGTACCGGTCCCCAAATGGGGTGCCGTCTGCCATCCGAAGGAGCCGCGTGGGGATCCTCGACAGCTTCGAGAAGGGGCTCGAACGCGTCGTCAACGGCGCGTTCGCGAAGGCCTTCAAGAGCGGTCTGCAGCCCCTTGAGGTGACCGCGGCCCTGCGCCGGGAGCTCGACACGAAGGCCGCCGTCGTCGCGCGCGACCGCATCCTCGTTCCCAATCGCTTCACGGTGCGCCTCGCGAAGAACGACTTCGAGCGCATGGTGAATCTCGGCCCGGCACTCATCGACGAGTTCACCCAGCTCCTCCAGCAGCACGCCACGGCGCAGCGCTACTCGTTCGCCGGCGGCATCTCGATCGAATTGCAGCACGACGCCGGCGTCACCGAGGGCACCGTGGGCATCGACTCGCAGAACGTGAAGGGTGCGATCGCCTGGAACCCGGTGCTCGACATCGGCGGCAAGCGCTACCCATTGAAGAAGGCGCGCACCGTGATCGGGCGCGGCAGCGAAGCCGACATCACCGTGGATGACTCGGGCACCTCGCGCAAGCACGTCGAGATCCTCTGGGATGGCACGCGCGGCCAGGTGAACGACCTCGGGTCGACCAACGGCTCGAAGCTCAACGGACAACCCGTGACAAAGGCCCCCCTTCCGGCGGATTCGGTGATCGATATCGGCCGCACCCGTATCGTGTTCCGAGTGCTCGCCCAAGCTGCCGACGTCGACCAGTTCTCGGATCTGCGGTAGGCCCGGATGAGCGAACTCACCCTTCTCGTGCTGCAGCTGGCCTTCCTGCTGCTGCTGTGGGGCTTCGTCTTCTTCGTCATCTACTCGCTGCGCTCCGACCTGTTCGGGCAGCGCGCACGGCGGATGGTCGCGCCCGCGCCCGCCGCCCCCCAAGCCGCCCCCACAGCGCCACCCACGGCATCCGCTCCCCAGCCCGCGACGGAACCGGTCGCCCGCGCCGAACCGGCGGCGAGCGCGGCCACCCCGACGCGCCTGGTCATCACGTCAGGCCCGCGCGAGGGCGTCGAGATCGACCTTCCGCCCGAGCAGCTCACCATCGGCCGCTCGAGCGAGTCGGGTCTCGTCATCCGCGACGACTACACCTCCACCCACCACGCCCGGCTGATGCTGTGGGACGAGAACTGGGTGATCCAAGATCTCGACTCGACGAACGGCACGTTCCTCGACGGCACCCAGGTGACGCTCCCGACGGCCGTTCCGCCGGGAACGCCGGTCACGATCGGCACGACGACCTTCGAACTGCGGCGGTAGCGCGTGACCGTCACCCCGCTCAGTGCGGCCGTCTCGCACGTCGGCAAGATCCGGTCGAACAACCAGGACTCCGGGTACGCGGGGCGGCACCTCTTCATCGTCGCCGACGGGATGGGCGGCCACGCAGGCGGCGACGTGGCCTCGGCGATCGCGACCAAGCGTCTGGCGGAAGCCGACACCGACTACTCGGTCGCTGAGGATGCCGAGGAGGCGCTTCGGTCGGCGATGATCGCGGCGAACTCCCTGCTCGCCGAGACCGTCTTCGAGCACAGTGAACTCACCGGGATGGGCACGACCGTGTCGGGCATCCTGCGCGTCGGCGACCAGGTCGCGCTCGCCCACATCGGCGACTCGCGCATCTACCTGTTCCGTGACGGCGAACTCGAGCAGGTGACCGCCGACCACACCTTCGTGCAGCGACTCGTCGACTCCGGGCGCATCACCGCCGAAGAGGCCGCCGTGCATCCGCGCCGCTCGGTGCTGATGCGGGTACTTGGGGATGTCGATGCGGCTCCCGAGATCGACACCAAGATCCTCGACACGAAGCCCGGCGACCGTTGGCTGCTGTGCTCCGACGGGCTGTCGAGTTATGTCTCCGAGGAGCGGCTGAGCACCATTCTCGGCGGCGTGCGCTCCCCGCAGGACGCCGCAGACCGCATGGTGAAAGAGAGCCTCGACCACGGTGCGCCCGACAACGTCACCGTGGTGATCGCCGACATCGACGGCGTGGATGCCGCTCCGGACGCCGCGGAACCCGCCGGGTTCGTGGGCTCGGCGGCCGCGCCCCTGATGTTCGACGGCGCGGAAGACGAGCGGCGCCCCATTCGCCTGCCCACTCTGCTGCTGCATCCGCTCAAGTCGACCCCGCCCGAAGACGCGCACTTCGAGCCCGAACGCGAAGAGTTTCTCGAGCAGCTCATCGAAGAAGACCGGCGCCGAGCCAACCGGCGACGTATCACTTGGCTCGTCGTGGTTGCGGTGGCGATCGCGGCGATCGTCGCGGCGGCCGCGTTGGCCTACCAGTGGACCCAGACCCACTACTACGTCGGGGTCGCCGACGACGGCACCGTCGCGATCTTCCAGGGCGTGCAGCAGAACATCGGCCCGATCTCGCTGTCGCAAGTCGAGCAGAGCTCTGAGGTGCGCGCCGACGACCTGCCGACCTTCGAGCGGCAGCAAGTCGAGGCGACCATCAACGCCGACGACCTGCGCGACGCCCTCGACATCCTCGACCGGCTGAACCGGCTCGCCGAGACGGGCGCCGAACCGTGAGCGACCCCATCGTCGCGAGCCCGCCGATCGACGCGCACGCAGGTCCGGCGGTCACCGAGACCATCCGCATCCGACTGCGCACCCCGTCGCGTCGCCGCAACCTCGAACTCGGGATGCTGCTCTTCGCGATCGCGATCGGCCTGGGCGCGCTCGCCCTCGCCGAGCTCGGCGCCCTCGGCCGCGTCGACCCCGGCGTACTCGGCCTGACGATCGGGTTCTCGATCCTCATCCTCGCCCTGCACATCGCGATGAGGGTCGTCGCGCCCGATGCCGACCCGTTCCTCGTGCCGATCGCGACGCTGCTCAACCTCATCGGCATCGCCGAGATCACCCGCCTCGACATCGCCCACGGTCTCGTCGGGTGGGACGCCTTCGGCGTGCGGCAGGTCGCCTGGTCGGCGATGGCCGTGCTCGCGGCCGGCGCTGTGCTCGTGCTCATCCGCAACCACCGGGTGCTGCAGCGGTACCGCTTCGTTGCCGGTTTCGTGGCCATCGGGCTGCTCATCCTGCCGTTCCTGCCGATCATCGGCCGCAACGTCAACGGCGCGCAGGCCTGGATCACGCTCGGCGTCGCCACCTTCCAGCCCGGCGAGATCGCGAAGATCGCCCTCGCCGTGTTCTTCGCCGGATACCTGGTCACGGCACGCGACTCGCTCAGCATCGTCGGGCGCCGCATCCTCGGTTTCACCTTTCCACGCGTGCGCGACGTCGGGCCCCTGCTCATCGTCTGGCTCCTCTCGATGGCGGTCATCGTGTTCCAGCGTGACCTCGGCAGCGGCCTGCTCTACTTCGGGCTGTTCCTGGTGATGATCTATGTCGCGACGGGCCGGCCAAGCTGGGTCGTGCTGGGAGCCGCGCTGTTCATCGGCGGCGCCTGGATCGCGGCACGTAGCCTCGAGTACGTCGGCGGTCGCTTCTACGGCTGGCTCAACACCTTCGACACCGAGCTCTACGACCAGGGCGGTGGCAGCTTCCAGCTGGCGAACGGCCTGTTCGGGCTCGCCGACGGCGGGCTGCCCGGCACCGGGCTCGGGCGCGGCAACCCCGACATCACCCCGCTCGCCGAAAGCGACTTCATCATCGCCAGCCTCGGCGAGGAACTGGGCCTCATCGGGCTCTTCGCGATCTTCGTGCTCTACATGGTCTTCGTCTCGCGCGGGTTCCATCTGGCGTTCGCCGGGCAGGATGACTTCGGCCGACTGCTCGGCGTGGGGCTGGCGTTCGTCGTCGCCCTCCAGGTGTTCATCGTCGCCGGAGGCGTCACCCGCGTCATCCCGCTCACCGGGCTCACCACGCCGTTCCTCGCGGCCGGCGGCTCATCACTCGTCGCCAACTGGGTGATCGTCGCCCTGCTGGTGCGGCTCTCCGACTCCGTTCGCGCCCAGCCGAGGTTGGTCGTCGAATGAACAAGCAACTCCGCCGGGTCAGCACGCTGGTGCTGCTGATGTTCCTCGCCCTGTTCGTGTCGACGACGATCGTGCAGTTCTTCCAGCAAGACAACCTGCAGTCCGACGGCCGCAACGCACGAACGATCTACGCCAGCTTCCAGAGCGAGCGCGGGCAGATCCTCGTCGACGGCGAACCCATCGCCTACTCCGAACGGGTCGACGACCGCTACAACTACCAGCGTGTGTACCCGGCCGGCCCGATCTACTCCACCGTCACCGGCTACTTCAGCGTGCAGCCGTCGGCGGGCGGGCTCGAGGGCGAGCTCAACTCGTTCCTCACCGGCGACTCCGACGCCCAGTTCCTCGACCGGCTGAACGCGATCCTCACCGGCCGCGACCCGCAGGGGGCCTCCGTCGAACTCACGATCGACCCGGTGGTGCAGCAGGCGGCCTGGGACGCGCTCGGCGACTACACCGGCGCCGTCGTCGCGATCGACCCGAAGACCGGCGGCATCCTCGCCCTCGTCTCGAAACCCACCTACGATCCGAACGCCCTCGCCGTGCACGACCCCGACGCCGTCGAGGCGAACTACCAGGCGCTCCTCGCCGACCCGGCCGACCCGCTGGTCGACCGCGGCATCTCGGGTGACCTCAACCCGCCGGGGTCGACGTTCAAGCTCGTCGTCGCGGCCGCCGCGCTCGAAAGCGGCCAGTACACCCCCGACAGCACCTTCCCGAATCCGACGTCGATCGACCTTCCCGGAACGAGCACCCCGATCACGAACTCGGCCGACAGCAACTGTGGCGGCGGGGGCGAGGCGACGCTCGCGACCGCGCTCCGGCTGTCGTGCAACATCCCGTTCGCCCAACTCGCCGGGGCGCTCGGCGACGATGCCATTCGCGACCAGGCCGCGGAGTTCGGGTTCGGCGAATCCTTCGACATCCCGATGCCCACGGAACCCAGCAGCTACCCGCAGACCAAGAGCGAAGCCGAGACCTGGCTCACCGGTTTCGGGCAGGCCAGCGTGCGCACGACTCCCCTCCAGATGGCCATGGTGTCGGCGGCGATCGCGAACGGCGGCTCCCTCATGCGACCGACGCTCGTCGAGAGCATCGTCGCTCCCGATCTGTCGGTTCTGGAGTCGCTCCAGCCGCAGGAGTACTCGCGACCGTTGAGCCCGGAAAACGCCGCAACGCTGGCGCAGATGATGGTCGATGGAGTGTCGAGCGGCGTCGCCAACAATGCAAGAATCAGTGGGGTTGCGGTCGCAGGGAAGACCGGAACCGCCGAGAACGGACCGGGTGAGCCCTACACCCTCTGGTTCACGGGATTCGCCCCGGCCGACGACCCGCGGGTCGCCATCGCCGTGGTGCTCGAGGATCGGCAGACTGGGTTCGGCAACCTATTGGCGGCGCCGATCGCCAGAACGGTCATGGAGGCGGTGCTGAACAGATGAGACCCACCAGCGGGCTCACCTTCGGTGGCCGATACCAGCTCTCCTCCCGTGTCGCGATCGGCGGCATGGGTGAGGTCTGGCAGGCGACCGACCTCGTCATCGGCCGCACCGTCGCCATCAAGATCCTCAAGGACGAGTACCTCGGCGACCCCGGATTCCTCGAGCGCTTCCGTGCCGAGGCCCGGCACGCGGCGCTCGTCAATCACGAGGGCATCGCCAACGTCTTCGACTACGGCGAAGAAGACGGCTCGGCATTCCTCGTCATGGAGCTGGTTCCGGGCGAAGCGCTGTCGACGATCCTGGAACGCGAGCGCGTGCTGCCGACCGACAAGGTGCTCGACTTCGTCGCACAGACGGCATCCGCTCTCCAGGCTGCCCACGCGGCCGGGCTCGTTCACCGCGACATCAAGCCCGGCAACCTGCTCATCACGCCCGAGGGCCGGGTGAAGATCACCGACTTCGGCATCGCGCGCATCGCCGACCAGGTGCCGCTCACGGCGACCGGTCAGGTCATGGGCACCGTGCAGTACCTCTCGCCCGAACAGGCCAGCGGTCACGCGGCCTCGCCGACGACCGATATCTACAGCCTCGGCATCGTCGCCTACGAAGCTCTCGCCGGTCGGCGGCCGTTCACGGGCGAGTCGCAGGTCGCGATCGCAATGGCACAGATCAACGAACAGCCACCCGAGCTGCCGGTCACCGTCTCGGAGCCGGTGCGCAACCTCGTCTACACGAGCATCGCGAAGAAGCCGGCTGATCGACCGCAGACCGCAGCCCATCTCGCGCGTGCGGCGCAAGCTCTTCGTCGGGGCGACGTGGCCGGTGCGGTTGCGGCCGTGCCCGGCATCGCCGGCGGCGAGTCCACCTTCACGTCGATCCTCGGCGCCGGCGGCGGAGCGACCAGCGCAATGACCCGCGTTCTGCCTGCGGGCAACGGCGGGGTGGGCACCGGAGAACAACCCGCCACCGAGCGCCGCCGCAGCCCGTGGACCTGGCCCCTCGTCGCGGCCGTCTCGGTGCTCGCGGTCGCGCTCGTCGCGATCATCATCATCCTCGCGATCAACCCCACCGGAGGCGGTGGCGAGACCCCGCCTCCGACGAACACGAACGCGACGCCCAGCTCCACCCCGTCGACCACGCCAACCAGCGACCGGGTGAACATCGACCCCGATGCCTACGTCGGCCGGCCGTTCGCCGACGTGCAGCAAGACCTCATCGCGCTCGAGCTCGTCGTCGACCAGGCCGACGGCCCCGCCGCCCCCCACCCCGACCAGGTCGGCACGGTGCACAGCCTCAACCCCACCGGCAACGTCACCAAGGGCTCGACGATCACGGTGCGGGTCTACGGCGCCTACCCGAGCCCGCCGGCGCCGACCACGGCGGAGGCGCCGTTCGGGCCTCACCTCTCGGGTAGCGACGTCACCATCACCTTCCCCGAGTACTCAGGCTGCCCCAGTGGCCGCGCGCTGACGGGCTACGACTTCACCGTCACCAACGGCACGTTCCCGGGCGGCAACCCGGTTTCTGCCGGCGAGACGTCGCTCACGATCAACCTCGGCGATCCCGGCGAGACGACGGTGACGTACGTCGCACGCTGCGACGGCGGAATCACGTCGAACCCCTCGGGCACGCTCACCATCGAGGTCAACTGATATGTAGTGCCTTCTTGTCAAGAGGGCATGGCGAGGCGCCGTCCGGCATTCCCGGGCGGCGCCCCTTGCTTCGTGGTCTGGTTGGCCGGTGAGCGTGTCGTTGCGACGCGCGGTCAGTCTGATATTCGCGGGTTGATTACCGCAGGACGGTTCTTCGGCAGGAGCGGGTCCGCGTGTCTAGGAACGAGCGTCGCCCGCTTGCGCGGGCTGCTCATAGTTGAATCGCGGGTCGCTCCTCGCGCTGTCGCCGGCCGCCGGACCACGAAGCAGCTTGGGGGTCAGTCGTCCATCACTGCCAATGACCAGCACCAGCCGGCGAGTTCTCTCGCGACGGCGACGTTCGCGATCGTGGACCGTTTGCGGCGCTCGATGAACCGAACCCAACGGTCGTGGAGGCGGCGGTTGCCGAGGTCACCACGAGCGCGGGCCGCTGCGGATGCTTGTTCCCATCGCCCCTGCATGACGGCGCCCGCGCGGTAGCGGGGACGATGATGCCAGGCCGCTTCGACGAGCAGCCGCCGGGCATGACCGTTGCCGGTCTTGGTGATCGGCCCCTGCACCCGGGATTGGCCAGAGGAGAACTCGCTGGGTACCAACCCGACGAACGATCCGATGCTGTTCCCGGTGAACCTGTCCCAGTCGCCGATCTCCACTGCCAGAGCGAACCCGGTCAGGGTGCTCACGCCGCGGAGACAGCCGAGCCTGCGCACGACCGGGGTGAACTCACTGTCGTTAGCGAGGGTCTCGATGGCCCGATCGAGCCGGTCCCGGCGGGCCTTGATCTGCAGCACGGTCTCATACTCCGCGTCGAACGCGGCCTGCGTCGCCGCGCCGGTGAGGTGCTGGGCTGCGAGCCACCGGTCGTGCTTGGTCGTCCACGCGGCACCGTCGGCGTAGACGATTCCGTGCCGCAGCAGCAGTTTGCTGAGCCGATGCCTCGCGCGCATCAGATCACCACGGCAATCCTCGCGGGCGCGCACCAAGTCACGGGCAGCTTCCTGGTCGGCCGTGGGAACGGCGACCGCGGTGACCTCGTCCAGCCGCAGCAGTCTCGCCAGACGCACCGCGTCCTTCGCGTCGGTCTTCACCCGATCCCCCGACGGGCGCTGCAGCTTCGACGGCGCTGCGACCACACATCGAACCCCCGCACCCGTGAGAGCCCGATACAACCCGAACCCCGTGGGACCAGCCTCGTAGGCGACCGCGACCGGCCCGGGGAGCGTGCGCACCCACTCGAGGATCCGGTCATTGCCTGGCGGCAGCTTCGTCTGGAACAACTCGCCGGTCACACCATCGATCGCCGCTGCCGCGACGGAACGGGCGTGCACGTCGAGCCCAACACTCGTACGCTCACTAAACACGGGGCCTCCCACAACTGTCGGATAGGCCGGGCGGACCACCTCCACCCGGTAACCCACGAGTTTTGTGAGCGAGGCCCCGTCCCGCGACCCCCTCACCAGAAGAGGGCCACTACATACCGTCTAG
>NZ_JBASCU010000027.1:0-43972 GCF_049651805.1 Pseudolysinimonas sp.
CACCGGGCCCGCGAGGCGGCGGGCCGCGGCGACGACGCGGGTGCCACGGGCCGCCCCGTCGCGCAGGAGGCGTGCGACGAGATCGGCGAGCTCGGGCGCATGCTCGGCCGGGCATCGGGCCAACACCAGATCGAGATCGTCGATGAGCAGCACCTCGCAGTCGTCGAGGGCGTTCGGGTCGGTGAGAACGCCCCACAACTGGACTGGATCACCCGGCGCCCAGCGCGCGCCAACGCCGGCGCCTGCCGCGATCGCCGCGAGGGCCGTCGTCGTGCCCGCACCCGACGCGCCGAGCACGAGCACGTGTCCGTGGCGGGCCTCGAGCGCGGCGACCGGTTGCCGCTGCTCGGCGGGCAGATCGCGGAGACCGAAGGGGATGCCGTCGGCGGCCGGGAGCGCGTCGTGTCGGATCAGGGCCGGCAGCGGGTCGCACCACGGTCGCACCGCGGAACCGCCGGGCGACTCTCGGGAGACCCGTTCCACGTCGGAACTGCTCGCCAGGGCCAGCTGCACGGTGCGACGGTGTCCGGCGCCGTCGACGACGACGGCGCGCCCGCGCGGGTGAGCCGGGAGTCGAGCTGCGGCGTCATCGCCGATCAGCCCCAGGCTGTCGGCGCGGTCCGCGACCCGCAAGGCGATGCGCAGCCCGACGTTGGCGAGCACCGCGTCACGCACCACCCCGGACGGTCGTTGCGTGCACAGCACGAGGTGCACGCCCAGCGAACGCCCGCGTGCCGCGAGGTCGGCGAAGAGCGTGTGCAACTCGGGGCTCTCGGTCACGAGCGCCGCGAACTCGTCGACGATCACCACGAGACGGGCGAGACCGCCGACGGGCAACTCGTCGATGGCCCTGGCCCCCGCCTGCGCGAGCACACGCTCCCGCCGACGTATCTCGGCCCTGATCGATTCGATCGCCCGCCGGGCGAGGGTCGCATCGAGATCGCTCACCGTTCCGAGAACGTGCGGAAGCCCGGCGAGGGGCCCGAACGCGGCCCCGCCTTTGAAATCGACCAGCACGAACGACACCTCACTCGGCGATCGGCCCGACGCCATCCCCAGCACCCAGGTCACCAGGAGTTCGCTCTTGCCCGATCCGGTCGTGCCCGCCACGACGGCGTGGGGCCCGTCGGCGACGAGGTCGATCGCGGCGACACCGTCGGACGTGACGCCGAGCGGCGCGGTGAGACCCGGCCGACCTCCGGCGAGCGCCAACAGGTCGCCGAGAGCGACGTGGTCGGGAATGCCGGCCGTCGCGGGGCGAATCCCCGCGGCTCGCGCCGCATCCGAGAGGCGGGCGGCGGCGAGTCGCGCCGCGGCGCGGGTGCTCGCGTCGCAGTCACGAGCGTCGACGCGCGTGACGCCCGAGACCGAGCCACCACCCACCGCGATCACGACGTGCCGGTCACCGCTCGTGAAGCGGTAGCGGTCGTCGGTCCCCTCGACGGCGTCGTGCGGCAGCTCCCTCGCCCACTCCTCCCCCCGGGGAAAGTCGCAGGTCGTCGACTCCGGCGTCAGGCGCGCGGCGACCCGCAGAGCCAGGTTTCGGGCGACGGCGGCGGCGAGAACCGGCGGACCGACGACCTCGAACCCCGCGGCGACGGCACGCACCAGCGGAGACCGGGGAAGCGTCGCGGCAGATGCGCGCAAGGACGCGAGCTCGGGGGGGTCCGCGACGGCCCCGCCGCCGGTGATCTCGACCCCGCTCGGCGCCGTGCCGCGTTCGACCGCGATGGCGACCTGTTGGTCGGTGGAGCCCCACGCCGGTTCGAGAGAGGCGAGGGCGTTCAGCCGGCGGCGCTCCGTCTCCTGCGCCACGGCCACGCGCTGTACCGCATCCGCCAGTTGGTCGGCGAAGCGGGTCGCCGCGGCGCGACTCGCCCGTCGGCGTTGCCGTCGCCCATCGACCAGGGATGCCAGGGCGAACACCGGTCCGAAGACGGCCATCAGCAGCATGAACGGCGAACCGGTGACCGCGAACAGCACGCCCGCGACGACAAGGGGCGCGGTCGCTGCCACGAGCGGAAATCCGGGCTTCGGCGGCGGCGTCTCGACGGCGGGACCCGGGATACGGACGATGGGGGGCTCGAGCACGCCCCCAGCCTCGGCCAGCTGTCGATGTCGCCGCGCGCTCACAGCGTGTTCCCCGAAAACGGCGGCGCCGCGCGAGCGGTGGAGGACCCGCTAACTCACGACGAAGAACTGCTCGCCGATGTCGACGCGGGTGCCGCGGGCGACGAAGTACCGTCGGCCCGGCTCACACCGCTTGGGTTCGGCGTCGGGTTGCCGCACCGTCGACCCATTGGTGGAATAGCGATCGCTCACCCAGAACCGGCCGGCCTCCTGGCCGAACTCGAGGTGGGTCTTCGACACCGACTTGCCGGCGTCGAAGATGCTCACGAGCTGGTCGACGAACTCGCCCGGCTGCGCGGCGGGGTTGCGCCCGACGAGGCCGGCGCCCGACACGGTGACGCTCTCTCCGGTGCTGAACTGCAGCACGAACCGTTCGTCGGCGCGCGCACCGGCGACGATGCGGGTGGCCTCGAGGTCGACGACGGGCAGCCGCGCATTCTGGCCCCACGGGAACGGATCGGGCACCTGCCGCAGGATCTTCGGGGATGCCGGCGCGGGCTCCGGCTCTGGCTCTGGCGCTGCGTCGAGGGGCAACGCGTCGAGGGGCTCGATCTCGGTTGTGTCGCGTGGGTCGCCCACGGCATCGGTCGGAGCGGAGAGATACGACGAGGTCAACACGAACCCGCACTCACCGCAGAACACGTCGTCGTCCTCGATCGGGGCGTCGCACTGCGGGCAGGTGTACTCGCTGTCGACCGGCGGGATCGGTCGAGCCGGAGGCTCGGGGTCCGGCTCGGACGAGAAGAGGATCTCCGACGGCGCGGGATGCGCTTTCGGGGGTGCGGCGTCGACCACGCGGCCGCACTCGCCGCAGAACGCGGCCCCCGGAGGGAGCGCCGTGCCGCAGAACCGACAGTTCACCGCTTCATCCCCTCCCGCCGGAACAGGCTCCGAACACTATAGGCACCGAGCGATCGGAGCGAGACGAGGGCCCGGATCCGCTGCCAGCGGGTCAACCCGAGCTCGAGCGATGCCCGAAGGTCCGAAACCGCATCCCACACCCGGTCGGCGTCGGCCGGATCGGCCCGTTCGGGCGCGAACACCGCCCGGTCGGCCACGGCCGCGAGCACCCGGGAGGGCAACCCCCCGGCCACCGCGGCCAGTTCCGATCGGGTCGCCGCGGGGGGTGCCGTGTAGCCGTGGTCGAGCACGGCATCCGTGAACTCGTCCCACCCGCCGCTGATGCGCTGCACGACGTCAGGGGTCGTGCGCCGCAACCGACGGCGACGCACCTTCGCGGCGACGATCAGCAGGAAAGGGGCGAGGAGCACGCCGACGACCAGGAGTGCGATTCCGAGCGCCTGGGCGAACGCGAGCAGGGCGGCGAGGAGCGGATCGAGCTGGTCGGGATCGTCCTGCGTACTGTCGGGGGCCGTCTGTTCCCCCTGCGGGTCGGGGCGGTCGGGCGGTGGCGGCACGATCGAGGGCGGTCGGGCGACCGGGTTCTCCTCCTCGGGCTCCTCCTCCGGGATCGGCCGCTCCTCGGGGACGGGATCGATCGTGACCCAGCCGCGCTCGGCAGTATCGATCTCGATCCAGGCCGTGACGTCGTCGCCTCGAATCACGCCGGCTTCGGGCACGAACCCGAATACGACGCGTGCCGGAAACCCGAGCTGCCGGGCCATGAGCGCTGCGGCGACCGCGTACTGCTCCGCATCCCCGATCATGCGCGACTCGGTCACCAGCTGCGCGATCCGGTCGGCGCCGTGGCCCGAGCGGCTCGGCGGTTCGTCGTCGGCGAGGCCGTGGCTGATGTAGCCGTCGGTCTGCACTGCGTCGAGCATCGCGACGAGACGCTCGCCGGGATCGGTGAGGGTGCGCACCCGTTCTTCGAGGTAGAGCGCGAGTTCTTCCGGAATCTCACCGATTCGGGGCACCCGGGCGTCGCCCGGTGAGAGGTCGCTCCACTCGTCGGCGGCCGGCTGATCGGGCAGGACGGCGTCGATCCGATAGCCGTCGCCGGTCTCCAGACCTCCCAGCACCGCAGCGGAACCGGTGGTCGCGTTGAAGTAGAAGGCGTCAGTCAGCGCGGCCGCTCGTGGTCCGGTGAAGTCGATCGATTCGAACGCCCCGGCCCCGGGCACCCACACCCCGCGGTAACCGGCGACCTCGACGACGAACGACACGCGTTCTCCCGTCACGTCGCCCTGGTCGACCGACTGGGGGATGCGCACGAAGGTTCCGGAGGCGGCATCCGCCGCCACGCTTCCCACCGCGTAGACCACCCCGTCGTAGCTGTCGAGGGTCGCCAGCCGCACCCGCGACCCGTCGGGAAGTCCCGAGACCCGCAGCAGGATCTCATCCGCCCGATCGTCGCGCAGGTAGCGACGGAAGCCGGCCAGCGGGCTGGGATAGTCGCGCGGGTCGAAGGGCTGCTCGACAGCCGTACGCAGCACGTCACGCGACCCCGTCACGGGCACGAGGTTCGTCGCGCCGACCGACGCCGCGGACGCCACCGCCAAGATGAGACCACCCGCGATGACCGTGCGCAGGCCGAGCGCCGCACCGCCGGCCGTCTCGAGCGGGCGCCCCTCGGCATCCGGTGTCGCGCGCGCCAGGGTGCGGATCGCCGCACGCCGTCGACGCCACCGGTGCCAGACCAGGAAGACCAGCGCGGTGACGAGCATTCCGATCGCGAGGGGCACCGGCCAGGGCACCTCGTCGGGGCCGAAGGCGATCGCGATCAGGAACGCGACGACGGGCGGAATCACGGCGAGCTCCGGATAGCGAGCACGCGCCGCGATCGTGACCGACGTGAGCGCCGCGGCGAACAGCAGGAGGTAGGCGGGAACCAGCAGCGCCTGGTAGTCCCCGACCGGCAGGGTGATGGTCAACAACTGCTTCCAGCCATACGCCACGCCGGAGAGCAGGTCGAGGATGCCGCCCCAGCTCGGCAGCACCCCGGCGATCGCGCGACCGGGCACGGCGAGCGGCACACCCGCGAGCAGGAACACCGCGAAGGCCACGAGGAGCACGGCGAACGACGGCCACCGGAAGCGGGCGCCGAGGAGCGCCACCGCGGTCGCCGCGACAACCGCACCGGCGGCGACGACGAGGTACCAGGGGTCGCGATAGACCGGCCAGAACGCCGCTGCGGCGACACCCGTCATCACCCACACGAGCGCGACGTCGACCGTGATCGACGCGGCGCTGCGAGCCGGCCTCATGCGACCGCCACCGATCGGGCGAGCGCGATCCGCAGATCTTCCAGATAGCCGATCGTCAAAACGCTGAGGTCGGCAACCCGCCGGAAGCCGGGAATCGCGTCCGGGTCGCAGACGATCGCGACGACGGCGACGTCGACCGGGAACGCCCGGGATGCCGCGCGCAGCTCACCGGCCGTGACGAGCGACCCGCAGACGAGGAACGCCACCGAGATGCCGATGTTTTTCTCGGCAGCGATGCGTCCGACATCCCGGATTCCCAGGGCGGCCGATTCCGCCTGGACGACCGCGAGGTCGTCGAGCAGCCGCGTCGGCACGTGGGTGGCGAGGGGACGCACCGCGTAGGTCTTCCGTTTGGCGAACTCCGGCGTCACGGTGCTCACCACGACCGACACCGTGCGCCCGTCGCGGATGGCCCGCACCCCGAGCGACCCCGCGACGCTCACCGCGAGCTCGAACTCGTCTTCGGTCGCATAGTCGGAGGTCGCGAGCGACAGGGCGACGACCAAGTGACTCCGTCGCGTCTGCTCGAACTGGCGCACCATGTAGGTGCCGGTCTTCGCCGACGACTTCCAGTGGATGTAGCGGCGTTCGTCGCCCGGCTGGTATTCCCGCAGGGCGTGGAAGGCCACGTCGCTCGAAGTGAGGTCGCGGGTGGGGGTGCCCTCGAGGTCACGGATGAGGCCGGTGCTCGTCGACGGGATGCCGATGGTGCGCGGATGCACGATGAGGTCGTCGGCCTGCGTCCAGATCAACTCGCGGCGCACCAGCCCGATCGGGTCGGCGCGCACCGTGCGAACCGGGCCGACCGGGATGACGCCACGTCGCAACGTCGGGATGGCGAACGCGTTGGTGAACGACGCCCCCGGTTTGAGGCTCGGCATGGCGAGTTCTGCCAGCCCGACGCCCACCGGGATCTCGACGGTCACCCCGAGCACGCGTCGCCCAGTCGGGTTGCGCAGAGTCACGGCGCCGCGGGCAGGTTCGCCGACGACCACTCGGCGATGCGGCAGGTCGAGCCCCACCTCGAAGGGCGAGCGGCCGATGAGGTAGAGCACGGCGATGACGGCGAGTACCGCTCCCGCCCACGCGACGACCACGAGTTCGACCCAGCCGAGACCGTACCCGGTTGCGAACGCCACTGGAACCAGCGCCAGCAGCACCCAGCCCAGCGGGGTGACGACGGTCGCGACCCGGGTACCGACCCGACCCATCGCCGATCCGGTGAGCGTGACGATGCGAACCGCCGCGACGACGAGATCGGCGAGGGCACCCGTGCGGGCACCGACGATCCGGGTGCGGGCGTTCGTCAGCCCGGCGGGACCGCCCGGAGGGTGCGACGCGGAGCGGGGACTGCTCACACGGCCTGCCGGTCGCTCGGCGGCGGGGTCTCGAGAAGCAACTGACCGATGATCCCCGAGGTCGTGACGCCGTCGAACTCCGCCTCGGGGTCGAGCAGAAGACGATGGGCCAGCACGGGCTCCGCCAGCGACTTCACGTCGTCGGGGATCACGTAGTGACGACCACTCGCGGCGGCGAGGGTCTTGGCGCTGCGGATGAGGGCGAGTGCGCCGCGCACGCTCGCCCCGAGGCGAACCTCCGTCGCCGACCGGGTCGCCTCGACCAGCCGTGACACGTAGTCGTTGACGCTCGGGTCGACGTGCACGTGACGCGCCTGTTGCGCCATCTCGAGCACGGCATCCGCCGTTACGATCGGCTGAAGCACGAGATCGTGAGCCTTGACGTCGGAGCCCTCGAGGATGCGCAGCGTGGAGGCGTGGTCGGGGTACCCGATGGACGCCTTCAGCAGGAAGCGGTCGAGCTGGGCCTCGGGCAACCGATAAGTGCCCGCCTGCTCGATCGGGTTCTGCGTCGCGATGACCATGAACGGACTCCCGGCCTCATGGGTCTCGCCGTCGACCGTGACGTGGCCTTCCTCCATGACTTCCAGCAGCGCGGCCTGGGTCTTCGGGGAAGCGCGGTTGATCTCATCCGCCAGAACGACGTTCGCGAACACCGGCCCACGGTGGAACTCGAAGGTCTGCGTCTTCTGGTCGTACACACTGACCCCGGTGATATCACCGGGCAGCAGGTCGGGCGTGAACTGGATGCGGCTGCTCGTCCCCGCCACGCTCTGCGCGATCGCTCGAGCCATCGACGTCTTGCCGGTGCCCGGGTAGTCCTCGAGCAGCAGGTGACCTTCACTGAACAGCGCGACGAGCCCGAGACGGATGACGAACGTCTTGCCCAGGAGCACCTGTTCGACGTTGGCCACGATGCGGCCGAAGGTCTCCTGGAACGCGGAGGCCTGCTCGGGGGTCATGCTCATGGTGGTCCTTCCGGGGCTGCGCTAGTCGTCGGGGGGTCAGTAGTCGAAGGATGAGTAGTTTCGAACATAGGTCGCGCCGCCGTTCGCGGTGATCTGCACACGCAGATCACGTTTGGGCATTCCGGTCTCGCAGGTGCCGACCTCCGGCATGGGGAGCCAGCCGGCCGCGTCATCCGTGTTGTCGCAGCGGTAGGCGACCGCCTCGTACCCGGGTCCGGGAATGGACGTCCAGGTCCAGGCCCCACCGAACAGGTCCGCATCGAACTCGAGGTCGCCGGGCGTCGCGTTGTGCACCGGCATCCCGAGCGCGAAGTCCGGCGACCAGGCCGTGCTGCACAGGGTGGCTTCGGGGTAGGCCCGGCACGCCTTGACCTGCACGGTCACCGAGTTGCCGTACTGGGTTCCGCCGGCGGTCAAGAAGGTGCCGACCGGCACGACGCCGCTCTCGCTCCCCTCGGCACCGGCGGTGAAGCGGTACATGAACAGGTCGGCGTCGGTGGAGCCGCTCGCGATCTCGTAGCCGGTCAGGCGAGCGTCGTAGAACTCGCCCCCGTCGCCGTTCTCGACGATCTGCGCCGTGATCGACGTCACCTGTCCGGGCGCGGAGCGCGGGGTCACCTGCACGGGAGGGGCCGCCGTGCACCCTTGCCCGTTGTACGCGAAAACCCAGATTGTGTAGGTCTGGTTGGCGGCGAGGCCGGAGAAACCGGTACTCGTCGTGCCGGCGACCAGATGCTGGCTACCGTCCGGCGGAGAGACGCTGGGCGAGCCGTTCTCGACGCCTGACACCGTACAGGTCGGCGCGGCATCGCCGGCCTTGATGAGCGCGTAGTACTTCACGATCGGCGCGCCGTTCGGGCCGAAGACTCCAGCCCACGAGGCGCTCGCCGTCGAGCCGTCGGTGAGCGACGCCGAGGCCGACACTCCCGGGCCGACCAGGGTCGGCGGGCCGGCCGGGACGCCGACGCCGGTCGCCTGGTTCCACGTCGCCAGCGAGTTCGGCGCGCTGTTTCGCGCGCTGACCGAGTAGCCGACGGCGGTGCCGTTGCCGATCGACCCCGACGTCACATTGGTGGAGTAGAACGTTCCGACCGGATCGCCCGGGTTGACGGCGACGACGCGGACGGCGTCTCCCACCGTCACGACGTACTCCTCGATCGCGCTTCCCCCGGCGTCGGCCGGCTTCTTCCAGATCACCCGCAGCCCCTGGTCGAGCGGGGTGTAGTCCAGCCCGTTCGGGGGCGGCGGGATGATGTCCGACCAGATCGTGCCGGCGAGTGAAGCGGGCGCCGACGGCCCGATCGCGTTGACCGCGACGACCGAGAGCCGAACCGCATGCGCGGGCCCGTTGCCCGGGGTGGTCAGCGCACAGTTGACGCTCGACGTGCACGTGGTCACCGACAAGACGTCGCCGCTCGCAACCGAGGTCATCGTCACCTCGTAGCTCTCGATCGGCGAGTTGTTGAACGGGCCGGGCGACCATGCCGCCTTGAGCAACCGGTCGCCGAACTCGGTGACGGTGACGCCGGTGACCGGATCGGGAACGTCTTGCACCGAGATCGTGACGGTGCCCCACACGTAACGGTCGGGATCCTCGGTGGCATCCGCCACCTGGTACTGCAGGCTCGTATCTGCCGGCACCGCGGCGGCGCTCACCGTGACGGTCAGTCGGGAACGGTCGGCGCTCGGCACGATGCTCACCCCCTCCGGGAGCGAGGCGCCGTCGAGGCCGCGGATGTCGACGACCTCCAGCGGCACGGCCGGGAACGGGTTGTTGGCTTCGTCATTGGTGAGCACGTCGATCGTCGTCGAGCTGCCGCGGGGCGTCACCGCGGTGTCGGCGACCGGCTTCGCCAGAGGAAGGGTCGACGGCACGACGTTGAGCACGATCCGGCCCGCGCGCCCCTCGTTGAGATCGTCGCGCACCGTCAGCGTCACACTCGTCGTCGTGCCCTTGGCCACGTTCGGCGCCGCGCGCAGCAGCAGACGCTGATCGTTGAGCTCGACACTGAAGCCCTCAGGGAGCGGCCCGACCACCGAATAGGCCAGCTCGTCGATGTCGTCGTACGGGTAGTTGGTCAGCCGCACGAGGTCAAGCTCCTTCTCCTGCCCGGGCTCGAAATCGATGACTCCCCCGATGAAGACGGGTGGCTGATTGTCCCGAGACTCGACCTCGATCGGCAGCGTCAGGATCGCGCGCCGGCCGTCGGGGTCGTCGGCGCTCGCACCGTCGGTGACTTCGAAGGTGATCGACGCCGGACCGAAGTAGAGATCGGCCGAGGTGTAGACGAGGGTGTCGTCATCCACGACCAGATCGTCGCCGTTCGAGTGGGTCGCCCGCACCGTGCTCGAGTCGGTGAGCCGCACTCCCTGCCCGCCCAACGTGATCACGTAGTCGTTGAGATCGATCGTCAGGGTGTCTTCGCTCGCCACCGAGAGCAGGGGCGCGGTGCGGTCGAGCTGCGGCAGCGCGTCGGAGTAGCCGGGCACCCAGACGAAGGCGAACGAGCGGATCGAGTCGTCGTCGGGATGCGAGATCGAGAACGGGATGATCTGGCTGGCGTCGCCGATCCGCACCCGGATGCGCTTGTCGGAGAGCAGTTCGGCGGTCGTCGCGAATCCGGGTAGCAGCGCCAGGCCGAGGTCTGCGACGTCGCCGTCGGCGAAGAACACATTGTCGAGCACGTCGACATCGACGATCGTGCGATCCACGACGTCGCTTGCGGTGAGAACAGTGTCTTGCGCGATCGGGTACGACAGCGGCGCATCGGGGTCGACGGTGACGGTGACGAAGGTCTCGGACGTGCCACCGTACTCGTTCTGGATCGTGTATCGAACGGCGTACCGCCCGGGCTCGCTCGGCGGCGTGATGTCGACGATCGTGTCGTCGACGATCGTGGCCGTCGTGCCATCGTCGGTGTTCGGCGTCACGGCGACGACCCGCAACGGGCTGCCGTCGGGATCCGAGTCATTCGCGAGCACCTGCACACTCACCGTGCGGTCGGGTCGCACCGCGACGATGTCTTCGTTCGCAACGGGGTTGCGTGCCCCGTCGAGGCGGGGGCTGATCCCCACCCGCACTGTTCCCTCGGCGCGCGCGCCGAGCCCGTCCACGAGTGCATAGGTGAACTCGTCGGTGCCCGAGGAGTACTCCCCCGCCTCGAACTCGATGTACGTCGGCCCCGTGCTCAGTACGGCACCTTTCTCAGGGTTGCTGGTGATGCCGATGAGCTGCACCGAGTCGCCGTCGGGATCGACCCCGGTGAGCGGGATCTGGATGCGGACGGTCTCGCCCGCGAGCACGCGGGCCGTCACGCGGGCCGGCACGGGCGGACTGTTCGTCGCCTCATTCTCTTCGCGGACGGAGATCGTCACCCGGGCCTCTGCGCGTTGACCCTCGGATTCGACGCTGTACACCGCGACGTAGTCGCCCGCGGTCTGCGGCGCGAGGTAGCGCAGCCGATCGCCCGACGCGAACAGCAGACCCGCGCCGTCGGGCACGTCCTCGGCCAGTTCCGGCACCAGGGTCAGCGGCTTGCCCTCCGGCTGCTCGTCGTTGTCGAGCACCCGGATATCGACGACGTCACCGACCCGCACGGTCGCCGTGTCGTCGACCGCGATGGGCGGCTGCACCTGCGCCGGTTCCGGGATCTCGACGACGTTGATCGTTCCTTCGGCGTCGGCGAGGCCGTTGCTGATGCGGTAGTTGACGGTGACGCTGCGGCCCTCGAGCGGCGCGGTGAGCGTGATGCGCACCTGGCGCTGGTCGAGCACCTCGGCGCGCACGCCCTGGGCCGCGGCCGGGTTGGTGACGCCCGTGACGACGAGCACGCCGCCCGCCGGATCGATGTCGGTGGTCGTCGGGTCGACGATGTCGCTGGACAGGGTGGTGATGAAGACGGTGCGCGGCACCGTGATCGGGCGCGTGTTGGCATCCGGCGGCGCCGCCACGTCGATGCGTACCAAGCCGGTTTCCGTCTGGTCGCCGTCGGTGACCGTGAACTCGACGTAGTGGGTGCGCACCTCGTCGCTGACGAACGTGAAGGTGCCGGCTTCGAAACTGGGTTCGATGCGCGACCCGGCGCGCTCCGGAACCGCGTTGAGGCGCACCGGGCCGTTGCCGCCGCGCACGTGGGGCATCGGGCGGATGGTGATCTCCTGCCCAGCGGTCGCCAGCGCGACCCACGGCTCCACGACGATCGGCAGCTGCCCGACGGGGCTCACATGCACCGTGACGTTTCCCGTGGACTGCGCGACTCCGTCGGTGACGACAAGAGTGACCGACTTGAGGTCTCCCCCTTCGCCGGAGTCGGAGAAGACCACGACGCCGCCGGGCGTGTGGCTCACCTGGTCGGGGGCGGGGGTCGTCGCCGACACCAGATAGAACGGATCCCCGTCAGGGTCGACCCAGTCGCCCAGCACGTTCGTGCTGACCCGGCCGCCGGCGGCGACATCGGCACGCGTCGACCGCATCTGCTGCGGCGGGGAGTTCTCGTCGTCGGACCGGATGGCGACCGTGACCATCGCCGTCGCGGTGCCACCGCGGCCGTCGGTGATCGCATAGCGGAACGACACGGTGCCCGAGGCACCCGGCTCGAGCGTGAGCTGGAGCTGCTGATTGCGCGTCACCAGGTCGACGCGGCCCACCGTCTCGGGGATCGGGTCGACGTGCGCGATCACGAGCACGTCGCCGTTCGGGTCGTAGTCGTTGAGCAGCACCGGCAGCACGGTCGCCCGTCCCGGGCGCGCCCCGAACTCGTCGTCGACCGCGACGGGAGGCTGCTGCTCCTCGTCGACGGTCGGCGGGATGTTCTCGTCGTTCTCCTCCGGCTGCACCTCGGGGTCTTCGACGAGAAGGTCGTCCCAGTTGTCGATCAACTGGGCTTCGTCCTGGATCGCCCACGTCGCCCCGCGTCGGCGGTCGTTGAGCACGACGGAGTCGATGTTCGCGGCGAAGTCGAGCTCGCCCGTCGCCACTCCGGCGAGTTCGAACCGCGTCCCGTCGCCGGAGTCGCCGCAGTAGCGCCAGGCGGCCCCCGCCGCCCACGCGGCATACTCGCAGCCGGCGCGGGTGAAGGGCGCGGCCGGCGCGCCCGACTCGCCGGTGACGAGGGGAACGGGGTCAGCGCCGCTGAGGGGCACACCCAGCACGCCGGTCTCGGTGCCGACGAGCACCCGGGCTCCGGCGTCGGCCGGCTCCTGGGCCGCGAGTTCCTCGCCCGGCTCGACCACACCGGCGAGGTCGACGATTCCGCTCTCGAGGGCGAGACGCCGGCCGTCGACATCCAGCACCGCCCAGTCGCCGCCGACGGAGGTGAGTTGCACGTCGTCGATGTCGCCGAGACCGGTCGACCAGCGCTCCTCGACGACGTCGGTGCGAGTCGCGTCGACCCGGAACACCTCGGCGACCTCGGCCGAGTAGGCGAACAGCGTTCCGTTGGGCGCCACGCTCACCACAGAGTCGAGTCCGAGGATCAGCGACGAGGGCTGCGCAGCATCGAACTCGCCGAGTTCACCGAAGGGCACGATCCAGAGTTCGCCCGTGCCTGCCGCGTGGATGACGACCCGGTCGCCGGCGAGGAAGACCCGCGGGTCGTCGGGCGGCAGCGCGATCGCCTCGCCGAGGGTGGATTCCGCCGGGTCGACGACTTGCACGGTGGCGTTGGCATGATCGACGACGAGCACGACCGTGCCTTGCTGCACGACTTCGAGATCGACGCTGCCCGCCCTTAGCACGGTGTTGAGCTCGAGCACCTCGGGATTGGCCCGACCGACCGTCTGCAGCGTGCCGTTCGCAACCCAGACGGCCCCGTCGCCGAGGTCGAGCTTCTGTGCGGTGTACCCGGTCGACGTGATCGCCAGCCCTGCGACGAGCGCGGCGACGACGGTGCCCGACGTCGCGGTGGCGACGAGCGAACGGTGGCCGGCCACCCAGGTGCGGATGCTCATGCGTCACTCATCCGGAACGTCGACGCACTTCGCCGCACTCTGCGCGCCGGTCTTGCCTTGGCGGTTGACGGTGACGGCGAGGCACACGGTCTCGCCGGGCGCGGTGTCGACCACGAAGCGCGGCTGCGACTGCGTGGCGGTGCGGATCCCCCTCACCTCGATCTCGTAGAGGTCGCCCTCTGCGATGCCCGGGTCGGGCCAGGCGAACTCGACGCTGCCGTCGCTCCGCGCGGCCGTGATGTCGCTGACGACCGGGATGCCCTCGTCGGCGGAGGCGCGCAACAGGACGACGAGTGCGGTGGCCCCGAGCCCGATCACGAGCACCGCGGAGGCGATGAGCAGCCAGGTGATGGCCTGAAGTCCGCGTGGCGGCGCGGAGGGCCGACTGTGTGAGAACCGTCGCGGCAGCGGCGTCGCCTCGCGCACGGTGCCGACCGGCTGGTAATCATCGAGTCCGGAAGGGCGACGTCGCCGACGTCGCGACGTCGGCGAGTTGCGGGCCCCGGCAACGGGTCGCAACAGCGTGCGGTCTTTCAAGTCGGCGACCGTGCCGAGGGCCCACTCGTCCATCGCGATCTCGAGCGCGGTCTGCGGCACCCCGAGTTCGGCCTCGATGGCTTGCAGTTCTCGCACGAACTCGATGACGCTCGCCGGTCGCGCCTCGGGACGTCGCGACATCGCCCGCTTCAGGAGGGCTTCGAGGCTGGCCGGCACGTCGCTGCGTCCGATCGGTTGCGGCTTGGCGCGGGCGATGCGTGACATGAGGTCACTGCTGCTGTTGGACCCTTCCGGATCCTCGAACGGCGACCGCCCGGCCAGCAGCGAGTAGACGGTCGCGGCGAGCGCCCATACCTCGCTGGCGACGGTGCCGGCGGTCTCGTCGAGCAGCACCTCGGGTGCCGACCAGGGGATGGAGAGCCCGACGGAGTCTTCTTCGCGCTGGGTGGTGAGGGTCGAGGCGATGCCGAAGTCGGAGAGCACCGGGTGCCCGTACGCGGTCGTCAAGATGTTGGACGGCTTGATGTCACGGTGCAGCACGCCCGCGCGGTGCGCCGTTTCGATCGCGCTGCCGATCTTGACCGCCGTGCGCAGCACCTCGGGAACGGGAAGGCGTTCGCGCCGGTATCGCTCGGAGAGACTCGAGGAGCAGAGCTCCATCACCAGGTAGGGGCGGCCGTCGCTCGACACGCTGGCCTCGTAGACGGTGAGGATCGACGGATGCGCCGAGAGCTGTGCCATGAGGTTCGCTTCGGCCTGGAACATCTGGCGCACCTGATCGTTGACCACTTCGCTCAACATGACCTTGACGGCGACCTGCCGACGCGGCATGTTCTGTTCGTAGAGGAAGACGTCGGCGAATCCGCCCGATCCGAGGATGTGCACGTAGGAGAATCCGGGCAGCACGGGAGGCTGGGACGGCAGACGCCTGGCCATGAAGACCCCCCTCCATGCCTCGGGTTGCCCCATTCTAGGCAGACCGCGCCTGAGGATCCGTCGATCAGGACGCGGTTCCCCCGGAATGGGGGAGGGTGCCCGCGGACTCACGACCGGGCCGTGGGACCGGAGCCGCGACGTCGATCACGACGACCGTGACGTTGTCGCGCCCTCCCGCGGCGAGGGCGGCATCCATGAGATCGTCGGCCGTCTCCGCCGCCGAGCCGCCATCGGTGAGGTATCGGCGGATCCGCCGGTCGTCGACTTCTTTCGTGAGTCCGTCGGAACACAGCAGCAGACGCATCCCCGGTCGCATCGGCAGCATCCACAGATCAGGTCGCGGGCTTTCGCGGAATCCGACGGCGCGCGTGATGACATTGCTCTCGGGATGGTCTTCGGCTTGGAGTTCGTCGATCAGTCCGGCATCCACCATCTCCTGCACCACCGAGTGGTCACGGGTGATCCGCGCGAACTCGTCGTCGACGAGCAGGTAGACCCGGCTGTCGCCGATGTTGAAGACGGCGAAGTGCGGCTCGCCGTCGACCATCGCCAGAATCACGCCGGTGACCGTCGTGCCGGCGCCGATCGGAATGTGAGCTGCGATCTCGTCGATGTCGTCGGCGGCGGCGGTCAGGGCGCCGTCGAGACGCGCGATGTCGAGGTAGCCGTGATCGGCGTTCGCGGCGAGCGCGGCGAGCCGTTCGATGACGGCGGCGCTCGCGCGGTCGCCGGCGGCGTGACCACCCATGCCGTCGGCGACGGCGAAGACGGGAGGTCCGACGAGCACGCTGTCTTCGTTCACCTGGCGCTTGCGACCGACGTCGCTGCGGCCGGCCCAGTCGAGCACGAACCCGCGGCGCTTTCCGGGCACGGTGAGCCGGTATCCGGAACGGTCCCGGCCGACACTGCTCACGGCTTGCCCGTCTTTCGTGGCGGCAGGATGTCGAGCACCGCACCGTCGCCCAGGTCGATGCGGGTGCCCGGCACGACGACCGCCGATTCCCCGCGGATGAGCGTTCGGGGCGCGGCGCCCGGGAGCTGCACGACGGTGCCGTTGGTGGAGCGCATGTCGCTGGCGACCACCGCTCCCCCGACCACTTTCAGCTCCAGATGGGTGGCTGACAATTCCCTGCCGGGCGACGGCAGCGTCACCAGCCGCGGCTGAGGTCCGGCATGGATGCGTGGGGCGCTCGGCGCGCGTCCCACATATAGGGTCACGTCGAGCGCCACTTCTGTGCCATCGGCGAAGACCACCCGATGCGGCGGGGGCGGTTCCGGGGCCGACGCCGGGGGCACGACGGTGGAGACGGGCGATTCGACGATGACGGGAAGCGGTCGCGAGACAGGAACCGGCGGCTCGACCAGAGCGGGTGGCCCCTCCGGCACCGCCACCGAGCCTCGCGCGACGGTGTCGTCGAGATCTACCCCGGGCGGCACCACCGGGGGTCGCGGCACCGCGCGAACGGTGTCGTCGAGATCGGGCTCCACTCCCCTATCCTCCACCCCGACACCGACGCATCGAGCCCCGCATCGCCGCACATGAGCAGTCACCCCGCGCGTGGCGGGCGATCGTGTCGTCGAGTCGATCGGGGTAGGGGTCCCCGCTCTCTCGGCTCGACGGCACGATCGCCCGTCGCGCGCGCCCCGAGTTACGAGCCGATGTACGACATGACGTGCTTGATGCGCGTGTAGTCCTCGAACCCGTACATCGACAGATCCTTGCCGTAGCCGGAGTGCTTGAAGCCGCCGTGCGGCATCTCGGCGACAAGGGGAATGTGGGTGTTGATCCACACGCAGCCGAAGTCGAGATGCTTGGCAAACCGCATGGCGCGGCCGTGGTCGGCGGTCCAGACACTCGACGAGAGCCCGTACTGCACACCGTTGGCCCAAGTGATCGCTTCGGCTTCGTCGCTGAAGGTCTGCATCGTGATGACGGGGCCGAAGAACTCGGTCTGGATGGCGTCGTCACTCTGCGTGAGGTGGTCGACGATGGTGGGCTCGATGAAGTAGCCCTTGCCCTCCTTGCGGGTGCCGCCGGTGACGATGGAGGCGTGCTTCGGCAGCTCGCCGATCATGCCCATCACCCGGTCGAGCTGATTCTGGTTGTTGACGGGCCCGTAGAAGGTGTCGGGGTCTTTCGGGTCGCCGGTGGTGACGTTGTCTGCGACGTAGTCGGTCAGCGCCGCGAGGAAGGTGTCGTGAGCGTGTGTGTGCACGAGCACCCGGGTCGCGGCGGTGCAGTCCTGGCCGGCGTTGAAGTAGCCGGCGATCGCGATGCCTTCGGCCGCCTTGGCCATATCGGCATCCGGGAAGACGACGACGGGTGCTTTGCCGCCGAGTTCGAGGTGCACCCGCTTGAGGTCGGCGGAGGCCGCTTGGGCGACCTCCATGCCGGCGCGCACCGAGCCGGTGATCGACACCATCTGCGGGGTCTTGTGATCGACCATCAGACCGCCGGTGGTGCGGTCGCCGGTGATGACGTTGAACACTCCTTTCGGCAGGAATTCGGCGGCGATCTCGGCGAGCAGCAGCGTCGACTGCGGGGTGGTGTCGGAGGGTTTGAGCACGCTCGTGTTTCCGGCGGCGATCGCGGGCGCGAACTTCCAGACGGCCATGTTGAGCGGGTAATTCCACGGCGTGACCTGGCCGATGACGCCGATCGGCTCCCGCCGGATCGAAGACGTGTGGTCTTTCATGTACTCGGCGGTCGCGCGGCCCTCGAGGTTGCGGGCGGCGCCGGCGAAGAAGCGGATCTGGTCGACGGAGAGCATGATCTCGTCGTCGACGAGGGCCGTGCGTGGCTTGCCGGTGTCTTGGGATTCGAGGTCGGCGAAGTCGTCGGCTCGCTGCTCCATCGCGTCGGCGATGCGGAAGAGGGCGATCTGCCGTTCGGCCGGAGTTGACTCCCCCCACACTTCGAATGCGGCGGCCGCGGCCGCGTAGGCGGCATCCACATCGGCCTTTCCTGATACCGGAGAGGTTGCGTATGAGTCTTCGGTCGCCGGGTCGACGACGGCGAATGAGTCGTCGCCTTTCGCGTCGACGTACTCACCGTTGATGAAGTTGCGCAGGGTGCGATCAGCCATGCGCCCACCCTACTTCGCGTCCGATTCTGTCAAAACTGGCGATTTCGTCACTCCAGAGCCCGCCAGGTTGCGGATTCGCTTGCGGGGGCATCCCGCGGCTGTCAAGATCGACCCATGGCGCGCTCGAAGGCGGTAGCGCTCGATGAGGTGTCGAAGGGCATCATCGAGCAGCTCCAGGAGGACGGCCGACGCTCCTATGCCGAGATCGGCAAGGCCGTCGGGCTGTCGGAGGCGGCCGTGCGTCAGCGGGTGCAGAAGCTGACGGATGCAGGCGTCATGCAAGTCGTCGCGGTGACCGACCCGATGCAGCTCGGCTTCTACCGCCAGGCGATGATCGGCATCCGGGTGACCGGCGACACGACCCGGGTCGCCGAGGCGCTCGGCGCCATCCCCGCCGTCGACTACGTCGTGCTCACGGCAGGAAGTTTCGACATTCTCGCCGAGGTGGTCTGCGAGAGCGATGAGGACCTCATCGAACTGCTCAACCACCGCATCCGAGCCATCCAGGGCGTCGCCTCGACCGAGACGTTCGTCTATCTGAAACTGCAGAAGCAGTTCTATAACTGGGGTACCCGATGACCACACCGACGACCGTTCCCGCCGCCCTCGACGAGGCGGATCTTCAGCAGAAAGCGAAGGACCACCTGTGGATGCACTTCAGCCGGCAGTCGGCGGCTGAGGCGAATGGGGTGCCGATCATCGTCAAGGGTGATGGGCATCACATCTGGGACTCCACGGGCAAGAAGTACTTCGACGGGCTCTCCGGGTTGTTCGTGGTGAATGCGGGGCATGGCCGGAAGCGGTTGGCTGCGGCTGCCGCGAAGCAGGCGGAGGAGCTGGCGTTCTTCCCGATCTGGTCGTACGCGCACCCGAACGCGATCGAACTCGCCGACCGGCTGGCCGACTATGCGCCGGGCGATCTGAATCGGGTGTTCTTCTCCACCGGCGGCGGCGAGGCGGTCGAGACCGCGTTCAAGCTGGCGAAGTACTACTGGAAGTTGCAGGGTCGCCCGACGAAGCACAAGGTCATCTCGCGGGCGATCGCCTATCACGGCACCCCGCAGGGGGCTCTGGCGATCACCGGCATCCCGGCGATGAAGGAGATGTTCGAGCCCGTCACCCCCGGCGGGTTCCGCGTGCCGAACACGAACTTCTACCGCGCCGACGAGATGGGCTTCACCGGTGCGACCGAGCAGGAGTTCGGGATGTGGGCGGCGAACCGCATCGAGGAGATGATCCTGTTCGAAGGGCCCGAGACGGTCGCCGCCGTGTTCCTGGAACCGGTGCAGAACTCGGGAGGCTGCTTCCCGCCTCCGCCCGGGTATTTCCAGCGGGTGCGCGAGATCTGCGACCAATACGACGTGCTGCTCGTCTCCGACGAGGTCATCTGCGCATTCGGCCGCATCGGGCACATGTTCGCCTGCGATGCCTACGGCTACGTGCCCGACATGATCACCTGTGCCAAAGGCCTCACCTCGGGCTACTCGCCGCTGGGTGCGACCATCGTGTCCGACAAAGTGTACGAGCCCTTCCGGCACGGCACGACCGCGTTCTACCACGGCTACACCTTCGGCGGTCACCCGGTCTCGGCCGCGGTCGCGCTGGAGAACCTCGACATCTTCGAAGAAGAAGGCCTCAACGAACGGGTCCGCACCCTCTCTCCGGTGTTCCGCTCGACGCTCGAGCGGCTCAAGGATCTGCCGATCGTGGGCGACGTCCGCGGTGACGGGTACTTCTTCGGCATCGAACTCGTGAAGGACAAGACCACGAAAGAGACTTTCGACGACGCCGAGTCGGAGCGGCTGCTGCGCGGCTTCCTGTCGAAGGCCCTCTTCGACGCCGGCCTCTACTGTCGCGCCGACGACCGCGGCGACCCCGTCATCCAACTCGCCCCGCCGCTGACGATCGGCGAACCGGAGTTCGACGAGATCGAATCCATCCTCCGCAGCGTGCTCACCGAAGCGTGGACGCGACTCTGAATTCTCGCCATAGAGCCCTCTATGACGCAAATGACCCCCGCGCGCGGGGTTCCCGTGGGCGATAGAACCCTCTATGCCGGGTTGAGCTTCTGGCACGGGACGGCGGGCGATCTGACGCCGCGGGCCGGGCTCGACGCCGACACCGAAGCGGATGTGGCGATCATCGGCGGCGGACTCACCGGGTTGTGGACCGCGTGGTACCTGCACGAGCGCGATCCCGCGTTGCGGATCGTGGTGCTCGAGAAGGAGATCGCCGGGTTCGGAGCGTCCGGGCGCAACGGCGGGTGGTGCAGCGCCCTGTTCCCGCGATCGACCGGGTCGCTCGAACGCGCCCACGGCCGGGCCGCGGCCCTCGACATGCGCCGGGCGATGATCGGCACCGTCGCCGAAGTGGGCCGGGTCACTGCCGCACTCGGCATCGACTGCGACTTCGCGTCCGGGGGAACGATCGCCTACGCCCGATCCGAGGTGCAGAAGCGGGCTGCGCTCGCCGAGATCGCCGAGGCCGAGCGGTACGGCGTCGACGAGATCGAATGGCTGGATGCCGGCGAGGTACACGCGGCCGGCGCGCTCGGGGCGAGCCTCGACCGCCACTGCGCCCGCCTGCACCCCGCGAAGCTCGTTCGAGGTCTCGCCGCGGCGCTCGAGGCGCGGGGCGTGCGCATCCTCGAGCAGACCGAGGTGACCGCGGTGTCGACCGGGCGGGTGCAGGCGACACGGGGGGTGGTGTCGGCCGAGAGGATCGTCGTGGCGACCGAGGGGTACACCGCCACGTTCCCCGCGACGCGCCGCCGCATCCTGCCCCTGTACTCGCTGATGATCGCCACCGAACCGCTGCCGCCCGAGTTCTGGGACGAGGTCGGGATCGCCCACGGGCAGACCTTCACCGACTACCGGCACCTGCTCGTCTACGGCCAGCGCACCGCCGACAACCGGTTCGCGTTCGGCGGACGTGGCGCGCGGTACCACTGGGGCAGCGCGATCCGGCCCGCCTATGACCGGGTGCCGCGCGTGTTCGAGCACCTGAGGCGCACCCTCGTCGACCTGTTCCCGTCGACTGCCGACGCCGCCGTGACCCACCGCTGGGGCGGGCCACTCGGCGTACCGCGCGACTGGCACGCCGCGGTGACCTACGACCCCGCCACCCGGATCGGACGGGCCGGCGGGTACGTGGGCGACGGCGTGTCGACGACCAACCTCGCCGGTCGCACCCTCGCCGATCTGATCACCGGCACCGACACCGACCTCGCGCGCCTGGCCTGGGTGAACCACCGGTCGCCCGACTGGGAGCCCGAACCGCTGCGCTTCCTCGGCGCGAACGCCGGGATGCTGGCGATGTCGGCCGCCGACGTCGAGGAGCGCATCACGGGGCGGCGCTCGGTGATCGCCCGCGTCATGGGCCCACTCGTCGGACACTGAGCGTGTCAACCCCGCACCCCCGAGAACCTGCGCCACGTAACGTCGACGCCGACACGGTGGCCCGGACTCCCCCGAACGTCGTGTTCGGGCCGTTCTGGACGGCGCTCCACGCCGGTGTTCTTCGGCTTCTCCCCGGTGATCGGTGCCGCCGTGCTCAACCCCTGACCGGGGCTATCCGGCGAAGAACGCGTCGATCTCCGCGAGGTCGGTGGATGTCGGCCGCCAGCCGTTGCCCGCGGCGGCGTTCGCGCGGATCTGCTCCGGCTTCGTCGCGCCCGCGATGACGCTCGCCAGCGCCGGTCGGGCGAGGAACCACCCGAAGGCCGCCTCGAGGATGCCGATCCCCCGTTTCGCCGCGAAGGCCTGGAACGCTTCGATGGCATCCCAGGGCGCGTTCTCGTGCACCTCGGGACGTTGGCGGCCGATTCGGGTGTCGGCGGGCAGCTCCGAGCGGGAGAACTTGCCGGTGAATAGGCCGTTGGCGAGCGGGAAGAACGGCAGGAATCCGAGCCCGAGTCGCTCGACCGTCGGCAGCACGTCGTTCTCGGCGTCGCGGGCGAGCAAGTTGTAGTGGTTCTGCGCGGAGATGAACCGCGCGGTGCCGAGGCGGGTCGCTTCGGCATCCGCCTCATCGAGCTGGGCGGCGTCGAAGTTCGAGTTGCCGATCGCGCGCACCTTGCCCTCGCGCACGAGTTCGTCGAGCGCGCCGAGGGTCTCGGCGATCGGCACGCTCGGGTCAGGGGTGTGCTGTTGGTAGAGGTCGATCGCCTGAATGCCGAGGCGTTGCAGCGACCCCTCGACCGCGGCGCGGATGTAGGCGCGACCGCCGGGTGGGCCGACCTCGGCGAGGGGACTCTTCATTCCGGTGTGGCCGAACTTCGTCGCGATGACCGCCTCGTCCCGCCGCCCGGCCAGGGCCGCCCCCAGTCGCGATTCGCTCAACCCGTACTCGGCGCCGTAGACGTCGGCGGTGTCGAAGAAGGTGACTCCGGCGTCGAGGGCCGCCTGGATGACGGCGTCGGTGCCGGCCTGATCGAAGGTGAGGGTGCCGGGGCGACCGAGGTTGTTGCAGCCGAGTCCGACGACCGAGACCTCGAGCGTCGATGTACCGAGAGTGCGCGTTTCCATCCGACCAGCCTAGGGATCGTCCTCCTCAGGTTGCTGGCGACTCCTGTTGTTCACGATGTCCGATTCCCGCGACTGGCGGTCGGGGGCGGCGTCTACGCTCGACGCATGACCACCACGCCTGCGGCCCTGCGCCGCATCGACAGTCCGATCGGGCGCATCGAGATCGTCGGCGACGGCACCGCGGTGACCGCTCTCTCGATCGAACGCGACGGATCGCTGCCCCATGACGACCTCCCGGAGCTCTCCGACGAGGTTCTCGACCGCGCGGCGCTGCAGCTCGAGCAGTACTTCGCCGGACGACGTCACGACTTCGACGTGCCGGTGAAGCTCGCCGGCACCGCCTTCCAACGCTCCGTCTGGCAGCAGCTCGTCGACCTCGAGTGGGGCGAGGTCGTGTCGTACGGCGACCTCGGCCGTGGCACCGGGCGGGCGACCGCGGGGCGAGCGGTCGGCGGCGCGGTCGGGGCGAATCCCGTCCCGATCATCGTGCCCTGCCACCGGGTGCTCGGCAGCGATGGAACGATCACGGGCTACAGCGGCGGTGAGGGCATCCCGACGAAGTCGTGGTTGCTCGCTCACGAAGGCATCGAGCATCGGGTTCCCCGGGGCTACGAGGCGGTGCCGCTGTTCGATGTCGAGGCCGGGCTCGCCGAGGCGGGCGCCGGGAGTTCCGCCTCGCGTGCGGGCGCCGCGTGACCCGACCCGAGATCCTCGTCGGAGACGACGGCAAGCCGCGGTGCGGCTGGATCGGAGTCGATCCCGCCTACCGCCGGTATCACGACGACGAATGGGGAACCCCGCTGCACGGCGATCGGCCGCTGTTCGAGAAGATCTGTCTGGAGGGTTTCCAGGCGGGGCTGTCGTGGATCACGATCCTGCGCCGGCGACCGGGCTTCCGGGAGGCGTTCCACGGATTCGAGTTCGATCGCATCGCGGCCTACGACGATGACGACGTCGCGCGCCTGATGGCCGACGAGCGCATCATCCGCAATCGCGCGAAGGTGCTCGCCACGATCGGCAACGCGCGGGTGACCGCAGAGCTGGTGCGAAACTCCCCGGGCGCCCTCGACGAGGTCATCTGGGGCTTCGCGCCCGAGCAGCGTCCCCGTCCGCAGACCTGGGCCGACATCCCCGCAGTTACGCCCGAGTCCGAGGCGCTCAGTGCCGCGCTGCGCAGGCTCGGCTTCCGGTTCGTCGGGCCGACGACGATGTACGCCCTCATGCAGTCGGCGGGACTCGTCGATGATCACCTCGCCGAGTGCTGGCGCGCGAGTTAGACGACGAGGTCGAGCTCCCCGGGTGCGCCGGGCTCGAGACGAATGCCTTCGGCCGCGGCCCAGCCGAGCAGTGACGCGACATCGGGATGATCGATCTCGGCGAGCAACAGCCGGCGGGCGAAGGCGCCCTTCCCCTTCTTGTTGAAGTGGGTGAGCGCTCGTTTGCGGCCGTCTCCCCCTTCACTCACCACCCGGACGTACACCGAGTCGCGCCGATCGGGGGCGGGGCCGAGTGCGGCGTAGCCTTCGGAGCGCAGATCGAGGATGAGGCCCTCCCGCTCGGCGAACAACGCCGTGAGCGGGGGGCGCCAGATCTTGCCGAGGCTGATACCGGGTACGCGGGAGTCGTGCGACAAGCGGTACCCCGGGATCGGGTCGAGCGCGCCGCTCAGCCCGAATAAGGCGGAGCCGATCGCGACGTGCTCGGCGGCGAAACGGCGCGCACTCGCGGGAAGCGACGCGGCATCCAACTCGTCGAAGAGCACCCCGTCGTACCTGTCGATCGCCGCCATCGTCGGCGACGTGTTGACGACCCGATTGCGCGCCGCCTCCGTCGCACTCGACGGGCCGAGCCGCAACATGCCCGCCGCGGCCGCCAGGTTGCGCGACAGCGCCTTCAGCCCCGCGAGCGCCTGACGACGAGCCGTCGTCAGCTCGGGAAACGAGAGCGTGGCGAGGTCGAGCGGCGGACCGTCACCGCCGTGGCGCTTCGTCTCGGACGGCGGAAGGAGGATGAGCACCAGGCCCGCGCACTAAGCCCGCACGAAGGCGACGAGCTGCTCGACGAGCACCGGCACCGGGTGCACTGAGTCGACAGTGATGCGCGGCACCGCCCCCGAGTCGCCGCCCCACGGCTCCCACTCGTCGAGGCTCTGCTCGACCGCATGCCAGGTGGGTTCGGCGATGTGGGCGAGCTGGCGCCCCCGGGCTTCGAGGCGGGCACGGTGCACGCCCTCGTCGGAGCAGACGACCTCGACGAAGCGGATCGGGATGCCGCGACGAGCGGCGAGCTTCAGCCACTGCTCACGCGCCGGCTCCACCGCGTTGACGGCGTCGACGATCACCCCGCCGACGCTCGCGATGACCGCCTCGGCGATCGTCTCGGCGACCAGATAGGCGGCGAGCCCAGTCGGCTGGTCGGCGTGGATCCCCGCGGAGAGGATCGCCGACTCGATCGGATCGACCGACACCACGGGCAGACCGAGCGCCGCCGCCGAGGCTTCCGCGACGGCGCTCTTGCCGGTGCCGGGCAAGCCGGCCATCACGATGAGCATGCGCCCTCCCCCGGGCAGAACGACTGGAGACGAGTCGGGTGTCAGGAAACGAGACTGGCGGTGCCGGCGACGATCGTCACCTTGTCATTCTGCACCGACAGGAACCCGTCTTCGGCACTCGCGGTCACGACCGAGCCGTCGAGCAGTGTCACCCGCACCTCGCCCGAGGCGAGAATGCCCAACACCGGCTCGTGACCGGCGAGAATGCCGATCTCACCGATCGTCGTGCGCGCCACGACCTGCCGCGCCTCGCCCGACCACACCTCGTGGTCGGCCGCGACGACGCTGACAGCCAGTGACTTGGGCTCCGCCATGATCAGCCGTTCTGCTTCTGGATCTTCGCCCACTGCTCTTCGACCATGTCGATGCCGCCGACGTTGAAGAACGCCTGCTCCGCGACGTGGTCGAACTCGCCCTTGACGATCGCGTCGAAGGACTCGACCGTCTCCTTGAGCGGAACGGTGGAACCTTCGACGCCGGTGAACTTGGTCGCCATGTAGGTGTTCTGCGAGAGGAACTGCTGGATGCGGCGCGCGCGCGACACCGTGATCTTGTCTTCCTCGGAGAGCTCGTCGACACCGAGGATGGCGATGATCTCCTGGAGCTCCTTATTCTTCTGCAGGATCGCCTTGACGGCGGTCGCGACGCGGTAGTGGTCTTCACCCAAGTAGCGCGGGTCGAGGATGCGGGAGGTCGACGACAGCGGGTCGACGGCCGGGTAGAGGCCGCGGCTTGCGATCTCACGCGAGAGTTCCGTCGTCGCGTCGAGGTGCGCGAACGTGGTGGCCGGTGCCGGGTCGGTGTAGTCGTCGGCGGGCACGTAGATCGCCTGCAGCGAGGTGATCGAGTGACCACGCGTCGAGGTGATGCGCTCCTGCAGGATGCCCATCTCGTCGGCGAGGTTCGGCTGGTAGCCCACCGCGGACGGCATGCGGCCGAGCAGGGTCGAGACCTCGGAGCCGGCCTGCGTGAAGCGGAAGATGTTGTCGATGAACAACAGAACGTCTTGCTTCTGAACGTCGCGGAAGTACTCCGCCATCGTCAACGCCGACAGCGCAACACGCAGACGTGTTCCCGGCGGCTCGTCCATCTGGCCGAAGACGAGGGCCGTCTTGTCGAAGACGCCCGCCTCCTCCATCTCGTGGATGAGGTCGTTGCCCTCACGGGTGCGCTCACCGACACCGGCGAACACCGACACACCACCGTGGTTGGCAGCGACGCGGTAGATCATCTCCTGGATGAGAACGGTCTTGCCGACACCGGCACCACCGAAGAGGCCGATCTTTCCACCCTGCACGTACGGCGTGAGGAGGTCGATGACCTTGATGCCGGTCTCGAACAGCTGGGTCTTGCTCTCGAGCTGGTCGAAGGCCGGGGGCCGACGGTGGATCGGCCAGCGCTCGGTGATCTCGATCTTCTCTCCGGGGGCTGCGTTGAGCACCTCGCCGATGACGTTGAACACCTTGCCCTTGGTGACGTCGCCGACGGGCACCGAGATCGGGTTGCCCGAGTCGCGCACCTCCTGGCCGCGCACCAGACCATCGGTCGGCTTGAGGGCGATCGCCCGCACGAGGTCGTCGCCGAGATGCTGCGCGACCTCGAGGGTCAGCGTCACCGTCTCGCCGGCGAGGGTGATCTCGGTCTGCAGCGCGTTGTAGATCTCGGGGATCGCGTCGTGCGGGAACTCGATGTCGACGACCGGCCCGGTGACCCGCGCGATGCGTCCGACGCCGCCGGCAGCCTGCGTCGCGCGACCGCCGCTGGCGTGCTGCACGGGCGCATCCTTCTTCGTGTCGGCCTTCTTGGTGGCTGTAGCCATCTCTCGTCCTCTTCCTGGAGCTTCTTCGTTACTTCACGAGGGCGTCGGCGCCGCCGACGATCTCGGAAATCTGTTGGGTGATCTCGGACTGGCGCGCGTTGTTCGCCAGTCGGGTGTAGTCCTTGATGAGCTTGTCGGCGTTGTCGCTCGCCGACTTCATCGCCTTCTGGGTGGCGGCGTGCTTCGCAGCGGCCGACTGCAGCATGGCGTTGAAGATGCGGCTCTCGATGTAGACCGGAAGCAGCGCATCGAGCACGTCGTTCGCGTCGGGCTCGAACTCGTAGAGCGGCAACGCGACGTGCTCGGCCTCGGGCTCCTCGACGCCTTCGACGACCTCGAGCGGCAACAGGCGCACCGTCTCGGGATCCTGGACGAGCATCGAGACGAACCGGTTGTAGACGATGTGGATCTCGTCGACGCCGCCCTCGGCCGTCGGCTGCTCGAACTTCTCGACGATCGCCGCGGCGATCTCCTTGGCGGTGTCGAACTCCGGGCTGTCGGTGCCGCCGGTCCAGATCTGCTCGGATGCGCGGCGGCGGAACGCGAAGTACGCGACCGCCTTGCGGCCGACCAGGTAGTGCACGACCTCTTTGCCCTCGGCCTCGAGGCGCGTGCGCAGCTCGCTCGCCTCGCGGATGGCCTGCGAGTTGAACGCACCCGCGAGACCGCGGTCGGAGGTGAACAGCACGATCGCGGCCCGCGTCGGGTTCTCGGGCTCGGTCGTGAGCACGTGCTTGACGTTGGAGTAGGTCGCGACCGCCGAGACGGCGCGCGTCACGGCGCGCGCGTACGGCGCCGAGGCCTGAACGCGCTGCTGCGCCTTCTGGATGCGCGACGCCGAGATCAGCTCCATGGCGCGAGTGATCTTCTTGGTGGTCTGGGCCGTCCGGATCTTCTGCCGGTAGACCCTCAGCTGGGCTCCCATATCGCTTCTATCTAGCTCTTACCGGCGACTCTTGACGATCTTTTCCTGGTTGATGTCATCCAGGGGGATCTCGTCGAACTGCTCGGAACCGGGGTCGTGCAGCGTGCGGCCGTCGCCGGTCTGGAACTCGCCCTTGAACTTCTCGACAGCCTTCTCCAGCTCGACGACCGTGTCGTCGTCGAGCACGTTGGTGTCGCGAAGCTTGTCGAGGATCTTCGTGTTGCGACCGAGCGAGTCGAGCAGCTCGCGCTCGAACCGCAGCACGTCGGGCACCGGCACCTCGTCGAGGTGGCCGTTGGTTCCGGCCCAGATCGAGACGACCTGCTCCTCGACCGGGTACGGCGAGTACTGCGGCTGACGCAGCAGCTCCGTCAGGCGCGCGCCGCGGGCGAGCTGACGCCGTGAGGTGGCGTCGAGGTCGGAGGCGAACATCGCGAACGCCTCGAGCGAGCGGTATTGGGCCAGCTCGAGCTTCAGCGTTCCCGACACCTTCTTGATGCTCTTCACCTGGGCATCCCCTCCGACGCGCGACACCGAGATGCCGACGTCGACCGCGGGGCGCTGGTTGGAGTTGAAGAGGTCGGACTGCAGGAAGATCTGGCCGTCGGTGATCGAGATCACGTTGGTCGGGATGTAGGCCGAGACGTCGTTGGCCTTGGTCTCGATGATCGGCAGGCCGGTCATCGAGCCGGCGCCCAGCTCGTCGGAGAGCTTGGCGCAACGCTCGAGCAGACGGGAGTGCAGGTAGAAGACGTCACCCGGGTAGGCCTCGCGTCCCGGCGGGCGGCGCAGCAGCAGCGACACGGCGCGGTAGGCCTCGGCCTGCTTCGTCAGGTCGTCGAAGATGATCAGCACGTGCTTGCCGGCGTACATCCAGTGCTGGCCGATGGCCGAGCCGGTGTACGGGGCGAGGTACTTGAAGCCCGCGGGGTCGGATGCCGGAGCCGCGACGATCGTCGTGTACTCCATCGCGCCGGCGTCTTCCAGCGCGCCCTTCACGGCCGCGATCGTCGAGCCCTTCTGGCCGATGGCGACGTAGATGCAGCGCACCTGCTTGGCGGTGTCACCGGAGTCCCAGTTGGCCTTCTGGTTGATGATCGTGTCGATCGCGATAGCGGTCTTGCCGGTCTGACGGTCGCCGATGATGAGCTGGCGCTGGCCCCGGCCGATCGGGATCATCGCGTCGATCGCCTTGATGCCGGTCTGCATCGGTTCGTGCACGCTCTTGCGGGACATGACGCCCGGCGCCTGCAGCTCGAGGGCGCGACGGGTCTCGCTCGTGATCTCGCCCAGACCGTCGATCGGGGTGCCGAGCGGGTCGACCACGCGGCCGAGGTAGGCGTCGCCGACGGGAACCGAGAGCACCTCGCCCGTGCGGGTGACCTCCATGCCTTCTTCGATGCCGGTGAACTCACCGAGCACGATCACGCCGATCTCGTTCTCATCGAGGTTCAGCGCGAGGCCGAGGGTGCCGTCGGCGAAGCGCAGCAGCTCGTTCGCCATCGCGCCAGGGAGACCCTCGACGTGGGCGATGCCGTCTGCGGCGTCGACGACCGTGCCGACCTCGGTCTTCTGCGCGCCCGACGGCTGGTAGCCGGCGACGAAGTCTTTGAGGGCGCTGCGGATCTCGTCGGGAGAGATGGTGATGTCTGCCATGGGGTTTCCTTTGGAAGGGGTCGTGTGTGCCGGGTCAGCCGGCGAGTTGGAGTCGGAGGTCGGCGAGGCGGGAGGCGACGGTGCCGTCGATGACGTCTTCGCCGATCTGCACCCGCAGGCCGCCGATGACGGTCGGGTCGATGCGCAGGGCGATGCGCGGCTCGCGCCCATACTGCGTCGTCAGAGTGGAGGTCAGCTTCTCGAGCTGCGCGGCGGAGAGCGGCGCTGCGGCCGTGACCGTCGCGACGATGCCGCCGGAGGCATCCGCCACCGTTTCGGCCGCCGACTGCAACAGCTCGCCGATACGGCGGCCCCGCGGGCTCTGCACGAGGTGGCGCGCGATCGACACCGTCGCCGGATTCGCCTTGCCGCCGAGCAGTCGCTCGACGAGTGCCGCCTTCTGAAGCGGGTCGCTCAGGGTGCTGCCGACCGCGAGCTCCAGCTCGTTGTCGCTCGTCACCGCCCGCGCGAACGCGAACAGCTCCGACTCGATCGCGGCGTCCGGCGACGCCGCGGCGATCGCCCGGATGCCGATCTGCTCGATGCCGTCGATCAGCTCGTCGGAATCCGACCAGCGAGCCGTGGTGAGACCCACCAGCAGTCGCGCGGTTGCCGCGTCGAGACTGCTGAAGATCTTTCCGATGAGCCTCGACTTCTCGGCCGGTTCGATCGACGGGTCCACGAGCAGCGATCGCAGCTGCGGTGAGCCCGCGATGTCACGCCCGGCCGACAACAGCTGTTCGCCGGTGGCGAGCGTGACGCCCTTCTCTCCGGCGAGAGCGGTGACGGCCGCAGCGAGCGCGGCGCGGGAAGCGGAACCCATCAGCGACCAGCCTGCGCCTTCTCGGACGCGGCGAGGTCGACCAAGAAGCGGTCGACGATGCCGGCGGCCTTCTTGTCGTCGGTCAACGACTCACCGATGACGCCCGACGCGAGGTCGAGCGCGAGCGAGCCGACCTCGGTGCGCAACGACGCGAGAGCGGCTGCCCGCTCGGCTTCGATCTGCACCTGGGCGTTCGCGACGATGCGGGCGGCGTCGGCCTGCGCCTGCTCGACGAGCCCGGCACGGATCTGCTTGGCGTCTTCGCGAGCCTCCTCGCGGATGCGACCGGCTTCGGTACGCACCTCGGCGAGCTGCGCCAGGTACTTGTCCCGCGCTGCCTTGGCCTCGGCCTGCGCCTCGTCGGCGCGCTTGATGCCGCCCTCGATGGCGTCGACGCGAGCGTCGAGTGCAGTGTTGATGCGCGGCACGAACCTCCAGAGCATGAGGCCGACGATCAGCGCGAAGGCGAGCGACCCCCAAATCAGGTCGGGAAGCGCGGGGAGAAGCAGAGACTGCGTCGCCTCCTCCCCCTCCGGGTCGACTGCGAGGACGGCGAATGCGATCAGCATCCGGACTCCTTCGGTTCTAGGTGACGCAACTTACGGTGCGACGGGCGCGGGGAACGGGATGAAGGCGACACCGATGGCGATGAAGGCGAGAGCTTCGGTGAGGGCGATACCGATCCACATGAGGGTCTGGAGGCGACCGGCCATCTCAGGCTGGCGGGCGACCGACTCGATCGTCTTGCCGACGATGATGCCGACGCCGACACCGGAGCCGATAGCGGCGAGACCGAAAGCAAGCGGGGCGAGCTGTCCGACGATGTTCACAGGGATTTCCTTTCGAGGTGGGGCAGAAACGTTCGACGAGCTCTAGTGCTCGTCGGCCAACGCCAACTGGATGTAGATGGCGGTGAGGATCGTGAAGACGAAGGCCTGAAGCGCGGCGACGAAGATCTCGAGCGCGGTGAAGGCGATGCCGAAGGCGAAGGTGCCGATGCCGAGGAGCCCGAGCGGGTTGCCCTGCTCGACGAGCACCGTCACGAAGAAGAAGTTCGTCGCGAGAAAGCACAGCACGAGCAGCATGTGCCCCGCCACCATGTTCATGGTGAGTCGCAGGGTCAGCGTGATCGGCCGGATGATGAAGGTCGACAGGGTCTCGAGGATCGCGATGACCGGCACGATGAGGATCGGAACGCCCGGAAGCACGGTCGCGTTCTTGAAGAACCTGAACCCGTGGCGCCGCATGCCGGCATAGATGAACGTGAAGTAGGCGACGAGGGCCATGATGAGGGCCTGCCCGATGAGACCGGTGCTGGCGATCTGAAGCCCGGGAATCGTGCCGGTGATGTTCAAGCCGAGTGTCAAGAAGAAGATCGTGAACAGCAGCGGCATGAACCGCCGGCCGTCCTTCTCGCCGAGGGTCTCGATGATGATGTTGTTGCGCACGAAGCCGGTGATGGTCTCGAAGACCACCTGGCCCTTGGTCGGAACGACCTTGAGGTTGCGCGTCGCCACCCAGAAGATGACCGCGAGCACGACGACCACGAGCATGCGGATGAGCAGGATGCGGTTCATCTCGAACGGGGTGCCGATGAACAGAATCGGCTCGGGGAAGAACTCTTCCACCGACGGCCCACAGAACTCGCCCGGGGGGCACTCCGCCATCGGAAGGATCGGAGCGAGGATTGCAGCTAACAGGGGCTTTCTCCTGAATCGGGCGCGACAACGCGGGCGATTTGTGGGGGGAAGGTCGCCACTACCCTATCAAGGAATTGAGTGGCCTCTGGCGGGGTCGCCGGGCAGCTGGACGTCGCTGACGTACGGGACGCGGGTGCGGGCCATGGCGACGACGTCACCGCCGAGAGTGCCGACCACCGCCGCGATGACCGCCCAGAAGAAGACGACCGGATCGACGGCATCCCAGGCGCGTATGAGGATCGCCGCGACGACGAAAACGACGAACTTCAGCACCCAGACGCCGAGCACGATGGCGAAGAACACCGGGTTGGTGGCATCGCCTCGCGTCACCCGCCCGGCGACGAGGATGCTGACTGCGGTCAACCCGAGAAAAACCGCCGAGAGCGCCGCGCCGAACAGCCCGCCGAGCAGGCCGGGAAGCCCAGAGGTGAACCAGCCGATCGTGCCGGCGACGACCGCCACGGCGACCGCCACGATGGCGCCGTAGCGCAGCGCTCGGGTCATGAGGTGGGCAACGGTCACGAAGATGCCTCTTTCTCGTGCAGCCGCTCGATCGCCTCCGCGGCCTCCGCCGAAGTGTGCTCCGTGCCGGCCTCGCTCGCCTCCGACGCGGCGTCGAGCGGGTCGAACCCGGCGACCCCGGCATCCTCTGCCAGTTCGGCCGGTGCGCTCTGCACCGCCGCCTCTGCCGCCTTGCGCCGACTGAGCGGCGCCAGCGTGACGATGGTGCAGACGACGAACCCGACGAGCATCACCATGCCGCCGATCAGCAGGCCGCGCCCGGGGATCAGGAAGAGCAGCATGCCGACCGACGCGACGGCGGTCCAGGCGTAGAAGATGATCACCGCGTGCACGTGCGAGTGCCCCATGTCGAGCAGCCGGTGGTGCAGGTGGTTGCGGTCGGCGCTGAACGGCGACTTGCCGGCGCGCATGCGACGCAGGATCGCAAGCGTGAAGTCGGCGAGCGGCACGATCAGCACCGCGAGGGGCAGGATGACCGGGAGGAGCGCCACCAGTCCCTGGCTGGTGCTCGCGGGAACGCTTCGACCGGCGAGCGCGACTGTCGACGTCGCCATCAACAGACCGACGAGCAATGCCCCGCCGTCGCCCATGAACAGGCGTGCGGGTCGGGCGTCGCCGCGCCGCCAGTTCCAGGGCAGGAAGCCGGCGCATCCGCCGATGAGGGCGGCGGTGATGAACTGCGCCAGGTTGAAGTAGTTGCTCTGCTCCGTCGGACCATACGAGACGATGTAGCCGTAGACGAAGAACGCGGCGCTGGCGATCACCGCGACACCCGCCACGAGTCCGTCGAGGCCGTCGATGAAGTTCACCGCGTTCATCACCAGCACGATGAGAAAGACCGTGACGAGCAGCGACATGTACGGCGACAGCGGAGCGACAGTGCCGGGGAGGGGAATCCAGGCGATCTGCACGCCCTGCCAGGCCAATAGCCCGGCCACCATGACCTGGCCCGCCAGCTTGGTGAACCAGTCGAGATCCCAGATGTCGTCAGCGACCCCGATCAGCACGATGAGCAGGGCGGCTGCGAGAACCGCGAGCACCTGCTGCGGCTGCGCATAAATGAGCGCGAGTGCCGGTAGCTGAGATCCCACCGCGAACGCGATGACGATGCCCAGGAAGAGTGCGATGCCGCCGAGTCTCGGTGTCGGGCGGGTGTGCACGTCGCGCGCCCGGATCTGCGGGTAGAGCCGGTACTTGTGGCTGAGCTTCCAGATCGCCCAGGACGCTCCGAAGGTGACCACGCCCGACACGCCCGCGACGAGGACGTAGAAGACTATGCGCACCGGTCGGCCCCCACGACCTCGACGATCGCCTCGTCGGGGATGACCCCGTGGCGCAGGATGCGCAGCTTGCCGTCCGGATGCTCGAGGGCCGTCGCGTCGACGATCGTCGATCCGGTGCCGACGAGCGCCTCGGGGTACGCGGTGCCGGCCGGGCCGGCTTCGAGGTAGACCGCGACGCTGTCGCCGAGCGCCGCTTCGGCTTCGGCGGCGGTCATCGCGGCGGGCTCACCGGTGCGATTGGCGCTCGACACCGCGAGCGGCCCCGTCTCGGCGAGCAGTTCGAGCGCGATGCGCTGATCCGGCATCCGCACGGCGACCGTGCCGCGGGTCTCCCCCAAGTCCCAGTCGAGCATCGGGCGGGCGCGGAGCACGACAGTCAGGCCGCCGGGCCAGAACTTCGCGACGAGCGCCCGCACCTCGTCGGGGACGAACTCGGTGAGCGCGTCGAGGGTCGGGATGCCGGGCACGAGCACGGGTGGCGGTGCCGTGCGATCGCGGCCCTTCGCCTCGAGCAGCCGCCGCACCGCGGCGGGAGAGAACGCGTCCGCCGCGACGCCGTAGACCGTGTCGGTCGGGATGACCACCAGCTCCCCGCGCCCGATCGCGACGCGGGCGGATCGCATCCCGGTCAGCAGGTCGTCGGGGACGCTCGTGTCGTACAGAGCCATGGCCGTTCCACCCTAGGCGTTCCGGCCGGGTGTCAGCGTTGTCCCCAACCGTCGACCAGACTGGAAGCACCATGGGCCTGCTCTTCGTCTTCGATATGGACGACGTTCTCTACGACTACGACTGGCGTCACCGGATGTCGGGGCTCGCCGCTCTGACCGGGCACGACTTCGCCGAACTGCGTCGACGCTGGTGGCACGACGAGGGCGAATGGGCCGCCGAGGCGGGACACTGGCCCGACGGCGCCTCGTACCTCGCCGACTGGGTGGCCGCGGTCGGCACCACCCTCACCTCCGACGAGTGGCTCGCCAACCGCGGCTCGGCGATGACCCCGCGGCCCGAGGCGCTCGCGGCCGTGAAGCGCGCCTCCGACTTCGGCCGGGTGACGCTGCTCACCAACAACGGACCGCTCGTCGGCGAGAACCTACCGACGCTCGCCCCCGAACTCGTGCCGCTGTTCGGCATCGAGCATCTCAAGGCGTCGAGCCACTACGGCGCCCGCAAACCCGACCCCGCGGTCTTCGAGGCCGTACTGCGGGCCTACGACGAGCCGGCCGAGCACACCTTCTTCGCCGATGACATGGCGGTCAACGTCGAGGGCGCCCGTTCGGTCGGCATCACCGCCCACCTCTACCGCGACCCCGCCGCACTGCTGCAGGCGATCGAAGACTTCGCCGCGGCCCGCATCTCGGTGGTCGAGTAGCCGACGTAGTCGGCGTGTCGAGACCGGGCGCGATGGGTCTCGACACGCCCGCTTCGCGGGCTACTCGACCACCGAGGAAGACGCGGCCGCCGAGGGGGTCAGCGCAGGACGGTGGTCGCGCGGTCGCGGCCGAGGAGGTCGCGGGTTGTGGCGGGAGCGCTCCAGCCGTCGGCGGTGAGAAGGGCGCGGATGTCGGCGCCCTGGAGTTCGCCGTGCTCGAGCACCAGGATGCCGCCCGGGCGCAGCAGTCGGCGGGCGGACGTCGACACGGCGCGCACGACATCCAGACCGTCGGGTCCGCCATAGAGTGCGATCTCCGGATCGTGGAGCCGCACCTCCGGGTCGCGCGGGATCGCGCCGAGCGGGATGTACGGCGGGTTGGAGACGACGACATCCACCGTGCCGTCCAGTTCGGGCAACGCGGCGCCCAAGTCGGCGAATACCAGGCGCAGATTGCTGGCACCAACACGTTCGAGGTTCTCGCGGGCCCAGATGAACGCGCGCGGCGACACCTCGACCGCGAACACCTCGGCGTGGGCCACCTCGGTGGCCAGGGCGAGGGCGATCGCCCCGCTGCCGGTGCCGAGATCCACGGCGCGCGGCGATCCACCCGGAACCGCCAGCAGGGCGTCGATCGCCACCTGGGCGACCAGCTCGGTCTCGGGACGCGGCACGAACACTCCCGGGCCCACGCGCAACTCGAGCGAGCGGAAAGCCGCCACCCCGGTCAGGTGCTGCAGCGGCTCTCGGGCGGCACGGCGTTCGACGAGTTCGAGCACCGCGTGCCGCTGCTCGGCGTCGACCTGGGTTCCGGTCACCGCGCGGGCCTGCACCTGACCGCGCGACAGGCCGAGCACGTGCGCGACGAGCAGTTCGGAATCCGCCTCAGGCGACGGCACGCGAGCCGTGGTGAGCACGGCGACGGCGTGGTCGAGCAGGGCGCGGAGGTTCACGGTGCCGGCGTCAGGATGTCGTGTCGGCGAGATCGGCGAGGCGGGATTCCTCGTCGGCCTGGATGCACGAGTCGATGACAGGCTGCAGGGCGCCGTTCATCACCTGGTCGAGGTTGTACGACTTGTAGCCGGTGCGGTGGTCGGCGATGCGGTTCTCAGGGAAGTTGTAGGTGCGGATGCGTTCCGAACGGTCCATCGTGCGGATCTGCGTCTTGCGCTGGTCGGAGGCCGCCGCGGCGATCTCCTCCTGCTGACGAGCGAGCAGCCGGGCGCGCAACACGCGCATGCCGGCCTCGCGGTTCTGGATCTGCGACTTCTCGTTCTGCATCGACACGACGATCCCCGTAGGCAGGTGGGTGATGCGCACGGCCGAGTCGGTCGTGTTGACGCTCTGCCCGCCCGGCCCCGACGAACGGAACACGTCGATGCGCAGATCGTTGGGGCTGACGTCAATCTCTTCGGGCTCGTCGACCTCGGGGAAGACGAGCACGCCCGTCGTCGAGGTGTGGATGCGGCCCTGCGACTCGGTCGCAGGCACCCGCTGCACGCGGTGCACTCCGCCCTCGTACTTCAGCGACGCCCAGACGCCGAGTGCCGGGTCGGTGGCATTCGACTTGATGGCGACCTGCACGTCTTTGTAGCCGCCGAGGTCGGACTCGTTGCGCTCGAGTAGCTCGGTCTTCCAGCCGCGGGACTCGGCGTAGTGCAGGTACATGCGCAGCAGGTCGGCCGCGAACAGCGCCGACTCCTCGCCGCCCTCGCCGCCCTTGATCTCCATGATCACGTCGCGCCCGTCGTCGGGGTCGCGCGGGATGAGCAGGCGCCGCAGCTTCTCGGCGGCGGCGAGCAACTGCTCTTCGAGCGCGGGTAGCTCGGCGGCGAACGCCGCGTCTTCCTTCGCCAGCTCACGGGCGGCGGCGGCATCCTCTTCGGCCGCCTGCCAGGCGGCATGGGCGGCGACGATCTGGTTCAACTCGGCATAGCGCCGGTTGACCTTCTTGGCGCGCCCGGCATCCGCATGGATCGCCGGATCCGAGAGCTGCTGCTGCAACTGCTCGTGCTCGGCCAGCAGCGAGGCGACCGATTCGAACACCCCAAAACTCCTTAGAAAACCTACTCCTTGTGGCCGTTCCCGTTCGGGATGACCTTCTGGATCTGCACCAAGAACTCGACGTTCGACGCGGTGTCCTTGAGCTTGCTGAGCACGACCTCGAGCTGTTGCTGCGGGTCGAGACCCGCGAGCGACCGCCGCAGACGCGAGGTGATCTGCACTTCTTCCGGGGTGAGCAGCTCGTCTTCGCGACGCGTGCTCGAGGCGACGATGTCGACAGCCGGGAAGATGCGCTTGTCGGCGAGCTGGCGCGAGAGGCGCAGCTCGGAGTTGCCGGTGCCCTTGAACTCTTCGAAGATCACCTCGTCCATCTTCGAACCGGTCTCGACGAGCGCGGTCGCCAGGATGGTGAGCGAGCCGCCGCCTTCGAGGTTGCGAGCGGCGCCGAAGAAGCGCTTCGGCGGGTACAGCGCCGACGCGTCGACACCGCCGGAGAGGATGCGACCGGATGCCGGACTGGCGAGGTTGTACGCGCGGCCCAGACGGGTGATCGAGTCGAGCAACACGACGACGTCGTTGCCCAGCTCGACGAGACGCTTGGCCCGCTCGATCGCCAGCTCGGCGACCGTGGTGTGGTCTTCGGCCGGGCGGTCGAAGGTCGAGGCGATGACCTCGCCCTTCACCGCACGCTGCATGTCGGTGACCTCTTCGGGGCGCTCGTCGACGAGCACCACCATGATGTGCACCTCGGGGTTGTTGACCGCGATCGCCTTGGCGATCGCCTGCAGGATGATCGTCTTGCCGGCCTTCGGGGGCGCGACGATGAGGCCGCGCTGGCCTTTGCCGATCGGAGCGATCAGGTCGATGATGCGCGTCGAGAGCTTCTCAGGGCTGGTCTCGAGCCGCAGGCGCTCCTGGGGGTAGATCGGGGTGAGCTTGCCGAACTCGATGCGCTCGGCCGCGTCCTCGACGCTTTGCCCGTTGATCGAGTCGATCTTGACGATCGCGTTGTACTTCTGGCGGCTCTGCTCGTTCTCGCGCGGCTGGCGGATGGCGCCGACGACGGCGTCGCCCTTGCGCAGGTTGTACTTCTTCACCTGGCCGAGCGAGACGTAGACGTCGTTGGCGCCCGGGAGATAGCCCGAGGTGCGCACGAAGGCGTAGTTGTCGAGAACGTCGAGGATGCCGGCGACCGGGATCAGCACATCGTCGTCGCTGATCTCGGGCTCGAACTCGTCGTTCTGGGCCGGGCCACGACCGCGCTTGCGGTCACGGTAGCGGCCTCGGCCGCGGCCCTCTCCATCGTCGGCGGCGGGGCCGTTCTGACCGTTCTGTGCGGCTCCGCCCTGAGCGTTGCCGTTCTGCGTGGTGCCACCCTGGCGACCGGTGCCGCCTTGTTCGGCGCGGCCGCCGCGATTGCGGTTGCGGCCGCGACCACGACCGGTGGTCTCGTCGCCCTCGGGCTCGGCCCCCGACGTCACGTCGGGCAGCAGGCTGTCGAGCTCGGCGGCGATCTCTTCGCGCGAGCGCTGCGACTCGGCGGGAGCCTCGACGACGGGGATCTCGACGGCGAGCGCCGCGACCTCTTCGGTCGACGCGGTCGCCCGACGTGAGCGGCGAGCGGGGATGGTGTCGCCGTCGGCGACGACGGGCGGCTCATCGGCGACCGGCGCGTCGGATACGGGCGCCTCGGCGGCAGGGGCCGCGTCGGTCACGGACGCTTCGGCCTCGGGGGTGTCTGAGAGAGAGTCCACGAGTTCTCCTTTTCGAAGTTTGGCGGCACCGGCGATGCCACGCTCCGCGGCCAGGGCCTGCAGCTCGGGAAGCTTCAGGCGGCTCAATGCGGCGCGGTCGGTCGCGGCGGTGTCGACGTCAGTCAAGGGGGTGTGTTCCTTTCGACCCGGGCACAGAACGTTCCGGGGTTCGGTTCTTTCGAACCACTCGAATGACCTCGAGATGAGGCGCACGAGAGGAGGATTCAGAACCTGATGGGAGTGCACTTCGTTCGAAGGGGGCGAGCTCTTTCTTGGGCTAGGCCACGGCCTCAGTGGAGTGCGGTACCACTGTAGCACCCTTGAAATCGACGGCGAGCAGCAGACAATCCCACACGGTCGTCGCCGATTTCTGCACCAGATCGGTCGCCACGAGACGCTGTGCCGGGTCGCTGCCGAGCACGAGGATCGACGGCCCCGCCCCCGAGACGACGGCGGCGAGACCGTGCGCGCGCAGAACCTGGATGAGGGCATCCGTCTCGGGCATCGCGCTCGCCCGGTAGCTCTGGTGCAGCTTGTCTTCCGTCGCCGCGAGCAGCAGTTCGGGGCTCTGAATGAGAGCCGCGATGAGCAGGGCCGAGCGGCTCACATTGAAGATGGCGTCTTCGTGCGGCACCGACTCCGGCTGGAGGCTGCGGGCCAGCGCCGTCGACATCACCGACTCGCGGGGCACGGCGACGAACGGCGAGACCCCCCGGTGCACGATGAGCTTCTTGTGCTTCGGGCCCTCGGGGGTCACCCAGGCGATCGTGAGACCGCCGAACAGGGCGGGGGCGACGTTGTCGGGGTGGCCCTCGAGTTCGGTCGCCCGGGCGAGCAGCCCTTCGGCGTCGATCTCGACGATCCCTTCGAGCAACCCCTTCGCCGCCATGATGCCGGCGACGATCGCGGCGCCCGACGAGCCCAGGCCGCGGCCGTGCGGGATGCCGTTGTGCGCGACGACGTCGAGGCCGGGCATCTGAACCCCATAGTGGGCGAAGGTGTGCGCGGCGGCGCGGATGACGAGACTCGACTCGTCGGTCGGCACCTCCCCGACGCCGACACCGCGCACGTCGATCGTCGCGCCCGGCTCCGCCCGGGTCGTGAACTCGAGCTCGTCGTAGAGCGCCAGCGCGAGGCCGAGCGTGTCGAACCCGGGGCCGAGGTTGGCGGTCGTCGCGGGGACCTTCACCGCGACACTGCGCCCGACCGGCACCGACTTCATGGCCACCACGCTCATGAGCTCTTCGAGAGGCCGAGCACGCCGGCGACCTCGGCCACGTCGACGCCCACCTTGGTCGGCGCGACATCGCCGCCGTCGGCGGTCTTGAGGGCCCACTGCGGATCTTTCAGGCCGTGGCCGGTGACGGTCAGCACGACCGTCGAGCCCTTCGGGATCTGCCCCGCCTCCGCGCGTTCGAGCAGCCCGGCGACGCTGATCGCGGACGCGGGCTCGACGAAGACGCCGACGTCCCGCGACAGGATGCGGTGCGCGTCGAGGATGACGTCGTCATCGATCGCGCCGAAGTAGCCGTCGGTGAGTTCCCGCGCGGCGAGCGCGAGTTCCCACGACGCCGGGTTGCCGATGCGGATCGCGCTCGCGATGGTCTCCGGATTCTTGACGACCTCGCCGGTGACCATCGGCGCCGACCCCGAGGCTTGGAAACCGAACATCCGCGGCAGCTTGGTGACGCGCCCGGCGGCGAGGTCTTCGGAGTAGCCGCGGGTGTAGGCCGTGTAGTTGCCGGCGTTGCCGACCGGGATGAAGTGGAAGTCGGGGGCATCCCCCAGCACCTCGACGACCTCGAAGGCCGCCGTCTTCTGGCCCTCGATGCGGTCGTTGTTGACGGAGTTGACCAGGTGTACCGGGTAGTGGGCGGCGAGTTCGCGCGCGATGTCGAGGCAGTCGTCGAAGTTGCCGCGCACCTGCAGCAGTTCGGCGCCGTGGGCGATCGCCTGCGCGAGCTTGCCCATCGCGATCTTGCCGTCGGGCACGAGCACCGCGGCGGTCAGGCCGCCGTAGGTCGCGTACGCCGCCGCCGAGGCCGAGGTGTTGCCCGTGGAGGCGCAGATGACCGCTTGGGCGCCGTGCTCCTTCGCCTTTGTGACGGCCATCGTCATCCCGCGGTCTTTGAACGACCCGGTCGGGTTCATGCCCTCGTACTTGACCCACACCTTCGCGCCGGTGCGGTCGGAGAGCGCCGGTGCGGCGATGAGCGGCGTGCCGCCCTCGCCGAGGGTGACGATCGGCGTCGCGTCGGTCACGTCGAGACGGTCGCGGTATTCGTGGAGCACTCCACGCCACTGATGGGCCATGACTTTAAAGTCCTTCTACTCTCAACACGCTGGACACCGCGGTCACGACGTCGGTGGATTCCAGGGCGGAGACGGTCGCGGCGAGCGCAGCCTCGGTCGCCTGGTGGGTGCCGATCACCAGGGTAGCGGTGGGGTTCTGCTCGGCCGAATCCGGCCGGGCGTCTTGCTGCACGGCTTCGACCGACACCCCGTGTTCGGCGAACAGGGTCGCGATCGCGGCGAGCACGCCGGGCTTGTCGGCGACCTCGAGGGTGATGCGGTAGCGGGTGCGCACGCTCGAGATCGGCAACACCGGCAGGTTGGCGTGCGTCGACTCGGCGACCCCCGGACCGCCGATCACGTGGCGGCGGGCGGCCGAGACGACGTCGCCGAGCACGGCGGAGGCGGTCTGGACTCCCCCGGCGCCGGCGCCGTAGAACATCAGGCTGCCGGCCGCTTCGGCTTCGAGGAACACCGCGTTGTTGGCCCCGTGCACCGCGGCGAGTGGGTGGTCGAGCGGCACGAGGGCCGGATGCACGCGGGCGCTGACGCCTTCCACCCCGGTTTCGGGGTCGACGACGCGTTCGCACACCGCGAGCAACTTCACGACGAACCCGGCCTTGCGAGCCGCGGTGACTTGCTGGGTGGTGATCGAGCCGATGCCCTCGCGGTACACCGCCGCGAGCGGCACCGTGGTGTGGAAGGCGAGGCTGGCGAGGATCGCCGCCTTCTGCGCCGCGTCGTAGCCCTCGACATCCGCCGTCGGGTCGGCCTCGGCGTACCCGAGCCGCTGCGCGTCGGCGAGCACCTCGTCGAAGGGGTCGCCGCCGGTGTCCATGCGATCGAGGATGTAGTTGGTCGTGCCGTTGACGATGCCGAGGATGCGCTGCACCCGGTCGCCCGCGAGGCTGTCGCGCAGCGGCCGGATGATCGGGATCGCCCCGCCCACTGCGGCCTCGTAGTAGAGCTGCGCGCCGACCTGCTCGGCGATGTCGAACAGCTCGGGGCCGTGGGTGGCCAACAGCGCCTTATTGGCGGTGATGACGTCGGCACCCGAGTTGAGGGCGAGCACGAGGTACTCGCGGGCGGGTTCGAGACCACCCATGAGTTCGACGACGATGTCGGCGCCGAGGATGAGCGACCGGGCATCGGTGGTGAGCAGGTGCGCGGGGATCTCGGCCGACCGGGCGGCGTCGAGGTCGCGCACGGCGACCCCCACGAGTTCCAGCCCAGCCCCGACGCGCTCGCTGAGTTCGTTGCCGTGTTCGAGCAACAGCGAGGCCACCTGGGCGCCGACGGATCCCGCACCGAGCAGGGCGATGCGGATGTTGCGGTACTCGATCATGGGGTCACTCCGGCGTCTCGGGAGAGCAGGTCGGCTTCGGTTTCGCGCCGCACGATGACGCGGGCCGCGCCGTCACATACGGCGACGACCGCGGGGCGGCCGAGATAGTTGTAGTTGCTCGCGAGCGACCAGCAGTAGGCGCCCGTCGCGGGAACGGCCACGAGGTCTCCGGGGGTCACGTCGCCCGGCAGGTAGTCGGCGTGCACGACGATGTCGCCCGACTCGCAGTGCTTGCCGGCGATGCGCACGAGACTCGCGTCGGCATCCGATGAGCGGTTGGCGATGCGCACGGTGTAGTCGGCGCCGTAGAGGGCGGGGCGGACGTTGTCGCTCATGCCGCCGTCGACGCTCACGTACTTGCGCACGTCCGCGCCATCGACGACGACATCCTTCGTCGTGCCGACCTCGTAGACCGTGACGGTCGACGGCCCGATGATCACGCGGCCGGGCTCGATCGCGACGATCGGCACCGGGATGCCCAGGGCGGCGCACTCGGTCGATACGACGCGGGCGAAGTCGGCGGCGATCTGCCCGATCGGGGTGACGACATCGGCGCTCGTGTAGGCGATGCCGAACCCGCCGCCGAGGTTGAGTTCGGGCACCTCGCCGCCGGCGAGCAGTTCGGCATGCACGGCGAGCAACCGCCGCGCGGCCTCCGCGAAGCCGGCCGACTCGAAGATCTGCGACCCGATGTGCGAGTGCAGCCCGAGGAATCGCAACTCGGGGTGCGCGCGGATGGCGGCCACGGCATCCGCTGCTTCCGCGAGAGGGATGCCGAACTTCTGGTCTTCGCGGGCCGTCGCGAGGTACTCGTGAGTCGAGGCGTGCACGCCGCTGTTGATCCGCAGCAGCACCGTCTGGACTCGACCGTGACGTTCGGCGGCGACGGCAACGCGATCGATCTCGACGACGCTGTCGAGAACGATCGCGCCCACGCCGAGTGCGACCGCTCGGTCGATCTCGGCGAGGCTCTTGTTGTTTCCGTGGAATCCGAGCAGGGCGGGGTCGACTCCGGCAGCCAGGGCGACGGCGAGCTCTCCGCCACTCGCGACATCGATGCGCAGCCCCTCGTCGACCATCCAGCGGGCGACCGTCGTGCAGAGGAAGGCCTTACCCGCGTAATAGACGTGGACGCTCGAACCGACGGCGGCGAACGCGGCGTCGAAGGCCTCGCGCACCGCAACCGCCCGGGAGCGCGCTTCGGCCTCGTCGACGACGAACAGCGGGGTGCCGAACTCGGCGGCGAGATCGGTCAGCGAGGCGCCGGCGACGCGGATCGCGCCGTCGTCGCCGCGGGCGGCCGAGGCCGGC
>NZ_JBASCU010000028.1:0-27286 GCF_049651805.1 Pseudolysinimonas sp.
GAGAAGACCCGACGGCTCGCCCACGGGTTCCGCAACTTCGACAACTACCGGCTCCGCATCCTGCTCGCCGCCGGCGGCCACAAGCCCTGGCGAACCCGAGCCGCCCCCGCTTCATGATGAAGAGCCCTTTATCGACGGATGCTTCTGGCATGCATGTACAGAGCACGGGTCAACGCCGCGCGTGAACTCTGAATACTGGGGGCCCAAACTGGCGCGCAACCTTGCGCGAGATCTACTTCAGACTGAGGCGCTGACGAGAGCCGGCTGGCGTGTGATTCGGGCCTGGGAACATCAGTCTCCGGAGGAGATCGCGGATGTCATCGAGCACACCGTGCGTAGTGGCTCACTTCTTCGTTGAAGGCAGGGCGGGGGCAGCCACAATCGGGTCGGATTCTTCGGCAACCCGCCACATCTGACCTTCAAGTACCGCCCAAAAGGGTTCTTCACCGGAGGCCGGAGCAACGCGAACACTGACGAACTCGCCTGGCTCGGGAATTGGCAGTCCGAGGTCTCGGGCGATTGAGCGGTGGGATTCGTAGTCTCCACCGCAGATGATGATGCCTTCCGAAGCGAGTGCCGAGCGAGAGCCTCCGTTGGCGCGAACGCGCTTCATGTAGTCGTCTTGCTGCGCGACCGTCGCTACGGTGTTGCGACCAATCCGGACGTTCGTGACGGATCGGAACAGCTCGTTGAGCCGTTGCTGCCCCGATCGCGGGCGAAAGATTTGAGCTCGAACCTCTGGATCGGCGCGCAACAATACATTCGGAGCGAGATCGCCTGGGCGAAACAGCCAGTCGATGGCATCACGTCCCGCCTGGTTCAGACCCGACTTGAGATCGCGATTCACGCCCGGCCGACGGTACTCGTCTCGAACCCGAACGAGGCCAACGGCCCACTCAGAACTCGCGTCATTCGCCGTGCAGACGAGTATCAGTTCCCCGAAGGACTCAGGCGGAAGCATCCACCCGCCGAATGCCTGAGAGTACTTGCAATCCACTTCCTCCCCGGCGATCGAAAAGTCGAGCTTGGAACCATCGTCAATGAGTTCATCGAACTCGCGACGAATGTTGATCTCGACGAGCGTTCCGAAGTGAGTCTTCTCAGTCTTGAAGAGCTGCGGCCACGAGTAGCGGCCCGTGTGCTGCCCGTCGTAAAGCTGATCAAACGTCCGGCGAAACACTCCAGCAAGCCGCGACTCGACGTCCCGCGTTGCCAGCACAGCCTGCTTGACACGTTCTAGGGAAGGATCCGAATCCGCTTCATCGAGCACGCCCCGAGACTAACCAGTCCGGCGCTCAGCTCACTCGGTTCCGATGCTTTTCCATATACACGTGTCGTTCGTGGTCATCCTGTCCGACGAATCCCTTGAATTGCCCAAGGCGATAGGACGGCCCGTCCTTGGTCATTCGAATCTCGAGCTCGAAGTCTCGCGACAGGATCGAAAGCCTCCGCTCGACGGCTGCGAGGCTGTGCTTGTTCAGTGCCGCGACAAGTTCGCCAGCGGGAACGAAGTCCGTCGCGGTCGACAACAGCCGATAGATCGGATCGTGCACGGTTGCGGAGAGCTCAGGAATCTCGTGGGCCACGCCTTCGTGAAGTAGGGCAGCCTTGATTGACTTCCCTACTGCCTCGGCAACAGGCGGGGGGAATGCGTTTCCGATCTGACGGTACTGCGCGGTCTTGAGACCGGAGAAGACCCAACCAGAATCGGCAGACCAGCCCTGCAGTCGGGCCACCATTTCGATCGTGAGCCGAGGCGGCTTCACCGAGGGATGCGGCCAATCAGGCCCGGGCGCAGTGTCGGCAATCCCCTTACCGTCGACAGCTAGTGCCGCCCATGCCTGCTTCGCTCGCGTGGGGCCAAGGTCCGCGCCGCCGTGCTTCTTGCTCCCTCCGACCAGCGTCGGCCCAACCCCGTCGGCAAGGGCCGCCCAGGCATCAGCATGGGGCCAACCATTGGCACCCATAAGGTCACGCAGCATCGAGCCGACAGTCACTCGCTTGGCGAAGGGCTCTGGCCATCTGAAGTAACGAGCATCATCGGGACGAAGAGCCACGAGAACGAACCGAGGTCGCAATTGCGCTAGCCCGAAGTCCGCGGCGTGAAGCAGCCGCCAGTCGGCAACGTAGCCCAGCTCGGCCAGTCGGTCCAGCACGTGCTGGCGATAGCCAGCAAAACGGGCGGAGGCGAGGCCACGAACGTTCTCGAGCATGAGAGCGCGGGGCTTTACGACCGCAACCTGTTCAACCGCCCACGCGAATAGGTCGCGCTCATCCGACGAACCCAGTTGCTTCCCCGCTATCGAAAAGGGAGGGCACGGAACCCCGCCGGCGAGAAGCGCTACCCCGGCGTAGTCGGCCGGATTCCAAACATCAGGGTCAGCAACGTCACCGACCGCGACCTCCCAGTTGGAGTTGGCCCTCAGCGTCTGGGCAGCCCGCTCATCGAGTTCGACTGCGAGGGCGTGGGCGAAGCCAGCGCGGTGGAGCCCGAGCGCCTGACCGCCCGCGCCTGCGCAGATCTCAACGACACGTAGGTCTGACATCGGATTCCTTCCGTGAACATTTCGAACCACCGTCATTCTTCCTCCCAGATGCAGCCACGCGTCGGCGACAGGCCGACTTGGGTGTCGTATCTATGTTCGATGCTTCTCCAACCCTCCGACACACGACAGGCGCCCATGCCGATCGCTGCCGTAAACCAACCCAAAATATGCCGAATGTTGCCGAACGCTGCCGCACGCGCTACCCTCGCGGTAGAGGGTCCAAGAGCAGTTCGGTAGAGAGAGGTCAAAGTGATGATGGATGTAGGCGTTCGACGATCCTCGATCGTGAAGGTCGCGGAGTACGTCGCCGGCGTCGGGGTGGACGGCAAGTTTACGAAGCTCGAACTCATGGCGGCGGTCCCGGGCGTGGCCCAAGCCGACCGGCGCATGCGAGACCTGCGCGAAATGGGGTGGGTTATCGACAACTACAAGGTGAATCCTTCGCTCAGCCCGAACGAGTATCTGATCCGGAAGATCGGCACGCGGGTCGACCTCGGCCAGCGAGCCACGGTCGCCGCTCGAAAGTCGGTTGGCGGCCCGAAGCGGCGACGCATTTTCGACCGGGACGGCTACGCCTGCCAAGTGTGTTTCACCGCCGGCGGGGCGGTGTACGAGGACATGCCGAGCAGGGTCGCCACTCTGACGATCGGACACATCATTCCGATAGCTCGCGGCGGGAACGACGACGACGACAACCTCCGGACCGAGTGCCAACGTTGCAACGACGAAGCGCGGGACCTGACGGCACCGCCCCCAGACATGGTGGAGGTCATGACGCGAGCATCCGCCGTCGGAGGTCGCAAGGAGAAGCAGGAGCTCTTCCTATGGATGCAGCGGGGTCAGCGAACGCTCACGAACAAGGAGCGTGTTTTCAATGATTGGGCAAGGCTGCCGCTCGAACAGCGAGTCCAAGTTCTCATGGACCTCGCCTCGCAGGTAGTTATGGACGAAGAGCCACCTCCGCGCGATGCCTAGGACGCAAGTCAAACGCGACGCCCACCAGGTCGCCACAGCGTCGCGAATAGGTCGCGCGGCAACTCCGACCGCCCGACGAAGGCAGGAGTGACGAGAACGAAGACTCGCGAGCCGACCCCGCGATTGCCTCAGCCCGCACCATGAACTGGGCGATGCACTAACCCCGGCTAGCGTGGCCGCCGCTGACGTCGACTTCGTTTAAGCCATCCGCACGACCGGCGCCAATAGGCTGCGTGAAGCTCTTGATCTCATGCACTCCACCCTTGCTGCGGCGATCGAGCGTCGCGAGCAGGAGGCGTCACTCTCGATCTGAACGGGGCCATCATGCCGCGACCCGCCCGATGGCGAAGCGCGCTCAGCGCGGCTCGTGATGAAGCGACGCTAGCGGTGCGGCTCTACAACGATCCCGGACAGAGTCGGGCATTCGAGGGGTTCGTCGTACACATGCACCTTGCCTGGCTGTACCTGCTTCAGGCACGGTTCGCCCGAGACGGCATCGACTTCCGTTATCGGCGAAGCGACGACCCAAGGCGGTTCGTCACCGTTGACGGTGAGCACAAGAGGTGGGAGCTTGTGCGCTGCGCGGAGGAACGCTGGACCGACCTGAACGATCCCGTGCGGCGCAACCTGGAATTCTTCGTGGCGCTTCGGAATCGAATCGAACACCGCCACGCTTCGACCGATCGGAATCTTGGTCTGTCCGTGAGCGGACACGCCCAGGCCCATCTCTTGAACTTTGAGGACGAGCTCGTTGCTACTTTCGGCACGCGTTACTCACTCGCGGGGATTCTCCGGTTTCCAGTCTTCGTCGGGACGTTCACGACGGACGGAGAACAGGCGCTCCTCAACCTTCGACAAAAGCTCCCGGCGGATCTGAAGCGGTTCATCGCGGACTATCACTCCGGGCTGCCTGAGGAAACGGCAGCCGACTCTCGATTTGAGCTTCGGTTACGCGTAGTGATGGAGCTCGCCGCTCGCGACTCGAACGCCCTGTCTATGCAATTCACCCGATGGGACGACATGACCGATGAAGAGCGGGTCGCCGTCTCCGAGATGGGTCGGCGAGGTCACACCGTGATTCGGGAGCAGCGCCGAGCGGTGGTCGGGCATGGACTTCTGCGGCCAAAAGAAGCGGAGCGCAAGATCGCTGCCGCGATCCCTTACCGCTTCACAAGCCACCACTTCCTCCGCGCCTGGCAGATCAAGGGAATCCGGCCGGAGGGAGGCTCCGGCCATCCCGAACGCACGGACGAGCGCTACTGCTTGTACGACGCTTTGGGTAGGGGCTATGGCTACACGGAGGCATGGGTTGTGCACCTCATCAAGGAGTGCTCGTCAGAGGAAGGTTTTTTCGCCGCGACCGGCAGAGTTGCAGAGCTCAAGGCGACTTGATGTTGAGCTGCCTGACTTCCATAAGCGCCCCGGAAGACTCGATACTTCAGAAGCACTCATTGGCATCGCTACCGCCTCGAGCTTCACGTCACACGTCGCGGATAACGTCACGGTATGTTCGTCCGCAACTCTCGCGTGTACTACAGCGCCTCTGACCTCAAGGCAGCGGTCGAGTGCGAGTGGGCGCTCATGCGGAAGCTCGACGCGAAGCTGGGACGCATCGAGGCGATCGAGGAAGCCGACGATCCGATGCTCGCCCGGGCGAGTCTTCTCGGCGGGGAGCACGAAGGCCGCGCGCTCGAGAACTACAAGACCACCTACGCCGACGGCGTCGTTGAGATCGAGACCGAAGACGCGCGGGCCGACCCCGACATCCTTCGTGGGGCGCAGCAGCGCACCATCGAGGCCAAACCCACGTCCCCTCGCACTCGCTTGGCGGCGCACGCCGGGGAGTCGGCGCGATTGTTCCAACCGGCATAGACCGCCGAGTCGTTGCGCCTCCACAGCATCCTGCGGCCCGGAGACATCCACGATGCCCACCTCGTAGCGCTTGCCATCTCCCACGGCCTGCACATCGCATCCCACGACACCGGGTTCGCGAGATTATCCACCGCTCGTTGGTTCGATCCACCCGCCGACCGAAACGGAAATCGGTCAATTGCCGCTACAGATTACAATGGGCCGATGGAGACTGACGAGGAGATCAACCAGCTCGCCGCGCTCGCGGACCGGCTGACTGACCCGATCACGCCTCCGCCAGAACTGTCGGACATCGCAAAGGGCCCCGAGGCAGCTGCCCACGGGCGGGCGCTCATGCTCCGCGAGTACGGCACGGAAGAGGCCCTCGAGAACGTTCTCCGACGCGCGGGGCGTAAGCGTGTCGGAGAGCAAGCTCTCGGAGCATCGCCCACGGTGAGAGGCCGCATTTCCGAAGCGGACTACGCCGCCTTCAAGCGGCTCGAAGAGCGCACGGGCAAGAACCAGAGCGAACTCCTCCGGGAAGCCGTGCAACTACTGCTCGCCGAACACCGCCACGACGTCCCGAGCCGGCCCTAACCGGCGACGGGCAAGAAAATCTGCAGGAGGCCCTCCCCCGTCTGCTTCGGCCACCTGTTTCCACAAGTCGGCTCTTTCGCGGAACCAGGCCGAGCGAGCGCCGTAGCTTCGGCGCCATGATCATCGAAGCCGGCTACGACCTCGCGACCCTGCTGTTCGACCTGGACTCCGACCCGACGGCGCTCCGGGTGGTCGCCCTCGACGGCGACTTCCGGGTGATCTCGTTGACGACGGCGGCGGGCGCGTTCCACGGCGACCTCTCCGCCGTGCCTCTTTCGGCGATCGACTCGGTGATCCCCGAGCACGACGAAGACGACGAATTCGCGGCGCACTTCGCCGTTAGATTCGTCGCCCTCGGATTGCGGGTCGACCGGATGCCGGATGAGCTGGAGGGCCTGGACGGCACCGAGACGAAGATCCGCGACTGGCTGGCCTGCCGCGGCATCGACCTTCTCGGCACCTACCTGACCGATGGCACGATGTGGCGGTCGAGCGGGCCGATGAAGACGTTCTCGACCTACCTCGGCGCCGAAGACTATCCCCGCGTGCTCTCAGTGCGTGCCCCGCATCCGTTCCTGACCTGCGAGTGCGTCGTGTGCGGGCCGGAACGCGATCGTCTTGAGCGGGCACGAGCCGCCCATGCGGATGACAATCGGGACGTGTGAGAGCCTGCGCAGCCTCACCGCCCGATGTTCAACTCGTCCACGATTTGCGGCAGTCGCACGGCCAGTGCTTGCCACAACAGCTCCTCGTCAGTGCCGTCATAGTCGTGGGCGATGAAGTTGCGCACCGCCCGGATGCCCGCCCAGTCGACCTTCGGGTGACGATCGCGGAAAGCATCCGGCAGGCGGTCGGCCGCCGCCGACAGGTCGACGAGAATCGACCGAGCTATGCGACGCTGGTCATCGTCGTTCGGGTCGGTGAACCGCTCATGACCGCGGCCGACCACACGCGCCGCCGAGACGGCGAAGCGTGCGATGTCGTCAAGCAGCGCGGCAACTCGATCGGGGTCCTCGCGGTTCACAGTTCCTCGCGGTTCACAGCGCAACCGCTTCGGCGATGATCCGGTCCATCGTCGGCCCGGAGCCGCGGTCGGACACGACATCGACACGCATTCCGAGCATCCTCTCCGCATCGGCGAGGAACCCCGCCAGTTCGAATACCGAGCTCTCAGGCCCGGGATGCACGAGAAGGTCGACATCGGATGTCGGCGACGCGTCGCCCCTGGCAAACGATCCGAACACGCGTACCCTCGTCAAACCCCGAGCCTCGGCCGAGGCGAGCAACTGCTGGCGCGCTGAAGCGAGACGTTCAGCCGGAGTCTCGGCGAGTGCGGCATCCAATCGTTGGAGCGTTTCCCCACTCGGAACACGTCGCCCGCTCTCATACGCGGAAACGTTCGGCTGCGGCACTCCCGCCCGCTCAGCCAGCTCTCGCTGGGTCATGGCGCGCGCGCGTCGACGTTGACGGAGCGATTCGGCGAGGGTCGACATGACACCCATGATAGCGCGTCGATATCACGCGTCCTCCCCACCATTCGCCCGGTATCTCAGGAGGATCGCATCAAAGCATCAAACGCTATCCTCGAGAGGTGAGAACAACCGTGACCCTTGACCCGGATGTCGCCAGCGAGATCGAGCGCATCCGCCGACGCGATGGGCGAAAGTTCAAGACGGTGCTCAACGACCTGCTGCGCCGCGGGATCGGTGCCGCCAATGGTGAGCACCTGGCAGCGCGAGAGCCTGTCACGCGACCACTCGACATCGGGCTACCGCTGATCGACATCGTCTCCGTCAGCGAGACCCTCGATTACCTCGATCAGCACCCATGATCGCCGTCGATGCCAACCTGCTCGTCTACGCCACCGTTCCGATCGATCAGCGCCATGATGCGGCGCGCGAGTGGCTTGACGGCGCGATCGACGGGCCGACACCCGTCGCGATGCCCTGGGAGAGCCTCGTCGCGTTCCTCCGCGTGGTGACGAACCCACGCGTCTTCAACCCGCCGGCCGCAATGGTCGACGCGCTGGATCAGGTCGCCCGCTGGCTCGCGTCTCCGAATGTCTGGACCCCGACACCGACCTCACAACACGGCCGATATGTTGCCGAGCTCATCACCCAACACAATCTCGCCAGCAACGACGTCCACGACGCTCACCTCGCCGCACTGGCCATCTCGCACGGCTTGCAAGTGGCCTCGCACGACTCCGGGTTCGCACGATTCCCGGCAGCTCGATGGTTCGACCCGCTTGCCGATGGTACTGTTTTTGGTACAACTTCGACTAAGGGGTAACCATGACCACCATCACGGCGAGCGACGCCCGCAAGTCGCTGTTCCCTCTGTTGGGCCAAGTCAATGACGACCACAGCGCGATCAGGATCACCTCGAAGGCCGGCAACGGAGTGCTCATCTCCGAAGAGGACTATGAGGCGTGGCAGACCACCATGCACCTGTTCTCGACTCCCGCCAATGCACGTCGACTTTCCGAGGCGATCGAGCGCTCTGAGAAGGGCGACTACACCGCGCGCGAGCTCGATCGAGAGTGAAACTGGTCTTAGACGCTGCTGGCTGGGAGGACTACCTGTGGTGGCAGAAGAACGACCGGCGGCTCGTCACGCGAATCAATGTGCTGATCGATGACGCTATGCGCGATCCGGGCGACGGGCGCGGCCAGCCCGAGCGTCTCAAGCATCGGGCCAGCAATGTGTGGTCGCGGCGCATCAACCAGGAACACCGACTCGTGTACCGAGTGATCGGCGAAGACCTGGTGATCTTGCAGGCACGCTTCCACTTCGACGACTGAGCCGATCCCGACATCCTTCGTGACGCGTATGACCGAACGGTTGGCGCGCTCCGTCGTCGAGATGAGGACCGGTTGTCAGCTAGCGAGCAAGCGCCGTACCAGGTCAGCGAGCCCCGGCAGGTCGCCAGTGATCGTTGCCCACACGACGTCGAGATCGACCTCGAAGTATCCGTGCGCCACTGCGTTGCGCATCTGGTAAGCCGACGAGACCGGCAGCTCAGGGTGAGCTTCCACGAACTCGGGAAACCGGCGCTCGATGCGGTGGCTAGCCTCGCCGATGACCTCAATATTGCGGATCACGGCATCCTGCACCAACAGGTCGAGGCGAAAGGACTCACGTTCGAGATTCGAGGTGTAGCCCTCGATTCGCCGGATCGCCTCGAGAATGTGGTTGAGATAGCCCGGCAGTCGAAGCTGGGTCACACCGGAACCGCTTCGGCAAGCACGGTCTCGCGGAAACTCGGCGGAAGCGCGTTCGGCGTCACCACGTCCACAGGGACTCCAAGAAGTCCGAGGAGCTCATGGCGGATCGCGCCGATGTCGAAGAGAGTGGTCTCGGCGGTCGGGTCGACGAGCAGGTCGAGGTCGCTACTGGCCGAGTCTTCGCCGCGCGCGGCTGAACCGAACACGCGCGGGTTCGTCGCCCGGTGCGACAGCACGACAGAACGCACCGCCTCACGGTGCTGATCGAGTGCGACCGACGGCTTCACGCGGCTCCCTTCTCTGCCCTCATGGTCCCACACGAGCCGCGACCGCGACCAACAGGCGAGTTCGCGTCGGTCGTCGCCGATAGCGTTTCGGTATGTTCGTCCGCTCATCCCGCGTGTACTACAGCGCCTCCGACCTGAAGGCGGCTGTGGAGTGCGAGTGGGCGCTCATGCGGAAGCTCGACGCGAAGCTGGGACGCATCGAGGCGGTCGAAGAGGCGGACGATCCGATGCTCGCCCGGGCGAGTCTTCTCGGCGGGGAGCACGAAGCCCGCGCGCTCGAGAACTACAAGACCACCTACGCCGACGGCGTCGTCGAGATCGAGACCGAAGACGCGCGGGCCGACCCTGACATCCTTCGTGGGGCTCAGCAGCGCACCATCGAGGCGCTGAAGGCGGGGAAGGATGTCGTGTTTCAGGCGACCTTCTTCGATGAGCCCGAGGATGAGCGCATTGGGTTCGTGGGGTTTGCTGACTTCCTCGTCAGGGTTCCCGCGGAGGGGGTCTCGACACGCGGCCCGGAGGGCCGCTACTCGACCACCGAGTCTTACCAGGTGTGGGACACCAAACTCGCACGCAAAGCGCGGGTCACGGCGCTGCTGCAACTCGCGGCGTACGCCGACCAGTTGCGCAAGCTCGGCATCCCGGTCAGCGACGAGACGTACCTGCTGCTTGGCAATGGGGAAGAGTCGAAGCACTCACTGAAAGACATCGAGCCGGTGTTCCACGACCGGGTTGCGCGGCTGAAAGAGATGATCGAAGCGCGGCTCGACGATCCGAATCCCATCGAGTGGGGTGCTGCCGGGTATGTGGCCGACGGACGGTGCGAGTGGTGTGCGCCCGAGATCGAACGCACCCGCGATGTGCTGCTCGTCGCCGGCATGCGCACCGCGTCACGCGCGCGGCTGGCGGATGCCGGCATCCACACCATCGACGACCTTGCGGCCAGCACCGGAAGCGTCGACGGCATCGGGCAGTCGGCGCTCGACAAGTTGCGGGCTCAGGCTCAGATGCAGTTGAAAGCACCAGCGGATGTCGACGGCCGCCACGAAGTTCTCTACGAGGTCGCTTCGGCGGGGGCGTTGTCGCAACTTCCGCCGGCGGATGCTGGGGATATCTTCTTCGACTTTGAAGGGGATCCGTTGTGGACGTCCAACGGGTTGGGCTGGGGACTTGATTACCTTTGGGGGCTTGTCACGCTTGAGGGTGGGGTCTCGACACGGCCGCAAAGCGGCCTACTCGACCACCGAGGTGGCGAGGAACGGTTCACCGCGTTTTGGGCTCATGACCGGGTGCAAGAGAAGCAGGCTCTTGTCGACTTTCTGGAGTTCGTCCAAGAACGCCGCCGCCGGCATCCGGGGTTGCACATCTACCACTACGCCGATTATGAGCGGGCGCATCTGCTGCAGCTGACGGCGCGGTACGGGGTGGGTGAGGCGATTCTCGATGAGCTGCTCACCGAGGATGTGTTCGTCGACCTGTACCCGATCGTGCGGCGCAGCATCCGCATCAGCGAAGGCTCCTACTCGATCAAGAAACTCGAACCGCTCTACATGGGTGACGAGGTGCGGGTCGGCGACCTGGTGAAGGGCGACGAGAGCATCCAGTTCTACGTCGACTACACCGAACTTCGGGATGCCGGGCGCCACTCAGAAGCGGACGCGAAGCTCGAAGAGATCCGGGCCTACAACGAGTACGACTGCGTCTCCACCCACCGGCTGCGGGACTGGCTGCTCGAACGCGCGCGCGAGAACGGCATCGAGCCGGTCGCCCAGCAGGTCGCCGCGGCGACACCCGAACGTGCGCTGGATTCGGCCGAGTCGCTCGTGCGTGACCGGTTGTATGCGCACATCGACGGCATCCCGGCGCTGGACCGCACCCCCGACCAGGCGGCCATCGGGCTGGCTGCCGCCGCCATCGAGTACCACCGGCGCGAAGACAAGTCGTACTGGTGGGAGCATTTCGCCCGCCACACGTTCGAGCTCGACGAGTTCGAAGACACCCGCGGCGTGTTCCGGGTGCACTCGGCGACCGTGATCGAAGACTGGCGGGTGCCCGACGGCAAGCGCACCGAGCAGCGAGTCATCCGGCTGCGCGGGCGGCTCGCCCCCGGCTCGCGGCTCGACCCCGGGGCGCGGCCGTTCGTCATGTACGAACCGCCTCTGCCCGGAATCATCCAGAACGCGCTGCCGGGGCGCAACGGCGAACACAACCGCGGCGGCGTGCTCGACGTCACCCTCGTGGAGGGGCTCGGCGGCGAGATCGCGGATGTCGTGCTCGACGAATCCGCCGGCGTCGGCGGGGAAACGTGGTCGGCCTTCCCCGTCGCCCTCACCCCCGAAGCGCCCGTGCCCACGAAGGCGCAGCGAGAAGCCATCCTCCAGTGGGGTGGAAAGCTCGCCGACCATCTCGCCACCTTCGGTGGTCGAGTAGCGCCAAAGGCGCGTGTCGAGACCCCTGACCTCGGTGGTCGAGTAGCGGCGCAGCCGCGTGTCGAGACCCCCGACCTCGGTGGTCGAGTAGCGGCGCAGCCGCGTATCGAGACCACACCCGCGAGTAACTCGGAGGGTGGTTTCGACACGCCGCCGGAGGCGGCTACTCAACCACCGATGGGGGTTGGGGCGGCGTGGGACATCCTTCGTCGCGTTGCACCCCGCGTTGAGGGCGGGTTGGAGCCGGTGGGCATCGACGGCATCCCGGCCGCCATCGTCGAGACGCTCACGCGGCTGGATGACTCGTACCTCGCCGTGCAGGGCCCACCCGGGTCGGGCAAGACGTACCTCGGAGCGAAGGTGATCGCGCACCTCGTCACCGAACTCGGCTGGCGGGTCGGTGTTGTCGCGCAGTCGCACGAGGTGATCGAGAACCTCATGCGGCGCGTGCTGAGCGAGGGGGTGCCCGCCGAGCGGATGGGCAAGAAGCCGTCGACCGGCGGCTATGCCGAGCCGCCCGGGTGGACGGTGCTCGATCGCAACGAAGACATCCCTCCGTTCATCGCCGCCCGCCACGACGCGGGGTTCGTGCTCGGCGGAACCGCCTGGGACTTCGCGAACGCCGGCAAGGTGCCGCGCGACGGGCTCGACCTGCTCGTCATCGACGAAGCCGGGCAGTACTCGCTCGCCAACACCATCGCCGTCTCGGTCGCCGCCAAGCGCCTGCTGCTGCTCGGTGACCCGCAGCAACTGCCGCAAGTCACCACGGGAACCCACCCCGAACCGATCGACACCTCCGCTCTCGGCTGGCTGAGCGACGGCCACGACGTTCTGCCCGATCACCTCGGGTACTTCCTCGAAGAGACCTGGCGCATGCATCCGGCGCTGACCTCCGCCGTGTCGGCTCTGTCGTACGAGGGCCGGCTGCGGGCGAACCCCACGACGCTCGAGCGCTCCCTCGACGGGGTATCGCCCGGGCTGCACGCCATCCCGTGCGACCACTCGGGCAACTCGGTGGAATCCCCCGAGGAGTGCGAAGCCGTCGTCGCCCTCGTGAAGAAACACCTCGGGATGCCGTGGCGCGACCCGTCCACCGGGCGCGACGACGCCATCCGCCCCACCGACCTCATCGTCGTGGCACCGTACAACGCCCAGGTGGATCTGCTGCGGCGGCACCTGACTGCTGAAGGGCTGGCCGAGGTGCCGGTCGGCACGGTCGACAAGTTCCAGGGGCAGGAGGCGGCGATCGCGATCGTGTCGCTCACGGCATCCTCTTCCGTCGATGTGCCGCGCGGCATCTCGTTCCTGCTGCAACGCAACCGGCTCAACGTCGCCATCTCGCGCGGCAAGTGGGCGGCCTACCTCGTGCACTCCCCCGCCCTGCGCGACTACCTCCCCCACACCCCCCAGGGCCTCGCCGAGTTGTCAGGTTTCATCAGGTTGACCACACCTTCGGTGGTCGAGTAGCCGCCTCCGGCGGCGTGTCGAGACCCAGCCCGCCGAGCATCCTCCACAGCCTGAATCAGCGGCAGGATCTCCCGAGACGCACTGTATCACCGGTGATACAGTGCCATCATGGCCGAGCCTAGAACCGTGACCATCCGAGACTTAAGAAATCGAGGCGGCGAGATCCTCGCGGAAGTCGCGCGCGGCGAAGCGATGATCGTCACGCGTGACGGCGAACCGATCGCCGAGATCCGGCCCCTCCCCCGCCATGGCGTCTCGACGGCCGAGCTCATCGCCCGCCGTCGGCACCTACCCGACATCGACCCCGACAAGCTGCGCGCCGACATCGACAGCATCCTGGACCAGTCACTGTGACCGCCGAACGCGGTCTGATCGACACCAACGTCGTCATCCGACTCGCCCACCTCGACCCGGATTCGCTTCCGGCCGTGTCAGCGATCAGCACCATAACCCTGGCGGAGCTCTCGGTTGGGCCACTGCTGGCCACCGATCACCGCGAGCGAGCGCTGCGGCAGTTACACGTGCAGCAAGCCGAATCCGACTTCGAGCCCCTCCCGTTCGATGCCGCTGTTGCCCGTGTCCACAGCGGAGTGGCCGCCGACCTCCATCGCGCGGGCCGCAAGCGCGCCGCCCGTGCGTTCGACTCTCTCATCGCCGCCACCGCGATCTCGCACAACATCCCGCTGTACACCGCCAACCCTGACGACTTCGCGGGCATCGACGGCCTCGACGTGCGAACGGTGCGCGAGGCATCCATCTAGCTCCGTTTTCCGCCGTCGGCAACCCGGTCGACGCCACAGCCCTTTCGGCGTCGACTAGAAGCGACACGAAAGGAGCAGCCATGACCTCCAACGACAAGCCGATGGCCGACGAGCAGGTTCCGCAGAGCGACGAGGAACTCGAAAAGGCAGCCGAACCCGGCGGCGGTCTGCCCGACGGCATCGAACTCGACAAGCCCGACGGCCCGGCGATCGTGCCATGAGCGGCGGCGACCCGCTGGGCGCGGGTGAATTCCGGAAGCAGGGGCAGGATGCCGGCCTCGGCGACGAAGAGATCACCGCGGACGAGGCGAGCGGCGCGACTCCTCAGGATGCCGACAGCGCCGAGGAAAGCTAGCCGCGCGGGCCGTCCCCCGGCGGCTCGTCGGCGTTCACATCGCGCGCCTGCTCCGGCTCCGCCGCACCCGGATCAACGGGCGGCGGAACGGTGCCGGGCTTGACGCTGTCGTTGCTGCGGCTGCGCCACACGAGCAGCGCCACGACGACTCCCGCGACGGCCAGCAGCGACAGCATGATGACGATTCCTGTGACGAGCGCATCTCCGAACATCCTCCCTGCCTAACCCCGTTGCGCAGATTCGGCAAGCCCTCGACATCCGCCTCCGATCGGGGTTGCACTGGATGCACCAACGACAGTCCACAACGAGGAGGACACCATGAGCGGATACGAGAGCCCCCGCCCCGAGAGCGAGATCGACAACCCGATGGGCGCCGACGGGACGAGCGGCGACGGGACGAGCGGCGACGGGACGAGCGGCGACGAGATGGGCGCCGGCGCGATGGGAGCCGGTGGCGCGGAAGCCCCCGACACGATGGCACCCGACGGCGGCGACGCGACGGGCGGCGGATCGCCCGGCAACCCGGATGACATGGGGGCCGAGAATTCTCCCACTCCCGATGACGACGCCCATCTGCAAGACTTGCCCTGAAAATCCGAACACGATCCCCGGGGGGTGACGCCCGGTGTATCAACCAACGGTCACGCAGACGCCCGCGGGTACCCCCCGCGGGCGTCGCCGTTCCTGGCGTCAAGCCCCTCGACCCCCACGCGGCATCCGGCTGAGCTGGATGTTATGAGCAACCCTGACGGATCCGGAATCGACCCCGAGGCGCTCGGCGAGGAGCGGGAGGAGTATCCCGACCCCGAGTCGTACCCGCCGCCGGAGATTCCCGCGGAAGAGACGACGGACGGCTCGGTGCCCGACCCGGACATCACCGCGGGGGACTCCGACGGGCAGACGTAACTCGGGGCGTGGTCTCGACACGCCGCCTGCGGCGGCTACTCGACCACCGAGGTGGGGTCAGCGGCCGCGGCCTCCGCCGCCGCCTCCGCCGCCTCCCGAGAAGCTGCCGCCGGAGGAGCCGCCGCTGAACGACGAGCCCGACGAGCCGCTCCAGCCGCTCGACGAGCTGCCGCTGCTCCAGCCACCCCATCCGCTGCCCGACGACGACGCCTTCGCTTTCGCGACCACCGGCCGCGGGGGTTCGGGAGTCGCACGGCGCAACTGCTGGATCGTGGAATTGAGCCGCCACGACGAGAAGTCGCTCGAGCCGGCCCACCACGTGACCGGCACGTTCGCGGCGACGGCCTTCACGGTGAGTTCTTCTGACCATTCGCGTTCGATGCCGAAGATCACGGCATACGGCAGCAGCCGCTCGTAGAGCTTCACGAGTTGCGCCTGGTCGTCGACATCCACCCGCTCTGCACCTTCGGGGCTCTGCAGCATCTGGATGCGGTCGGCCTCGGCGAGCTGCATGTAGTCGCGCATTCCGAGCAAGTAGTCGTTCTTCTCGCGGCCCCGCGCGCTCAGCGGAGCGACCGTGGAGCGCCGCTCGTACGTCGCCCGGGCGGCGAAGAACGCGACGACGGTCGAGATCGCCGTAGCCTCAAAACCGCCGTCGCCGAGAAGTCGGCTGAACGCAACGAAGCCGCCGACGATGGCGACCGCCAGCGAGAGGAAGAACAGCACCGACCACAGCGCCGTCGGCCTCGGGGTGTCTTGCAGTCCGTCGCCCTTGAGCTTCTTGTCGACGGAGCGGTAGATGTCGGTGAGCTTCGTGCCGAGCTTCGTGTTCGATGAGCCGAGCTTCACGCGGCGGCCGGCGTCGGGGTTCGACCCGAACATCGCCTCAACGAGTTTGGTCTCGAGATGGTCGAGCCCGTTGGTGTGCAGCAACTCGACCGCGAACGGGGCCGAGTCGTCGTCGGGGTGGTCGAGTAGCCGCACGTTGCCGCGCACCGCGAGGTCGACGATCTGCGCCGCGAACGCCCGCTCCGGACGGCCGGCGATGTACGCGGCGACCATCACGTTGAGCCCGTCGGGCGGCGTGTACTGCGGAATGATGATGTCGCTCGCGCCGGTGCGCCGGGAGCGGTCGGCGCCGCGCGTCGCGCCGGCGATGAACGCGATCACCACACCGGCCGGGCCGACGATGAACGGCGCGGCCGACTGCCAGAACGTCGGCGGTTCGTACACCGGCTCGTAGTCGCCGCCGCCGTCGTCGGTCGGCGGCGCCACCACGACCTCGCCTGGAACGAATGTGCCCGGCTGGAACGCGATCGCGACCGTGAGCGACTCGTTCGGCACCAGATCGGTGGAGCCGGCAGTGAACACCGCGGCCCCGTCGGCCGTGAGGTTCATGACGAGCGGCTCGTCGCACTCCCCCACCAACACCGCGCAGTCGAACTCGCCGGTCAACGCCGGCACGAGCGACGGGTCGACCGTCAGCGTCACGCTCACCGACCCGAACGGCTGCGCCCACCCGGTGCCGTTGACATCCCAATAGAACTCGTCGGCGCCCGTGTCGGCGAACGCCGCCACGACATCCACCTGGCGGTAGCTGATGACGTAGGTCTGGCGGCCGCGCACGAAGGTGTCGTCGCCGAGGCCGACGCTGAAGAAGTCGTAGTAGTACTCGGTCGTGTACGGCACCGGCTGGCCGAATTCGTCGACCACCGAGTCGACATCGGTGTGCAGTTGCACGCCGTGACGGTACTCGGGGATGTCGCGGTAGAAGCCCTTGTTCTGATCGAAGTCGGGGTAGATCGCCACGATCGTCTCGCGCACCTGCAACTGCGCGTGACCCTCGGCATCGCGGGTGAGCACCCAGTCGGCGTCGAACGACTCGATCTCGAAATCGTCGAGGTCGAGAGAGGATGCCGAAACAGCTCCGGCGGGGGCGAACACCATCGCGGCGGCGACGGCGACAGCGGCGACGACGCGCGCAAACCTCGGCATTCCCTCACCCTATCCAGCACCCCGCGGGTCGAGTGCCGCGCGCCAGCGCGGTGTATCGAGACCCCACCCCGACCCGGCGTAGGCTCGAACGGTGAGCTTCGACAGCCCCGGACGACCCCGCCGCGCCAGCCTCGAGGTGCTGCGTGCCGAAGCCCAGGACGAGCTCGGGGCCGTCATCGTCGAGCGGCTGCGGTCGGGTGAAGACCCCTGGGCGTTCATGGAAGAGATCCCCAGCATCGACGAACTCGTCGTGCTGATCCTGCGCGCCGAACTGATCGTGGCCGACAACTCGCGGCGGCCGACTCCTGAGGTGGATTACCGGATGCTGCGCCAGATCGCCCTCGCCTACCCCGAACTCACCCCCACCGTCTGGTCGATGCTCGACCGCCGTATGGCGAGCGCCTGATGGCTGCCTCGGCTCTCGCTCTGTTCGACTTCGACGCTGCGGGTGCCGCGACGGGGTACCGACTCGTCGACCCGACACTGCCGGCGCTGACGGTGACCGAACTCGCGGCGACCCGCGGGGATGGGGTGTTCGAAACCGTCGGGTTGCACGAGGGTCGACCCATCAAGGCCGCGCGACACTTCGAGCGGTTCGCCACCTCGATCGGCATGCTCGACCTCCCCCCGCAAGACACCTCGGTATGGGATGCGGCACTTCGCGAAACCGCCGCCGCGCTCGACCCCGCCCCGGAGGGCTGGGTCAAGATGGTGATGAGCCGCGGGATCGAAGGTGGGGACTCACCTACCGGATGGGCCTACGCGACCGTGTCGGCATCCACGGTTTCGGTACGCGAGGAGGGGCTGCGCGTCGTGCTGCTCGATCGCGGCTACCGGCACGACATCGCCCAAACCTCGCCCTGGCTGTTGCAGGGCGCGAAGACGATCTCGTACGCCATCAACCGCGCCGCCTACCGCGAAGCGGCCAGACGGGATGCCGACGACGTCGTGTTTACGACAAGCGACGGCTACCTACTCGAAGGCCCCACGTCGACGCTCGTGCTGCGCACCGGGATGACGCTGCGCACCACCCGCACCGACCTCGGCATCCTCGCCGGCACCACGCAGGCCGAACTGTACGAGTGGGCTGCCCGCAACGGGTACACGACGCTGTACGAGCGGCTGACTCCCGCCGACCTCGCCGCCGCCGACGCCGCCTGGCTGGTCTCCTCGGTGCGTCTCGCCGCTCCGATCCGCGCCGTCGACGGCATCCCGAAGCCGGTGGATGCCGCCCTCACCGCATCCTTCACCGCCCACCTGCACTCCCTCACCGACTGACTCGGCAATCGGTAGCCGCCTCCGGCACCCCCTCGGTGGTCGAGTAGCCGCCGCCGGCACCCCCTCGGTGGTCGAGTAGCCGCCACCGGCACCCCCTCGGTGGTCGAGTAGCCGCCGCAGGCGGCGTGTCGAGACCCCCACCAAGTTCGGCATGGATGCCGGCGGTGTAGTGCGCCGGGCGTTACACCGTGTCGAGTGATGGCTGTGTGTTGACTCGATAGAGCTCGGGCAGAAACTCCGCCAGGTAGCCGACTTCCTCGATGTTGTGCACCAGCCACGCCCGTTCCATCCCCGCGACGAAGAGCTTCGTGCGCAGATAGGAGTTGATCAGTCCAGCGAGCCGGGAGCGCCCACCTAGGTCGAGCACGCTCGTGTAGTGGGTCGCCTCCTCCGCCCGAGACCAGGTGTGCTCGAGCTGGAAGAACTGCACGCCCGCAATGCGAAACACCAACCGGATGCCGGTGAGGTCGAGCTTCTCGACGCGGTCGACGGTGTCGATGTAGAAGCGCTCATCGCGTCCCATCATCTCGACGATGCGGAACCGCGCGCCCTCGGCAACCGCCCCATTGCGTGCCGGCCGCTCCAGCTCCCAGTGAATGTGGTCGAGGGGGTGCCAGACGCGGTAGCGCGGCTGGGTCTCACCGAAGTAGGTCATCGAGTGGCCGATGTGCCGGAACCACCACAGCAGCATCTCCGGCGTGACGCCGACGAGCGGTTCGTGATCGATGGTCAGCCGCAGCCGCCGGTGGGGAAACTCGGTGATCGAGACCCGACTCTCATCAAGGGCGCGGAGCGGCGCGAGGAGAGGGAGCGGGTCGGGAAGGGGAAGCCTCGACATCGGGACGCATCCTCCTGCACTCTCGCCAACTGACATCGACAAAGTAGCGTGCGAGGCACTCGACCCGCGAGGTCCTTAAACCACGAACGACCCCGGGTCTAGAAATCCCAGGGCCGTTCAGTGGTCGAATTGGCGTGCGCGACCCGCGAGCTCTCGGGCCGAAGCAGCCCGCGTGCCGTCCGGGTTTGACGCCGGGGACCCGCTGAGCACCGCCTCCGTGCCGCTCGGGTTTGACCCCGTGCGACCGGTCTGCGGTCCCTCGACCGGCGGCTGTGACACCGTCCGTTCCGGGTTTCGCCTTTTCGGTTGAGTCGAGATTACTCAGCCCAGCGCGGCGCACAACCCGTCAAGTTTCGCTAGATAGTTGAGAGTTTGCGGCGGTGGGTCTCGACACGCGGCTGCGCCGCTACTCGACCACCGAACGGGGTGCGGCTGCGCCGCTACTCGACCACCGAACGGGTGCGGCTGCGCCGCTACTCGACCACCGAAGCGGTGCCGGTCAAATACTGACGGCGGTGATGTCGTCCGCGGAATTCGCCTTACCCCCGTAATTGCGATTCGCGATAGTGACGAGATCACCGCCGTCTGGCTAGTCCCCCAACTAGTGCTCTTGAAGAGTAGCTAGCAACGTAGGCATTCCGCTGTCCCCAGTGGGGGTGTCCGCATCGTGGAGGACACAACGGGGTACAAGCCGTCAACGACGAACGACCCTCGTTGCCGCGTTCCCACCGGCAAGCCGGGGGTTCGTCGAGCCACGAGGGCCGTTCTGTCGCCTTCAGGTTTCCCTTCCAGCGAGCACAACATTACTCAGCCGGGGACGGCGCACAACCCGTCAAGTCTCGCTAGATAGTTGAAGGTTTACGGGGGTCTCGACACGCGTCCTCCGGACGCTACTCGACCACCGAATCACGCGTCCTGCGGACGCTACTCGACCACCGAATCCCGCGGCCGCGCCGCTACTCGACCACCGAATCCCGCGGCTGCGCCGCTACTCGACCACCGAGTCTTTGAGCAGGGAGACGAGGGCCTCAAGCTGCACGGAACCTTCGGCCGCCTCGAACTCCTCACCGTCGAGGGCGCGCGCCGCGAGGCCGGCCTTGCTGTCGATGAGTTCCGAGATGCGGCCGTCGATCGTGCCGGCGGCGATGATGCGCCACGCCGTGACCGGCAGTTCCTGACCGATGCGGTGCACGCGGTCGATCGCTTGCGTCTGTTCGGCATTCGTCCACGACAGTTCGGCGAGAACGACGTTGGATGCCACCTGCAGGTTGATGCCGACGCCCGCCGCGGTGAGCGAACAGACGGCGACCGAGACCTCGGGGTCGTTGGTGAACGCGTCGAGCGCGAGCGTGCGGGCCTTCGTGGTCTGCTCGCCGCGGATCGACACCGTCTTGAGGCCGGCCTTCTTGAAGAACTGCTCGGCGGCATCCATCACGTCGATGTGCTTCGCGAAGAACACCACCTTGCCGACGTTGCGCGCCAGGTTGACGGTGTAGTCGGCCGCCGGAACGGCCTTCGCCTGCCCGATGCGCCGCACCATCGCGAACACGTTGGTGCCGTCGGACCCCCCGCCCCGCGACTCCTCGAGCTCGGCGGCGGCGACCATGCGGATGGCCTCGTCCGGCGACGTGTCGGGGCGAGCCGCGGTGAGGCGGCGGTAGCGCTCCACGAGCCGCGCGATGAGCGCCTGCTCGGCCTCGTGAATCGAGCGGCCGGCTTCGCCGTCGAGTTCGACCGGGATGTCGGCGATGCGGCGGGCGGGGATGTCGGCAGCGACATCCACCTTCTTGCGGCGCACGATGCCCATGTCGATGACCGCACCGCGGGCGGCGGAGAAGAAGCCCGGGTCACCGGGGTTCAACTCGGTCTCCTCGAGCTTGCGCATGAGGGCGCTCAGCGGCTTCTTGTCGTCGATCCAGCCGAGGTACTGCCAGATCATCCGGAAGTCTTCGATCTGGTTGATCAGCGGGGTTCCGGTGAGCGCCACGAACAGCGCGTTCGGGGTGACCGCGCGGATGCTCTTCGACAGCGCCAGCACGTTCTTCGACCGCTGCGAGTCTTTGTTCTTGATGAAGTGCGCCTCGTCGACGACCATGCCCTTGAAGCCGCGGCGCGAGAGCCAGGCGACGTGTCGGTCGAGCACCTCGTAGTTGACGATCACGACGTCGGCGAACGCGTCGATGTCGTCGCCGTCACCGTGCACGACCGTGGCGGAACGTTGCGGCGTCCACTTCTCGACCTCGCGCGCCCAGTTGACCTTGACGACGTTCGGCACGACCACGACGATCGGGTACGAGCCGGATGCTTCTGCCGCGAGCAGCGCCTGCGCGGTCTTGCCCAGGCCCGGCTCGTCGGCGAGCAGGTAGGTGCGGTGACCGGCGCGGGCGCTTTCGATGAAGCGTGCCTGGTGCCGCATCAGCTCTTTGCCGCCGGCGGCAGCGAGCGACCGGGCGTCGGGCAGGTCCATGCTGGCGGCTCCGCCACCCGAACCCATCTCGAACGACCGGAACAGCGGCTCGATGAGCTCCCAGTTGGCGAGGCGTCCGGCGGTCGACGACTTCGACGCCGTCACCGAGCTGAAGTCGGGCGCAAGGAAGGGGTTCGCCATCTGGTACTGCTTCACCGACTGCGGAACGACGTGCTTCTCTTCGTCGCGCGCAGGGGCCTCGGTGACGACGATCAGATCTTCGGGCGACAGCTCGGCGCCGGCCTCGAGCAGCATCGCCCGCTTCGCCTCCTGCTGCTGCGTCGTCAGCGGGGCGGTGTCGGTAAGTAGCTGGATGAGCGACGTGTCGCGGGCGGCGGCCTTCGCCATGATCGTGGCGATGCCGTCGAGGCGCGTCAGCTCTTTCGTACGCTCGGCATCCGTCAGTGCCTTGTCGGTCTTGATGCGGGCGCGCTCCTCACGCACCAGCGCCGCGACGACGCGGAACTTGACGCGATTCGGCGGGCTGACCTTGCCGCGCTCGGCGGAACTCTCGATCGTGCGCACCGTGCGCGCGAGGATCGGGATGATGCCGGTCTCGTCCTGGTGCTGACGCCGCCGCTGCGATTGCGCGTTGGAGCGCTTGCGGGTCGACGACCTCTGCCCCGAAGGACTCTTGCTCTGCCCGGAAGGGCTCATCGGTCTCCTTGGTTCTCGTCAGAAACGAGAGCCTGCTGTGCGATCCGCCGGTGAGGCGGACCGGGTGTGATCCAAGACATGCTCCGCGAAACGTACCCAGACCCGGCTTGACCGGTGGGAGGGGAGCACGACAAGTCTAGCCCCTGATCGCCGACAGTAGGATCACTGAATGCTCTACACCGCTCTTCGAGTTCTCTCGCGGTGCTGGCCGGCCCTTCTCGCGTGGTTCCTGCTCGGGTGGACGCTACGGGCCCTGATCATCCGCGGCGCGTCGTTCCTGCTGAACATCAACGAAGATCTCGGCTTCCTGCTGCTGCCGGTCGCGATCCTCGCGCAGCTCGCCGCGTACGTGGGCATGTTCCTCGCCGTGCGGCGTGAACTTCCGCACCTGACGGTGATGGATGACGCCGGAGTCGGCGAGAAGACCCCCGGCCCGGTGCGCCAGTGGCGGGAGTCGCTGCTCGTCGCGATCCTGCCGTTCTTCCTGCTCTACGTCGCGTGGAACCTCATCCGCGACGACATCGTCGACCTGTATGCCTCGTCCCTCACGCAAGACAACTTCTGGGACAACACGGCGTCAGACGGCTCGATCACCGCGGTGTCGCTCGTGATCCTCGCCGTCGCCTTCGTCCTTCGCTGGCTGCTCGGCCGGTTCGCAAACCGGCTGCCGCGCTGGACGAGCATCCTCGCCACCTATTTCGAGGCCGTCTGGGTGTTGGGCGCGCTCTTCACCATTCGCGAACTGCTCGCCGGGGTCGGCGGCTGGCTGTCGACGCGGCGGCTTTTCGCGTGGGCGGTCGACGGCTGGGCCGAGATCCGCGAGACCTTCGCCTGGCTCGGCGTCATCGGTGACGCACTCGGCTGGGCGTGGTCGCAGGTGGGCACGCTGATCGGGCTGCCACTCGCCTGGCTCGCATTCGCATCCATCGTCTACTTCGGCACGATGCCGCGCTCGCGGCGCGCGACCCCCGCGCGAGTGACCACCGTGAGTACGCGGTGGTCGGGCCTGCCGGTGTGGTTGCAGAAGCTCGGCACGACGCTCAGCGCGGGGGTGCTCGACCGGTGGCGCCCCGTCGCGCTGGCCGCTCGGCTCATCTGGAGCGCCGGGCCAATCACGGTCGGCAGCTTCCTGCTCGCCTTCGCCGTCATCGTCGCCGGCGGCGAATGGCTGCGACTGCTCGCCTACCGCCTCATCGGGCCCCAGGGGGTGGCCTGGTGGTATGGCGCGAGCGATGCGGTCGAGATGGCGATCGGGGCGGTCACGGCCGTGCTCACGGTGAGCCTCGTCGCCGCCGCCTTCGATCGTGCGTTGCACAGCGACGCGGCCGACGAACTGCTCGAGGATGCCGGCGACGCTGTCAGCTCAGCCGCAGCACCCGCGGTAGAGCAGCCGACGCGCTGAACTGCACCACGGCATCCGCCACCTCGCCGCGCGGCACCAGGAACGTCAACTGCAGGTCGTACGTCCCCGCCTCATTCAAGACGCAGAGGGTCTCGAAGCGATCCGGGATGTCGTAGTCGCTGTCGGTGAAACTGTCCGCGGTCCATTCGCGCTCGTACCCGGTCTTCGCCGACGCGACGAGGGTGATCTCGCACGAGGTGAACTCCGGCGGGTCGACGACACGAATGGCCAACGTCGCGACGACGATGTCCGCCCCCTGCGGAGCATTCCACTCGTCGCCATCGAGCGTCTCGAGGTCGGTGAGCTCGATGTCGGCACCCGCGTACCGCACGAGCTCACCGAGTGCGACCGTCTCAGCCTGCGGTTGCGTTTCGAGGTACGGAAGGAACCGCGGCGTCAGCGACACCACGAGCGCGGTCGGGATGAGCACGGCGAGCGCGACGAGAAACCAGCGGTTGCGCCGCAGCCACCCGCTCACCGTGCACCCGGGCGAACGGGCACGAGTTCGACGTCGTCGTGCCGCCGCAGCTCGGTCAGGTCGACGGCATACTCGACCACGCTCGCCAACCGGGAGTCGAAGCTGTCGGCGATCCGCACGATGGCGGATGCCGCCCCTGCGTAGTCACGCACGTCGCTCGGCAACTCGACGAGGATGACACCCCTCACGGGGAAGCCCGGGTCGATCACGCGGCCGTCGACGGTGTCGGAGTCGGCTCGGTCGGAGGCGCGGTACCTCACCCCTCCGACCAGCACCTCGACGTGGACACCAGTGCGTTCGAGGCGCGCCTCGAAGGTCGCGTCGACCACGAGCCACACCCCCGACGTCGTGCCCCGCCACTCCCCGAGCTCGACCTCGTCAGCGAACGCCACATCGTGCACCTTGGCGACGATGTACTCCGAGACGATCCGGTCGCCCTCCCCGCCCGTCGCCCCGAACGGCGCCTCGATCAGCTCCGACGCGGGGGTCGAGTACGCGACGCCGAAGGTGAGCACCAGCAGCCCGATCCCGCCGAGCAGGGGTAGCCGTCGCTTCATCGTTCGTCTCGCACGGTCACGGGCACCTCGACGGCGACCTCCACGTTCACCCAGCGGGTGCCGTCGATGATGTCGGCCTTCTCGGCGTCAGCATCGACGATGCCGACCCGCACGTCGTCGCCATCCGCGAACTGCGACTCGCGCACGGTGAACGCGAAAAGCAGCGTGTCGGAAACCCCGGGGTTGAGTTCGGGGCCGAACGTGCCGTCACGCTCCAACACAGTCGTGTACGCATCGGCGCTGAGGCTGACGTCGATCTCGATCACCCCCGGAATCTCGAACGGGGGAAACGACGTCCCGGCGATCGGCAGTTGCGGCTCGCTCATCGCGGCCTCCATCGTCGCCACGACGACGAGGAAGATCTCCCCTGGTTCCGCCTCGCTGTAGCCGTCGGGCGACAAGTCGGTGAGGTAGATGTCGTCGATCGAGGTGATCAGTCGCGTTCCGGCGTAGGGCTCTCCGGCCTCCCACTCCGGAACGATCTCGCTCTGGAGCTCGACGGTGTCCCACCCGCCGAGCGGGATGGCGGCCACCCCTCCCAGCGCGAGCACTCCCCCGGCGACGAGCACCGGCATCCAGCCGCGCACGCGTTCGCGCATCGTCACCGACGCTGCTCCTCGGGAATCGGCACCTTGATGAACCACCCAGCGAGCAGGAAGGCGAGCGCCGCCACGAACTGTGCGCCCCGCCACAAATCACCCTCGAGAGGCAGCGGCCAGATCGGGTTCCACATCACGGCGATGACCGCGAACAGGGGCAGCCACCACCACTGTTTCGCCTGGAACGCGAACACCGCGACGATGGCGGCGAAGATCGCGACGATGTACAGCACGACCGTGAACGGCCCGTCGTTCAGCACCAGCGTGCCGATGAGCAGGGCAAGCGCGGCGATCAGCCCAGGGGCGAGCGCAAGGCGGCGCACACCGGGGTCGGGCTTACTGCCGTAGCGGCCGGCGGGGCGAGAGCTAGTTGAGGGCATCCCGCAACCCTACGATGTCGGCCATGGGCTTCTTTGACGACATCGCCGACTCGTTCCGCTCCGTCACGGGTGGCGTGGACGGTGACCTCCTCACCACTGGCACCCTCGGGCGCGCCGACCTGCTCGGCGTCGACATCTCGGGCACGACGATGCAGTTCGGCAACGGGCTCGTCGAACGCAAGTGCACCTTCAATCTGCAGGTTTATCTCGAGGGCGAAGCGCCCTACGCGGCGACCTGCGTGCAACGGGTGCAGGAGATCTACATCCCGCAGCTCATCCCCGGTCAGACGGCTCTCGCGGTGCGCGTCGACCCCGCCGACCGCAGCAAGGTCGCGATCGACTTCGCCACCCCGGTGCCGAACGTGACGGTCAAGTCGGGCGAGGGTCGCGACAGCGCGAAGTGGATTCTGGAGAACGGCACGGATGCCGCCGTGGTGCTCGTCGCGAATCAGCCGATGGGGCTCACCTCGTCGGCCGGCGATCCCGTGCAGGCGCTCACCCTCACGATCGACAAGGGTCCCGAGAGCTACCAGGTGCAGGTCGGCAACGGTGTTCCGAACAGCGCTCTGCCGCTGCTCTTCCCCGGCTCGAAGCTGCACGCCAAGATCGGCGACGGCCCGAACGACGTCGTCGTCGACTGGGCCAAGGGCGCTCGCGCGTAGAGCCTTACCCTATCGGTGGTCGAGTAGCCGCCTGCGGCGGCGTGTCGAGACCCGATCACTCTCTCGGTGGTCGAGTAGCCGCCGCAGGCGGCGTGTCGAGACCCTGTGGACGACCAGTTCAGCTGTGGAGAGCGCCGGGAGGTACGTCGACGGGAGCGACGATGTCGCATGCCCTTCACCTACATCCTTCGCTGCGCCGACGGCAGTTACTACGTAGGCAGCACCCGCGATCTCGAGCGACGTCTCGCCCAACACGACGCTGGCGAGGGCGCCGTGTACACGAGGCGGCGGCGCCCGGTCGAACTCGTCTGGGCCCAGGAATTCCAACTAGTGGACGACGCCTTCGCGCTCGAGAAGCGGGTACAGAACTGGTCCCGCGCCAAACGGGAGGCTCTCATCGAGGGCCGGTTCGACGACCTGCCAGGGCTGAGCGGGAGCGCCTATCGGCGGCGGGGTCTCGACACGCCGCCTGCGGCGGCTACTCGACCACCGAGAGAGTGATCGGGTCTCGACACGCCGCCTGCGGCGGCTACTCGACCACCGAGAGAGTGATCGGGTCTCGACACGCCGCCG
>NZ_JBASCU010000029.1:0-167814 GCF_049651805.1 Pseudolysinimonas sp.
AGGTGGGCGAAGCCGGGCATCGCCGGCACCCGTCCGCGCGACGGCTTGAGCCCGACGAGCCCCGTCGCGGCGGCGGGGATGCGGATCGACCCGCCCCCATCGGACCCAGGGGCGAACGGCAGAAGCCCGGCCGCCACGGCGACCGCGGCCCCACCGCTCGACCCGCCCGCGCCGAGAGTGGTGTTGTAGGGGTTGCGCGCGATCGGGCCGGCGAGCGGTTCGGTGTAACTGGAGTTGCCGAATTCCGACGCCGAGGTCTTGCCGAGGCTCACGCCACCGGCCGCGTCGAGCGCGACCGCGAGATCGTCGGATGCCGTGGGCACGTTGTCGGCGAAGGCGCGCGATCCGTAGCGGGTCGGCACACCGGCCCGGGCGACCAGGTCTTTGTCCGCGAAGGGCAGCCCCCACAGCGGCAGCGCCGGCGAGAGGCCGCTGAGGGCGGTGGCGCGTGCCCTCGCCTGTTCGGCCGTCACCGTCACGAAGGCGCCGAGGCCGTCATCGAGCCGGGCGATGCGCTCGAGGTAGTGGTCGACGAGTTCGCGCGACACAACCTCGCCACGCCGCAGCCAGTCGAGCTGTTCGCCGGCGGTGAGGTGATGCAGTTCGAACACGCCACGAGCCTACGGACGACTTGACATTCGCCAGCATACCTGGTTGGTTCGTCACTCAAGTAAGTAACCAAGTAAGTGGGAGGAGGCGCCGTGGACGAGAGTCGCCCGATCTTTCAGCAGATCGCCGAGCAGATCGAGAACGACATCCTCGCCGGCGCCCTGCCCGAAGAGACCCAGGTGCCCTCGACCAATGAGTTCGCCGCCTTCCTGCGCATCAACCCGGCCACCGCCGGCAAAGGCGTCGGACTGCTCGTCGATGCCGGCATCCTCTACAAGAAAAGGGGAATCGGCATGTTCGTCGCCTCGGGCGCCCGCGCCCGCCTCGTCAGCGAGCGTCGCGAACGCTTTCGTGGCCAATACATCGCGCCCCTACTGGCCGAAGCTCAGAAGCTCGGCATCGACCCGGAGCAGCTCGTGCGGCTGATCCACGAAACGACCCAGGAGTCGAAGAAATCATGACCACGATCGTCGAGGTTCACGACGTCACCAAGCGCTTCGGATCCGTGACCGCCGTCGACGGCGTCTCGTTCCGGATCGAGGAGGGCAAGATCTACGGCCTCCTCGGCCGCAACGGCGCCGGCAAGACGACGCTGATGTCGCTCCTCACCGGCCAGGAGTTCGCGACGCACGGCGACATCCGTGTCTTCGGCGAGACCCCTGTCGAGAACGCCCGCGTGCTCGAGCGCGTCTGCTTCATCAAAGAGAGCCAGAAGTACCCCGACGACTTCAAGGTCAAGCACGTGCTGCGGATGGCTCCGCGCTTCTTTCCGCGCTGGGACCAGGGGTTCGCCGACCGCGTGGGCGGCGACTTCCGCGTGCCGCTCGATCGCAAGATGAAGAAGCTCTCGCGCGGGCAGTTCTCGGCCGTCGGGGTCATCGTCGGCCTCGCCTCCCGCGCCCCCCTCACCTTCTTCGACGAGCCTTACCTCGGACTCGACGCAGTCGCTCGGCAGCTGTTCTACGACCGGTTGCTCGCTGACTACGCCGAACATCCGCGCACCGTCGTGCTGTCGACCCACCTGATCGACGAAGTGAGCGACCTGCTGGAGCACGTGCTCGTGATCGACGACGGGCAGCTGCTCGTCGACAGCCCGGCCGACGAACTCCAGGGTTCGGCGACCACGGTCGTCGGCGGTCGTGAAGCCGTCGAGAGCTTCGTAGGCGCGCGCACGGTGCTCCACCGCGACGGAATCGGCGGACTGGTGTCGCTCACCGTCGCGGGGTTGAGCGCCGAAGAACGTACCGCAGCGAGAGCTGCAGGGCTCGAACTCGGACCCGTCTCGCTGCAACAACTCATCGTTCGCCTCACCACGGGGCGTCCCACCGATTTCGCCGAGGAGGCACACCAATGAGCGCCACCACCCTCCCGACCGTCGCCGCGCCGCGACCCCTCACCCGCCGCGTCGGCAACGTCGTCAGACTGCACCTGGCGAACCCGTTCACGATCCTCGGGACACCCGTGATCGTGCTCGGGCTGATCTTCGCGGTGAACTGGATGATCTGGTGGATCATCCGCACCGCCGCTCCCGCCGACCCGCAGAGCGTCGCCGACGTGTCGGCGGGGTTCCAGTACAGCGGCGCCACGCTGTGGATCTTCGTCTACATGATGGTGGTCGCGATCATGGCCATGAACCTGACCTTCTCGTTCGCCCTCGGCTTCAGCTCCACCCGCCGCGACTTCCTCCTCGGCAGCGGTCTCACGTTCGTCGCGCTGGCGGCGTTCTACGCCGTCGCGTACATCGCGCTGGCCGCGATCGAGACCTGGACCGGCGGCTGGGGCGTCGGCGGGGCGATGTTCAACAGCATCTACTTCGGCGTCGATGAGCCGTGGTGGCTGCGCCTGTTCCATGTCTTCGCCCTGTTCCTGTTCTTCTTCGCCGCGGGGAGCGCCTTCGGATCGATGTACGTGCGCTGGAAGGCGCGCGGCCTCATCCTGTTCTTCTCTCTGTTGTCGATCGCGATCATGGCCGCGGTCGCCCTGATCACGGTCACCGACTCATGGGCGGGGGTCGGCGAGTTCTTCGGCGCCGCCGGATTCACGGGCTCGTACGCCCTGAGTCTTGTCGTCTCGTTGATCGCCGGGCTGGCCGCCTACCTCATCCTGCGACGAGCGACCCCGCGAAACTGAGGCGAAGCGGGTGATACATTCCCACACGGGGAGGTCAGGGATGCGAGTGCACACGGTGGGCGCTGTGGGAGTCGTCGTCATGCTCCTCGCCGGCTGCGCCCCGCAACCCGCCGAAGGCGACGACACGCCGGCGCCCTCGACCGAACCCACGACGATCGAGACGGAAACACCGCAACCCGGGCGACCGGAGTTCGCGATGCCCGACGACTGTGTCGAGATCATCACCGCAGAAACCGCCGCAGATTTCGCAGCCGCCGGGCTCGACCTACTCGGCGGCCCGGGCGGCGTCTACGGCGAGAACTATTTCGACGATCCCACTCCTGAAGAACGGGTCGGCGGCATCACGTGCGTCTGGGGCGATGAAGCGGTGCCGGCGTCGACGGTCATCGCGTCGGTGGCACCGATCACCCCGAGCACCCACTCCGACATCGTCAGCGCCCTCATCGAGAGTGGGCTCGTCGAATCGCAGGTCGACGGCACGCTCACCTACGCACGCATCGGCGACGACGTCAGCGCGCCCGCCGAGTTGCACGCCATCCGCACGGAGAGCTGGATCTCGGTGATCGAGGCGGTCGGTGGCGAAGACCGGTTTCAGCACGCGACCGAACTCCTCGACGAGGTGACCGGTCAGGTCTACGTCGAGCGCTGAACCGCGGGGGTCACGGCGACCAGCCGTTGGGCAAACGCTGTCGGCGGGGCCCGTAGCACCGCCGACGAACTCGCGCGGCGCTACCGCGCCGTCGGGCGAGTGAGCGAACCCGGGCCGCTCACGCCGGGCCGAGTTCCTCGAACACCGTGATCTGCATGCCGCCCGGCGCCTCGAAGCGAGCGTTGAGCGACCGCCACGGGGTCTCGACCGGGGTCGCCACGACGTGCGCTCCCCCAGCCGACAGCCGGTGCGCGGCCGCTGCGGCGTCGGGCACCTCGAACGCGATGCGAACCGTGAGCGGGTAGCTGTGCGCGGCGGGCCGACCCACCTCGACCTCGTCGATGTAGGCGATCTGCGCGGGGTTGGCGAGTTCGAGCGTAGCCGTGGGCACCTCGAGGATCACGACGCGCGCTCCCCCGGGCCCGTCGTGGGCCTCGCGCTCACGCAGGCCGAGCACGTCGCGATAGAGCGCGAGCGCAGCCTCGAGGTCGTCGGTTTCCAGCACGAGGCGCAGCTGCGTCACGGGCGGGGTCACCGAGACGCCGGTCACTTGAGGCTCTTTTGCAGGAGATAAGTGCCGAGCCACCGGCCGAACTTGAACCCGACTTTGCCCATGTGGCCGATCTCGGTGAACCCGAAGTTCCGGTGGATCGCGAGCGAGGCATCCGCCCCCTTGTCGGCGATGACGGCGACGACCTCTTTGACGCCGGCCGCCTTCGCGCGGGGCAGCAGCTCGGCCATGAGCGCCGTGCCGAGGCCCTTGCCGGTCGATGCCGGGCCGAGGTAGATGGAGTTCTCGACGGTGAACCGGTAGGCCGCCTTCGGCTTCCACGGGATCACATAGGCGTAGCCGAGGATGACGCCGCGCGGGCTCACCGCCACGAGCCACGGGTAGTGCAGCTCCTGCACCTTGGCGAACTTCGCCCGCATCTCTTTGAGCGTGAGCGGGTCTTCGTCGAACGTCACCGTCGAGTTGGCGACGTAGTGGTTGTAGATCTCGCGCATGTGCGGGATGTCGCGGCTCGTCGCATCCCGGATCTCGAACGCGAAGGCGGGTTCTTCCGGCGGCTTCGGCTTGAGGTGGGGCGGGAGCTTCCGCCGCGGGTTGTACTCCTCCTCCAGCATGGGGCGAGCTTATGTGGGCGCCCTCGAACCCTCCAGGTGTCAAGTGACCTTGACACGGTCGCCCGCGCATCCTAGAGTCAAGTGAACTTGACACGTCGAGCACGAAGGAGACTCCATGGACGCCACCGACGCGGCCCCGAACTACCGCGAATCGATCCGCGCGACGGCGGCCCTCGCCGTCTGGACCCTCGCCTGGCTGGCGACGCTCGCCCTCGCCCAGTTCGGGCCGGAACTGCTCTGGGCTGGGGAGTCGACCTGGAGCTGGGTCGCGGTCGTGGTCAACCTCCTCGTCGGTGTCGGGGTGATCGTGGCGTTCACGCGTTATCTGAGTCGGGCCGACGAGTTGGACCGCAAGATCATGCTGGATGCGCTCGCCGTGACCCTCGGCGTCGCCTGGGTCACCGGATTCGCCTACGTCGTGGCGAACGCCGCAGGACTCGTCACGATCGACATCGGCGTGCTCCTCGCCGCCCCGGGAGTGGTCTTCGTGCTCGCGGTCGTCGTCGGCAAGATCCGCTACCGGTGAAGAACCGCATCCCCGACCTACGGGCCGAGCGCGCCTGGACCCAAGCCGACGTGGCGCACCGGATCGGGGTCTCGCGGCAGACCATCAACGCGATCGAGACGGGCAAGTTCGACCCGAGCCTGCCCGTCGCGTTCCGCCTCGCGCGGTTGTTCGACCTGACGATCGAAGAGGTCTTCACCGACGCGTGAACGGTCGGTGAAGACGGCGTCAGTCGGGCAGGCGCCAGTCGATCGGATCGGCTCCCGCGGCAGTGAGCAGGTCGTTGGCGCGGCTGAACGGTTTCGACCCGAAGAAGCCGCTGGATGCCGACAGCGGGCTCGGGTGCGCCGACGCGATGACCGGGGTGTCGCCGAGCAGCGGACGCAAGGTGCCGGCATCCCGACCCCAGAGGATCGCGATGAGCGGCGTTCCGCGAGCGATGAGCGCCTCGATCGCGGTCTGCGTCACCTCCTCCCAGCCCTTGCCCCGGTGCGAGCCGGAGTTGCCCGCCTGCACCGTGAGCACGCGGTTGAGCAACAGCACCCCCTGATCCGCCCAGCCGCTCAGGTCGCCGTGCGGCGCGGGCGGAATCCCGAGGTCGTCGTGCAGCTCCTTGTAGATGTTCGCGAGGCTGCGGGGGATCGGTCGCACGTGACGGTCGACCGCGAACGACAGTCCGATGGGATGACCGGGCGTCGGGTACGGGTCCTGGCCGACGATGAGCACCCGCGTACGGTCGAACGGCGCCGTGAAAGCCCGCAGCACGTTGGGCCCCTCGGGAAGATAGCGGCGGGCGGCTGCCACCTCGGCCCGCAGGAAGTCGCCCATCGCCGCGATGCGGCCCGCAACGGGTTCGAGCGCGACCGCCCATCCGGGGTCGACCAGTTCGGCGAGCGGCTTCGGTGTGCTCACGATCGCGCGCTCGTCGGTCACGGTCCGAGCCTATCCACGCGCCGTGCGGCACTAGTGTTCCGTCATGACCGCTCGGCCGTACTCGGTGGCGCAGATCACCTTCGCCCTCGTCGGCTTCCTGTTCCTGCTCGAGATCACGAGCGGAATTCTGCAGGGCTACTACATCCCGTTGATCAGCGACCTGGTGCGGCACCTCGGCATCACCGACGCCGACTTCAACTGGTTCGAGGCGGCGCAGCTGCTGCTCTCGGCGATCGCTGTGCCGATCCTCGCGAAACTCGGCGACATGTTCGGGCACAAGCGGATGCTGCTGGTCTCGACCGCGCTCACGGCCGCGGCATCCTGGTGGCTCGTCGTCGCCGGCGACTTCACCACATTCCTCATCGCTTGGGCGCTGCAGGGCTTCTACTCCGTGTGGCTGCCGCTCGAGATCGCGCTCATCTTCGACAAGGGCCGGCGCAGCAAGACCGGGGTTTCGCAGACCCGGCGCGCCGCCGGCCTGCTGGTGATCGCCCTCGAGGCGGGCGCGATCGCCGGCGCACTCGGCGGCGGCGCGATCTTCACGGCCGTCGGGGGCGACGTGGCGCTCACCCTCGCGGTGCCGGCGATCATCGTCACCGCGGCGTTCTTCGCGATCCTGTTCGGCGTGCCCGAGTCGGAGCGGGGCGTCGGCCGGTCGCTCGACCTCGTCGGCTTCGTTCTGCTCACCTTCGCGCTGCTGCTCACCACGTCGTCGCTCACTTTCCTGCGCATCAACGGTCCCGAGACCTGGTGGGTGTGGGTGGTGATGGCGGCGGGCCTGCTCGCGTTCGTGCCGTTCGGGCGATGGGTGCTCGGCAAAGACGACCCGGCGATCGACCTGCGGATGCTGGCGCAGCCGACGATGTGGCCGGTACAGATCACCGCCGGCCTGTTCGGCATCAGCGTGCTTGGCGCGCAAGTGCCTCTGTCGACGTTCGCCGGCACCGATCCTGCGGTCGCCGGATTCGGGTTGGGCCTGAGCTCCGGGATGCGCTCGGTCGTGATCGGCATCTACCTGATCTCGCTCATCCTCGGTGCCGCCCTGTTCGCGATCTTCGCTCGGCGCCTCACCCCGAGGATCGCCCTCATCGTCGCGACCGCCCTCGTCGCGGTCGGCTACTTCGCCCTCATCCCGTTCCACGACGACCTCGCCCAGGTGCTCGCCGGCATCAGCGTCGCCGGCATCGGGTCGGGAGCCCTCGTCGCCGCCCTCCCCGCTGCCGCGGCCGCCGCAGCCCCCCGCGGGCAGACCGGCATCGCGGCGGGCCTCACCAACACGACGAAAACGATCGGCGGTGCCTTCGCCTCGGCGACCTTCGGCATCGCCCTCGCAGTCGGCGTCACGGCGGGCGTCGGAACCGCCGCGAGCCTCACCGGCTACTACACCGTCTGGATCGTGTGCGGGGCATCCGCCGTGGTCGCAACGGTGTTGCTGTTCTTCGTGCCCAAGCTCGCGTTCGCCGATCCCGTCGACGTCGACGAGGAGGCGGTCAACCCTTCGGTGTGAGCGCCCCGCGGATCACCTTGTGCGGGGCGGCCTGCGCGACGGGCTTGATCGTCACCAGGTCGAGGTTGACGTGGCCGGGCAGCTCGATCGCGTGCACGATCGCCTCCGCGATGTCGTCGGCGACCAACGGAGCCTCGACGTTGTCGTAAACGGCATCCGCCTTCTGCCGGTCGCCGCCGAAGCGCACGAGCGAGAACTCGTCGGTCTTCACCATGCCCGGCGCGACCTCGATCACCCGGATCGGCTCGCCCGCGAGCTCGAGCCGCAACACCGCCGTGAGCATGTGCGCTCCCGCCTTCGACGCGTTATACCCCGCGCCACCCTCGTACGCCAGGTGCGCGGCGATCGAGGTGACGGTGAGGATGTCGGCGTGGCCGGCATCCCGGGCGCCGTCGCGCAGCGCGGGCAGCAGCGCCGCGATCAGGCTCTTCACCGCGACCACATTGATCTCGAACATCGCGCGCCAGTCCGCGGGATCGCCGTGCTCGACACTCGCCATCCCGAATGCTCCCCCGGCGTTGTTGACGAGCGCATGCAACGGACCGAGCGCGCGCACCTCGTCGCGCACGCGCGCCACGTCGGCCGCGACCGTGAGGTCGGCGACGATCGTGCGGATGCCGGTGCCCGCGGCGAGCGCGGCGAGCCGGTCGGCGCGGCGGGCGATTCCGACGACCTCCCAGCCGCGTGCGGCGAACAGCCGGGCCGTCGCCTCCCCGATGCCGGAACTCGCTCCCGTCACGACCACACGTCTCGTCATGTTTCCACCGTAGGGTGAATGAGATGAGGGGCGACCGCATTCCGCTGTGGGACAACGCGCGATTCGGGTGCGTCGTGCTCGTCGTGATGGGTCACGCGATCCAGCGGCAGACCCTCGACTCCGACAACGCGCTGACGCTGTACCTGTTCATCTACGCGTTCCACATGCCGGCGTTCGCGATCATCAGCGGGTACTTCTCGAAGGCCTCGCCGCCCAACACGCGACAGCTGCGGCGCATCCTCACCGATTTCGTGCTCCCGTACGTGATTTTCGAGACGATCTGGAGTCTCGTGCAGTTCCTCGTCGAGGGCCGCCCGGTGTTCAATCCGACGGAGCCGTCGTGGACGCTGTGGTTCCTGTTGGCGCTCGCGATCTTCCGGCTCGTGCTGCCGTACCTCGTGTTGTTGCGCTGGCCGCTCGCCTGGGCAGTGCTGCTCAGCGTCGGCGTCGGATATCTCGCCAACGTCAACTCGACCTTCTCGCTGTCGCGGGCCATCGGCATCCTGCCGTTCTTCGTGCTCGGCTGGATGCTGCGCCAATGGAACATCGTCGACCGCTGGCGCGACCTCGGAGCGGCGATCTGGGGCTGGCGCGCCCTCGCGGCCGGGGTGTTCGGCGCGTGGCTCGCCGTCGCCGCGCTCAACGTGCAGACCTTCCGCGCGTTCGACCTGCGCTTCTGGTTCTTCTACGACGACTCCTATCTCGGCCTCGGCGAGCCGGTGTGGTGGGCGGGTTTGCTGCGCCTGGGCCTTATCGTGCTCGCCGTCGTGCTGAGCGCCGCGTTCTTCGCGCTCATCCCCCGGCGCGAGACGTTCTTCAGCGCCTTCGGCCTCGCGACGATGTACGTCTACCTGTTGCACAGTTTCGTGCTTTACCCGCTACGTGAGTCGGGCGTTCTGCGCGACGACCATTCCTCGGCGACCTGGCTGCTCACGATGATCTTCGCCTCGACCGCGATCGCGATCGTGCTCGCCAGCCCCTTCGTGCGGAGAGTGTTCCGTCCGCTGGTCGAGCCGAAGCCGCGCTGGTTGTTCCGCGTCACGGACGACCTCCGTGGGGAGTCCCGCACGGATGCCGTGGGCGCGCGACGGGAGACCTCGCCGTCTCGGACCTGATGCCCGGTTACGCCGCGTTGCAGTCGTTCTGGCATGTCGGGGTCGTGGGAACCTAGGCTCGCATCCGTCCGAGGTGAACCCTCGGTCCGCACAATCCAAGGAGCCCCCATGTCGGACTGGAAGTTCGAGACCAAGCAGATCCACTCCGGTTCCGCCCCCGACCCGGTGACCAACGCTCGCGCGACGCCGATCTACAAGACCACGTCGTACGTCTTCAACAGCTCCGACCACGCGAAGAACCTGTTCGCGCTCGCCGAGTTCGGCAACATCTACACGCGCATCAACAACCCCACCCAGGCCGTCATCGAAGAGCGCATCGCCGCGCTCGAAGGCGGCACGGCGGCTCTCGCGGTGGCATCCGGCTCCGCCGCCATCACCTACGCGGTGCTCAACATCGCCGGCGCGGGCGATCACATCGTCTCGTCGTCGTCGATCTACGGCGGTACCTACAACCTCTTCAAGTACACGTTCGCGCGCCTCGGCATCGATGTGACGTTCGTCGAGAACCAGGATGACGCCGAAGAGTGGAAGGCCGCGATCCGGCCCAACACGAAGCTGCTGTTCGCCGAGACGATCGGCAACCCGCGCATCAACATCCTCGATATCGAGCTGGTCGCCGAGGTCGCGCATCGGGCCGACGTGCCGCTCATCGTCGACAACACGATTGCGACGCCGTACCTCATCCGCCCGTTCGAGTTCGGGGCCGACATCGTCGTGCACTCCGCCACGAAGTTCCTCGGCGGCCACGGCACCGTGATCGCGGGCGTCATCGTCGACGGCGGCCGCTTCCCCTGGTCGCAGCACGTCGACAAGTTTCCCGGACTCACCGAGCCCGACCCGTCGTACCACGGAGCGTCGTACACGACAGTGCTCGGCGACGGCATCGCCTACGTCATCAAGGCACGTGTGCAGCTGTTGCGCGACACCGGCGCCGCGATCTCGCCCGACAGTGCGTTCACGCTCATCCAGGGCGTCGAGACGCTCTCGTTGCGCATCGAGCGGCACGTCGCGAACGCGCAGGCGGTCGCCGAGTGGCTCGAGGCGCACCCCGACGTAGCGTCGGTGAACTACTCGGGCCTGCCGTCGAGCCCGTGGTTCGAGACCGCCAAGAAGTACGCCCCCCTCGGCGTCGGCGCGGTGCTGTCGTTCGAACTCAAGGGTGGGGTGGATGCCGGCCGCGCGCTGGTCGAGAGCGTCACGCTGTTCAGCCACCTGGCGAACATCGGCGACGTGCGGTCGCTCATCATCCACCCGGCGTCGACGACGCACTCCCAGCTCACCCCCGAGCAGCAGCTCACGACCGGGGTCACCCCCGGCCTGGTGCGCCTCTCCGTCGGCTTGGAGAACATCGACGACATCACCGCCGACCTCGAGGCCGGTTTCGCCGCCGCCCGCAAGGTGAGCGCCGCCAACGCGAACGCCTGACTCGACCTCCTTCTTCGTCATAGAACCCTCTGTGACGCTGGGGAACCCGGCGCGCGGGGGTCTGTAACGGCGGAGAACCCTCTATGGCCGGAAGGTGTGGGGGCGCGTAACACGTCGTCGACTGCGGAAGAATGAGCGGCGATGGACTGGCAGACTCCCGAGGACGCCGCGCCGTCGGCGTTCGTGACGGAGTCACAGCGACGCCGCGTCGCGGGCAAGCCACCCGCGACGGGCGCGTGGCGCGTCGGCGACGATCCGGGTGACCGGCGTTTCGCCGGCATCGGCGACCTCGCGCTCGAACGCGGCGGCGCGATTCCGAACGTGACGATCGCCTACGAGACCTGGGGTGAACTGAAGCCCGACGGGTCGAACGCGATCCTCGTATGCCACGCACTCACCGGCGACAGTCACCTCGTCGGCCCGGCCGGCCCGGGTCATCCCACGGCCGGGTGGTGGTCGGGACTCGTCGGCCCGGGCAAGGTGCTCGACACGACGAAGTACTTCGTCGTCGCGCCCAACATGCTCGGCGGCTGCCAGGGGTCGACCGGGCCGGCGTCGCTCGCGCCCGACGGTTCCGAATGGGGGCCGCGTTTCCCCTACCTGACGATCCGCGACCAGGTGGCCGCGCAGGCGGCGCTCACCGACCTGCTCGGCATCGACCGCTGGGCGCTCGTCGTCGGCGGCTCGATGGGCGGAATGCAGGTGCTCGAATGGGGCATCGGCCACGCGGAGCGGGTCGAACGCATCGCGGTGCTCGCCGCTCCCCCGCTGTCGAGCGCCGACGAGATCGCGCTGAACTCGGTACAGGCCGAGGCGATCCGCATGGACCCGGCGTTCCACGGCGGCGAGTACTACGACGCCGAGGAGGGCGAGGGGCCGCATCGCGGCCTCGCACTGGCCCGACGGATGGCCCTGCTCAACTACCGCTCCCCGACCGAGCTCAACGACCGGTTCGAGCGCTCCTGGCAGAGCGGCATCAGCCCGCTCGGCGGGGGCGGCCGGTTCGCGGTGGAGAGCTACCTCGACTTTCACGGCAACAAGTTCACCCGGCGCTTCGACGCCAACAGCTACCTGGTGCTGACGGATGCCATGGACTCTCACGATGTCGGTCGCGACCGCGGCGGGGTGGCGGCCGCGCTCGCCGGCGTCACCGCGAAGGCGCTCGTGCTCGGCATCGACTCGGATCGGCTGTTCCCGGTGGCCGGGCAGGAGATCATCGCCCAGCATCTGCCGGGCAACATCGACGGCGATGTTCCGGTCGTCATCTCGTCGCCGTTCGGTCACGACGCGTTCCTGATCGAAGACGCGGTGGTCGGTGCCGAAATCGGCAGGCTGCTCGCCCAATGACAGGGCTCCGAGCACTCGCCGCGGTGGTCGCGGGGGTGCTCGTCGGCGGGCTGATGGCGGGGTGCTCACCGGCTGCCCCGATCCTCCCGGCGGAGGTGACCGTGATGGTCTACCAGCCGCGCACCGACATCACGGTGGGCCGGATCGCGATCCAGGTGCGCAACGGCACCGACCAACCTCTGCAGGTCGTCGGGGCTCGGCTGCAGAGCCCCGACTTCGTCGCCGACACCGTCTGGCCCAACGACTCGGCGACCGTGCCCGCCGGCCTCGCCCTCGACCTGCGAGCGCCCCTCCCCGAGGTGCACTGCGACGCCGAGACCGAGCCGAGCGTCGTGATCGAGTTCGTCATCGCCGGGCGCACCGGCGTCGCCGAGATCGAGGTCGAGGATCCGTTCGAGTTGCTCCCCCGCCTGCACCGCGAGGCGTGTCTGGCCGACGACATCGCCCAGATCGCGACCCTCACACCACGCGAGGTGATTCTGCCCGACGGGGTCGCCCCCGCCATCCTGGTCATCGACGTCGACCCGACCGGCGCCCCCGGGGTCGTCACCATCGACCAGGTCGGAGGCACCACCCTGCTCAAACCCACTGCCGGCGGGCAGGCGAGCGACCTTCTCGACCTCGGGATCTCGATCGACGCCGACGGGCCACGTGAGGTGCGAATCGCCTTCGTGCCCAACCGCTGCGACCCGCACGCGCTGCTGGAAGACAAGATCGGCACCATCATCCCGCTCTACGTCACGACGGCGACGTCGAGCGCCGAACGCTGGTTGATGCCGGTCGCCGACGCCCAGCGAGCCGACTTCTACGCGTTCTTCGCGGCATATTGCGGGCTCCCGACATAGCCGCGTGGCACCCCCCATTCGCGTGTCACCTTGTGCCACCATTGCCGTCAGCATGGACCTCATCAGCAGGGAGCGCGACCGGCTCCTCCAGCGCAGCGCCCGCGTCTACGGCCTGAGTTTCACCGCGGTCTCTGCGGTGGGCTTCGCACTCCCCGGATCCGTGCCCTTCCAAGCGGTTCTGATCGGCACCCCGCTCTACCTCATCCTCGTCGCCGCCCTCGTCGCGGTGGGCTTCAGTCGATCGATCTGGTGGCCGGTCGTGGCTCTGGTCGCGGGCACGGGTATCGTCGCGACGATCGGCTCGGTCGCCCCCGCGCCGACCCCCTCGGCGTCGCTCGCCATCATCCATGTCGCCGGCGCCGGGCTCGCCGCCCTCGCGCTCGTCCTCACCACGAGCGTTCCACGGATCGCGCTGTTGGTCGTCGGGGCGCTGAGTGCGGTGGCAGTCGTCGTCGCCGCCGAGATCGAGATGCCTGCCCAGGCTCTGCGCAGCGGCGGCACGGTGCTGGTCGGATGGGGCCTGGCAACGCTCATCGCCGTGTGGATCAGTGCGGGCGTGCCGCAGGTAGCCAAGCGCATCGCGAGCATCGGCCGCGCGCATCGTGCCGAACGTCAGGCGAGCGAGCTCGAGGCCCAACGCCGGCAAGGTGCCCGACTGTTGCACGACACGGTTCTGGCGACCCTCACGTTGCTCGCGCACTCCGGTGTCGGGGTCAAACCCGATGCCCTGCGCCAGCAGGCCGCCGACGACGCGCGGCTGCTGCGCCAGTTGCGACTCGGACAGGGTCCGGTGGGGGCGACGGAGACCGGCACGATCCCGATCCTGCAGCCCGACGAGATCGTGCTCGGCACGACCCTCGAGTCGGTCAAGCAACGCTTCGGGCGCATGGGGCTCAAGGTGTCGTGGCACGGCACGGGACAGGTGCTGCTGCCGAGCGAGGTTCTGGATGCCTTCCTGCTCGCGCTCGCCGAGTGCCTCGAGAACGTGCGACGGCATTCGGGTGTGACCGAGGCCCACGTGACCATCACCGACGACGACAAGATGGTGCGCGCGCTGGTGACCGACGCCGGAGTCGGCTTCGACATCGCGGATATCGATGAGGCGAAGCTCGGCTTCGCCGAATCGGTTGTCGCACGCCTGCGCGAGGTCGGCGGCAACGCGCGCCTGTTCTCAGCGCCCGGGTCGGGCACGACCGTCGCGCTGGAGGTGCCGCGCGGATGAGCAAGCACGACACCATCAACTTCTCCCGCCCCGAGGAGAACACCCTCGGCGTCGTCGTCGGCAACGCCCGCCGCGCGGTCACCAGCACGGCGCGGCGGTTCAGTCGCGCGGCGAACGCCCACCGCGCGAGCCTGGGCACGGCCTTCCTCGGCCTCGGCGCCGTCATCGTCGTCGGCCTGCGCGCCGTCTACGGACTCATCTGGTTCGCCTCGCAATGGGAGGTCTACCCCGAACCGCTCGCCGCGCTCGCCGCCTGGATCGTGCTCGCCGCGGTGCTCATCGGAGCGATCGTGATGTCGCGGGTGAGTGGCGACCGGCTGCCGGACTGGATGTTCGGGCTGTTCCTGGCGGGCCTCGCGATCGCCTTCGCGCTCGACGTGATCGCGATCTGGGAGCTGCGCGACATCGGCGGGTACGCGACCGCGGCCGTCACCGCCGGGATGGCGCTGCTCGTGCTCGTCGCCCTGCGCGGGTCGGCCGAGATCCTCGCCGCGGCGGGCATCGTCGGAGTCGCCCTGGTCGCGGTGATGTTCTTCGATGCGCCCGTCGGAGCGTTCGGCGATGCAGGCTGGATCGCCACGCAGATCACCGCGATCGCCGGGTCGGTACTGCCGCCGATCATCGGTGTCGTCATCGTCGAGGGCTTCCGTCGCATGGTGCAGGTGGAACTCGATCGGGTGCTCGTGCAGAGCACCGTCTCGGCGCCGCGGTTCGCGGTCGGCATGCTCGCCTCCGAAGAGCTCGCGCGTCTCGATCTGGCGGCGGAAGAGCTTCTGGATGCCGTCGCCAACAAGAAGACCAACCTGCCGCTCACCCCGAAGAACGCCTCGGTGGCAGCCCAGCTGGCGACAGAGTTGCGGCTGCACCTCATCGAGGGCCGCCGGGAGACCTGGCTGTACCACGCGATCAGCGAGTCGGAACAGCTCGGCAAGTCGGTGACGCTCTCCGACAAGTCGAGCCTCGCCGGTTTGCTCGATCCGACCCAGCGCGACGGGCTGCTCTCGGCGGCCTGGCTGCTGGTCGCCGATGTGCCCTCGGCGGCGAACCCGCGGCGACGCGGAACGGCCCGCACCGTCAACATCCAGATCGGGCCGGTCGTTCCCGGCACGACCGAGGTTCCCGCCCACAAGATCGCCGTTCCCATCACGATCACCTCGACCGGTGTTCCCCGAAACCGGGTCGACTCGGGTGTCTGGGACGCGATCGGCCGCATCGGGCGCTACTCTGACTCCACACAGGACGCCAGTCTGCGGGTCGACATCGAGTGCATCGTCGACAACCCGGCCGACCAGTGAGCACCCCAACGGAAGGAACACCCGTGGCCGCCCTCATCCGCGTCGCGTTGGTCGACGATCACCGCATGATTCTCGGCGCACTCACCGAATGGATCCGCAGCACCGCCGACGACATCGACGTCGTGGCCGCCGTTCCGACCTGGCCCGAGCTGCTGACCCACCCCGAGTTCCCGGTGGATGTGGTGCTGCTCGACCTCGATCTGAAAGACAACCTGCCGGTCGCCCTCAAGATCTCGACCCTCAAGACGACGGGCGTGCGCACGGTGCTGATGAGCACCTACTCGGAGCCCAACGTGGTGCGCGAGGCGCTGGGCGCGGGCGCGCTCGGGTATCTGGTGAAGAGCGAGCCGGTCGACATGATCATCGAGGCGATTCGCGCGGCGGCGAAGGGCGAGAGCTTCATCTCGGCCGAGCTCGACCTCGCGATCAACGCCGCCGATATCGGCGGTGCCCCGAAGTTGTCGGCACAGGAACGCCGGGTCATGGCCCTCTACGGCGGTGGCGAACCGGTCAAGGCCGTCGCCTACCAGCTCGGCATCTCTGAGGAGACCGCGAAGAGCTACCTCAAGCGCATCCGCGAGAAGTATCGGGTCGCGGGCATCGATGTCGGCACCAAGGTGGCGCTACGAAAGCGCGCGATCCAGGACGGCATCCTCATTCAGGACAACCCGACCGGCTCGTTCTGACCGCGTGACGAGGCCGCCGAGAACGGCGAGCAGGATGCCGGGCAGGCACAGCGCGAGCCCCACCCAGGTGGGCGCGACGTAGCCGAATCCGGCCGCGATCACGGCACCGCCGAGCAGTGCCCCCAGGCTGTTGCCGATGTTGAGCGCCGAATGGTTGGCGGCTGCCGCGAGTGTCTGAGAGTCGCCGGCGACATCCATCAGCCGCGTCTGGATGGCGGGCGAGATCGCCGCGGCCGCGAAGCCGACCGCGAACAGCCCGGCGAACAGGCCCGGGATCGTCGACGCGGTGAGGGCCAGCCCGAGAAGGGCGGCGACGAGCAGTCCGAAGCAGATGAAGATGGCACGCAACGCTCCGCAGTCGGCGAGCCGGCCGCCGTAGAGGTTTCCGAGGGTCATACCGAGGCCCACCGCGACGAGGGCGATCGGCACGACGGCGGCGGGCAGCATCGTCACCTCGGTGGCGAGCGGCGCGACGTAGGTGTAGACGGCGAAGAGCCCGCCGAATCCGAGCGCGCCGGTGAGCAGTGCGAGCCAGACCGCGGGCCGCGAGAATCCCCCGAGTTCACGCCGTGCCGTCGCCTGCGGGTCACCAGGCTGCCTCGGCACGACGAGCATGATCGCGATCATCGTCAGCGCGAAGATCACCGCCACGGCGATGTACGAAGCACGCCATCCGGCGTTCTGCCCGAGGAAGGTGATCGCGGGAACGCCGATGACGTTGGCGATCGTGAGGCCCGAGAGTACGAGGGCGATACCCTGCCCGCGTTTGCCCGGCCCCATCAGAGACGCGGCGACGAGGGAGGCGATTCCGAAGTACGCGCCGTGCGGCAACGCCGCGAGGAACCGTGCCGCGACGACGAGTTCGAACGTCGGCGCAAGGGCGGAGGCGAAGCTGCCGACCGTGAACGCCACGACCAGCGCGATCAACAGGCCCTTGCGGGGAAGACGGGCGGCGACCACGGCGATGGTCGGAGCGCCGACGACGACCCCTGCGGCGTACGCGGAGATGAGGATGCCGGCGCGTGCGATCGCCTCTTCAGGATCGCTGAGCGCGAGGTCGGGCAGTAGATCCCGGGCGATTTCGGGCAGCACGCCCATGGCCGCGAACTCGGCCGCCCCGATGCCGAAGCCGCCGAGCGCGAGGGCGAGGAGCGCCAGGCGCACCCGCGCCGGGGTCAGAGAGGTCATGCGAGGCCGATCGATCGAGAGCTGTGCGGCTCAGCGTCGAGCGTGCATCCAATCTAACGCCGAGACGTCGACGTCGCCGAGGGCGTTCGCCGACGGCCGGCGGGCGACCGCGATGAGAGCGACAACAGCCCAGACGAACAGGACGACGTACAGCAGATTGCGGCCGGTGAGCATGACCACCATCGCGAGCTTCGGCACGCCGAGCAGCTCGTGATACAGGTACGGGTAGAACGACTGAGTGAGCGCGGCGATGCCGACGCCGAACACGGCCGGCACCCGGAAGGAGCGCCCGGCGCCTGAGGCGGCGGTCAGCAACCCGAACACGATCGGCACGGCGAGCCAGGTGGCGAACTGCGGCGAGCCCACCTTGTTGAAGATGATCATCGCAAGGGTGAGTGCCAGAACCAGGGGCGGCAGCACCTCCCCGGTCGTGCGCCCCCGTCGAGTGGCGAGCACCCCGAGTGCGAGCAGCAACAACGCGGCGAGGGCGAGGAGCGGAGTCGCGACGGCTGCCACGCCCTGCACCCCGTCGCCGCGCAGCTGGAAGGTGAGAATCGCCGTGTCGTAGTAGACGCGACTGTGCCCCGCGCCGAGGGTGGCGTCCCACATCCACGGAGTCGCGATCACCGACTCGATCTGCAGCCCCCGCCCGGTCTGCTGGGTGATGAAACTGAAGACGTTCGCTCCCGCCCCCAGCGCCAGCGTCACGACCAACACGATCGCCGTCGTCGCGGCGGCGCCGACGACGACGCGGCCGCGGTCGCGGAGAGTGATGATGGCGGCGGCGACCAGCGCCGCCGGCCACGCCTTGGTCCAGGCGGCGATGGTCAGCAGCACCCCGCCGAGCATGGGGCGCGTGACGACCAGCAGCATTCCGAGCAGCGCGAGCGGCACCGTGATCGAGTCGATGCGGCCGAGCGCGACGGGGCCGAGCGCGACGAGAAAGCCGAGCCACCACCAGCCGGCGTGCGAGACCCCGAATCGGCGGCCCATGGTCAGGATGACGGCGAACACGATCGCGTTCGCCAGCATCACGAGGCTCAGCCAGGTGCTGGCGTAGAGGTCGGGGCCGAGCGCCGCGGCGGCGATCATCGGCACGATCGCCAGGATCGGATAGACCCACACCGTGTCGATGCCCACCCACCCGTAGCCTTCGAAGGCGTAGTCGACGATCCAGAACTTGTAGACGGTTGTCACGTCGCCGATCGGCTGCCCCGGCGCGTAGAGGGCGAGCATCCCGAGCCACAGGTGGGCGACCACGAAGCCGGCCCAGAGGAGGATCGGACTCCGCACGATCGCCAGCACTCGAACAGCGTAGCCGCGTCACGAATCGACACGTCGCGCCGCGCGTGGCGGCGCGGCGGCAGAATGGTGACCCAGCACCTTTCCCTTTTGGAGGCCCCATGTCCCGCACCCTCACCCGATTGGCGGCCGCCGCCGGCGTGCTCGCCCTCGGCCTCGGCCTCGCCGGCTGCCAGACCGCTGCCGAGCCCGGCGCCGGAGGCGACTACGTCACCGACGGCAAGCTCACGATCGCCACCGGCGAGCCCGCCTACTACCCGTACGTGATCGACGACGCCCCCGAGTCGGGCGAAGGCTTCGAAGCCGCCGTCGCGTACGCGATCGCCGAGGAGCTCGGCTTCGCCGACGAAGATGTCGTCTGGGTGCGCACCGGCTTCGACGAGGCCATCGCCCCCGGCCCGAAGTCGTTCGACTTCAACATCCAGCAGTACACGATCACACCGGAGCGCGAAGAGTCTGTCGACTTCTCGTCGCCCTACTACGCGGCCGACCAGGCGGTCATCACGATCGAAGGCTCGGCCGCCGCCGATGCCACCTCGATCGCCGATCTGCAGGGGCTGTTGATCGGCGCCGCCACCGGCACGACGAGCCTGGCTGCGGTCGAGCAGGTCATCCAGCCCACCGCCGGCGCGCAGGTGTTCAACAACAACGACGACGCGAAGCTCGCGCTCGAGAGCGGCCAGGTCGACGCGATCGTCGTGGACGTGCCGACCGCGTTCTACATCACCGGCGTCGAACTCGACGGTGGCCTGATCGTCGGCTCGCTGCCCGAGATCGAGGGCGCGACCGACGAGTGGGGCGTGCTGCTCGCGAAAGACAGCCCGCTCACCGACGCGGTGTCGGCGGCGATCGAGGCCCTGCGTGAGAACGGCACGCTCGAGGCCCTGATCGACGAATGGCTCGGCGCCGACCAGGGAGTGCCCGAGCTGCAGTAGTTCGGCTCCAGTAACTTCATACGGTGACCCGTTACCCGGAAGGCCCGCCTCCGAGCTCGATCGAGCTCGATCGGCGGGCCTTCCGTCGTCGGCAGTCGACCCGGTCGATCCTCATCGGCGCGGCAAGCACCGTCGTGTTCGCGGTGCTGGTCTGGGTGTTCGTCGTCAACACCCCCGGCTGGGCGCGGGTGCAGGAGAGCTTCTTCGACCCCGAGACCGCGATGGCGGCCCTGCCGCGCGTCGCCGCGGGGTTTCTTGTCAACCTGCAGATCCTGGCGTTCGCCGTCGTCGGCGTCGCGCTGTTCGGCACCCTGCTCGCGTTCCTGCGCACCCTCCGCGGCGCGGTTTTCTTCCCGCTGCGCGCGCTCGCAACCGCCTATACGGATGTCTTCCGCGGCATCCCGCTCATCATCGTGCTGTACCTCGTCGGGTTCGGCATCCCCGGACTCCTCGACCTTCGCATCGACAAACTGGTGCTCGGCACCGTCGCGCTCGTCATCACCTATTCGGCGTACGTCTCCGAGGTGATCCGTGCGGGGATCGACGGCGTGCACCCGTCGCAGTGGATGGGGGCGCGCGCCCTCGGCCTGAGTCACGGACAGACGCTGCGGCTCGTGGTGCTGCCGCAGGCGATCCGCCGCCAGGCCCCGCCGCTCATGAACGACTTCGTGGCGATGCAGAAGGATGTCGGCCTGGTGTCGATCCTCGGGGCCGTCGACGCCGTGCGCGCCGCGCAGATCGAGACGGCGAAGTTCGCCGAGTTCACGCCCTACATCGTCGCGGCCGTGCTGTTCGTGCTGCTGGCGATCCCGACGATCCGGTTCACCGACTGGATCACCGCGCGGCTGCGCACGCGCGAACAGATGGGGGCGATCGTGTGAGCGCGCCCGTTCTGCAGGTCGAGGGACTGCGCAAGTCCTTCGGCGCCGCCGCGGTGCTGCGGGGGATCGATCTCGAACTCGCCGATCACGAGGTCGTCGCGCTCATCGGCCCGTCGGGGTCGGGCAAGTCGACGCTGCTGCGCACGATCAACCTGCTCGAACCGATCGACGACGGCCGCATCCTGCTGCGCGGCGACGACATCAGCGACCCGCGCGTCGACGTCGACCGGGTGCGCGCCCGTTTCGGGGTGGTGTTCCAGCACTTCAACCTGTTCCCGCACCTCTCGGTGCTCGACAACGTGACCCTCGCCGCCCGCAAGGTGCACGGGATGCCGCGGGCCGAAGCCGAGGCGCGCGGCATCGAACTGCTCGACCGCATCGGCCTTGCGGCGAAAGCGCGGGAGCATCCCGACCGCCTCTCCGGCGGGCAACAACAACGCGCCGCGATCGTGCGCGCCCTGCACACCGATCCGGAGGTGCTGCTGCTCGACGAGATCACCTCGGCTCTCGACCCGCTGCTCGTCGGCGACGTGCTCGAACTCGTACGCGAACTCGCAGCGGAAGGCACGACCATCCTGATGGCGACCCACGAGATGGCGTTCGCCCGCGATGTCGCACACCGCGTGCTCTTTCTCGACGGCGGCGTCATCGTCGAGCAGGGTCCGGCGCGCGAGTTGTTCGCGAACCCCCGAGAGGCGGCGACCCGGGAGTATCTGCGGCGGTTCTCGGCCGGCTGACCTGGTTCACAAGGAGGCGAGCATCGCGCAGACTGAAGCGATGAGCGCCGCCGTCGATCGGATCGTGGGCGAGCCGATCTGGCTCGAGCTGGCATCCAGCGACCCGGAGCGCTCGCTCGCCTTCTACGGCGGCCTGCTCGGCTGGAAAGCCGATCCGCCCGACTCGCTCGACGGTGCGGCAACACTGCGCCTCAAGCGCGACTTCGTCGCCCGGCTCGTGCCGATGCCCGACGACGGGTGGATCGTCTACCTCAAAGTGCCGGATGCCGGGGCCGCGGCCGCTGCGGTCGTCGCGAACGGCGGTCGGGTCGAGAGGGGGCCATCACCGGCCGGCGACCTCGGAGTTCTGGTGATCGCGACCGACCCCGGCGGGGCTCGGATCGGATTCTGGCAGCCGGGAACGCATCCGGGGTTCGAGGCCGAGAACGCCCCAGGAGCGCCCACCTGGTTCGAGCTGCACACCCTCGACTTCCCGGCCGCGGTGCCGTTTTATCGCTCCGTCGCGGGTTGGCAGCCGGTGTCGATGGGCGACTCCGACGAGTTCCGCATGGTGGTGCACGGCGAACCCGGCGCCGCATGCGTCGGCATCTACGATGCGACCGACGACGACCTCGACGACGAGTCGGCGTGGATGCCGTACTTCGCCGTCGCGGACGCCGACGCGAGCGCAGCGCGCATCCGCGAGCTCGGCGGCGCGCTCCTCGACCACCCCGTCGACACGCCGTACGGTCGCATCGTGCACGCAACCGATCCGCTCGGCACCCTGTTCACTGTCATCCAGTTGCCTGAGCGCAGGTGACGGGCAGCCTGGCGTCAGTGCCAGCTGCGCGGGCCGCGGGATCCCGCCGGGTAGGCGTCGAGGGGAACGCGGTCGGCGCGCCAGGCGGCGAGCACCGGCTCGACGATGCGCCAGCACTCTTCGGCGATGTCGCCGCGCACCGACAGGGTCGGGTCGCCGTCGAGCAGTTCGGCGAGCACCTCGCCGTAGGCGCTGAGTTCGCTCGGGCCGAACTCGGCATCCAGCGTGTCGCACTCCAGGTCGAACGGGTCGTCGCGGCCGTTGGTGACGAGGTCGAGCGACATCGTGGCGGGTTGGAGGCCGATGCGCAGCTGCGCCTGGCGGCTCGGCCCGTGGAATCCGGTGGGCAGGTGCGGCACGTCCCGGAAGGTGAACACGATCTCCTGCCGCGGCTCGCCGATCGCCTTGCCGGATCGCAGCACGAAGGGCACGCCGGCCCACCGCCAGTTGTCGACCGCGACCGTCATCTCGGCGAGCGTCTCGGTGCCTCGGACGCGGTCGACCCCGGCTTCGTTGGTGTACGCGGGCAGCTTGCGCCGACCGATCTTGCCCGCCGTGTAGCGCGCCCGTCGGCTCTCGGTGCCGTCCTTCTTCCACGCGCGGGTGGCCCGCAACACTTGAGCCATCGAGCCCCGCAGGTCTTCGGAGGCGACCGTCGCCGGCGGTTCCATCGTGGCGAGGGCGAGCACGAGCAATAGGTGGCTCTGGATCATGTCGACCAGGGCGCCTGCCCTGTCGTAGTAGCCGGCGCGGCCCTCGAGGGCGAGCTCCTCTTCGAAGTTGATCTCGACGTGCGCGACGTTCTGCGCCGAGAGCAGCGGCTCGAAGATGCGGTTCGCGAAGCGCAGGCCGAGCAGGTTGATGACGGTCGACTTGCCGAGGAAGTGATCGACCCGGAACACCTGTTCCTCGGGCACGAGGGTCTGCAGCAGCCGGTTGAGCGCGCGGGCGGACTCGAAGTCGGTACCGAAGGGCTTCTCGACGGCGAGCACGGTGCCGTCGGGAATCGGCATCGTCGCGAGGGTGCGGCAGGCGAGCACGGTCACTGCGGGGGGCAGGGCGAAGTACAGGGCGATGCGACCCTTCGCGGCCGCGAAGACCCGGGCCAGAGCCTCCGCGTCGGTGACGTCGGCCTGCAGGTACAGCGACGAGTCACGCACCCGGTCGGAGAGTTGGGATTCGACGCCGGCGAAGGCCGTGCCGATCCGACGCCCCCAGGCGGCGGCGGTCAGTGGATCCCGGTCGACTCCGATGAGCTGGATGTTGCTACCGCGGCTCGACGCGAGCAGCGATGCCAGGCCGGGCAAGAGCAGCCGCGAGGCGAGGTCACCCCCCGCGCCGAGGATGACGAGGGTGTCGATGCGTGAAGTGGTCACCCGTCGACGCTACCCGCCGACGGCCACGGATACGGCTGCCACCACGAACATGGTGACGCCGAACCACAGCGGCCCGGCGAGAACGACGGCGAGTGCGACGATCACCGCGACCGGAAACCGATCTCGATGTCGAACGGGGCGGCCTCGTCGATGCAGAGCGCCATCAGGTCGGGCGTGAACACGGAGAGGGCGTCGCGCTCGTACTGCTTCGGGCAGTACGGCGTGAAGTACCGGTCGAAGTCACCCTCGAGCGACAGCACCTGGTCGCGCGCGAACAGCCCGGCGACCCCGGTCAAGCCGAACATGTTGTTCTGCAGGGAGTCGAGCAGCAGGTGCGGGAGGCGGCGCGGCTGCTGCCGTTGCGGAAGATCGCGCCCAGGATGTTCGGGTCGGAGTCGCGTCGCGGTGCCGTCACCGGGGCGGTGAACGCCGTCCAGTCGATCGCGGTCATGCCGCGAGCCCCGCCGCGATGGCGAGGCGGGCGGCGACGCCGAATCCGGTCTCGCGCTCGTCCGATGACAGGTGCGCCCCGCTGGTGAGATCGTCGGTGATGGTGACCAGCGCGAGCGTCTCGACGCCCTCCCGAGCTCCGACCGCGTAGAGCGTCGCCGCCTCCATCTCGACCGCGAGGGTGCCGAGAGCACCGAGTTTCTCGGTCACGCCGGAGTCATCGGCATAGAAGGTGTCGCTGGAGAACACCGGCCCGACCCGCAGTGCCACGGCATCCCGGGTCGCCGCTGCCACCGCGGCCGCCAGTAGCGCGAACGACGGGGCTACGGAGAGCGAGACTCCGGGAACCCAGCGCGACGTCATGGCGGAATCGGTATGCGCCGCCGAGGCCGCGACGACAGATCCGAGGGCCAGATCGGCCTGCAGCCCGCCGGCAGTCCCGACCCGCACGATGCGACGCACCCCGTAGAAACGCGCGAGTTCGGTCGCGTAGATCGCGATCGACGGTCCGCCCATCCCGGAGGCGAGCACCGAGATCGCGTGACCCTCATGTGTCCCGGTGAAGCCGAGGATGCCGCGTACCTCGGTCACCGGGCGGGCGTCGTCGAACAGCTCGTCGGCGATGCGCCGCGCGCGACGCGGGTCGCCGGGCATCAGCACGACGGGCGCGAAGTCACCGGGCTCGGCAGAAAGGTGAGGAGTTGCCACCCAGCGAGACTATCCGGGGCCGGTTGAGGCGCTACTCTCCTGCTCATGACCGACCCGGCACCGCGCCCCCGTAACCGGGTCGGCATCCTCGCTCGGGTCCTCGCCCTCGTCGCGGCGGCCGCGCCGCTCGTGGCGTGGATCGTCGTCGCCGTCGTCGGTGTCATCGAGTCGAACAGCGTGGACGACGCCATCTACGGCGGCGTCGTCGGATCGCTCGGTCTGTTCTGGTTGCCGGTCGTGCTCGCGGAAGTCGTCCCCGGTTGGTCGTGAAGTCGCGCTGACCCCCGAAGACGCGATACCGGGGGATTCCTCGCTGCCGCACACTGAGTGCAGGCGCCGCAGAGCTAGAGGGGCATTCGGCGCCTGAAGATTCCGGGGGGAATCGTTGGCTGCGGGAGATAGCGCCGCGCGGGAGGCCGCACGGCAACGCGAGTTGGCGGATGAACACGCCCGTCGCGCCGGGATCGCGCGCCAGATGGCCCGCAGCTTCGGGGCGGCCGCCCACAGCGAGAAGCGGCTCGCCCGCACCCTGATCGAGCTCGAGCCACTCGGGTACACCCTGCTCGCCGATCGCCGGCGCCCCGGTTCGATGCGCGGAAACGTCGACCTGGTACTGGTCGGGCCGGGCGGCGTCGTGCTGGTCGACGCGAAATCCTGGCGTGAGGTGACGATCGCCGACGGCCGGGTCTGGCGCGGCACCGACGACGTGACGCCCGAGGTCGAACGTCTCGCCGACCTGCTCACGATCACGCAGGGCGAGCTGGCCGAGATCGGGCTGGCCCCGGGCGAGGTGCACGCCGTCATGGCCTTCACCGGGCTGGCAGTGCCCCGCACCGAACTCTTCGGGGTGACGTTGCTCGGCGACGCCGCCGCGGTGAGCGAGATCGCCCGCCGCGGCCAGCGGCTCTCGCCGCGTCGTGTGGCCGCTGTGCGCGACCTGTTGGAGCACCTCTTCCCACCGGTGACCACCGGACCGTTGACGATCCCCGTCGCGTCCGTTCCTGATTCCGTGGAGCCGCTCACCGCATCCGACTCGCCGAGCGCCGACGAGATCCAGGCCGCGCTTCTCGACGGCTACGCGCGAGCACCCATCGAAGAGTGGATGGCGTTCCTCGATCCGGAACAGGCCCGCCTCGTGCGTCGCTCGTTCAGCGGTCCGTCCCGCATCCGCGGTGCTGCCGGCACCGGCAAGACCGTCGTCGCGCTGCATCGCGCCGCGTACCTCGCGCGGATCACCGGCGGTCGGGTGCTCGTCACGACCTTCGTGCGCACGCTTCCGCTCGTGCTCGAGTCGCTGTTGCGCCGGCTCGCACCCGATGTCGTCGGCCGCGTCGAGTTCCGCAGCGTGCACGGCTTCGCCGCCGAGTTACTCGCGGCCCGGGGCTCCCAGATCGATGTCGACGCCGAACTGGCCTCGCGGGTCTTCGACGAGGTGTGGCGGCGGCACGGCCTCGACGGGCCGCTCGGCGCGATCGATCCCGCTGCCCGCTACTGGTACGAGGAGGTGTCGGCGGTGCTCAAGGGCCGCGGGCTCACGCGCTTCGAGCAGTACGCGGGCCTGCCCCGCCACGGCCGCCGTCGCCCCCTCAGCGTCGAGCAGCGCGCCGCGGTATGGGAGCTGTTCGTGGCCTACGAGAACGCGCTGCGTCGTCGGGGCATCGCCGACTGGCACGATCTGATCCTGGAGGCCGACGCGTCGCTGCGCGAACAGCCCGTGACGAGGTACCGGGCGGTCATCGTCGATGAGGTGCAAGACCTCTCCCCCGTCATGATCCGCATGTTGCACTCGCTCGTCGGCGACGTTCCCGACGGCTTCAACCTGGTCGGCGACGGCCAGCAGACGATCTACCCCGGGGGCTCGACGCTCGCCGAAGCGGGTGTGTCGATCTCCGGCCGCTCAGTCGTGCTCACCACCAACTACCGCAACACGACAGAGATCGCGGAGTTCGCGGGGTTGCTGGTGCGGGGCGATCAGCAGACCGACATCGAAGGTGCGACAATGACGGCGGATGCCGCCGAGACCCCGCGCCGCGGCGCCCGCCCGGTGTACACGGTGTTCCCCTCGCGGGCTGTGCACGACCGCTCGCTCGTCGAACGGGTGCGGCGGATCGTCGCCGACGCCGAAGAGTCGGGTCGCGGCGTGCGGCTGGGCGATATCGGGGTGCTCGCGCTCTACTCGTGGCACGCGGCGGAGGCCGCCGAGGCCCTCGCCGAGGCCGGCATCCCCACCGTCGACCTCGCGGCCTACGACGGAACGCCCAAGGATGCCGTGAAGGTCGGAACCATCAAACGGGCCAAGGGTCTCGAGTTCGCGGAAGTCCTCGTCGTGCGCACGCCGCCCTACCTGGTGCAGAGCGAATCGGCCGCCCACGACGACGCGTCGGCTGAGCGAGCTCTTCTGCAGCGCCGCGAACTCTTCGTCGGCATGACCCGCGCCCGCGACGGGCTGTGGGTGGGCGTCGCCTGATCGGTCACGCCCCGTCGGCGCGGGCGTGTGCCGGGAGAAATCGGTGCCCGCCGCGGCGGATCAGGGAATGCGGCGGCGGGCACCTCACCGACCCACGCATCAGATCGTGAGAACGGCTAGAGGAGAGTGTGGCACGTAAATCTGTGAGTTGAAAAATCCGTCCCCCGACGCGGGGACTCACAGACCGGGGGGTCTACCCGAGCGATCCGGCGAGCGCTTGCACGGCCGCTGGAGTGAGATCGGGATGCCGGGCGCCCGACACCGTGGCGGTCAACGCACCGGCCGCGGCGCCCCACCTCACGGCGGTCTCGAGGCTCCCCCCGGCCGCCCAGGCGGCCGCGAATCCGCCGATGAAAGCGTCGCCCGCGCCGACCGTGTCGATCGCGTCGACGGCGAACGCCGGCAGAGTCATCGCCGCTCCGCGGGCTGGCGCGAACAGCACACCGCGTGCACCGAGTGTGACCACGAGCGCGGTGTCGAGATCAGCCGCGGTCCCGGCCACGTCATCCGCTCCGAGCGCCACGTCGAAGCCGAACAGCTCTCTGGCCTCGATCTCATTCACGATGAGCGCGTCGACGTGCTCGAGCAGGGGAAGGACACGCCGATCGAGGGGAGCCGCATTGAGCGCAACCCGTGCCCCGGCGGCTGTCGCGCCCGCCACCGTCGCCTCGACCACGGCGAACGGCACTTCGAGCTGCAGCACGACGACGTCACCTGGCCGCAGATCGATCGAGGTGGCCGCCGCCGAGGGCCACGTGGCGTTCGCTCCCGGAATCACGACGATGGTGTTCTCACCGCGCTCGTCGACGGCGATGAGCGCGGTGCCCGACGGGCCCGCCACGCTGCGCACCGCCGACACGTCGACCCCCGCCGCCGCCAGGTCGCCACGCAGCATCGTCGCCGCATCGTCGTCACCCACGCAGCCGACCATCGCGACGCTCACCTCGGCCGGGGCGACCTTCGCGGCGGCATGCGCCTGGTTGCCGCCCTTGCCGCCCGACAGCCGCACCAGCTCGGCGCCCAGCAGGGTCTCCCCCGGCCGTGGCAGATGGGGCACGCGGTAGAGCAAGTCGAGGTTGATGCTGCCCACCACGATCACCCGACCCGTCGTCATCGTCCCAGGTTAGGCCGCTCGGGTGCTTGACTGGCCGACATGGAGGATCGGCTGGCCGACATCGCGGACGACCTCTACGGCGTGCCGCCCGCCGACTTCATCGCGCACCGCACCGCACGGGGGAAGGAACTCGCCGGCGACAAGCCATTCGCCGCACGAGTGAAGGAACTGCGCAAGCCCGCTCCGGCCGCGTGGGTGATCAATCTGCTCGTCCGAGCCCGGCGCGCCGAGGTCGACGACCTGCTCGCTCTCGGCAGCGAGCTGCGAGCCGCGCAAGCGGCGCTCGACCGCGGTGAGATCACCCGGCTCGCGAAGGAACGGCGCGCTCTCGTGACGGCGCTGGCGCGCGAGGGCACCCAGCTCGCGCTCGAGGCCGGGCAGAAGGTGCCACCGGGCGTCGTGGACGCCGTCGCTGCGACGCTCGATGCGGGCCTCGCCGACCCGGAAGCCGCCGACGCCATCCGCAGCGGGCGGCTGCTGCGACCCCTCCAGACGATCGGCTTCGAGCCGGTCGACCTCGCCGAGGCTGTCGCCGTGCCCGAGTCCGGTTCCCGCGCGGCGCAGAAGCGCGCTCCCGAGCGACCTCGGCCCCGCGCGATCGACGACAGCGACGCCGAGCTACGTCGCGCGCGCACCCGGGCGGATGCCGCGGTCGCGCGAGCAGAGCAGGATGCCGCCGAGGCGGCCGACGAGTTCGGCGACCTCGAAGCGCGGTTGCGCGGGGCCCGGCGAGCCCTCGCCGCCGCCGAACGCGAGGCCGAAGCGCTCGAGCGGCAGCGAGACACTGCCGGCCGTGCTCATGAAAAGGCCAGGGCCGCACTCGACATCGCCCGCACCCGACGCCGGGAACTCGGCGGCTAGCTCGACGGGGTGCCGTCGGGTAGCTCGATGCGGAAGACCGTTGCCCCCGGCCTGCTGGCGACCGTCACACCGCCCCCGTGCGCCGCCGCGATCGCCGCGACGATCGAGAGTCCGAGACCGGTGCTTCCCGCCGCCCGCGAACGCGAGTCGTCACCGCGGGTGAAACGTTCGAACAGCCGGGGTTGCAGCGCGGGGTCGATTCCGGGTCCGTTGTCGGCGACGGAGATGACCGCGCCATGATCGCCGCCCGCGAGGGTCGCCGTCACGACCGTTGCAGGGGGGGTGTGCAGGCGCGCGTTCGTCAACAGGTTGCCGACCGCCTGTCGCAGCTGGTCGGCGTCGCCCCGCACCTCGATGTCGTCGGGCGGCAGTTCGAGATGCCACACGTGGTCGGGTCCGGCGACGTGGGCATCGGCGACGGCCTCGACGAGGAGAGCGCCGAGCGCGATCGGGTCGTCGCGTCGGTCACGACCGGCATCGAGCCTCGCGAGCAACAGCATCTCCTCGACCAGGTTCGACATGCGCACCGATTCCGATTCGATCCGCTCGAGCGAACGTGCCGTGTCGACCGGCAACCGTCCGGTGCGCTGCCCCAGCTCGGCGTACCCGCGAATCGACGCAAGGGGCGTGCGCAACTCGTGTGAGGCATCCGCGACGAATCGGCGCAGCTTCTGTTCGCTCTCGTGGCGGGCCGCCAGCGAGGTCTCGACCTTGCCGAGCAGACGGTTGAGGGCCGTGCCCACCCGGCCGACCTCGGTGTCGGGCGCTTCGACGGGAACGCGATCGGGCATCGACACCTCGCCGGCTTCGAGCGGCAGCTCGGAGACGCGGGATGCCGTGTCGACGACGCGCGCGAGCGGCCGCAACGCGACCCGCACGACGATGACGCCCAGGGCAAGGGCGAGGGCGATCGCCGCGAGACTCACTGCGGCGATCGTGTAGATGAGGCTCGAGGTCACCGCATCCGCCTCCGCGAGCGACAGCCCGTTCACGACGATGCGCCCGTCGGAGAGCAGGGTCGACACGACGCGATAGCTGCCGAGGTCGCCGAGATGCACCGTCATCGGCTGCCGGTCGTCGGGCACCCTCTCCAGCCGGGACAGCTGATCGGCGTCGAGCCTGCGCTCCGAGCCGTCGGTGTCGATGTAGCCCGCATAGAAGAGGTCACCGACGATGACCATGCCGACCGCGCCGGCGCCCTGACCCGGCAGGATGCCGATAATCGACCCTGGCCCCGGAGTGCCGGAATCCACCGCCGCGCTCGAGCGATCGGAAGCCGCGATCAGGAGGCGGTCGAGGCGGTCGACGAACTGCTCACGCGACGCGGCCACGGTGACGACGCCGATCGCCACGGCGAGAACGGCGAGCAGCCCGACGATGCCGACGACGAGGCGGGTCTGGAGCGACCAACGTTTCACGGCGTGGCCGGGCGGATCGAGTAGCCGACCCCGCGCACCGTGTGGATCATGCCCGGTCCGTGGGCATCCAGTTTCTTGCGCAGGTAGGAGATGTACAGCTCGACGACTGCCGCCCGGCCGCCGAAGTCATAGCTCCAGACCCGGTCGAGAATCTGCTCGCGGCTCAGTACGCGCTTGGGGTTGCGCATGAGAAAGCGCAACAGCTCGAACTCGGTCGGGGTGAGCTGGATCGGATGCCCCGCGCGCTCCACCTCGTAGCTCTCCTCGTCGAGGGTGAGGTCACCCACCCGCACGATCGGGCCCTCGTCGCCCGCCGCGCGCATCGAGCGCCGCACCAGCCCCCGGAGTCGCGCCATCACCTCTTCGAGGCTGAACGGCTTGGTGACGTAGTCGTCGCCGCCCGCGGTGAGCCCGGCGACGCGATCCTCGACCGCATCCTTGGCGGTGAGCAGCAGTACCGGACAGTCGTTGCCCGCCTCGCGCAGCCGACGCAGAACGCTGAGCCCGTCGAGGCCGGGCATCATGATGTCGAGCACGACGACATCGGGCGGGGTCTCGCGCGCGAGCTTCAGCGCGGTCTGGCCGTCGTGGGCGACCCGGGTGTCCCACCCTTCCGACCGCAACGCCATGCGGAGCATGTCGGCGAGCATCTCTTCGTCGTCCACGACGAGAGCCCGAACCGGGGAGCCGTCGGGGCGGGTCAGAGCGGACGTCACCCTGGTATTCGACCCCTCGTTCCTATGGGTTCTCTGTGGGTCGACGCGAGCTAGGGTCGAACCATGGCCGAGACCGGGGAATCGACGGAGTCCCGCGTCGCCGTCTACATCGACTTCGACAACGTGGTGATCTCCCGCTACGACCAGCTGCACGGCCGTGACTCGTGGCGCAAAGACGAAGCCCGCCGCAACGACGGAAAGTCGGTGCCCAAACTCGAGCAGGCCCGCGTCGACTTCGGCGCGATCCTCGACTACGCGTCGTCGTTCGGCACCGTCGCCCTGAGCCGCGCCTACGCCGACTGGTCGGTGCCCGCGAACGCCGCCTACAAGCGCCAACTCGTCGACCGCGCGATCGACCTCACCCAGCTCTTCCCCGCGTCGAGCACGAAGAACGGGGCAGACATCCGCCTCGCCGTCGACGTGATCGACGACATGTTCCGGCTGCCCGACATCACCCACGTCGTGATCGTCGCCGGCGATTCCGACTACATCCCGCTCGCGCAGCGCTGCAAGCGACTCGGCCGGGTCGTCATCGGCATCGGCGTCACCGGGTCGACGAGCCCCGCACTCGTCGCGGCCCTCGACGAGTTCGAGTCGTACGACGAGCTGCAGCGCGACGATGCCGCCGTTGCGGCGAAGACTCCGGCGCCGGAGACCGCCGCGTCCGGCGACGACACCTCCCTGCCGGTCGCGCTCACGCCGGCCACGGCATCCCGGCTGCTCGTGCGCGCCCTCGATCTCGCGCGCGGCAAGCAGGACGACGACGACTGGCTCAACGCCTCGACGGTGAAGTCGCAGATCAAGCGGCTCAACCCGTCGTTCAACGAGAAGTCGCTCGGCTTCCGCAGCTTCATGGATTTCGTGCGCGCCAACGACGAGCAGGTCGAGATCCGCGAGGCCGGGCAACAGCGGTTCATGCGGCTGCGGGAGCAGGCGGCCGAGGCACCCGCGGATGCCGCCCCCGCACGCAAGCCGTCGCGCCGGGCCGGAACGACGGCGACGAGCACGAAGTCCGCGGCGGACGCCCCGGCCGCTCCGCCGGATCCGCCGAACGACGCCCAGCCCACCCAGCGAGCTCCCCGGCGGGCGAAGGCGGCGGCATCCAGCTCTCCGCCGTCGGCGAGCGACCCGTTCCGCGAGCCCTGAGCACTCGAGCGAGGTGCTTACAGGGTGGTGACAGGGCGCTTCGTCGCGCCGCCCGGATCCGCCCTCGCCGATAGTGTCGGGACACGGACAGGCGGTTCCGACGTCTGGTCCCCCCGCCGCAGAAGAGACCCCCGCGCCCGAGGAATCCACTCCAGAAGAGTCCGCTCCGAGCAGCACGGCAGGTGCTTATGTCGACTACAGCGACGACGCGATCGCCCGGGCCGAGGGCCGGGTGCTGCTGTTCTTCCACGCGCCGTGGTGCCCGCAGTGCCGGTCGGTCGAGAGCGACATCCTCGCGCAGGGCGTTCCCGACGGGCTGACGATCATCAAGGTCGACTACGACAGCCGGCAAGACCTGCGGCAGCAGTACGGCGTCACCTTGCAGACGACATTCGTCGAAGTGGATGCCGACGGCACCGAGTTGCAGAAGCACGTCGCGTACGACGACCCGCACCTCGACGCCGTCGTCGCCGCGATGCTGTAGGCCGGAATGCTCGGCCTCACGATCGTCTCGTTCGTCGCGGGCGTGCTCACTGTCGCGGCTCCCTGCGTGCTGCCGCTGCTGCCGGTGATCATCGGCGGCTCGATCGCCCGCACGTCGGCTGACGGCACGGTCGCCGCGCGACAGTGGTACCGGCCACTCGTCATCTCGGCATCCCTCGCGATCTCGGTGGTCGCGTTCACGCTGCTGCTCAAGGCGACGACAGCCCTGCTCGGAGTGCCGCAACTGGTGTGGCAGATCATCGCGGGCGTCATCCTCATCGCCTTGGGGCTCACCCTCGTCTTCCCGTCGCTCTGGGAACGCCTGATGCTCGCCACCGGCATCCAGAACCGCGCGGGCGTCGCCCTCGACCGCTCGTCGCGGCGCGGCGGGATCGGCGGCGATATCCTGCTGGGCGCGGCGCTCGGCCCGACCTTCTCGGGTTGCTCGCCCACCTACGCGCTCATCGTCGCCACCGTGCTGCCCGTGTCGCTCGGAGAGGGACTCGTCTACATCGTCGCCTACGCCGTCGGACTCGCCGCGACCCTGCTTCTCGTCGCGCTGCTCGGGTCGGCGCTCGCGCGAAAGCTGGGCTGGCTGAACCGACCCGACGGCTGGCTCCGCCGCATCGTCGGGGGGTTGCTCGTGCTCGTCGGTATCGCCGTCATCCTCGGGCTCGACAAGCTCGCCCAGGCGTGGATCCTCGAGCAAGGCTGGTACGACCCGATCGAGCAGCTCGAACGTCGCCTGTTCGGCTGACCGGCCGGGTAACGCCGCCGCTACGGCGAGATCGCGAGGAACACGAACGCGAGCAGCAGTACGAGATGCACGACCCCGGCGAGCCGGGTCGCACGCCCCGGCACGATCGTCAGGATCGATACGACGACCGTGATGCCGAACAACACCAACTGAACGTCGCCCAACCCCAGGGTCAGCGGCCCCGGTAGCCAGATCGAGGCGACGGCGATCGCCGGAATGGTGAGCCCGATCGACGCGATCGCCGAGCCGATGCCGAGGTTGAGGCTCGTTTGCATCCGATTGCGCAGAGCCGCCTTCGACGCCGCGAGACCCTCGGGCAGCAGCACGAGGCTGGCGATCACGATGCCGACGAACGCGTGCGGGATGCCGGCCGCCGACACTCCTGCCTCGATGGCCGGTGAGACGGCTTTCGCGAGTCCGACGACGGCGACGAGTGAGAGAAGCAGCAGGGCACCGCTCACGGCGGTCGCGCGGTTCGACGGCGGGTCGGCGTGGCCGTCGCCGTCGGCATCATCAGCGGGCTGCCGGATCGTCTTGCCATCGAAGCCGACCGGAAGGAAGAAGTCGCGGTGGCCGCGGGTCTGGGTGGCGACGAATCCGGCGTAGAGCAGCAGAGAGACAATCGCGACGAACGCGAGTTGCACCTCCGAGAAGCGGTCGCCCGGCTCGGAGATGGTGAAACTGGGCAACACGAGGGTGAGGGTCACCAGGGTGACGACGACGGCGAGCGCCGCGCCCGCCCCCTCTGCGTTGAAGCGTGGGAGCCCGTGGCGCAGACCGCCGAGCAACAGCGAAATGCCGACGATGCCGTTGAGGGTGATCATCACCGCGGCAAACGCGGTGTCACGAGCGAGCGTCTCGGTGCCCTTACCGCCCACCATGAGCGTGATGATGAGCGCCACCTCGATGACCGTGACCGAGACCGCGAGGATGAGGGAGCCGAACGGCTCTCCCACCCGGTGGGCGACCACCTCGGCGTGATGCACGGCGGCGAGGACGGCGCCGATCAGCAGCACCCCGGTCAGAACAACCGCGACGACCTCGAGTTGCCGGTCCCAGGTGAGAACGAGGGCGACAACGGCGACCGCGGGGACGGCGACAACCCACCTGTTCCCTACGGTCGCGGCCCAGCGGGCGGCGAGTGGTCGTTCCATGTCGGGCCCCTCGTCGTCGACTCCCAGGCTACCCGGGGTCTGTCAACCCGGTTCACCTGGGCGGGATGGTTCTTAGCGTGGAGGTGACGAAAGGACGAACCATGACGAAGAACGTCGATGGAAAGACCGTCGCGTTCCTGCTCACCGACGGTTTCGAGGATTCGGAGCTGACCGAACCGTGGAAGGCCGTGCGCGAAGCCGGTGGCACCCCCGTGCTCGTGTCGCCGAAGTCGGGCGGCCTCCTCGGCAAGAAGGGCCACCAGCAGGCGGTCGACCGGCTCGTCGCCGACTCCCAGGCGGAGAGCTTCGACGCGCTCGTGCTGCCGGGCGGGGTCGTGAACGCCGACCACCTTCGGATGGACGACGACGCGGTCGACTTCGTGCGCGGCTTCTTCGAGCAGAAGAAGCCGGTCGCGGTCATCTGCCACGGCGCGTGGATCATGACCGATGCGGATGTCGTCGACGGTCGCACCCTCACCAGCTACCCGAGCCTGCGCACCGACCTGGTGAACGCCGGCGCGACCTGGGTCGACGAGGAGGTGTGCGTCGACAACGGTCTGGTGTCGAGCCGCACCCCCGACGACCTCCCGGCGTTCTGCCGGAAGCTCGTCGAAGAGGTCGCCGAGGGCGTACACGAGCGGCAGCACGCCTGAGCCACCGACCCAACTCTCGGAAATCCGACCGTTCGTCGACCAGACACCGATGAACAGCCGCGATTCCCAGAGTTAGGTCACCGCGCGCGCGGCGCGGCGTCGCAGGAGGGTGCGCTCCACGAAGGTCCACGCGCCCGACACGGTGAGATACAGGGTCGCGGCAAGGGGCACGAAGAGCGCGATGACGACGGTCGCGAATGACAGCCATCACCGCCATCAGGCCGAGCGGCGCGAGAAGTGTCGGGCCGGGAACGGCCAGCATCGCGGTGAACGAGTTTCCCAGGGGAGCCCCGAGCAGCGTCTCGCCAAGCAGATTCTGGAGTCGGAACCCGAAGCGTGGGGACTCGCGGTGCTGCTGACCTGGCTCAGTCCCGGGCGCCCGCACGTGTCGTTCGGATGCCGCTGGGCCGCTTCCAGCTCGGGGCCGCGATCCAATCGGTGCACTGTGACCGCCCGCGCCGGCCGGGTCGACTCCGAGAAGCTCGTGCAGCCCTACCGCGGACTCGTCGCCATCGCGCCGACCCGCGGCGCGCAGGACGGCCTCGCCGCCGCCCTGCGCCGCTCGCGTTAGGCCTTCGTGACGACGGTCGTGACCGGCGTGGCGTTTTCGAAGAGGTCGAGCACGGGGCAGTGGGCGTCGACGGCCTGACGCAGCTCGTCGTAGCGCTCGGCCGACTCTGGGCCGCTGATCGCGATGTTGAGGCGCACCGCTCCGAAGCCGGCGCGCACCGACTCGTCGATGCCGAACAGGCGGCGCGCATCCAGGTCGCCTTCCGCCTTGATGTCGATGTCGTCGACCTGGATGCCGAGCGCCTGCGCGTAGAGGCGGTAGACGACGACCTGGCAGGAGATGAGGGCCGCGAGGGCGTACTCGACCGGGCTCGCGGCGACGTCGTCACCGGCGAGGGCGGCGGGCTCGTCGATGACGAACTCGTGCTTGCCGGCCCGGATCGCGGTCGCGACGGCACCGCGGCCGGCGCCGTGCACGGTGTACGTCAGGTACGCCGAAGCGGTGTCGGCGGCGATGCGGTCACTCCACGCGGCACCCGCGGCGGTCAGGCGGTCGGCGCGCTCGTCGGCGGTCGAGGTGGGAACGGAAACGGTGTCGAGAAGGGTCATGTCAACGACGCTAGGCACCCGAGCGCAGGCGCACCCCGGGCGTGACGAACGTGGTCGAAGTGTGACGCAACACAACGAAAATCTTCGTAACGAGCGCCCCATCGGCGACCCCCTTGCCACCGCACTGAACAATCGTTTAGCATACTGAACGTGCGTTCAATCGCCTCCGACGACCTCACGACCCGCGCGCGCATCCGCGACGCGGCGATCGTGCTGTTCGGGCGCGACGGATTCGCGGCGACGAGCGTGCGGGCGGTCGCGACGGCCGCCGGGGTGAGCCCCGCCTTGGTGCTGCACCACTTCGGGTCGAAAGACGAGCTGCGCGCCGCGTGCGACGAGTTCATCGTCGACGCCGTCATGGGCCACAACGACGAACTCGGTATCGTCGCCGACAGCGCCGCCACGATGCAGAAGTGGCTCGCCGACGTCGACCAGTTCCGCCCGCAACTCGACTACCTGGCGCGGATGCTCACCGACGACGGCCCCGGCGCCGACAGACTCTTCGACCTGCTCGTCGAGAGCACGACCCAGATGATCCGCGGCCAGGTGGCGGCGGGAATCATGCGCGAGACCCCCGACCTCGAGGTGACGGCGCTCTACCTCACGACCTACGGCATCGTGCCCGTCATCCTCGGACGACAGATCGGGCGCCGGATGGGCGCCGACGGCATGACTGTCGACGTCATCCGCCGCTCGACCCTGCCCATTCTCGACCTGTACACCCACGGCCTCTACACCGACGACCGCTTCCTCGTCGCCGCCCGCGAGGCGCTCGACCGCACCAGCGGGCCGAGCTCGGGCAAGGGCGACAACGACCCGCATCAGGATCCCGACCCGCCTGCCGCGCCGGCATCCTGATCGTTCTCTTCCACCCATTGTTGAAAGGAGCACGGGGAATGCCCCCTGCCATCCGTACTACCGAGCTGAGCAAACGCTACGGCTCGCACACCGCCCTGCACGGGCTCGACCTCACGATCGAACCCGGCACCGTCTTCGGCCTCATCGGCCCGAACGGCGCCGGCAAGACCACGACCTTGAGGATGCTGCTCGACATCATCCGTCCCACGGGCGGGCACGCCCGCGTGCTCGGCGAAGACCCGCGTACCGCAGGCCCCGCCCTGCGCCGTCGCATCGGCTTCGTGCCCGGCGAGCTGCGGCTCGAGGGTCGCGTGAAGGGTCGGGCGCTGCTCAACCACTTCGCCGACATCTCGGGGCCGGTGGCTCCGGGAGCGATCGACGCGCTCGCCGAACGGCTCGGGCTCGACCTGAGCCGCCAGGTGCGCCAGCTCTCGAAGGGCAACAAGCAGAAGCTCGGGCTCGTGCAGGCGTTCATGCACTCCCCCGAACTGCTCGTGCTCGACGAGCCGACGAGTGGGCTCGACCCGCTCGTGCAGCGCGAGTTCATGACGATGGTGCGGGAGGCCCGCGACAACGGGCAGACCGTGCTGCTGTCGTCGCACGTGCTGAGCGAGATCCAGCAGACCGCGGATGTCGTCGCGGTGCTCAGCCAGGGACGCGTCGTCGCCGAAGGCGCCGTCGAGTCACTGCGGCTCGCCAGCATCCGCCGGGTGCGCGCGGGCCTCGCCGACACCACCGAGGATGCCGTGCGCACCGCGCTCGGCAAGCTCACCCACCTGAACGAGGTCGACGTGCGCACGGTCGGCGAGGTCGTTCGCGTCACGGCGACCGTGAACGGCGACATCGACGCGGTCGTGAAAGAGATCGCCCGGCACCGGGTGGTCGACCTCGCGGTCGAAGAGCCCGACCTCGAGGAATCCGTGTTGAGCCTGTACGGAGGTCAGAATGCGTAAGCCACTGCCGGTGTTTCGTCGCGCCCTCGCCGACTCGTGGCGTTCGCTCATCGGCTGGACGATCGGCGTCATCGGGGTGCTGTTCATGTACCTCCCGCTGTTCCCGAGCCTCGGCGGCGCCGAGATGGAGGAGATGATCGCCAACCTGCCCGAAGAGATGGTGAAGACGCTCGGCTACGAACAGATCGGCACCGGCGCGGGCTACGCGCAGGGCACCTTCTTCGGGCTCATCGGGTTCCTGCTGCTCACCATCGCGGCGATCTCGTGGGGCTCGGCGGCGATCGCCGGCGCAGAGGAGTCGGGCAAGCTCGAGCTCAATCTCGCCCACGGAGTGAGCCGAACGCAGTACGCGCTCGAGTCGGCCCTGGCCGTACTGGTGAAGCTGATCTGGCTGGGCGGGGTCGCGACGCTGATCGTGATCGCGCTCAACGAACCGTCGGAGCTCGGAATCGAACCGGCGCACGTCGTGGCGGCATCCGCTGCCCTGGTCGGACTGACCATGCTCTCCGCGGCGTTCGCGCTCGCGGTCGGCGCCCTCACCGGGCGGCGCAGCATCGCCACCGCCGCGGGTGCCGGCGTCGCTGTGCTGGGTTACGTGTTCAACGCGATCGCGAACCAGAGCGAGGATGCCGAACCGTTGCGCGCGGTGTCGCCGTACGCGTGGGCGTATGAGAACAACCCGCTCCTCGACGGGGCGGACTGGGCCGGACTCGGCCTGCTCTGGGGCCTCGCGGCGCTGCTGGTCGCGGTGTCCGCGGTGGCCCTGCGGAGGCGGGACATCACGGGATAACACGGCATGTGGGGCTCGGCGCTAGGCTCTGACCGACTCAGCGCCGAGTCCCCATCCTGAGGAGCCGAAATGACCGTTCCCGCCATCAACTACATCGCCGTGCTGCTCGCCACCCTGTCGAGCATGATCGTCGGCACCATCTGGTACACGCCGAAGGTGTTCGGCAACCACTGGATGAAGATGTCGGGCGTCACCCCGTCGGGCAACAGCAAAGATGCCATCCGCCCGATCGTCATCACCCTCATCGTGAGTTTCATCACCGCGTGGGTGCTCGCCGGTGCCGCCTGGATCTCGTTCGACTTCTACGGCGGATCCTTCCTGGTCAACACGCTGCTGACGGCTGCGATCCTCTGGGCCGGTTTCACCGCCGCCCGGTTCATCACCCACGACCAGTTCGACGGCCGCCCGCCCGGGCTCACCCTGCTCAACTCGGCGCACGAGCTCGTCACCGTGCTGGTGATGGCCCTCATTATCGGAGTCTGGCCCCCCGCCTGAGCCACTGCGTGGGTTGAGTAGCTCGATGGTGGGCCCCGAATGGGGCCCTTTCGCAGAAACTCAGAGTGGGTGATCCTCCCCCTTCGGGTCGGTGAACTTCTCGGGGGCATCCATCGGTTTCGTCGACCAACCCTGGAATCAGGACGCCTGCAAGGGCGCCACGGTTCATCTGGCCTACGTCACGACCTGACCCGCGGCCCTCCCGCTGGTCGAGTAGCGGCGCCCAAAGGGGTGGCCTGTACCATTCGGCAACGCTGGACCGAGCATCGCGGCCCTAGCCGACCCAACCCGCCGAGCCATCGTCGAGCAGTCGCGCCGCGGACCGGCGAGCGTGAGCGACCCGGCGGCGCGGCATCCGATGGCGCTCCCCTCGTTCATGAAGCACGATTCTTGACGAGCGGCTGGAAGCCTTCGTCACGGCATAGGTCGAGGGCGGCCCGCGCGGTCGACTTCCCTCGCCGGCCCTGCCTACGATGACAGCAGGCCAGGGTTCGACCGCAAGTGATCAGGGGGATGCCCGAGATGTTCGAAGAGACGACGTTCCGGGCGGGCGCGCAAGTGGTGACGACGGTGCTCGAAGCCCTCGGCGTGGCGGTACTCGTGGTCGGCGTCGCGATCGCCTTCATCCGGGCCGCCATCGACCTGATGCGCCGTCACGACGATGTCTTCGTCCAGTTGCGACGCCGGCTCGGCAAAGGCATCCTGCTCGGCCTCGAGGTGCTCATTGCAGGCGACATCGTGCGCACCGTGGCGGTCGACCCGAGCCTGCAGGGCGTCGCCGTGCTCGCGCTCATCGTGCTCGTGCGCACCGTGCTGAGTCTCGTGCTCGAGCTGGAGATCTCGGGGCGTTGGCCCTGGCAGTCGGACAAGCAGGGCTCACCCGTCACGAAGTAGGGCGTGCCTCAGCGAAGCTCGCCCGTCCACCACTTGCGAGCCTGAGCCGGCGCAGCGCCTCGGGCAACTCAGAACGCAAGCGTGACACCAACGCCGCAGGCCGGTAGTCGTCGGCATCCTGACACCGATGGCACCGTTTGTTGCACTATGGCTAGAATACTGCTCATTATCGCTCTCAATGATTAGATTTCTAGCCATAGGAGCAACGATCATGTCGACGCGTTCATCCGTTCTCACCGAACGCGACCTCGGCGCGCTCGGACAGAACGTACGTCGCTGGCGAAAGCTGCTCGGGTGGACTGCCGAGATCGCGGCCGAACGTGCCGGCATCACGCGCACCACCCTGCGCGCCATCGAGAACGGTGAGAGCGTGCGCAGCGAGAGTCTCATGTCGGTTCTCAGCGCGCTGGGAATTGCGGGAACGGTCGTCCAGGCGACCGACCCGCTCAACAGCGACCTCGGCCGATTGAACGCCGAGCGGATGCTGCCCAAACGAGTCAGCGCGCGTCGGTAGGCATCATGGCTACCCCGATCGAACGCGTGTCGGTACACGTGCAATTGCCGTCGGGCGAAGACGTTCTGGCGGGCGAGGCCACCAACCTCACCGCTCCCGGCTTTCAGCAACGCGCGCTCGGATTCGAGTACGACCTCGGCTACCTGACCAACCCGGCAGCGTACGAGCTGTCGCCCGACCTTCCCCTGCAGCGGGGCATCACCACCACGATGATGAACCGAACCACCCTCGGAGCCTTCGCAGACGCGATGCCCGATAGCTGGGGTAGGGGATGCTCCGGGCGGGGATGGCTGGGAAAGGTATCGGCTCGCTGGGGTCGTCGCGTACCCGATATCCGCCGACGGCAATCTCGTCCTCTCCTAGGTGACGGTTATGGGCCCGGTGCGGATCTGACAGCTGCAGTCCCGCAAGAGTGATCGCCCGCTCGACCGAAGAGAATTCTGCGCCTCTGTTACTCACCGCTTTTCGAATGGATCGTCGGCAACCCCACCGTGGGTGCCCGCGTCGGCGGCGGCTACCGCTTCACCTTCGGCCCCGAAGCCGGCGGCGACCCGCCACCTCGAAAGGACACCGACACGATCGCCGAGCCCGGTCTCGCGGAACAGTCGTGTGCCGACGGAATTCGCCGAAGCATCGGCCCATGGGAAGCTACCCGCATGGATCCAGCAGGGGCGTCGCCACCGGGGAATCGGCGGCCGACCCGCACCTCGCTGGCCGACAGTGTGTACGACATCCTTCTCGCCCGTCTCATGGAGGGTGCGCCGGAGCCAGGTGAGCAGCTCAACATCGACGGACTCGCCCGAGCGCTCGAGGTTTCGCCGACCCCGATCCGGGAGGCGCTCGCGCGACTCGAGTCCACGGGTCTCGTGACCCGTGCTGCGCTCAAGGGGTATCGCGTAGCGCCTCTCTTCACAGCCCGCGAGATCGATGACCTGATGGATGCGCGGGGCGTTATCGAGCCAGTCAACGCGCGCCTCGCGACCAACCGCATGACATCCGGCGTCATCTCCAAACTCGCGGTGACCATCGATGAACTGGCCGAGAGCCCCCGCGGGCCGAGTTTCACGGAGATCCGAGAGTACTGGGCGGCCGACGAACGCTTCCACAACATCATCGCCGAACACGCCGACAACGAGTTCCTGCTCTCGGCCTACCGGGCGCTCGGCGGGCACGTCCAACGGTTCCGGCTGTTCGGAGGTCTGGGGGTCACCGACGCGGATGCCGCGATCGCCGAACACACGTCGATTCTCACTGCCATCGAAGCGAGCGATGCCGAAGCGGCTCAGCGGGCGATGGCGGCGCACATCAGCTCTGTGAAGACGCGCGCGCGCCAGGACCGCCAGGCGCGGCGCTAACGTCCGACCGACTCGCCAGCGCCAGCGCCAGGGCGACGTGGATCCCGCGTCTGAGCAACACCGTGCGTGATCACGCCACCGCTTCGATTCAGCAGGGAATTTGACAGGTCGGGCCTGATCGTGGATCCTATAGGCAACAGGATCTACGCCGGGCTGAGGCCCGCGTTCTCACGAAGAGGTGACATGACGAGCAGTCTGGCGGCGCGGTCGATTGCGGCCGGCATGGTCCAAGCGCCCCTCGCGACGCCGGCCGGCGTGCGCATGTTGGACGCCTCCCCCGACGACTGGGTGCGCGTCTTCGACGAATTCGCAGCAATCGGTTTCGACGCCATCGAGATCCACGACAACTGGCTGCGCTTCGCCGACCTGTCAGTCGAGCGCCGACGCGATCTGCTTCACAGCGCTCGCTCTTCCGGACTCGCCGTCCCCGCCGTCACCGTCGCACGCTCGAGCATCATCGATCCCGTGGACGGGGCGGCGAACCTCGCATACTCGCACCGCGCGATCGATGCCGCCGCTGAGCTCGGCGCGGGAGTGATCTGCCTCGGGCTGCACCGCCCCCTGCTCCCCGCCCAGCGCTCCGCTCTCTGGTTCTGGGCCGAACAGGGGTCCGTGGATCCCGACGACGACGAGGTGTGGGCGGCCGCCGTGCGCGGCTTCCGCGACCTCGGCATCCACGCCGCCGGGGTCGGCGTCGCGGTCTCGCTGGAACTTTACGAAGACACCTACCTGGGGACGAGCGCGAGCGCGGTCCGGCTGATTGAGGAGATCGGGCTCGACACCGTCGGCCTCAACCCCGACCTCGGCAACCTGATCCGACTGCACCGCCCGGTGGAGCGCTGGGATGACCTGCTGCGCGCGACGCTGCCGTATGCCAACTACTGGCACGTCAAGAACTACCTGCGCGACGAAGACCCGGCGAGCGGGCAGATCACGACCTCTCCGTCGTCGCTCGAGTCGGGCATCATCAACTACCGTGACGCCACCCGTCTCGCCGCCGAATCCGGATACCCGGGGATCTTCACCTGCGAGCACTACGGCGGCGACAGCCTTGGCGTGAGCGCGCGGAACCGCGACTACCTGCGGTCCCTGCTGATCGCGGCGGACCGCTCGACGGCTGCCGCCCCCATCGGGCTGACGGAGCGATCGTGACGAGCACTCGCACCGTTGCGGCATCCTTCGCCGACGAGATGCTGCGCGGTTTCGCCGCAGCCAACACGGACCTCGTCCGGATCGTCGACGGAGGAGTCGTGCGCCGCAGGGCCCTGCCCGATGGCCGAGTCGCCCTCGTGGTCGGCGGCGGATCCGGACACTACCCGGGCTTCGCCGGCGTCGTCGGATCCGGACTCGCGGCGGGTGCCGCGTGCGGCAACATCTTCGCCTCGCCATCGGCAGGCCAGGTGTTCCGGGTCGCGCAGGCCGCGCAGCGCGGAGGCGGGGTGCTGCTCGTCTACGGCAACTACATGGGCGACGCACTCAACTTCGGGCAGGCCGAGGAGCGCCTGCGTGCGGTCGGGATCGACACGCGCACCGTGCGGGTGACCGACGACATCGCGAGCGCGGATGCCTCAACGCGGGAGCGTCGTCGTGGCATCGCCGGCGATCTCGTCGTCTTCAAGCTGGCGGGAGCGGCCGCGGAGAGCGGCGCGAACCTCGACGAGGTGGAGAGGATCGCGCGCCGTGCGAACGAGCGAACCCGAACCCTCGGGGTGGCGTTCTCGGGCTGTACCCTTCCTGGCGCGACGGCTCCGCTCTTCGACGTGCCCGCTGGACGGATGGCGATCGGGCTCGGGATCCACGGCGAGCCCGGGCTCGACGAGGTCGATGTGCCGACCCCGGAAGCCCTCGCCGCACTCCTGGTCTCGCGCATCGTCGCCGAAGCGCCCGCCCAGCCGCCATCCCGGGTGGCGATCGTGCTCAACGGCCTCGGCTCGCTCAAGTACGAAGAGCTGTTCGTGATCTTCGGGTACGTGCTCGACGAAGTCACGGCCGCCGGTCTCGAGGTCGTCGCGCCCGAGGTCGGCGAGTTCGTCACCAGCCTCGACATGAACGGTCTCTCGCTCACGGTCACCTGGCTCGATCCGCAGCTAGAAGCGCTCTGGGCCGCCCCGGCGCTCTCCCCCGCGTACCGCAAGATCGCGGTCGCCGCGCCCGACGAGACCACGAGCGAGCATCCCGAGATCGCGTTGCCCGTTCTCGCCGCCCCCGAACCGAACGTCTCTCGCGCCACCGTCGTGCAGGTCGCCGCGATCGCATGTGCGGTCGCCGACATGCTCGAACGCGACGAAGCGGAGCTCGGCGCCCTCGACGCGCTCGCCGGCGACGGCGACCACGGAATCGGGATGTCGCGGGGCGCGGCCGCAGCCGCCACCGCCGCCGAACGGGTCGCCAACCACGGGGGCGGCCTGGTGGCCCTGCTCACCGAAGCCGGTGACGCGTGGGCCGAGCGGGCTGGCGGCACCTCCGGCGCACTCTGGGGGATCGCCCTCACTGCCGCCGCCTCCTCGCTCGCCCGCGAAACCCGGGTCGACGTCGCCGCTGCCGGCCGGGCAGCTCAGGCCGCCGTGGATGCCGTGGTGCGGCTGGGCGGCGCTCAGCTCGGCGACAAGACCCTCGTGGATGCGGCCGCGCCGTTCGCGGCTGAGCTCGCAGCGGCCGGCGCGAGGGGAGCGAGCTCGCGCGACGCCTGGGCTGCGGCCGCCACCCAGGCGCGGACGGCCGCCTCCGGTACGGCTCAGCTGCGGCCCCAGGTCGGGCGCGCCCGAGCGCACGTCGTGCGCAGCATCGGCCACGTCGACGCGGGGGCCGAGTCCCTCGCCCGGGTGATCACGACGATCGCCGAGGAGTTGGCATCGGCGAGCTGAGAGAGAAGGCTTCGGGTACGCGTCGTGACGTGCACCCGTGGGGCGGACGTGGTCCGCAAGAAACATCCCCCATTGAGAGAGGAAAACGACGATGAAGTCACATAGCAAGAAGGTTCTGATCGCGGCGCTAGCCGGGCTGTCGATCACCGCGCTCATAGGCTGCACGGCTCCGGCGGCCGACGACGGTACCGCCGAAGAGTTCACCCCGACCGGCGACGTGCGGATGGTGGTGCCTTTCAGCGCGGGAGGCGGAAGCGACACTTCGGGTCGCGCCATCGCGGCTGCGCTCGAGTCGATCACGGGACTGAACATCTCCACCGAGAACCGCGAAGGCGGGTCAGGAGCGGTCGGTTACAGCTACTTCCTGTCGCAGGAGGGGAAGGACAACTTCCTGCTCGCGTCCGAGACGGCGTTGCTCGCCCTTCCGCTCACGCAGGACGTCGAGTTCGACTACACGAGCTTCACGCCCATCATGAAGCTCGGCGACGACTTCACGCTCATCGTCGTCGCCGCCGGCTCGCCCTACGAGTCGTGCACCGACGTCGTGGATGCGGCCGAGTCGGGACGGGTGGTCGCCGCTGTCTCGGGTGCCACGAGCCTCGACCAGATCGTGTTCACCCTGATCGAGCAGGACCAGGGTGTCGCGTTCGATCGGGTGCCATTCGAGGGCGGCGGCGAGGTCGTCGCGGGACTGCTCGGCGGCTCGGTCGACGTGGGATCGCTCAACCCGAGCGAGGTGCTGGGGCAGATCGAGGCCGGTGAGCTGCGTGCGTTGTGCGCCGTCGCCGAGACCCGGTACGACTTCGAGGCTCTCGCTGACATCCCGACCGCGAAGGAGCAGGGCATCGATGTCGCGTACGCCCAGTTCCGCGGCTTCATCGCCCCCGGTGGGATCAGCGACGAGGCCAAGGCCTACTGGATCGCCGCGGCCGAGGAGTTCGCTCAGACCGACGAGTACGAGGCTTACCTCGCCGACAACCTGATGCAGGCCAACGCGCTATACGGTGACGACTTCGCCGACTACCTCGCCAGCAACAGCGCCGCGCTCGAGAGCGTCATCGGCTAGTGAACGCCACGACTCCTTGGCGGCTCGGGCTCGTCGCCACATCGATCCTCACCTTGGTGGGTGTCGCGGCGGCGATCGTCGGGGCGACCTACGGAGTCTTCGGTGACGACGGGCGGGTAGGGCCCGGCTTCCTGCCGACCCTCACCGCCTCCGTCGTCGCCGTCTGCGGCGGGATCGACGTCGTGTTCCGCCTGCGGGCGCGGCGGCGGTCGGCTTCGGCCGACGCCGCCGTGCTCGCGGACGAGATCCCGCCCGCCGAACCCGATGCGACCGATGACGCCGTCGTCGACGACCTCGACATCTTCGGTCGCAGTGGGCGTCAGCGAACCCGGATGCTGTTCGCAGTTCTCGGGATCGTCATGGTGGCCTTGCTTCTCGTGCCGATCATCGGCTTCCTCCCGGCGTTCGCGATCGTCCTGGTCGGCTGCTCGTTCTTCGTCGAACGGCGCAAGCTCCTGCCCAGTCTCCTGGTGAGTGGAACCGCGCTCGTGGCCGCCTACCTGATCTTCGGAGTCTTCCTGCGAGTCCCCCTCCCCGTCAGCATTCTCGGAATCTAGGAACGCACGTGTTCGACAATCTGATCCTCGGCTTCCAGACCGCGTTCACTCCCGAGAACCTCCTCTGGTGCTTCGTCGGAGTGCTCGTCGGCACCGTCATCGGGCTGCTGCCGGGCCTCGGCAGCACGACCGGTGTGGCGATCCTCATCCCCCTCACCCTCACCCTCGAACCCGTCACCGCGCTCATCATGCTCGCCGGCATCTACTACGGCGCCCAATACGGGGGCACGATCACCTCGGTGCTCATCTCGACGCCCGGCGAGGCGTCGAGTGTCATCACCACCCTCGACGGCTACCGGATGGCGCGAAACGGCCGGGCAGGGGCCGCGCTGTCGATCAGCGCGATCGGGTCGTTCGTCGCGGCGCTGATCTCGCTGTTCCTGCTCATGCTGTTCGCGCCGGCCTTCGCCGACATCGCGATCCAATTCGGGCCCGTCGAGAACCTCGCGATCATGATCCTCGGAGTGGTGATCGTCATCACCTTCGGCGGCGGGTCGTTCGTGCGCGGTCTGCTGATGGCGGCCCTCGGCATCCTGATCTCGACGGTCGGCGTGGCCACCGGGTTCAGCGACGCGCGCTTCACCTTCGGCAACATCAACTTGCTCGGCGGCATCCCGTTCGTCGAGGTGATGATCGGACTGTTCGCGGTCGGCGAGGTGCTCCACCAGATCCGGGTGGGCGCCGCGGCACCGATCCGCGCGCGATTCAAGGATCTGCTCCTCACCAGGTCGGAGCTCAAACGCAGCACCGGGCCGATCCTCCGCGGAAGCGGCATCGGGTTCCTCCTCGGAATCCTCCCGGGCGCCGGTTCGACGCTCGCGTCGTTCCTCGCCTACGGCATCGAGAAGCGCGTCTCGCCCCGCGGCAAGCAGTTCGGCACCGGGATGATCGAGGGCGTCGCCTCACCCGAGAGCGCGAACAACGCCGCGGCGAACGCCAACTTCATCCCGACTCTCGCCCTCGGCATCCCGGGCGGCGCGACGACGGCCGTGCTGCTCGGCGCGTTCACCATCTACGGTCTTCAGCCCGGCCCGCTGCTCTTCGACACCCAGCCCGCACTCGTGTGGGGCCTTCTGGTGTCGTTCTTCATCGGCAACGTGCTGCTGCTCGTGCTCAACCTGCCGCTCGCCCCGGTGTTCGCACAGATGCTGCGCATCCCCTACGGCTACCTGTATCCGCTCATCCTTCTGACGAGCTTCGTCGGGGCCTACGCCATCAGCAACAACATGTTCAGCGTGTGGCTGGTGCTCGTGTTCGGGCTCGTGGGCTTCGCCTTCAAGGAGCTGAGCCTGCCACTTGCGCCGTTCGTGCTCGGGATCGTGCTCGGTCCTCTGCTCGAGAAGACGATGGTGCAGACCTCGGCGATCGGCGAGGGAAGCTTCGCGGTGCTGTTCCAGAGCCCGATCGCCGTCGGCGTTCTCGCCTTCGCCTTCGTCATGGCGCTCGGCCCGTGGGTCGTGGGTCGGGTTCGGGCGCAGATCGCGCGGCGGGGCGACCGCAGCACGGCGACTCAGGACACCCCCCAGCCATGACCACCCCACGATCGGACGACCAGATGAACACCCCACTCCGGATCGTCATCGGAAGCGATGACGCCGGCTTCGACTACAAGGAACGCCTCAAAGCGGACCTGCTCGGCGACGCGCGGGTCGCGAGCGTCGTGGATGTCGGCGTCGACGCTGCGTCGCACACCGACTACCCGCACGTGGCCGTCGCCGCGGCGCGGATGGTCGCCGCCGGTGACGCCGACCGGGCCCTGCTCGTCTGCGGCACCGGACTGGGCGTCGCGATCGCGGCGAACAAGGTTCCCGGCATTCGCGCGGTGACCGCCCACGACAGCTTCTCGGTCGAGCGGGCCGTGCTCAGCAACGATGCCCAGGTGCTCACAATGGGGCAGCGCGTCATCGGGATCGAGCTCGCACGCCGCCTGGTCCGCGAGTGGCTCGACTATCGTTTCGACCCGACATCACCCTCGGGCAGCAAGGTGGCGGCGATCGCCGCCTACGAAACCGACGGCGAACGGAGCTCCGGACGATGACCTCGCACACCGAACGACGCCCGCGGATCGCGGTCGCCCTCGGCGACCCGGCCGGCGTCGGCCCCGAACTCGCGGCGCGCCTGCTGGCCCGCCCGGCGACATTCGACAACGCCGACGTCGTCGTGCTCGCCGACTCGTCAGAGCTAGCCGACGCCGCGACGATCGCCGGGGTGACCCCGCTCGTCAGCGCCGAACCCGCACCGGTCCGAGCGCTGCTGCTCGACGACGGGTCGTACCCGGCGGAGCCGATCCCCCCGCGCGTGGTGAGCGCGGCCGCCGGCGCCCGCGTCATGCACCAGCTGCACCGCGCGCTCGCGATGGCACGCGCCGACGAGATCGACGCCATCCTCTTCACTCCGCTCAACAAGACCAGCCTGAAGCTCGCCGGAATGGACCACGAAGACGAGTTGCGGTGGTTCGCCCACGAACTCGGCTACGACGGGCCGACGTCGGAGCTCAACATCCTCGAAGGTCTGGTCACGGCGCGCGTGACCTCGCACATCGCCCTCTCCGAGGTGGCACCACTCATCACGAGCGAATCGGTCACGTCGATCATCGTGTTGCTCAACGAGGTGCTGAAAGGTTCGGGCATCGAGCGTCCGCGCATCGGCGTGTGCGCGCTCAACCCGCACGGCGGCGAGAACGGCAACTTCGGACGCGAGGAGATCGACGAGATCGCTCCCGGGGTCGCCGCCGCCGTGTCGGCCGGGGTCGACGCCCACGGGCCCTTCCCCTCCGACACGATCTTCGCCGCCAAGCGTCACGAGTTCGACGGCATCGTGACGATGTACCACGACCAGGGGCAGATCGCAATGAAACTGATCGGGTTCGACCGCGGCGTCACCGTGCAAGGCGGGCTGCCGATCACCATCGCCACCCCCGCGCACGGGACGGCGTTCGACATTGTGGGGCAGGGCATCGCGAACCTCGGGGCCACCGAGCACGCGTTCGACCTCGCGGTGGCGATCGCCGCGCGGCGCCTCAACGCGGCGGCATCCCCGCGACCGCGGTGAGAACCCTGCGGATCGGGGTGAGCCTCAAGGCCTACTTCGGATATCGCGCCTCGATCTCGTGGCTTGAAGCGGCGATCGAACTGGCCGCAGCTTCGCCGGCCGTACGCGACGGGAGCGTCGAGGTCTTCCTCGCGCCCAGCACTCCCCTGCTCGAAACGGCGGTGCGCCTCTCCCGCAACACCCCGATCGTCGTCTGCGCCCAGGACTGCTCCGTCTGGCCCACCGGGGCGCACACCGGCGAGACCACGGCCGAGCTGCTCGCCGAGATGGGTGTGTCGATGGTCGAACTCGGCCACGCGGAGCGCCGGCGCGACCAGGGGGAAACCGACGCGGTCATCGCCCGCAAGACCGAGGCTGCCACCCTGTGGGGCCTGACGCCGCTCATCTGCGTGGGCGAACCGGAACGCGGAACCCCGGCGGACGCCGCCCGCGTCTGCCTCGACCAGCTCACGCGGACGCTCGAGCCCGCTGCCCCCGCGCTCATCGCCTACGAACCCGTCTGGGCCATCGGAGCCGACCACCCCGCCGATCCGGGGTACGTCAGCGAGGTCGCGACCGCGCTCCGGGAACACCTCGGGGATCGCGAGCAGCGCCCGATCCTCTACGGCGGCTCCGCCGGTCCCGGCCTCCTGCACTCCCTCGGCCCCGCGGTCGACGGGCTGTTCCTCGGGCGATTCGCGCACGACATCCGCAACTTCGACCGGGTTCTCGACGAAGCCGCCGCGGCGGTCGCATGATTCGACGCTACGACGCAGCTCCGGATGCCGTGTGGGCCGCCTGGACCACCGAGAGCATCCTGCGCACCTGGTACTCGCCGCTGCCCGACTGGATCGTCGGCAACGCCACCGTGGACGTGCGCGTCGGCGGCGGCTACCGCATGACCTTCGGCCCCGAGCCCGAGGGCGACCTCTACATCGAAGAGGGCACCTACACGGTCGTCGACCCGATCACCCGCCTGGGCTGGGACAGCCGCCTCACCGGCGACGGCGCCTCGGAGGCGAGCCGGATCGACCTCACTTTCACCCCTGACGGTGATGGCACGATTCTGGATGTCGTCGAGTCCGGGTTGTCGGAGGATTCTGTCGCCGACCACGAGATGGGCTGGACGGGTGCCCTCGACCGGCTCGAAGAATTGCTCTCGAAGTAGCGGTCGGAGCCGGGTGCCCCCGGCAGGTGAGCAGAGTTGCGTACTTTTCTGCGGGCTTATAGTATGACGTGACGAAAGTCTCCACGTCGTACCCGAGCTCGAAGAAGACAACCGATGACGCTTGCCGCCCGCCTCGCTGCGGAACCCCTGCTGTCCGACTCGGACGCCTTCCCGTCGCACTTCCGGTGGGGTCTCGCCACCGCCGCGTATCAGATCGAGGGTGGGGCGACCGAGGGCGGACGCGGGCGGAGCATCTGGGACACCTTCGCGCACACCCCGGGGCTGACTCTCCATGGCGACACGGGTGACGTCGCCTGCGACCACTATCACCGCTGGGCTGCCGACCTCGACCTGCTCGCCGATCTCGGCGTCACCGATTACCGCCTCTCGCTCTCGTGGTCGCGGCTTCAGCCACGCGGCGAAGGCGCGCTCAACCCCGAAGCTGTCGCGTTCTACCGCACGCTGCTTTCCGGGCTGCGCGACCGTGGCATCCGCCCGCTGGTGACGCTGTACCACTGGGATCTGCCGCAACCACTCGAGGATGCCGGTGGCTGGCCCGTGCGCGCCACCGCCGACCGGTTCGCCGACTACGCCGACCTCACCGTGCGCACCCTCGGCGACCTCGCCGACGACTGGGTAACGCTCAACGAGCCGTGGTGCAGCTCGTTCCTGGGCTACGGGTACGGCGCGCACGCGCCCGGTCGTCGCGACTGGGATGCCGCCGTCGCGGCCGCGCACCACCTCAACCTCGCCCACGGGCTCGCCCTCGCGCGCATCAGGGCCGCCCACCCGCTCGCACGGGTCGGCATCACCAACATCGTGACCGACCTGGTGCCCGCGTCCGACTCTGCCGCCGATCTCGCGGCCGTCGAGCGCCTCGACGCCGCGAGCAACCGGGTGTTCCTCGACCCCGTGTACCTGGGCGACTACTCCCCCGCCGTACACGCCGCGCTGCCGGCGCTCGCCGCGGTCGTTCGCCGCGGAGATCTCGCCGTCATCGGCGCACCCGTCGACTTCGCCGGCATCAACCACTACCAGCGCGTCGTCGTGCGCCACGCCGACGGCGATGGGCCTCTGGATCTCGTCGAGACGGCCGCCGAGCCGGCCACGACATCCTTCGGCTGGTCGGTCACGCCTGACGCCTTCCGCACGGTGCTTGAGCGGGTCGCGCGCGAGTTCACCCCGCTACCGATCTACGTCACCGAGAGCGGCGCCAGCTTCGACGACTACGTCGACCCGGATGGCGTGGTCGCCGACCACGAGCGCGTCGCCTACCTGCGCGGTTACCTCGACGCGGCCGCGGCCGCGATCCGGTCGGGTGTCGATCTGCAGGGGTACTACGCCTGGTCGTTCCTCGACAACTTCGAGTGGGCAGAGGGCTACGGCAAGAGATTCGGACTCGTCTACGTCGACTACCGCACGCAGGAGCGCATCCCCAAGCTGAGCGCCCACTGGTACCGGCAGGCGATCCTCGAGCACCGAGCCCAGGCGAGCGTGGCGACACGTTCGGCCTGAAACATCGGGAGCGCCGCTTCCGTGCACCACAATCCCAATCACAGGAATGAGAGGAATCTCGATGAAGAGGACCTTCACGCGCACCCTCGCCGCTTTCGCGGTCGTGGGAATCGCGGCAAGCCTCGCGGCTTGTTCGACCCCCAGCGGAGAAGGCGACGCCGACGGCCCGCTGACCGTCTGGATCATGGGCGACTCGGGCGCCAACTTCGAACAGCTCGTCGCGCCGTTCACGGAAGAGACCGGGATCGAGGTCGAGGTGGTCGCGATCCCGTGGGACGCGATCGACGAGCGACTGACGACCGCCGTCGCCTCCGGTTCCGGGCCTGACCTGCTGCAGATCGGACTGTCGAAGCTGCGCACGTTCGCCGACGCCGGCGCCCTGCTGCCCCTCGACGACCACCTCGCCGACTACCCGGGCCTCGCGGCCGAGAACTTCCCCGACGGCGTGGCCGAGGCCACCCAGGTGGGCGGCGAGACGGTGAGCGTGCCGTGGGTGAGCGACACCCGCGTGCTGTTCTACCGGTCCGACATCCTCGAAGAGAACGGCATCGACGCCCCGCCGGCGTCGTGGGACGAGCTGCGTGAAGACGCCGCCGTTCTCGCCGCTCGCGGAGACGGACAGTACGGCTACTACATCCCGCAGTGGGACAGCCCGCTTCCCGTCATCATGACGTGGGACTTCGGGGGCGACATCATCGATGCCGACGGCAACGTCGACTTCGACACCCCCGAGTTCGCCGAGGCGGTCGACCTGTACACGGGTCTCTACGCCGACGGCAGCGTGCCGACCAACTCCGACTTCGACCAGACGCAGGGATTCATCTCCGGCGTCACCCCGATGTTGGTGAGCGGCCCCTACCTCGCCCGGTCGATCGCGGATGCCGCCCCCGAGCTCGAGGGCAAGTGGAACGTCACGATGGTGCCCGGCGCCGACGAGAAGACGTCGCTGTTCGCGGGCTCGAACATGGGCGTCTGGCACAACACCGACCAGGTGAACGGCTCGCTGGACCTGCTCGAGTACCTGTCGAGCGTCGAAGCCCAGCTGTCGTGGTTCGACATCAACGGCGAACTGCCGGCCGTCTCGGCCGCACTCGAAGACTCGAGCCTGCAGAGTGACCCGCTCGTCGCGGTCTACTCGCAGCAGCTCGCGGACTCGAAGGTGCTGCCGCTCGTTCCCAACTGGGACGGCGCGACCGGATCCGACCTGCTCACCGCGCTCAACACGATCGTGCTGACCGGTGCCGACCGCGACGCGACGCTCGCGGAGCTGTTCAGCAAGACCGAAGGCGTGTCGATCGGTTGACCCGCCGGTGCGGGGCGCGCTCGCGCGCCCCCCACCACCCCTTCCTCACCCATAGCCGACACGAAACGGAGGACCGCATGCGACGCGCATCCGTCATTCCCTACGTGTACGTGTCGCCGGCCATCGTTCTGCTGCTCGCCTTCGGCATCCTGCCCATCGCGGTCGCCGCCGCCGTGAGCCTCACCGACATGAACATCTCGGGGCTCGCCAACTGGGGCAACGTCGACTTCATCGGTGTCGACAACTACGTCGCCCTCGCGAACGACCCCGACTTCTGGCGCGCGCTCGGCAACACCGGGCTGTTCGTCGTCGTCGGCGTTCCCGCGATCGTGGTGCTCTCGCTCGGCATCGCGCTGCTGCTCGAGCGCAGCGGGGGTCGCTTCGCGCGGGCACTGCGCTCCTTCTACTTCGTGCCGGCGGTCACCGGCATCGTCGCGATCTCGCTTGTCTGGGGTTACCTCTACAACACCCAGTTCGGGCTCTTCAACTACCTGCTCTCCCTGGTCGGCATCCCGCAGGTGCAGTGGCTCTCCGACCCGGTGCTCGCGAAGTTCTCGGTCGCGCTCGTCGCGATCTGGCGCGGCACGGGGCTCAACATCATCATCTTCCTCGCGGCGCTGCAGGGCATCCCGCACGAGTATCGCGAGGCCGCGGCTCTCGACGGCGCGAGCACGTGGCGCACGACCCGGTCGATCGTGCTGCCGCTGCTCGGATTTGCGATCTTCTTCGTGACCGTCACCACGACGATCGCGTGGCTGCAGTTCTTCGACGAACCGTTCGTCCTCACCGACGGCGGCCCGCTCGGCGCCACGACGTCGATATCGATCTTCATCTACAAGGAGGGCTTCCGGCTCAACCAATTCGGCTACGCGAGTGCGGGATCGCTCGTGCTGTTCGCGATCATCGCGGTCATCACGGTCGTGCAGTTGCGGCTGAGGAGGCGGGATCTCGATGGCTGACCGACGCTCCCGCCGGCCCCTGCCGCCCGAGGCGCAGCGGCGTCGTGCCGTCTCGCTCTCGATCGGGCTCGTGCTGTTCGTCGGCGCCCTCGCGGCGGCGTTCCCGCTGCTCTGGATGGTCGCGGGCTCGTTCAAGCCGCAGCGCGAGGCGATCGACTTTCCCCCGACCCTGCTTCCGGTCGAGCCGACCTTCGACAACTACTTGCGGCTCTTCACCGAGCTCGACTTCGGTCGGTATCTCGGCAACACCGTGATCGTGGTGCTGATCGGCGGCTTCGGGCTGCTGTTCATGGCCATGGCGGGCTACGGATTCGCGAAGTTCCGGTTCCGCGGCAAGGGGGCGCTGTTCTTCCTCGTGCTCGCGACCCTCATGATCCCCGTGCAGGTCACGATGATTCCGACGTACCTCATCCTCAACGGGATGAAGCTCACCAACACCCTCGTCGGCATCGCGCTGCCGACGCTCGTGAGCGGATTCGGGGTGTTCCTGTTCCGGCAGTTCATGTCGACGATCCCCGACGAGGTGCTCGAGGCCGCCCGCGTCGACGGGGCGGGCGAGGTGCGCACCTTCTTCCAGATCGTGCTGCCAATGTCGAAGCCGATCCTCGCCGTGCAGGCGGTGCTCGCCTTCATCACCGGCTGGAACTCGTTCCTCTGGCCGCTCATCATCGCGAGCGACCAGAACCTGTACACCCTCTCGGTCGGGCTCTCGCTGCTCAACCAGCAGCTCGCCGTCGACCCCGCGCTGCAGATGGCGGCCGCGTCGGTCATGGTCGTGCCGGTGCTGCTCGTCTTCGTCGTCTTCCAGCGCTACGTCGTTCAGGGCTTCGCGCTGTCCGGGCTCAAATGACCCTTCTCTTACAGGAGCTTCTCGTGACCACCCCTGCTTTCCCGCGCCGTCCGGCATCCTTCGACGGGTTCGTGCGCGCCCAGGAGGGTCGGCTGGTCGACGGATCGGGGCGCGACCTGCTGCTGCGCGGCGTCGGCCTCGGCAACTGGCTGCTGCCCGAGGGCTACATGTGGCGGTTCGGCCCGGGCGCCGAGTCGCCCCGCGAGATCGAGGCGCTCGTCGAGCGACTGGTCGGCCCTGCTGCGGCGAGCGAGTTCTGGGTGCGATTCCAGGATGCCTTCATCACCGAGGCGGACATCGTGCGCATCGCCGAGAGCGGCTTCGATCACGTGCGCCTGCCGATCAACGCGCGCGTCATCCAGAACGAGAACGGCTCGATGATCGAGAGCGGGCTCGCGCTGGTCGACCGGCTCATCGGGTGGTGCCGAACACATCGGATCTGGGTGCTGCTCGACCTGCACGGCGCCCCCGGCGGCCAGACCGGCACCAACATCGACGACTCGCTCGGCAAGCCCGACCTGTTCCTCGACGAGCATCACCGCCGCAACACGCTCACCCTGTGGCGCGAGCTAGCATCCCGATATGCCGGTGACACGACGGTGCTCGGCTACGACCTGCTCAACGAGCCGCTGCCCAACGAGTGGCAGCACCGGTTCGCCGGCGAACTCGCGGAGCTCTACCGCGACCTGACGCGCGAGATCCGCGCCGTGGATGCCGACCACCTCATCATGTACGAGGGCAGCCACTGGGCCACGAACTGGTCGATCTTCACCGAGGTGTGGGACGACAACTCGGCGCTGCAGTTCCACAAGTACTGGTCGAGCCCCGACCGGGCGAGCATCGCGCCGTTCCTCGAGGCCCGCGACCGGCTCGGGTTGCCGATCTACATGGGCGAAGGCGGCGAGAACACCCTCGAGTGGCTGTACACCGCGTTCCGGCTGTACGAGGCCGAGGGGATTGGCTGGAACTTCTGGCCGTGGAAGAAGGTCGACACCCGCACCTCGCCGGCGTCGATCAACGCGCCTGAGGGCTGGGATCGAATCATCGCCGCGATCGACGGGGCGGCGCCCGAGGATGCCGCACGTATCCTCGATGATCTGCTCGAGGCCATGCGCATCGAGAACTGCGAGTGGCGCGAGGATGTCGTCGCGGCGATCACGGGGGTGCGGCCGCGCGTCATCCCGGCGTGGGGCTTCGGCTTCCGCGGGGCCTCCGCGTCGTACTCGGTCGCCGCCGGGACCCCGATCGCGGGCATCCGCGCCGACGACGCGACCGGCATCCGGTTCGCGACTCCGGGCGCCAACCCGGCCAACCCGTTCGAGCAGTCCGACGGGCGTACCTACCTACCTGAGGAACGACTCGTCGTCGACCTGGCGCCCGGCGACTGGCTCGAGTTCGAGATAGAGGATGCCGAAGCGGCGGCCGTGCGCGCGTTCGGGCCGGGCGGCGAACTCGACGGGGTGCGGGTCGAGCGATCATCGCGCGGCATCCGCCTCGTCGCCGAACACGCGGTCACCGTGACTCACCTCGAACTCGGGAGTCCGGGTGGTTGATATCTTCGGGTCCATGGTCGACGTGAGATCGGGACGCACCGGCGGCCCCGCGCCCGAATCGGCGAACGTCACCTCCCTGCGGCAACGCAACCGCGCCCTCGTGCTCACCCACGTGCTGCAATCCGGCCGCACCAGCCGGGGCGACCTCGCCCGCGAGTGCGGGCTCTCGCTGGCGTCGGCGACCAACATCGTGGGCGACCTCGTCGCCGAAGGGCTCGTGCACGAAACGGGCTCGATCGCGTCGCGCGGCGGTCGCCCGATCACCGTCGTCGAGCCGCGTCCCGAGGGCGCCTACCTGATCGGCGCCGACGTCGGCGAGCGCGGCGTCGCCGTCGAGCTCTTCGACCTGAAGATGACCCGCGTCGACCGGGAGTTCCGCGGCGGGCGCGACGACGAGACTCCCGAGACGATCGCGCACGACCTCGACGACGCGCTCGAGGCGTTGCGGGAACGCAACCCCGCCGCCTGGCCAGCCCTCGCGGGCGTCGGCCTCGGCCTGCCCGGCGTCGTCGAGACGGCGGCCGACGGGTCGCAGACTCTCTACGCGCAGAGCCTCGGCTGGCCTCCGGTCGCTGTCGGCGACCTCATCCACTTCGACGGCCCGGTGTCGGCCGAGAACGGCGCGAAGACCCAGGCGATGGCCGAACTCTGGTTCGGCGCTGCCCGCGGTGTGGAGCACGCCCTCGTCGCGCTCCTTGGCCGGGGCGTCGGCCTCGGCATCATCGCCGACGGCCGGCTTCAGCACGGCTCGATGAGCACCGCTGCGGAGTGGGGCCACACCAAGATCGAGCGCTACGGGCAGGTGTGCCGGTGCGGCAATCGAGGCTGCGTCGAGGCCTACGTCGGCGCCGACGCGATCCTCAACGCCTGGCGGGCGACGGGAGCCTCCTTCGAAGGCAGCGGATGGGGTGCGCTCGGCTCGCTGCTCGACGCCGTCGACAAGGGCGACCCGGCCGCGACGGGGGTGCTGGATGACGTCATCCACTCCCTCGGCGTCGCCCTCGGCAGCCTCGTGAACCTCACCAACCCGCAGCGCGTCGTCATCGGCGGATGGGTGGGAGTTCGCCTCATGGAGCAGCACGCCGCCCGCATCGCCGACGCCACCAAGGCCAACGCGCTCACTCGCGCCGGCGAGCAGCTGGAGTTCGTCGCCTCGACCTTCGGCGGCGACACCGTTGCGGTCGGCGCCGCCATCATGCCCCTTGAGACGCTCGTGCGCGACGCGCGTCCGCGCCCGGGCGACGTGCCGAAATCGGCTTAAGCCACTACTTACTTCAAGTCGTAGACAAAGCCGGGTCGCGGTGCCAGACTGACTGGCGCGGGCACTCGTTGCCCGCGCCCACCCGCACCATCGCAGTCAACCGTCCCCGGCGTGCTCCGCCGGGGTGTGATCGAGGAGGATCATGAAAGGGAAGACGTTCGCGGGGGCTCTGCTCACCGCAACACTCATGGCCGTGGCGCTGACACCGCCGATGGCGGCCAACGCCGCATTGGGGGCCGCCGACTTCATCAAAGCCAGCGGCAACGTGCTGAAGCTGAACTCCGGCACCGGCAGCACCATCAACCTGCGCGGCACCAACGTCGGCGGCTGGCTCACCCAGGAAGACTGGATGTCGCCCCTCGGCGAGTACGCCGTCGACCGCACCGGGTGGTCGGCCACGGCCTCCGCCGGCACCGCCGGCAACGCGATCAACGGGTCCGGCACCTCGCGGTGGACGACCAACTCCAACCAGACCGGCTCGGAGTGGCTGCAGATCTCACTCGGCGCCGCGACGGTGTTCAACCGGCTGGCGATGGACAACACCGCCAACGCCGGGCAGTACCCGCGCACCGTCGACATCGAGGTCTCGAGCAACGGCTCCACGTGGGTGAGCGTCGCGACCCAACCCGGCACCGACGGTGTGACGAACGTCAAGTTCTCCCCCCAGGTCGCGAGCTACGTTCGCGTGCGGCAGACGGCATCCGCCGCCGCGCTGTGGTCGGTCGGTGAGCTCAACCTCTTCAACGACCCCGTTCTGCACAACGGCACGCACACCGCCACGGCGTTTGCGACCGCCGGGGGGACGACGGCAGCGAATGCGCTCGACGGCAACGTCTCGACGGTGTGGCAGAGCGGCACCGCGCAGGCTCCGGGTCAGACGTTCACGATCGACCTCGGTCGCAACGTCGACATGGACAAAGTGCTGCTCGACGCCGGCTCGGCGACGGCGAACGACTACCCGCGCATCTGGGACGTCTACGTGTCGTGGGACAACGTCACCTACACGCAGGTGGCGAGCGGCTTCGGCACGAACCGCGTCATCCAGGCCGACTTCCAGGGCACCAAGAACGGGCGCTACCTGCGGATCGCCTCGAACGGAACGTCGAGCCAATGGTGGTCGATCGCCGAAGTCGCGATCTCGAGCGGAACAGCGCTCGACCGCGGCGGGTGGGCGATGAGTGCCTCCGTGGGCGCGAGCCCGGCCAACATGGTCGACGGCACCGTGTCGACGCGTTGGACCACGGGAGCTGCTCAGACCAACGGCCAGTACATCCAGGCCGACATGGGCGCGCTCGTGACCCTCAACAACGTCACGATCGACACCGCCAAGAACACCTCCGACGAGACCGACTACGCGCGCGGCTACACGCTGCAGCTGTCGAAGAACGGCTCGACGTGGACCACCGTGGCGACGGGAGTCGGCACGTTCAAGGCGACCACCATCGGGTTCGTCGCGCAGGCGGCCCGGTACTTCCGGCTCACGCAGACCGGATCCTCGGGATCGTGGTGGTCGATCGGCGAACTGACCGCCGGTCTCTACAACGACGACTACTCGTTGCAGTTGACGATGGCCGACCGCTTCGGCACGGGTGGAGCGCAGACCATCATCGACGCCCACCAGGACACCTGGCTCACCGAGACCGACCTCGACAACCTCGACGCCGCGGGATTCAACTTCGTGCGCGTGCCGATCGGCTGGAACACGTTCCTCAACCTCGACGGCTCATGGAAGTCGAACCCCTGGGAGAAGATCGACTGGGTCATCGACGAGTTGAGCGAGCGCGGCATCTACACGCTCATCGACCTGCACACCGTGCCCGGCGGCGGATGCCCGTGGGGCAGCTGCGGTCGCATCGGCCCGAACCCCAACGGGTTCTGGGGCAGCTCGACCTACCAGGACTGGGTCGTCGACATCTGGGAAGAGATCGCCACGCGGTACGAGGGCGAACCGGCCGTCGCCGGCTACGACCTCATCAACGAGCCCCTCATCGACTACGGCGAGGATGCGGACGACGTCACGCAGAAGAGCAACTACTACGACCGGCTCTACGACGCGGTTCGGGCGATCGACCCCGATCACACGATCTTCTTCGGCGCGTTCTTCAGCGTGAGCGCGATCGCCCACCCGTCGACGTACGGCTGGACGAACGTCGTCTACGAGTACCACCCGTACGACATGCCCAACTCGAAGAACTGGACGTCGCAGAACCAGCTCGTCACCAACGAGCTGAACGGTCTCGCGGCGAAGCTGTCGAACCCGGGCGTGCCGATCCTCTACGGCGAGTACTCGCTCTACTACAACGACGACGTCTGGTCGCGGTTCATGGCCGGTTTGAACGCGTCGAACGTGTCGTGGTCGGCATGGACCTACAAGGTGCGTGGCACGGCATCCGACGGCTTTGCGTACTGGGGCATGTACTACGACAACCAGAAGCCGATCCCCGTTATCAACTCCGACGACTCGGCGACGTACATCTCGAAACTCGGCCAGTTCGGCACCGCCAACTTCACACAGAACGCCCGATTCGTCGCGACGCTCTCGAAGTACGCAGGTGGGCTGTCGACCTACAACCCGGTGGCGATCAGCCACTCGGGCTGGACGGCGACCGCGTCGAGTACCGCGGGCGGCACGTCGACCGCGGGCGGGATCGACGGCGTCGGCGGCGGTAGCTGGGCGAACGGCGCAGCGATGGCCGGCGGAGAGTGGTACCGCATCGACATGGGATCGAACCGCACAGTGGCGATGGTCACCGTGCAGACCCCCTCGGGCAACACGTGGGACTACCCGCGCGGCTTCACGCTCGAAGCGTCGACCAACGGCACCACCTGGACGACCCTCGCCACGGGGATCGCCTACGGCTGGAAGCGCCCGGTCTCGGTGACCCCGACGACGGCCCGCTACCTGCGCATCACCCAAACCGGCAGTGCGCCGCAGTGGTGGACGATCGACGAGGTGACCGTGTACTCCTCGTACTGACGTCTGCTGGGCGCGGTGTGGCCTCCTCGTGCGGGTGCGAGGGGGCCACACCGTTTTGCTGTCAAGAAATGGCGGCGGCGTACTCGAGGCACGCGATGATGTCTTCTTCTTCGAGGTAGGGATACTCGGCCAGGATGTCGGCGTGCGTCGCGCCTGCAGCAAGTAGCGAAAGCACATCGGTAGCACGGATGCGCATCCCGCGCACGGTGGGACGCCCGTTCATGACCTCCAGGTCGACGGTGATCCGGTCGATCCGCGGCAGGACCCCATGAGGGCCGACCTTCGCGAAGATGTACTGACCGGCTCGCGGTCCACGAGTGGGCTCGGGATTCAGCGATTCGAAGCGGCGAATGGTCTCCTTCGCCGTCAGCGTCTCGTCGTCTGCCCAGTCACGTTCCATGGGTCACGTACGCCGGTTGGCCGCCCGCGCCCGTGCGAGGGCGATCGTTTGCCGGCCGCTGACCGGCTGCACGGTGCCACTGGTCAGTTCGTCATGGCGCCGGTCGATCGCCTCATCCCAGGCGGCAACGATGTCGGCCTGCTCCGACTCCCCCATCCGCTGAAGCGCAAGCGCGGCAATTTCGCGCTCGTCGGCATCGAGGGTCTTGCCCGCCTCGATGTACTCAGTCAGCCTCGGGGTCACGCCGACAGTGTACGACTGCGTCCCGACAGGACCCGAGCCCTCGAGCCCCGTGCTAACGACGCGCGAGACCGATCACGAACTGACGAGCGACGCGCTTACGGGCGGGTTCGACACGCGGGTCGGAGATCTCGTCGAGACGATTCCGCAGGAGTCGCGGGTCGATGAGACCGGCGTCGACGAGGGCCGCCACGAACTCCCGATCCTTTTCTTCGTTGCGGGCCATCTTTGACGCGCAGAGGTCGTGCGCCTCCGGGCAGATACCGAAGAACCCAGGATGCTCAGTCACCTCGATCTCGACGGCACGTTCGCGCCAGCGGTCGGGCAGCACCGCCGTGTTCGCCGACACGGCGTCGATGTAGAAGTCGCGGTCGTTCGCCCACTCGGAGTCCTGTCCGGCCAGCACCCACAGCTTGTTGGAGAGGTGGTCGGCGATGTCGTGCTCGGGTGCGATGTCCGCCTCGGCAGACATCGTCGCAGCCGGTGGCAGTTCTTCCTCGGGCCAGGTCGCGAGGATCGCCTGCGAACCGACGACGATCACGCGGTTCTGGCCCACGATCTCGCAGGCGCGCAGAATCGCCTCTTCAAGTTGTCGGCGCTTCACGAGACCACCGCCAACGCCCGCGCGAGAACTTCTTCCCGCTCTTCGGACGACAACAGCCCGGTGAACGGCGAGACGCTTCGCATGTCGATGTCGTGCTGAGTCGTGCCCAGCATGACGACGACCAGCCCGCCGACATCCCGATCCTCGATGAGCTGCGCCCACTGATCGAGCCACTCGAGAGCGCCGCCTCTGAGACCGGTCCGCATCGAGCCGAGCTGTGACCGCGCCGACTCGAGAACGACTTCCGGGTCTGTGACGAGCTTGGTCGCGATCGAGCGATGCAGTTCAAGCCCAAGACGCTGTTCACGCCGCTCAAGCCGCTCGAACGCGATCGTCTGAGCGCGTGACCGCACCGAGAGCCGCTCCCCCATCGCAGCCAGTGCCCGGTGAAGAGTTTCGACCTGAATCGTTCCGGCCGCTTCCGAGCGTTCCCAGTCGACGACAGTAGGGGCGGCGACGCCGCATCGCCGCGCGAGTTCGCGCACACCGACGGCGCGACGGTGCCTCGCATCGCGGATCAAGGCGGTCATGGTCTTCCTCCAAGCGTAAGGTCACAGCCTAACACTCCGAGCAGAATGCACCTGCCCTTGAACAGGCGCTGCCGCCCGCACGCCACGGCTGGGGGGCGCGGGCACTGCGACCGCTCCGCTCGGGGTTAGTGACCTACACGCTGATGGCGCTCGTCGTCGTCGCCTACGCGTGGCAGGGGCTCAGCGGCGGGGCGCTCACCTCGGCCTGGGTGCTCAACCCGACGGTCGTCGGAGTGGAACCGTGGCGGCTGGGGGAAGGCGCGCTTCCTCGCGCTGTACTTCGCGGCGGCGCTCGGCGGGTCGATGGGCGTGCTCTCGCTGTACGCCCTCGCGATCGCCACCGACGGCGCCAGCATCGTGTCCACCGGGGGATTCCTCCAGCCGAACTCGGCGCTCGGCGCCTCGGCGCGATCTTCAGGCTGCTCGGGGCCTATCTGACGCTGCGCGCGCAATCAGGGTCAACGTGACGCAGTTGCTGATCTTGCTCGGCATCAACGTCGCGCTCGGCTTCGTCGCGAGCGGGATCGCGTGGGACGCGCACCTCGGCGGGTTGCTCGTCGGTGCCGCAATCGGCTGGGTGTATCGACGCACTCGGCGACCCGTGCAGCGCAGGGCACAGACACTCGCGGTGGTCGGAATCATCGTGCGGTTGCTTCTCGTCTTCGTGTTCGTCGTCGCGAGCGCCCCCGCCTTCTAGGGCTGTAGCACGAGGGGCTTCCGTCAGCCCGCCTGCCGCTCCCGAACCGGCGAGGCGGCGGCGCGTGAGATGCGCTCACGGTAGCGTTCGGCGCTCGCCTTCGGAGTGAGGTGACCGCTCGGGTAGTCGGTGTAAAACAGCCCGTACCGCAGCTGGAATCCGTGGGACCACTCGAAGTTGTCCATGAGCGACCAAAAGTAGTACGCCTCGACACGCACGCCGCGCTCGACGGCATCCTCGAGGGCGTCGAGGTAGCGGTCGATGAACGCGACCCGCTCGACGTCGTTGCAGCGCCCGTCGGGGCTGAGGTAGTCCCACAGCCCGATGCCGTTCTCGGTCACCCAGATCGGCAGGTCCGGGGCGAGCGCGGACACGCGGGAGAGCACGCGCACGAAGCCGTCTGGACGCACCGCGACGCCGTTGGCGCTGCGCGGCTCCGGCACGGGCAGCTTCTCGATGCCGCGCACGATCGGGTCGTTCCCGTGCTCGGCGGCGCGGATCACGTTGTGCTCGTAATAGTTGATGCCGATGAAGTCGATCGGCACGGCCGCCGACGCGATGTCGATCCCGTCGAGCGCGGCGGCGAGCGCCGGCTCCCCGAAGTGGGCGGCGGTGTCGTCCGGGAGGCGTCCGGTGAGGATCGGCTCGAGGAACAGCCGGTTCTCGACGAGATCCGCTCGCCGGGTGGCCGCGACGTCTTCCGGAGAGGAGGACGCGGCTTCCAGGTCGGAGAGGTTGATCGCGAGGCCGATCCGCGCCTCGGGGTCGGCCGCGCGGAGAGCCCGCACGGCGGCACCGTGGGCGACGAGCTGCATGAGCGCGGCACGCAGGGCGGTCGGCTCGTGTCGGATGCCGGGGGCGTGCAGTCCGCTGAGGTGGCCGTGGAAGGCGGCGCAGAAGGGCTCGTTGATCGTGATCCAGTCGGAGACGAGGTCGCCGAACTCGCGGGCCGCGATCTCGGTGAAGTGCACGAACGCGTCGATGACGCCCGGGTCGGCCCACCCGCCGCGGTCCTGCAGCCACTGGGGAAGGTCCCAGTGGTACAGGGTCACGACCGGCTTCACCCCGCGCACCCGGAGTTCCCCGAGCACGCGGCGGTAGTAGGCGACGCCGGCGGGATTGACGTCACCCTCGGGGCCGGTGATCACGCGGCACCAGGCGATCGAGAGCCGGTAGGTCTCGACGCCGAGCCAGGCGATCGCGGCGAGCATCGGCTCGGGGTCGTCGTAGGCTCGGCACGCGACGGCGGCGGTGTCGCCGCGCGCGATCGTGCCGGGGCGGGCGGTGAACTCGTCCCAGATGCTCGCGACGCGACCATCGCCATCCGTCGCCCCCTCGATCTGGTAGGCGGCCGTGGCGCTCCCCCAGCGGATGCGCTCGCGTGCAGTCATTCGTACTCTCTCCTTGTCCGGCTCGCGCCGAGTCAATAACCGGCGCGCAGGCCGCGCAGCAGATAGCGCTGGAGCGCGAAACAGAGGATGACGGCGGGCAGCGTCAGCACGATGCCCCCGGCCATGAGCTCGCCCCAGTAGATCTTGTAACCCGTCTGCATCGCGAGCATCCCCGACGTCAGCGGCATGACGTCGGAGTCGGTGATGAAGGTCATCGGGAACAGCAGGTCGGTCCATCCGGCGAGGAAGCTGAACAGCACCGCCGTCATCACCCCGGGTCGGGCGAGCGGCAGCACGATGCGCCGGAACACCGCGAACGGCGACAGCCCGTCGAGTTCCGCCGCCTCCTCGACCTCTTTCGGCACCGACTCGAAGAACGGGATGAGGATCCACACGACGAACGGCAGGTTGAGCACCGTGACGCCGACGATGACGCTCGTCACCGAGTTCAGCAATCCCAGCGACTGCATGACGATGTAGAGCGGCACGACGAGGGCTGCCGGAGTCACCATGCGGGCGAGCATGAGGAATGCGAGCGCGATGCGGCTGCCGCGCCACGGGTAGCGGGCGAAGCCGTAGGCCGCGAGCCCCCCGAGCACGACGCTCAGCACGACGGTGGCGAGCGCGATGACCACCGAGTTGACGAACGACGTGTCGAAGTTGAAGCGGGTCACGAGGTTGACGTAGTGCTCCACCGAGAACGCCTCGGGCGCGCGGAGCGGGTCGGTCGTGAAGATGTCGGCGTCGAGCTTGAACGACGTGTAGGCCATCCAGGCCATCGGAACGAGCATGAGCACCCCGGCGACCGTGAGCGCGACCGCCGATCCGGTGACGACCCGGCGCTTACGCGCCTGATAGGAGACGCTCATCGCGCGACCCTCCGCTGGGAGATCAGCAGCGCGGCGCCGAAGATGAGCGAGATCGCGAGAGCCAGCACTGCTTGCGCGGAGGCCGACCCGAAGTCGAGGTGGGTGAACGCGGTGCGCCAGATCAGCAGGGGCAGCACCCGCGTCTCGTCGCCAGGGCCGCCGGCGGTCGTCGCGAAGACGGTGTCGAAGACTTTCGTGAACGCGTCGACGGCGCGGAACGCGGCGGTGATGACGAGCACCGGCAGGATCGACGGGATGGTGATCGAGAAGAACTGCCGCAGCGATCCGGCGCCGTCGATCGCGGCCGCCTCGTACTGGGTCGGTTCGATCGACATCACCGCGGCCAGCAGTACGAAGAGCACGAACGGCGTCATCTTCCAGGCGTCGATCGCGATGATCGACAGCAGCGGGAAGTCGACGAGCCACGGGGTGCGCGAGCCGAGCGCGGCGTTGACGGGACCGAACTGGGTGTCCAGCAGCATCCGCCACGCGTACGCGCCGGCGATCGCCGGAACCGCGAACGGGATGATGTAGGCCGACCCGAGCACGCGGGCGTAGACCCGGCCGGCGCGGCTGCGCGCCCCGAGCATGACGTTGGCCAGTAGCACGGCACACACGGTTCCGATCACGATCTCGATGAGCACGGATGCGACCGTGAACTGGAGGGTGACGAGCAGCGAGCTGGTCACCGTGGAGTCGGTGACGAGGGCGACGAAGTTCGAGAACCCCGCGGGGACGACCTCGTTCGAGCTCAGGGGGCGGTAGGTGTGGAACGAGAGGTAGCCGAGATACACGAGCGGGTACGCCATCACGGCCACGACGAACAGCAGCGTCGGCACCGTGAACGCGAGCCCGACCCGGTTGCGGCGGGAGAACACGTGCCCCCGGTCCGCTGCCCGTCGGCGGGGGTACCGCCGCGGGGAGGGGGAGCCCTCCCCGCGGCGGATGGTGGAGCCAATCGTCACTCGACGGCCTTGCGCCCGGCGAACTTCTCGTTCTGCAGCCAGCTCGCGGCCTCGGCAGGAGTGAGCTCACCCGAGGTGACCTTGGCGATGGCTTCCGAAACTCCGGAGCCCAGCTCGCCCGACCACGTCGTGTGCAGGTAGCTCAGCTCGGAGGCCACCGACTTGAGCATCTCCAGCTCGGGCAGCGCCTCGGCGAAGGCATCCGAGTCCTGTTGCGACTGGAGCACCGGCAGGTTGCCGGTCAGCCCGACCTGCGCGAGCTGGAACTCGTCGGTGAGCATCCAGGCGATGAACTCACCGGCGGCGTCGGGGTTCGGTGCGGCCTCCGGGATGGTGGCGAGCATCGCCCCGAGGTGGGTCGAGACGCCGGCCGGCGGAGCGATCGCGATCTGGTCGCCCATCTCGGCCGAGAGCAGGTTCCAGGCGTAGAGCCAGTTCTGGTAGATCGCGACGGAGCCGGCCTTCATCTGGTTGTCGCAGTCGAAGAAGCTCAGCGCCTCCCAGCCCGGAGCCTGCAGCGAGGTGAGCGCCGAGATGTACTCGAACGCCTTGACGTGCTCCGGCGTGTCGAGCGTGAGCTCGCCGGTCTCCAGGTCACCGAAGTTGGCGCCCTGCCCGTAGACGAAGTACGTGTCGTCGAGGAAGACCGACCAGTTCACGCCCCCGAGGCAGGTGCCGTAGAGGCCCTCGTCGGGGCGGTTGAAGAAGGTCGCGACCTCGACGAGTTCGTCGAACGTGGTCGGGGCCGCGAGCTCGTGACCGTACCGCGCCTCGAAGGCGGCCTGCTCCTCGGGGTCGCCGAACAGGTCGGCCCGGTAGTACGTCACCGGGAAGTTGTAGTACTGCGGGGCACCGACGAAGGCGCCGTCCGAGGTCGTGAACAGTTCGTTGTTCACGACATCGGCGATGACATCCTCGCCGAGGTACGACGTGAGGTCTTGCACGTGCGCGTTCTCGAGCATCCACACGGCGTCGTCACCGCCGCCGAGGAAGACGACGTCGTAGGTTCCCGCGTCCTGAGCGAGTTCGGCGACCTTGCGCTGACCCCAGACGTCGCGAGCGACCTTGTCGACCTCGACCTCGATGCCGGACTCGGCGGCGAAGTTCGCAGCCTCGGCGGCGAGTGCGTCGGTCTCGGGGCCTTCGACCGCGAGAACGCGGATCGTCACGGCGTCCGAAGCGGAGCCCGGAGCGCACGCGCCGAGCGTTGCGATGGCCAGCGTTCCGACGACCGCGACGGCCGCCAGTCGCCGACCGGCGAGATGGTTAGTCATGTTCTTCTCCTCGTTGAGCAGTTCAGTCTTGCAGGGGTGGATGGGGTGTCACCGGGCGAAGGGATCGCCGCGTCGACTTATGCTAGACATTATTCTAAGTTCTGGCAATTGCAAGTCCGCCACCTACGCCAGACTGTGAGGGCGCCGATTCAGGCGGGAGCCCGGCACGCAGACGAAGGAGACGGCGAATGGCCAAGAAGGCGTCCGTCCGCGACGTTCGCAAAACCAATCGCGCCCTCGTCGTGCGCCACCTCCTGCTGAGCGGAGAGACCTCGCGCGGTTCGGTGACCAGCGCGACCGGACTGTCCACCGCGACCGTCAACAACGTCATCGCGGAACTGATCAACGAAGGCAGCGTGCGCGAGGGCGGCTTCCTCGATTCTGAAGGCGGTCGGCGCAGCGCCCTGCTCGGCCTCGACCCGGATGCCGCGATCGTGTTCGGTGCGGATGTCGGCGAATCGGCGACCCGGGTGGAAGCCTTCGATCTCACCCTCAACCGGCTCGGCTCTCGACGGTCGGACTTCGCCGGACGCCACGTCGAGCCCGCGCACGTCATGGATGTCGTGGTGGCTCACGTCGACGAGCTTCTCAAGGAGCTCGGTTGCGAGCGACGGGCTGTGCTCGGCCTCGGTCTCGGCGTTCCCGGGATCGTCGAACACCCCGCGCAAGCACCCGACGGCCGAGAATCGGTGGTTCATGCCCAAGTGATCGGGTGGGACCGCGTCGTCTTCACGGGCCTGTCGGAGCGACTCGGGTTCCCCGTGTATATCGACAACGGTGCGAAGACCACGACGCAGGCGGAGTCCTGGTACGGGTCGGCGCGCGGCGTCGAACACGCCGTCGTCGTCATCATCGGCGACGGAGCCGGAGCCGGCATCATCACCAACGGCCGGCTTTACCGCGGTTCCTCGAGCAGCGCCGGCGAGTGGGGCCACACCAAGATCAGCCTCGACGGCATCCGCTGCCGGTGCGGCTCACGCGGCTGCGTCGAGACCTTCGTCGGCGCATCCGCCGTCCTGGAACGCTGGCTCGGCGCCGACCACGAATGGGTGAGTCGCAACGCCGAGGGAGTCGAGGCCTTGTTCGACGCCTCGCGTGCCGGGGAGGCCACCGCGCGCGCCGCGATCGAGAACCTCGTCACGCACCTCGGCCTCGCCCTGTCGAATCTCGTCAACCTCTACGACCCGCAGAAGATCATCGTCGGCGGATGGTTCGGCGACCGAATCGCCGAAGAGCTGCTGCCCGAGCTCGGAGCGGCGGTGCGGCGCTTTTCGCTCGAACAGCCCGCGGACGAGGTCGTCGTCGAACGCAGCACCCTCGGTCAGGAAGCCGTCGCCCTCGGCGCCGCGACGCTGCCGATCGACCGGTTCATCGAGACGGGTTGGCCAGCGTCCCACCTCCGCTGACGGGCGGAGCGGCCGGAGATCCGGATGCAGCCGTCTCAGCCGCGACGCAATCATCCAACTCGTCGGTGCGGTTCTCGCCGAACAAACCGACGAATGGGCCGAAGGATGCCGCTACTTCGGCCTCGACATCCTCCCCAAATCCCGAATCAGGCTCATCGCCACCAACCCCGAGGAGGTGACCGACCCCAACCTCGCGCTCAGCGCCTGAGCGTCGCCTCGAAGATCACGCCGCTACACCACCGCACGGGAGTTGACCGGGCTTCCTGTCGCGAGCGTCGACTATGTCTTCATGGTGGCTAGCGGCGACGCGTCGGCAAAAGTCGTTCGCCCGACGTCCGGGCAGGTCGCCGAAGCGACTCGCGACCTGGCCGAGTATGAACTCGCGACACCGAGTCATCTGTATCTTGAACTTCTTCGCCATGCAATCGTGAACTCTTGGGATGTCTCGCAACTCGACCGACCACGAGCTGCGACAACCTCCGCCGGGCGCCCCTCCCCCGCGATCACGCCTTCGAGCACCTGGCGAGCCAGCCGGTCGGTCAGCTCCCCGGACTCCACCAAAGCGATGAGCTCCGACACGTGCAGCGGTGACACGAGCGACGCGGCATCCACACCCGCGGCGTTCGCGAGCCGCGCGATCTCACCTGTCCACCACTTGCGAGCCTGAGCCGGCGCGGCGCCGAAGCCGACCGTCTCTTCGATCTCGACGAGCAGACCGGCGTTGGCGACATCCCGGAACTCGAGCTCCGTGAACCCCCACGTCTCACGCAACCGCCGACGCCGCACCGCGGGTGCCTCGGGCAGCGCAGCACGCAACGAAGCGACCAGCTCAGCGGGCGGCTCGATCGGCAGCAGGTCGGGCTCGGGGAAGTACCGGTAGTCGTCGGCATCCGACTTCACCCGCGCCATCTTGATCTTGATCTTGAGCTTGATCTTGATCTTGATCTTGATCCTGGCGATCTTCCAGATCTTATGGCTAGAATACTGCGCATTGCCTCCATTAATGAGCAAGTTTCTATCCATAGGAGCAACGATCATGTCCACGCGTTCATCCGTTCTGACCGAACGCGATCTTGGCGCGCTCGGGCAGAACATCCGCCGCTGGCGAAAGCTAGTCGGGTGGACTTCCGAGATCGCAGCCGAACGTGCCGGCATCACACGCACAACCCTGCGCGCCATCGAGAACGGTGAGAGTGTGCGCAGTGAGAGCCTCATGTCTGTGCTCAGCGCCCTCGGAATTGCGGCAGCAGTGATCCAGTCGACAGACCCGCTCAACAGCGACCTCGGCCGATTGAATGCCGAGCGGATGCTGCCCCAACGAGTCAGCGCCCGTCGGTAGGCATCCATGGCTACCCCGATCGAACGCGTGTCGGTGCACGTGCAATTGCCGTCGGGTGACGAGGTTCTGGTGGGCGAGGCCACCAACCTCACCGCTCCTGGCTTTCAGCGACGCGCGCTCGGCTTCGAGTACGACCTCGGCTACCTGACCAACGCGGCCGCGTACGAGCTTTCGCCGGACCTCCCCATGCAACGGGGGGTCACCACCACGATGATGAACCGAACCACCCTCGGAGCCTTCGCAGACGCGATGCCCGACAGCTGGGGTAGGCGAATCATCCAAGCCGCGCACCGATCCGACGGTTCCCGCTCGCGCACCCCGCTCGACGACTTCGGATTGCTGATCGGCGCCAACGACCTGACGCGGCTGGGAGCGCTCCGCTTCACCGAGCTAGGCAGCTCCGCCTACCTTTCACAGCCGGCAGACGCCGTCGCGGGTGAGATCGAACTTCCTGACCTGCTCGCGGCAGCCGAACGCTTTGCCGAGAGCCGCGAAGACGAAGACGACCTGCGTCGATTGCTGGCTGCCGGAACGTCCGCGGGGGGTGCACGACCCAAAGCTACGATCCGACGCAACGACGGTCGCTTGGCGCTCGCGAAGTTCCCCCACCCCGAAGACCGAGGCGACGTCGAGGCGTGGGAGGCGACATGCCTCCACCTCGCCCGGCACGTTGGGATTGCCACGCCGAAGTTCGAGCACGTACGCCTGACCGAGGGGCGCTCGATGCTGCTGCTCGAGCGTTTCGATCGAACTGCGGACGGTCGGCGCATCGGTTACCTGAGCGCCGAAAGCCTCGTACTGCGTGCAGCCAACGAGGTCGTCGACTACGCGACCCTGGCCGATCACCTGGCTCGTCGGAGCGCTGCCCCGTCCGCAGACCTTGAAGACCTGTTCCGACGAGTCACCCTGTCGCTGCTCGTGAACAACGTCGACGACCACATGAAGAACCACGGGGTTCTTCGTCAGTCGGGTGGTTGGCGACTGTCGCCGGTGTTCGACGTCAATCCGCAGCGCGTGACCGGCGCGATCGAGGCGACACCGATCTCACCCGGCGCAGACCCCGTCGACCGTGACATCCGCGACCTGGTTGCCAGCGCGGGGGCCTTCGGGCTTTCGCAGACGCGGGCGGCCAGAATCGTCGCGGATGTCGAGGTCGGCACCCGCGACTGGGGACGCATCGCCGTGGAGCAGTTCGGCGTTCACCCTGACGCCGTTCCGTCGATGGCGAGAGCGTTCGACGGTCCCAACCGCACCGCGGCCAACGAAGTGGCGAGTGAGCTTCTTTGATCGCACCGCTCTAGTCGGCCCTGACGTCGCCCTCCGGCGTCGAGTCTGCGTCTGAGTCGGTCGTCACGGGAACGAAGAGGTGTTGGCCCTTGCGAGGCCCTCTCGTGGGCTCAGGGTTGAGCGCTTCGAATCGACGGAGGGTTTCCTCCGCCGACATCGTCTCGTCATCCGCCCAGTCGCGTGCCACCGGATTCCCGAAACGAGCGCGCCAGTAGGCGGCATCCCGCTGGTGGTGTGCGTAGGCGAGGACGACGATTCGGTCACCGCCCACGAAGTAGACGATGCCGACGGGGAAGCCCTGCACCTGCTTGACCCGCAGGACCGGCTGGCGATCCCATCCCGGGTAGGGGCGCCAAGCGTCAGGAAATCCGACGATCGCCTCGATCGCAGCATCGACGGCTTCGAGGAAGTCCAGACCCAGGCCGACGTGTTCGCGCTCATAGAAGCGCGCCTGCTGCAGGAGTTCCTCGTGAGCCTCGGCGCGCTCATCGCGCGACAGCGTCACTCGGAAGTCGCCGCCAACTCGGCGCGGATCTTCGCGTGCGATTCCTCAACGTTGACGACGTTCTTGTTGCCGCCGAGGTAGTCATCGACGCGGCGTCCGACCTCGGCGCGCCACGCGGCTTCGACCTCAGCCGGGTCCTCGGCCGATCCCTCATCGAGCGTTAGGAGCACCTGATAAGCGACGTCAGCGCGCTGTGCGTGCGTCATCGCCTTGACGGTCTCCAAGACCTCTGCGACCTCCGGTGCCATGCCTCGAGTGTACGGCGGGACCCTGACGCGGGCTGAGGTTCTCCACGCCTGACCCCTGAACAGGCGCTGCCGCAAGCACCTCGTGGGCACCAAACTGAGGTTCACGCACGATCGGGGGATCATGGCCGGGGGATCATCGGCGACACTGCAGGCGGATGCCGCGCAGGGTCTCGCAGACGAGTTGCGCCGCCAGGCGGCCGTCCACGAGCAGATGGTGGCGAACTACCACGCCGCCGCCGCGAGCGAACGCCGCCTCGAGAAGACCCTCGCGCCGCTGCGCAACCACGGCTATCACGTACTCGCCGACCGCCAGTGGCCCGGCAGCCGCAAGGCCCAGGTCGACTTTCTCGTCGTCGGCCCTTCCGGGGTGTTCATCGTCGACGCCAAGTCGTGGCGCGATGTGCGCATCCAGCGCACCGGCGAAGGCACCCGGGTGTTCCAGGGTGACGACGACGTCACCGACCGCTTCGACGGGCTCATCTCTCTCGGCGACACGATCGCCGACATCCTCGAGGACATCCACCTCGCCCCCGGCCAGGTTCGCACGCTCGCGGTGTTCACCAACCGCCGCGACCTGAAAGCGACGGTGAGCGGCGTCGAGCTCATGAGCGAACCCGCTGTCGTGGAACGCATCCTCAGCGCCGGCCGCCGCCTGTCCGAGGTCGAGGTCGAGCGGGTCTTGCGCGCCCTCACCGAAGCGTGCCCGCCCTACGCCGCGAGCGCGACCCCGGCATCCGTCGTGGTGAGCGCTCCCCCGGCCGTCGCCCCCGCACCCGAGCCACAGCCCGAGGAACCCGCCCTCCTCACCGTCGACGAGGTGCAGGATGCCGCGTACGCGGGCCTCGCCGCCGAACCGATCGAGTCGTGGATGGCGTTCCTGCATCCCGACCAGATCCGGGTGGTGCGCCGCTCGTTCAACGGCCCCAGTCGCATCCGCGGAGCCGCCGGCACCGGCAAGACCGTCGTCGGACTGCACCGCGCCGCCCACATCGCGCGGCTGCATCCGGGGCGGGTGCTGGTCACCACCTACGTGCGCACGCTGCCCGAGGTGCTGAGAACGCTGTTCCGGCGACTCGCCCCCGAGGCCTCCGAGCGCGTCGACTTCATCAGCATCCATGCGTTCGCGAGAAGCCTGCTGCGGGCGCACGGCATCACCGTCAAACTCGATTCCGTTGCCGCCGACCAGATCTGGAACACCGTGTGGCGACGCCACGGCGCCCCTGGCGAGGTCGGCGCGATCGACCGCGATCAGCGTTACTGGCAAGACGAGATCGCATCCGTGATCAAGGGCCGCGGCCTCGCCTCCCTCGAGGAGTACGAGAACTGCAGCCGATTCGGCCGCGAACGCCGGCTCACCCTCCCCCAGCGCGCCGCCGTGTGGCGCCTCTATCTCGCGTACGAGACCGAACTGCGCGCCGCCGACGTGTGGGATTTCGCCGACGTCATCCTGCACGCCGAAGCCACCGTCACCCCCGGATCTTCCGCCTACCGCGCCGTCGTCATCGACGAAGCCCAAGACCTGTCGGCGGCGATGATCCGCCTGCTGCACCGCCTCGTCGGCGACGAACCGGACGCCTTCAACCTCATCGGCGACGGCCAGCAGTCGATCTACCCCGGCGGCTACACCCTCGGCGAACTCGGCATCTCGATCGCCGGCCGCGGCGTCGTCATGACCCGCAACTACCGCAACACCCGCGAGATCGCCACGTTCGCCGCATCGCTGGTCGGCGACTCCGGCTTCGTCGACATCGAAAGCGGACTGCGAGGCCGAATGGATGCCGCTGAAGTTCTGCGCGAAGGGGCGGCTCCGGCGATCGCACGGTTCCCGACGGTGGCGGCACACGACGCCGCACTCGTCGCCCGGGTGCGAGAGCTGCTCGCGACGCCCGGAGTGCACCCCGGGGATGTCGCGGTGCTCGCGATGCACAGGTGGGAGGTGTCGTCGGTGGTCAAGTTGCTCGGAGCTGCGGAGGTGCCGGTGGTCGACTTGGCGAAGTACGACGGCCGCGTCGCCGCGGCGGTGAAAGTCGGCACGATCAAGCGCGCGAAAGGGCTCGAGTTCAAGCACGTGCTCGTCGCCCACACCCCGGCGCGGTTGGTGGGTCCGGCGGCTGTTCCCGAGAACGGTCAGGATGCCGGGGAGCGGGTCGAGATGGAGCGGCGCGAGCTGTACGTGGCGATGACCCGCGCACGGGACGGGCTCTGGGTCGGAGTATTGGCTCCATGAGCCCCGAACTCAACGTCGATGCTCGTCGGCTGAGCATCGCCACGACGGCATACGACTTCATCGAGGCCGAGGTGCGTCCGTTCCTCGCAGCCGGTGGTCGGCTTTGGTCAAAGGGATCCCTCGGATATCCGAGCCGCCTGCGGCAGATGACCCGCGGGCTGGAGTCCGCCTCGGTGCCATTCGCTACCCGTGACGCGATGCTTCTCCCACCCGCTCATCGAGAGATCGAGCATGTTCTGCCCATGAAACGGGTTCTGATCGAGATCGTCGACCCACGACAATCTGATCCCCGATCCAACAGCGACCCCGCGCCCATCGCGGGCGGGCCGGCGACATCGCCTGAGCACCTCCTTTCGATCTTCGATCTGCTCGTGGTCAAGTGCTGGGTGACCGCCGAGGAGCACAAGCGACTCAATCGCGTGGGTCGCAGTCTGCAGTGGGATGCTCCAGGCGGTGATGGCTGGCAAAGGTATCGGCTCGCAGAGGTCGTCGCGTACCCGGTATCCGCCGACGGCGATCTAGGCGTCTCCTCGAGAACCCCTCTTCGCGGGATCTAGGTTGATATTCGTCACCAGGCAGCCTCGACGCGCCTGCGCACGATCCCACCGTCGGTCAAGGTCCTCAGAAGTCGTTCGATCGCTCACGACGCACGGGCGAAGTGTCGTCGCACCTTGCTTGCTTGGTCGGGCGTCAGCTTCCACCGGGTCTCGACCGATCGATTGAGCTTGCCGTAGGTCGCTCGCAAGAACGCACGGATGCGCTTCGCATCGATTCCGAGTTCTTTCGCCAAGTCCGCCGGAGTCACGTCGTCGGAGGTCACACCAGCACGGTAGCGGGCACGACCGAAGTTAGGGAATCGGTGGAGGTCAACGGAGCCCTCGTGTGAGGTCGGCGGCGGGCAGTACCCTCACCGTCATGAGCGAGTCCACCGATCCCGTTCGCCTGAGGGTCGATGAGTCCACTCCCAAGACGTTGGCGTGGATGATCGAGAAGGGTGTTCCGCTCGACGACGATGGCGTGTTCTTGCTCTCTTCTGAGTTGCGCCCCGAGCAGCACCGGGTGTGGAACGACGAACTCGACGAGCAGGCCGAGGACTACTTCTCACAGCAAGGGAACGTTTGGAACGAGGTGCGCACCTTCGCTGACCTTCAGCACGCGATGATTCGTTTCGTCTCGGGCGAGGAACCCATGACCCCTTGGCATGCCGCAGCACTGAACGAGGAGAGCAGCGAGATCCAGGACAAGCTCATCCGCATCAACGAACTGGGCGCCATCACCTTCGGCTCTCAGCCAGGACGGGACGACCAATGGGGACGGCAGCGCGCCTACCTTCAGGTGCTCGTTGATGATGCGCTCGTTCCGACGCTTAGGACCCTCGCGGACGCAAACGGCCTCGTCTTCGCTTCCAACCCGCACCAGGCGCTCGAACCGGCGTACGGGCAGTTTACCGTGACCGAGGACTCGGACGGCGAGGGCCATACCTTCGCCCCTATCGGGATTGGCTACCCCATCGATTCGTCCTATCCGAGCATCCCAGCGATTCAGGCGATCACCGCGAGCACGACGACCGTTGACCTTGCCGACACCGACTGGAACATCAATCGGCTCTTCGACCTCGTGATTGGGGTGCTCGAATCCCGGAGCGTTCAGCAGGTTCGCTCGTAGCTGTCCAAGAGGTTGCCGTACACGATCCTGGCCTGGTCGAGTTCAGGGTTTGCCCACGTCACGCCGGAGGTGTCGGTGGTCTCCCACGACGGGGCGTTGGGGTCGGTGGGAACGGGCGGCGGCGATTCGAGCCGTTGAATCTCGGCTGCCTTCGCATTGAGCTGCGTTTCGAGGTCAGCGCAGACTTGAAGCTGCTCCTGCTCGGCGGCCTTTTCGGCAGCGATGGACTGAGACACGACGCCGTTCAAGATGAAGACCGCTGTAACCGCGATGACGATGGGCAGCCAGATCCACCTCCGCCAGCCATCCCAGTCCTTCACTCTTGCGGCCATTACGAGACCTGATACGAGCGCGAGCAGGCCCGGACCAGTACCGGCTTCGAGCCGCACGAAATCGGCCATTCCGAAGAGCGAGATTGCGACGAACTGGGCGGCACCCGTTGCTGCCGCGACCAAGAGAGCGGTCGCGGCGAAGACCTTGAACCTGGCGAGCGCGGTCGCGGGTTCGGTTGCAGGAGTAGTCGTCGTCATCTGCTTGCCCTGTCACTCAGCACGGATCGGGTTCCGCTGAGCATGAAGGTAGTGGGCGAGAGGCGCATTCGGAAGCAACCAGAAGGGGGCTCGTGATCGGTGGTAGCGCGATTCGCCTCGGTGGCGGCACACGATGCGACGCTGGTCGCCCGGGTGCGGGAGTTGCTCGCGACGCCCGGAGTGCACCCCGGGGATGTCGCGGTGCTCGCGATGCGCACCCGCGACGTGTCATCGGTGGTCAGGTTGCTCGGTGCTGCGGGGGTGCCGGTGGTCGACTTGGCGAAGTACGACGGCCGCGTCGCCGCGGCGATGAAGGTCGGCACGATCAAGCGCGCGAAGGGGTTGGAGTTCAAGCACGTGCTCGTCGCCCACACCCCGGCTCGGTTGGTGGGGCCGGCTGTTCCCGAGAACGGTCAGGATGCCGGGGAGCGGGTCGAAATGGAACGGCGGGAGTTGTATGTGGCGATGACCCGCGCGCGGGACGGACTTTGGGTTGGAGTGGTGGCGGCATGAAGACGTGACCCCGCGCACGGAAACGGACTGCGCTGAAGGCTCTCGTCAGGTGATGCCCGTCGGCGAGGTGGCCGTGACTGTCGGCAACGTGATGACGTCGGACTTTCTCCGGGTGAACTAATCCTCGACGTGTTGAGATCGAAGTCGTCTGGCGACGGCTTCCTCCGGGTGGGGCGGACGAGACGCTCGCCCCTGACCACCCATGGCTGGCCACGAATCCTGACCCCTGTGTTGCCCTCACCTGAGTCGAGAGTGAGGTCTACGAGCCATCATGGCGTGACCGCGCTACCCGTAGTGGCGGTCGATCGTCGATGCGACAAGCAGGCTGACAGTGAAAGCGTCGTTGTACGCCTGGCTTGTCAGAGGAGGAAGGCTCTCGAACCCAATTCCCTTTGCCTCCATGAACGACTTGATCATGTTCATCTCGTCGGCGAGGTCCTCGAGGCAGAGTCGGAGGAGGTACTGCGCGACGGCGCGATCCGGGTAAGCGGGGGCGTTCTGCCGCTCGATCTTCGCAGGTTCACCGCTTTCGCCGTCCAAACCGACACGCCAGAAGCCCCAACCGGAACCTTCGGGCGAGGCCAGCAAGCGCGAACCAGGCATCACACGGCCATTGTGTGGAACGCTGTCGATGACGACCGCGAAGTCCGGGTATTCCTGCGAGTCGAAGTTTTCGAGGCGCGGTCGCCGAGCGGCCAATTGCGTGGTGAGTACCCGGAGCACTTTCTGGGCTCTTCTCCGGTCCTTCTGTTCCACGCGCCCATCATGACGGAAGCTCGCTCGTGCGCGTGATCGGCTGCTCAACTGCGTCTGGATCGGCGGCGAACGCCGCATCGATCGAACCTCCGCTGCCGCAGGCCCGATGAACCGACAACTTCGTCGCGGAGATCGAGCAAATAGTCTCGTCAGAGGTGGTTCGATCGCTCACGAAGCACGGGCGAAGTGTCGTCGCACTGACGCCCCCTGGTCGGGCGTCAGCTTCCACCGGCTCTCGACGGAACGGTTGAGCTTGCCGTAGGTCGCCCGCAGGAACACGCGGATGCGTTTGGCGTCGATCCCGAGTTCTCTCGCCAGATCAGCCGGGGTCACATCGTCGAAGGCCACACGAGCACGCTAGCGGGCACGACCGTCAACCCCGCGTAGATTTCGACAGGCCCCGCCTTGTCATGGTGGCGGCGTGGTCGCCACGGATGTCGGCGGCCCGGGGGACAGTGGAGATGTGCCGATCCCCCGATCGGCGAGCAAAGGAGTCCCCCAATGAAAGTCTCCCCGTACTACTCGATCCACCCGTCTGACCCGGATGTTTATCACGACCACAACGACTGCCCCAGCGGTCAGCAGATCCCAGCGGCCAACCGGCGCTCGGGGACTGGCGGCCGCCCCAAGTGCGGGCACTGCGTCGAGATGGGCTGAGTTGTCGGGTCGGGTCGCCTGGCGACTCGGCCCCGCAGTCCCCGTCCCTGCTACGAACCGAGCGTTTCCGCGTCGACTTCCTCGTCAGCGACGACCGCCTCAGCAACGTCAGTAATCTCGACCGGGACCTCACGACCCTCCAGCCGAGATCTGACCTCGACGTGATGCACCACCGGCGTGACTTCAACGACCCGTTCGATCATCCGAGCGAAGAACTGTGCCGGGCCGATGTCTTCGGGAACCGCATCGAGTTCGACCGTGACCCCGCCTGCAAGATCATCGTCGTCCCAGCTGACGAGAGCCAACCCGGTCGTCGTGTAGCCATTAGTCCCGTCGAGTTCGCGGAGCTTCCGCATCATGTCTTTGGTCCGCTCGAACGCTCCAGGTTCTGATTGCAGGATCGTCGATCTCTGCACGAAGAAGTATCCGACGGCGGCCAGCGGGTAGCGGGACCGCAGGTTCCCAGCATCTCCGTAGGCTTCCTCGAAACGGTTGCCGAGGTTTTTCCCGAAGGCAGAGACCATCGTCTTGGTACTGATCAGTAGCTCGGGACCACGATCCCATCGAGCGATCGCCACGTCGACTTGTTTGTCGTACGCACGCCCGAGGACGCGTGCGTCGCTAGGCGCAACCGACGGCATCGCTACGACGCGCTCTCGTACCTGCGCGGCGAGCGCTGCGGGAAGTCGCGACAAGAGCATCGAGATGTCGCGGGGGAGGATGCGCGGACGGGTAGGGCGCGGCCAGACCTCATCGGTCTCGAACCCGGCACGGCGAAGTTCGTGCGCGATCCACGCATCCACGCCGTTCGCGAACCGTCCGCTTTCGACGACTGATCCTCCGGCGGTGGGGATGCTCAACAGCAGCTCGAGAAGCGTGTAGTCGGGCACGTATTGCGGCGCACCAGTCGCAGCGTGCGCCCAAGGTGAGTCGGTCGCGGCCGCGGCAAGCAGGCCGTCGAACGCGCTGAAACTGTCGTCCTTGCTCGCCATGAAAGCGCCCTTCGTCGAGTCGACCCTAGTGAGCCACTGAGGATGCTGGCATTCGGTAGCTCGAACGAGCGACTCGCCGCGCGAGATACTTCGCGCGGGCCTCTCGCAAGCGAGCGGCACTAGTTTCGCTACCGGCACCTTCGATCCCCGCGAAGAGCACGCGGTCAACAGTCGTCGACGCTCCGATGAGGTCTCCGATCTCGAGAAGCATGCGCACTTCGGGCGCGATCTCCTTGAGCTTCGACTCCGAGCGCTTCAGAAGGTCGAGAGATGGCATGGGCAACATGTCGGCTTCGCGCGGCTCGATCTTCAACAGACCGCCACCGTAGGCACGACCCATCATCTCGGCACCGAGCAGCGTCATCGCGCTGAGGGAACCCATCGCAAGCAGTGACTTGCCGACCCGTCGGTAGTCGGGAGCGAGAGTGATTCCATGCACCGAGTTGAGGTGTCGGACACCCGCCGTGTTGGCACTGATGCGAACCGAATCCGCGTTCATATAGGTCAGGAAGAGGTCGGCCTTTGGCACCAGCGGCACGCGCCACCATGGTGACCGCACACGGCACTTGAACGCCTGATCGACTCCGTCACGCTCGCCCGTGTGGATGTACCGCAGTGCCGCACGTGATGGAGCAGCCGTGGGCCTGAACAACCAACCGCGAGCACCGCCTTCGAGGTGACTCTTCCACTCGGGCGAGCCGTAGCTCAGGCCACGAAGGTGACGACTGCCCGGAGGGGAAAGCGGGGTGACGTCGGACTGCTCGAGCTTCATCTCGCGTACGTTCTGGGCGCTCAGGGCGAAGTAGCCGTTGTTGCCGGTGACGGCGCCAAGGGTCGTCGACCCCCAGTTCTTCATCTCCGTGAAGTGGCCGTCGTGAAGGAGCGCTGAATACAGCTCCAACGTCTCGGCATCGAGGAGCGACGGCGTCCACTTGGACGCGGGGTCGGACGGCGACCACCGAAGCGCTGCCGACATAGTCGCGAGCGACTCGGCGTTCTGCGCTTGTTTGATCTGCGCGTGGTCGGTGGGGCCGAGTCCATAGCCATCCGCAAGCAGGAGAACGACATCGGCTTCCGCCTCCGGGAAGACCCTCTCTGTGAACAGCACGAGATCGACCGACGCGAAGCTGTCGAACAGGAACTTCCGGATAGGTCCGGCGTAGTTCACGCTCAACAGCTCTGCGGGCAGCACGAAACCGAGTCGCCCACCGGGCGCCAAGAACGTAGTCGCGTGGACAACGAAGGCGGCCCAGCTCGACGCGAGCCCGTTGATCTCAACACCGGCTCGAAGCGCGGCAGCGCGGGCCTTGCCTCGAGCCTCCCCGCTAAAGTCCTGATAGCGGATGAACGGTGGATTGCCGACGACCGCATCGAAGCGCTCGGGGGTATCAAAATCGAAGAAGTCGCGGACAGTGAGCGACGGCTTGCCACCGGCTTCGACGATGCGCCTCGAGCCTTCCGATGCTGACAATGCATGGATCTCGACACCGTAGACCGTCGGCGTCGACACCTCGCCCACCTCGAAGGCCAGATCTCGAAGTCTCAGGACGGCAGGCACTAGGAAAGCAGCGTCACCCGCGGAAGGCTCGAGCACCCGGTCGTTCATGCCTCGCACAGCCCAGGATGTGATGAACTGTGCGATCGCCGGTGGGGTGAAGAAAGCCCCCCGTGCCTTGCGAAGTGCCGGCGTGTCAGTTGGGGTACTCGCCGTACGTTTCACCTTTGCAATTGTGCAGGAGGCGCCCGACACTGAACCTCAGCCGCGCCGTACGTCGAGTCCACATTCACCTCAGCCTAAAGAGTCGCGCCTGGTCGACATCGATGGAGTTCGGGATGGGACTGGTGCAGCGAAGGGTGACAGTTTCGGTTTAGGCCGCGAGTGCCAGGTTGGTGTTCATGATGGTCTCGTACTCGATCGGGGTCAAGCCGCCGAGTCTGTCCTGACGTCGGCGGCGGTGGTAGGTCCGCTCGATCCAGGTGACGATCGCGATCCGCAGCTCCTGCCGGGTGGTCCAGATGCGGCGGTTGAGGACGTTCTTCTGCAGCAGCGCGAAGAAGCTCTCCATGGCGGCGTTGTCGCCGGCGGCGCCGACCCGACCCATCGATCCGACCAGGTCGTGGCGGTGCAGCGCGCGAGCCTGCTTCCTGGAGCGGAATTGGGATCCCCTGTCAGCGTGGACGATGCAGCCGGCGACGTCGCCCCGGCGGGCGACGGCGTGCTCGAGCGCGTTGACGGCCAGACGGGCTTTCATCCGGTCGGAGATCGAGTAGCCGACGATCCGGTTCGAGAACACGTCCTTGACCGCGCAGAGGTAGAGCTTGCCCTCGCCGGTGCGGTGCTCGGTGATGTCCGTGAGCCACAACCGGTTCGGCGCATCTGCGGTGAAGTCCCGCAAAACGAGGTCGTCGAACACTGGCGGACCGGGCTTCTTCCCCTTCCCGCGTCGACGGCGCTGCGTTGCCGACACCAGACCCGCCTGCGCGGCGAGGGACCAGGCGGTGCGGCGGCACATCGTCCAGCCGGCGTCCTCGGCCTCGTCGCGCAGCAGCCGATACCCGAACTCCGGGTCGTCGCGATGGGCGTCGATGAGGGCGTTCATCCGATGCGCCTGCTCCCACTCCGCCTCCGTGACCGGCTGGTTGAGCCAGGCGTAGTACTTCTGGCGGTGGAGTTTCAGCACCCGGCACGCCACCGCGACCGGCACCCGGATCGGGGCACCGGTCGCGGCCAGCTCGCGGACGAGCGGGTAGATCATTTTGGGGAACCACCGAGCTTCAGGTTCGCCTGCGACAGATACGCCGCAGCCCGCCGGAGCACCTCGTTCTCTTGCTCCAGCAAACGCAGCCGCTTCTTCAACTCCCGGGTCTCGGCCGACTCCGCCGAGGTCGTCCCCGGCCGGGCGCCGGACTCGATATCGGCCTTGCGGAGCCAGTTCTGCAGACACGTCTCACTGATCCCGAAGTCGTCCGCGATCTGCCGCAACGGGACCCCAGGATCCCGCTGACGAGCGACCGCGACCACGTCCTCACGGAACTCACGCGGATAAGGCTTGGGCATGATGACATCCTCTCCCGCAGCGCCTCAGCACCACAGATCAGGTGTCACCTATCCCTGCACCAGTCCCGATCTCTCCGCCGCCATGCTCCCAACCCCTGCCGTCTCGTAGGCGACGCACCGATGCCGAACGTCCTACAGAACGAACTTCGCGGGCGACAGACCGACGAGTGGTCGCTGGCTACAGAGTGGCGACCCAGCCGATGAGGCTCTCCCGATCCTTGAGCACCTTCGTGCCGAAGGACTCTGCGAGGCGAGTCGCCATGGCATGATGTGCCCAATTGGCGTCAGGAACGACGACGTCACAGTACGGAAGAGTCAGTGAGAGCTCGAGGATGTCTGTTCGATCGTGCTGCTTGAAGCGATAGCGAGCGTTACGGTGGGCGGCATACGTCAACTCGACCATTACCTGTTGAACCGGCATTGATCCGATGAAGCCGATTCCGTCCGCTGGGCCTCTGAACCAAGAAGCGAGTTCGCGATTCGTCGGAAGTGCGTGAGGGAACTGTTCGAACAGATTGGCGAGCCGCCGTCCGATTATCAGCCGATACATCAGCGAATCATCCGAGCCGATGAAGTCGACCATAGCCCTGACTTCTTCCTGCGAAGCCACCCACTCGTCTCCGAGCCGATGCTCGGGTCGGTAGTCCACCCCGGGCACGTCGTAGTTGTTGTCGAGGCCGATCAGATTGACCCACTCGAACATCTCGCGACTCATGGCTGCGCTCGCGGCGACCCATTCATCTGGCATGGGAACCTCTTCGCCCTCTGGCGACGAGTTCGTGGCGATTTTGGACACAAAGCGGTACCTGCCCGTCGGCGACGCGAAGGCATGCCTGGCCCCGGAGCCGACTATCCACTCGCGTGCGATTTGCATGGCTGGCAGGCGCGGGCCTAGCTTGCGCCAAGCTTCGGTCACGCGCGCAAGTTCTTCCTCGAGGACTTCGTGAACGGCCCGTAGAGTCACATACCCAGACAACTCTGCCATCTCGCGCCCGACGTGTTGTCGCGAGCGAGAGTCTCGTCGGTTCCAGAGCTCCAAATAGTTTCCCGACGTGAGCGCGATCTGTATTTCGCCCGCAGCGGCGTTGAGGCGCAGCTTCTTTTCGACCTCGCGCAACGGATGCGCGGGTGACCGCCTAGCCTGCGCTAGCTGGACCCATACCCAAGAGTCGAAATAGATCAGCGGAGATTGGCTCGGGCTGCGCACCGCAGGGAACCCTCCCGCTGAGCTCGCGTCCTCGATGAGCCGGAACTCTCGCGCTCCAAAGGGCGCCCGCCGCGCCTTCTCGTCTGACGCTTGCTCGTCGGCCATAGGGCTCCTCGGCGCTATCCTGCCATCTCGCTGAAGCCTGAGACCCGCGCTGACGTGCGGCCATCGGCAACAGCACGAGTGTTTCGACGTGTTGGCAGCAACGACAGCCCGCGGTGGCCGCTACGTTTGTGAACGAACGGCTCGACGGTTCATCGAGAGTCGCCAGCAAGGTACGGAGACGGTCAGTGCCCACTCAGAAGGAAATTGAGCCAGACACCGAAACCTTTACTGTTGACGCCAAGTTGCTCCAGGAGCTGGGTGAACGACTCGTCGGGCGCCCGGACATCGCGCTCGCAGAACTAATCAAGAACTCTTTCGACGCCGACGCCCGGGATGTCGTCATCGCCTTCGACGGCGATCGCATCATCGTCTCCGACAACGGCCACGGCATGAGCAAGGCCGACTTCATCAAGCGCTGGATGAGGATCGGGACGCCGGAAAAAGCTGACGATCACGTGAGCCCGAATCTACATCGGAGTCTCACCGGATCGAAGGGCGTGGGTAGGCTCGCCGCGCAGTTGCTCGCGCGAGATCTGAGACTGACCAGTCGAGCCCTGGTGGATGCAGCCTCGGGGCCGACTGACAAGGGCTTGAGGCAAGCGATCGAAGCACGGATACATTGGCCAAACGCGCTCAAGGAGAAGGACCTCACTGATGTCAAAGTAGAGCTTCGCATTGGGCAAGGAGAGCCGAAGTTTCCGGATGGCTCTCTCCACGGGACAACGATCGTGATGAGTGGGCTCGTCGCCGACTGGGGCCCGAACGAGTTCGAGGGGCTCGCACGTCAAATTTGGGCGCTGAAGCCCCCGTTCGAGGTTGAGAAGGACGACGCTCATCGCTTCAACGTCGAGCTGATCACCCCGCGCGCGGACATACAACAGACCTTCGACCGTCAGATGACTGCGCTGCTCGACAACGCGAACGCAATTGTCAGAGGCCGTTTGTTGGCTACAGACGAAGCGGTTCCGGCCCTCGCTGAGCGGTTCGAGCTGACCAAGCCGAAGGCGGCCGAAGACGAAGCGGGTGAGATCCCTGCTGATGATGCGGTCGAAGCGGATTCCGACGACTCGCCCGCTATCTCTGAAGCACTGCCGACCGGACCGAGACGCTCCGCGCTGATCTCTGTCGAAGTCGGCATCGAACGGCAGCATTTTGTCGTCGATATCCCGAGCTGTCAAATCGACGGTTTCGACTTTGAGATTCGAATTTTCGACCTAGTCAACAGGCAACCTCAGGGAATCCTCGTCAAGGTCGCACGAGAATATCTATCCGATTTCGGCGGCGTGCATATCTACGACAACGGCTTTCGCCTGCCCTACTACGGTCCCGATACCGACTGGTTGAGGCTCGAACTCGACCACGCGCGACGCCTGTCGCGAAGCAGGCTCCTGCCCGACTTCCTTCAAGTCCGGAACGCAATGCAAGACTTGCCATCCAACAAGCGCGTGTTCGGTGCCGTCAACATATCGACCTCCCACGAGCAGAGGCAGGCAAGGCTGAATGATCGCAAGCCCTCAGACGCGTTGGCGATTCAGATCACTCGCGATCGCCTGGCTGAGAGCGTCGCATTCGACCAGTTGACTCGGACCGTCCGCCTGGGCATCGACCTCTACGCGTTGGCAAGGTCGCGTTCCAGGGCGCTCCGGGCCTTGAATAGGCCGAAGAACCCGCGTGTAGCCACCAAGCAACTGACTCAAGCGGCTGCCGCGATTCAGGCAGTCCGCGAGCAGATTCCACCTGAGGCGTACGCCACAGTCCAAGACGCCTTGGTGGACGTCTCAAGGGAGTTCAAGCAACGGGCCGAAGAGGCGCGCGTCTATGCTTCGCTTCTCGGATCGCTAGCGACTGCGGGGATGACTTCACTGGCGTACGAGCATGAGATATCGGCGCAACGCGGCAATCTCGAGGAACTTGCGCGTCGTCTCAAGTTGATCGCAGCACAGAACGGCGACCCAGACGGTCAGCTCTCGAACATCTCTGAGGAGCTCAGTCGATGGGGTGCCCGTTCTGAGCGAATTCGTCGCCTTTTCAGGCCGCTTCTAGAGGAGGAGAGCCGGACCACGGTCGGGCGGTACGGAGCGCGCGACGTCGTCGAGGACGTTGTGGAAACCGTTTCGGTGCTGGCCAGGACCGCAAAGGTCGACTTCACGAACATCCCCCCTGACCTCATCCTTCCGGCCGGCACGTTCACCGCCTGGTCCGCCGTCGTTCAGAACGTCCTGACGAACGCTTTCCGCGCGACGATCGACAGCCGTCCAGCACTGGTCAAGGTCGACGGCGAGCGGAACTCATCTCGATCTTCCTTGCGCTTCCAAGACAATGGATATGGCGGAGTCGATATCAAAAGGTCGGCCCGACTTTTCCAGCCTTTTGAGCGCGGTGATCAAAGATCGCGAAGGGCAGAAGCCCTCGGGCTGGGCGGCTCTGGTCTAGGCCTGACGATCGTCAAGATGATCACAGACGAGATGAACTGCAAGATCGCTTTCGAGGACCCAGATGAAGGTTGGTCGACTTCGTTGCGGATTAGTTGGGAGAACGATGACTGAGGCGCCAGCAAGCATCAAAGTGGTGATAGCCGACGACGACGCCGATCGAGTCGCTCGGTGGGGCGAGCGTATTCGCGACGTCTTTGCTTCGCGCGGTGTCTCCGGTACCGCGATGGAGCTTAAGCCTTCGGACTTCGGCCTGGCGCGTCGCGCGCTAATTCAGCGGGCGGTCGATGCTCGTGCAGGCCAAGCTCCGCAGCTCGAAGATGCCGCCGCCGAGATCGACTCGGCCGATATCTTCATCGTCGACTCCGACCTCACGCCCACGCCCGGTTCGGCTAGCGGCGATCAAAGGGAACAGGAGATCGTGACCCGCTATCTCGCTGGCGAGATCGGGTCCGACGTCGTCCGCCTTGCGCGCGGGCATTCCCGCGTCCGTGCGTGCGTCGTGGTGAACGAGGAGTGGCGAAATCGGACCTTCGACCTGACCATGCGCAAGTGGACAACTGGCTTCGCCGACCTCTATATCACCCACGACGACATAGCGAGCTCCGGGCTGTGGTTCGGAGAGTTGGAGGGCGGTTACCGACCGTCACATTGGCCTCGGCTTGGTCATGTTCCGGCGCAAGTCGGCGCTGTGTTAGGTCAAGCGCTCAACCTCGACACGCCTGTGACCGAGCTAATCGGAATGTCGCCGAAGAGCCTTAACCAGCTTTCTCTCCGCCAGATCGAGGCACTCAACCCCCGGCTCCCATCACTTTCCGAGATGACACTGGCCGACGTCGAGAATTCGCCGAACTTCGGCATAGGGATTCAACCCAAGGAAAGTCCAGCCTCCGAACAGATCGCCTTGACTACCGCCGTCTACGGTCTGCGGCGGTGGCTAGATCGTGTGGCACTGCCCGTTCAGAACGTCCTGATCGACCTGCCTCACCTTCTTGCAAATCGTCCCTGGCTGCAAAACGAACGCGCAAATCCAGTTGCACTTAACGCGGCGACCGGGGTTTGGTTTGGCGAAGAGGTGCCGATCGAGCAACAGGCGTTCAATGCCGACGCTTCGCGCCTACTGGGACGAAACGTTTGGAACGTCGACCAACTCAGCAAGCCCGGTCCTGGGGATAGGGTCACGCCGGACGACCTTGTCTTCTGTGAGGACACATCTTCTTTTGAGCGACTTGAGGATGCAAAGGGCTTCCGGACAGACCTTGAGGGCAACTACGCGACTCGCTACGTGCGCAAGATCGACGACGTCGAGTACTCTCCGCGCCATCGGCTGTTTGAACGATGACCTACGCCTTCGGGCCAGACGACGTCCGATCAATGTGGGCGGTCCTTGCCGAGTGGGCGGAGAAGAGCATCCCCGATGGCGAGCCCACACCACTCTCAAGGACACTCAGCCAGATTTTCCAGCCGGTAGGACGCGACCAGCTTCTATACACCCTCCCCGAGTGGCCACTGCCAATTTCGATGCAGGATGAAGACTGGTGGCTCATCGGCGCACCGCTTCACAAGCAAAAAGAAGTAATCCCAGTCCTGACGGCTCGTCTCGACAAGCGCTCTGACGGGTACGTCAAGGATGCAATCTTCTACGTTGCGTTGTTCCGCGAGCGGCCTGGTGAAGGTTCGATCGACGTGGAGGGGTGGCGGTTCGAGCAAGAGGAGGACGAGGACGCTGCGCATCCTTACGCGCACGCACAAGCCGTTACCGGTTGGCGCCAGGGCAGCGATTGCCTCATTCACTCTCCTCACCCCGAACGCAACTGCGAAGTCGTATGGCCGAGCGGAGATGAGGCTGTCGATGTCGAGCGAGTCCGCGCGCATCGAGCCACACTCGACAAGCACCCGGCGTTTCCGCTTCCTGTCAGCACCCTCACCGGTCTTGCGCTCGCGCTGATCACTTCCCTCTACGGAGCACCCACGGTGGTAAAAATGCTTCGACCGACCGAACTACTCGGGCGACAAGACTCAAGCGTTGCAGACGACCTGACGCACCTGGGGATCAATCGAAATGCAGTCGATGAAGAGGCCGTCCCGGAGGCCAGCGACGAGGCCAACTTGGGCGACGGCCAGGACGCGGTCCTCGATACCGAGCCGACAGAGTAGACAACGTTCCCGAGCCCGCTGCAGCGCGGGCTCGCGCCGGGTAGAGTGAAGGCGGTGACGCCCGACTCCAAAGATTCCGCCCGGAGCCTGCGCGTCGTAAGCCTCTTTAGCGGGATTGGCGGCGGCGACCTCGGCCTTGAGCGAGCCGGACATTCGGTCGTCGAGATGTGCGAGTCGTGGGCACCTGCTCGTCGTGTCCTCGCGCACCGCTTCCCCGGCGTCCACGTCGCGGACGACGTCCGGACCTACACCCCCCAAATAGAGTACGACCTCCTGAGCGCGGGCTTCCCGTGTGTGGATCTTTCGCACGCTGGCACTCAGACTGGTATCTTCGGTCCGCAGTCCGGCCTTGTGGAACATGTCTTCCGGATCGCCGCACAGACTGCGCCAGCGTGGATCCTGATCGAGAATGTCCCGAACCTACTTCGGCTCCAGCAGGGGGCCGGCATCCGGTACATCATCGAAAACCTCGAAAGGCTCCATTACCGATGGGCTTATCGAGTGCTCGATTCCCGGGCGTTCGGGGTCGCGCAACGCCGCAATCGGGTTGTCATCCTAGCGGCGCTCGCCGAGGATCCGGCCCGCGTCCTGCTGAGCCAGGACGTGCCAGATCTGTTCCCGAGCTCAAGTGATGTCGCAGCCAACCCGAAAGCATCTGGCTTCTATTGGACCGAAGGTCGGCGAGGCGTGGGGCTGGTCAGCGGAGCTACTCCCACCCTCAAAGGAGGATCGACGCTCGGGCTGCCTTCTGCCCCAGCCGTCTGGCTTCCGGCCGAGAAGGTGGGGCGCCGAATCGTGTTGCCGACGATCGAAGACGCTGAAGAGCTCCAGGGCCTGGATCGCGGGTGGACGTCAGCCGCGGACAAGGACGAAACCACTAGCGCGCGTTGGAAACTGGTCGGCAATGCGATCACGGTCGGGGTGGCCGAATGGATTGGTGCGAGGCTGTCGGAGCGCGCCGTCGATGGCGAACCGGTAGCGCCCTCAAGCCAGCGACGGTCCACTTGGCCTGATGCCGCGTTTGGCGAGAGCGGGACTATTCTGCCCTCAGGTGCATCAAGGTGGCCGATCTGCAGCGCTAAAAAGGACCTGAACGACGTGATCGATCACGGGGCAGCCGCGCCTCTGTCGTATCGGGCGACGCTTGGATTCTTGTCTCGAATCGAGGAGTCAGGGATCGAGTTGCCAACACGACTCATGAGCGACCTTGAGAGCCATCTCGCCGCTATGAGACAACACGTGAGCGGTGGCGCATCGTGGGCTAGCAACAAGTCTGTCCGAGCCCGTATGCAGCGAACGAGGCAACAGAACACAACTCCGGAGATACGTCTTCGGCGCGCACTAAGCGACCTCGGGATTCGATACCGGCTCCAGGTACGACCGTTCTCGGATCTCAGGTGGCGCTCAGACATCGTGTTCATTGGTCTCAAGCTCGTCGTCGAGGTGCGGGGGTGTTACTGGCACGTGTGCCCGATTCATCAAAGCTGGCCGAAGGCGAATGCAGAGCGTTGGGCGGAGAAGCTCAGGCGAAACCAGGAGCGCGACCGTCGCATGGAGGCTGATTTCAACGAGCGTGGCTGGGAAGTAATTGTCGTCTGGGAGCACGAGGAATCGGTCGAGGCCGCTGCGCGAATCCAAGACCGTTTGAGACAACTCAAGAGTGCTACAACCAGTGCCTAGGATCGCGGGTGACCGCTCCCGTAGCGCGGTCTACACCCAGACGTGGGTTGTCCGCCTCATGCTCGATCTCGCAGGCTATACAACCGACGCTCGGATCGAAGTGTCGACGATCGTCGATGCCGGTTGCGGTGACGGTGCCTTTCTTGCGGAGATTGTAGAGCGGCTGGCGCGGGCCGCTCGGCGCGCAAATGTGCCGCTCGACCTTCTGACCGACTGCGTGCGCGCTTTCGATATCGATGGACGCGCGATAGCGCTCGCACGCGAGCGGGTCGAAAGCGTTCTCCTCGGTCACGGTGCAACCATCGAGACCGCCCACCGGTTGTCGTCTGCCTGGGTTATCGAGGACGACTTCTTGCTGCTGGACCGACCGCCCCGGGCGAAATGGGTAGTTGGCAATCCGCCCTACGCCCGAATGGAAGACATCGATACTCAGACCTACTCGGCCTACCGAGCGCGCTGGCCGACTATGAAGGGTAGGGCCGACCTCTATATCGGGTTCTACGAAGCAGCCCTGGACTTGCTCGAAGCCGACGGTCGGTTGTGTTTCATCTGCGCCGACAGATGGATGCACAACGCGTACGGTGGTGCCCTCCGCCGCAAGGTCCTCTCCGAAACGTCAGTCGATCTCATCGCCGAAGTCCACCAGTCCGATGTGTTTGACTCTAAGGTCGCTGCCTACCCGGCGATAACAGTCTTTGGGAAGCAACGCGCGAACCGGACCGCCATGGTCACGGCGAGTCCGAGCTTTGGCGAGGCCGCCTCACAGGACCTGGTGACCTGGTTTCGCGATCCCAAAGCCGTGCCGATCAAGAGCGAAGCCTTCAGCGCCGCTCGATTGGAATCCCCGCTCAAGCCTTCAGAGAGCTGGCCCTCCGGGCCACCCGAACGCCTCGCAATGATCGCTGATCTCGAATCCCGCTTCCCGCGGCTCGGAGAAACGGGAGTTGAGTTCGGTGTGGGGATCGCCACCGGTGCAGACGCGGTCTACATCGTCGACTCGATTGTGGACGTCGAACCCGATCGCCTTCGCAAGGTAGTCGGGCCCTCGGACCTAAAAGATGGTCGGGTGTCATGGCAGTCCCGCTACTTCGTTGACCCTTGGGGAACCGACGGCCTGGTCCACCTCGACGAGTACCCACTTATGCGCTCGTACTTCGAGTCACATCAGTCCATACTCAAAGGTCGTTCCATAGCGCAGGGCCGAGAGCAATGGTGGCGCACCATCGACAAGCCGCGCCGGGGCGACTACGCACGTGAGAAGCTCGTTGTCGCCGACATCGAAACCCGTATCGAACCGGTTAGAGACACCGAGGGATACTGGCCACTCCACAGTTGCTACTTCATACTCAGCGCGACTTGGGACCTCGAGGTTCTGGGGGGCTACCTGATTTCGGAGATTGCGTCTGCATTTATCGAGGCCTACTCGGTCAAGATGGCGAACGGGCACTTCCGTGTCAGCGCTCAATACCTCAAAAGGATTCGAGCCCCCGAGTACGAATCGATTCCAACCGTCTACCGCGCTCGCTTGCGCAAGGCGTTCCGAGATCGGGATCGCGAAGACTCAACTTCCACCGTTCGGGACCTGCTAGCCACTTTGAGACCTTGACCGATATCCATCCGCGATTCGGCAGCCCGTGCGCGGGCCAGGGGCCAAAGGCGCACCCGTCCGGATGCAGTTTCCACACGCGAACCGCGCCTGTGAACTACCAGCCTTCTGGGCGCCAGCCTTCCTCGAAGGCTTGCCAATCCTCTGGCTTTATGTCTGGGCGGTGGCGTGACTTCTCGAACGAGGCTCTACAGACTCGCTCCACGCCTCGGCCTCGTCGATCGGCATGACACCGGAGCGCACCTCTGCCGCGGCTTCATCGGCCTTCGCTGTGCCGAGGTAGACCTCGAACCTGCGGTATGCATCGGTAGACAACTCGGCGTTCACGCCTTCATCTAATCCCGCTGCAAGGGTGGCAAGCTGCCAACAAGAGAGGCTCAGCCCTGAGCCCGCTCCAGCACGAGTTCCCGAACACGGGCAGCATCCGCGGACCCGCCCATCGCCTTCATCACGGCGCCGATGATCGCGCCGGCGGCCTGGACTTTCCCGTCCCGCAGCTTCTCCAGCACATCGGGCTGCTGCGCAAGCGCCGCATCGATCGCTGCCAACAGTGCCCCGTCATCCGACACCACGGCGAGTCGACGTGCGGCGACGACCTCCGACGGACGCCCCTCCCCCGCGATCACGCCTTCGAGCACCTGGCGGGCCAGCCGATCCGTCAGCTCACCGGACTCCACCAAAGCGATGAGCTCCGACACGTGCAGCGGTGACACCAACGTAGAAGCGTCCACCGCAGCAGCGTTCGCGAGCCGCGCGATCTCACCCGTCCACCACTTGCGAGCCTGCGCGGGCGCAGCACCCGCAGCCACCGTCTCTTCGATCTCGACGAGCAGACCGGCGTTGGCGACATCCCGAAACTCGAGCTCCGTGAACCCCCACGTCTCACGCAACCGCCGACGCCGCACCGCGGGCGCTTCGGGCAACTCAGAACGCAAGCGTGACACCAAGGCAGCAGACGGCTCGATCGGCAGCAGGTCGGGCTCGGGGAAGTACCGGTAGTCGTCGGCATCCGACTTCACCCGGCCGGGCGAGGTGGTGCCCTTGTCTTCGTGCCAGTGGCGGGTCTCCTGCTGGATGGTGCCGCCGGCGGCGAGGATGGCGGCCTGCCGCTGGATCTCGTGCCGCACCGCACGCTCCACCGAGCGCATCGAGTTGACGTTCTTCGTCTCGGTGCGCGTCCCCAGCTTCGACGCACCCCGCGGGCGCAGCGAGACGTTGGCGTCGACGCGGAGGTTGCCGCGCTCCATGCGCGCCTCCGAGATGCCGAGGCCCCGCACGATGTCGCGCACCGTCGAGACGTAGGCCTTCGCCACCTCGGGAGCCCCCACGCCCTCGGGCACGAAGATCGGCTTCGTCACGATCTCCACCAGCGGAACGCCGGCGCGGTTGTAGTCGACCAGGCTTGCCTCAGCCCCATGGATGCGACCGGTCGCGCCCCCGAGGTGGGTGAGCTTGCCGGCATCCTCTTCCATGTGCGCCCGCTCGATCGGGATGTCGACGGTGCTGCCGTCTTCCAACTCCACCTCGACGGTGCCCTCGAACGCGATCGGCTCGTCGTACTGGCTGATCTGGTAGTTCTTCGCCAGGTCGGGGTAGAAGTAGTTCTTGCGCGCGAACCGGGAGACGAGCGCGATCTCGCAGCCGAGCGCCAGACCCAGCGAGATGGCGTACTCGACCGCCTTCGCGTTCACCACGGGGAGGGCTCCGGGAAGCCCGAGGTCGACCGGGGTGATCAGCGTGTTCGGCTCGACGTCATGGTTGTCGCTGTTCGCCGGGTTCGGCGCGTCGGAGAACATCTTCGTCTTCGTGCTGAGTTCGACGTGAATCTCGAGGCCGATCACCGGCTCGAACAGCTCGAGCGCCTTGTCGTAGTCCATCAGATCAGCCTTCGCCATGACCCCATCGTATTTGCCTGGCGGGTGGTCGGATTCCGGATGCCGGCGTAGCCTGGGCGGCGCGGAGACCAACGTCCTTTGAGACGCTCGGCGGTGCGAACTTCAGCTCCGCACTCCGGTGACGGCGAGTCCATCGAGACCGCGCGCACCTTCCCTTACGGAAGGAGCGACTATGTGTACCAAGAAGTCCTACCCCTCCCGATGGGCGGCAAAAGCCGCCCTCGCACAGATTCGGCGCGCCGGCAAACCGCGCCGGCAGGAGCGCCGAAGCTACCTATGCGCCACCTGTCAGGCGTGGCACCTGACTTCACGCGCATGGGGTTGGTGACGCATTGAGTCCTCCACAGGCTCAGTTGGCGCGACTTATCCCGAGACAAGTTCGTCTATCTAGTACATACGTTCGAACCTTGTTTCAATGGAGGTATGTCCCCTTCCGCTCCCGCCGTCACCTGGCTAGGCGCCGACCCGAGTGTGCTCGACGACGCCGCGCTGCTCACTGGCGCGCGCGAGCTGGGTGAGTTGCGACGGCTCGTCGAGGCGTCGCTCGGGGTGTTCGCGGCGGAGGTGAAGCATCGTTCCCGTCGGGAGGACGGCTTCGGCGGGCTCGCGCAACGCCTCGGCGCCGGCACTCCCGAGAAGCTCGTCGAGCAGGTGTCGGGGGTCTCGAAGCGCGAATCACAGACGCTGGTGCGGGTCGGGCAACTGCTCACCGTGGATGCCGACCCCTGGCTCGCCGCGGTCGGCGCCGGTGTCGCCTCGGGTGAGGTGTCGGTGGTGAAAGCCGACGTCATCAAGAACGGGCTCGGCGCCCCGACCGAGAATGTCGCGGCGGATGATCTCGCCGATGCCGCCCAGGAGCTCGCCCGCTTGGCTCCGACGATGTCGGTCGAGAAGCTCGCCGCCCGCGCTCGCGAGTTGCGTGACGAACTGGATGCCGAGAATGTGCGCGATCGTCATCGCGCGATGCGCGACAAGCGGTACTGGTACATGAGGCGCCGCTCCGACGGGATGACCCACATCGATGCGCTGCTTGACCCGGAGTCCGCGGAGCCCTACTGGGCCGCCTACGACGCCGCCACCTCACCCCGCCGCGGCGGACCGCGGTTCGTGGATTCCGAGTCGAAGGAACGGGCCAAGAAGATCGTCAACGACGAACGCACCCTCGGCCAGATCGCCCTCGACACCTTCGTCGACCTGCTCCGCATCGCCACCGAAACCGACCCCAACAAGCTGCTCGGCGCCAAGCGATACGCCGTGCGGGTGCTGGTCACCGACCGCGACCTGCGCGAACGCACCGGAGCCGCCTTCCTCGGCAACCACCCCGACGGCGTCCCCCTCGAAATCGCCGACCGACACATCTGCGACACCGGCATCGTGCCCATCCACTTCACCGACGACGGCGAACCCCTCCGCCTCGGCACCACCAAGCGCCTGTTCACCGCCAAGCAGCGCGACGCGCTAGCCGCCCGCGACGGAGGATGCCGCTTCACCGAATGCGACCGCCCCGCCTCCTGGTGCGAAGCTCATCACCGGATCCCGTGGAAAGAAGGCGGGCCGACCGACACGCGCGACGGCGTCCTGCTCTGCCGACACCATCACATGCTCGTCCACGACAACGGCTGGGCGATCGACCGCGACCCGGTCCACGGATTCGTCGCCATCCCGCCCCGAACCGTCGACCCCGCACAACGCCCCATCCCGATGCCGGCCCGATCTCGAGCCGCCGCGAGACTCCGAAGATAGGCGCCGCCGTCGATGAGTACGTGCAAGACATCCGCACCCACGTGCGGGCGCTGCTCGCGGGCAGCCCGGCAAGCAAGCCAGCCAAACGCGAGGATGCCGAGACCCGTCGGGGGCCTCGGCATCCTTCACCGTCATTGTCACTGGCGTTGTGACCAGCGCTGTGACCGGCGGTTACGCGCGCGCGAACTCCAGCAGCGCGGCCGTGACCTCGTCGGCGTGAGTCCACAGCATCCCGTGCGGGGCGCCCTCGATCTCGACGTAGGTGACGTTCGCGATCGCCTTCGCCGACAGCCGCGCGGTCGCGTCGATCGGCAGGATGCGGTCGGCCGTGCCGTGCAACACGAGGGTCGGCACGTCGAACTTCGGCAAGTCGGCCCGGAAGTCGGTCGCCCAGGTCAGCGGGGCCGCAATGGACGCGATCGCGGCCGACGACGACGCGGTGTTCCACGCGGCGCGCACGACCTCTTCGCTGATGCGGGATCCGAGGAACTCGTCGAGGTTGAAGAACGCCTCGAAGAACTCGGTGAAGTAGGCATAGCGATCCTTCTTCACGGTGTCGGAGACACCCTGGAAGAAGTCCAGCGGAGCAGCTCCCTCGGGGTTGTCGTCGGTCTTGCCGAGGAACGGCTGCAGCGACGCGATGAGCGCCGCCTTCGCCACACGCGCCGACCCGTAGGTGGAGAGGTACCGGGTCACCTCACCGGAGCCCATCGAGAAGCCCGCGATGATCGCGTCCTTCACGTCGAGCGTCTCGAGCACCGTGTTGAAGTCAGCCGCGAAGGTGTCGTAGTCGTAGCCGGTCGACGGGGCGCTCGAACGGCCGAAGCCGCGACGGTCGTAAGTGACGACGCGGAAGCCGGCCTCGAGCAGCGCCGCCTCCTGCTTCTCCCACGAACGTCCGTCGAGCGGATAGCCGTGGATGAGAACGACCGGCTGACCCGATCCTCGGTCTTCGTAATGCAGACGGATGGCGTCGCCATTCTCTTCGCCCACCGTGATGTAGCCCATGTGTTGCTCCTCAAGTCGAGTCTCGACGGGACGATCCCGACGAGCCAGAGAACGCTCGTTCTCCAATTTCCCCACCTTAGAGAACGATCGTTCTCAATGCAAGCTATGCTGTCCTCCATGACGACGACCCCCGTGAGCCCGACTGGCCAGGCGAACGACATCGCCGACCACGTCGTGACGATCGCAGCCGAGCTGTTCAACGCCCGCGGCATCTCGGCGGTCACCATGGATCAACTGCGCGACGCCGCCGGCGTCTCCCTGAAACGGCTCTACTCCCTCTACCCGTCGAAGGAGGCCCTGGTGAGCGCAGTACTCGCGCGTCGACATGACGAGTGGGTCACCGGCGTCAATCGCGTCATCGAGCGAGTCGACAACCCGCGGGAACGGATGCTCGCCGTCTTCGACTTTCTCGCCAACTGGTTCCTCGAGCCGGAATTTCGCGGCTGCGCGTTCATCAACACCTTCGCCGAGGTCGGCGCCACCTCTCCGGAAATTGCAGCGATCGTGCGCGCACACAAACTGGGCGTGCAGAAGGACCTCGAGCGCATCGTCGCCGACGCGGGCGCGCCCGATTGGCTCGCGCCCCAGCTCTCGCTGCTCAGCGAAGGCGCCCAAACCACCGCCGCGATCGCGGGTGCTCCCACCGCCGCTGCCCACGCGCGCGCAGCTGCGGAGACCCTGATCGAGGCCGCCTACCCGAATATCCCGACGCCAGCGAGGAGCCAGCGGTGAGCGACCTTCCCGCCGCCGCACTCCGGGTGCGCGCCGTCCTGACCGAACTCGGGGCGCCCGGAGCCGACCGCATCCGCCACATCCCCGACGGCGCGCGCACCGCGGCCGAAGCCGCCGCCGCACTCGGGGTCGAAGTCGGTGCCATCGCCAACTCGCTGGTGTTCGTCGCCCGCACCGGCGAAACCACCGAGCCGCTCCTCGTCATGACGTCGGGCGGCCACCGCGTCGACACCGTCGCCCTCGCCGCGCGGATCGGTGTCACGTCGATCGACCGGGCGACCCCCGAGGTCGTGCGCTCCGCGACTGGTCAGGCGATCGGCGGAGTTGCGCCCGTCGGGCATCCGGTGCCGCTGCGTACGCTCGTCGACCCCCTGCTCGAGACGTTCCCCGAGATCTGGGCGGCCGCCGGGCATTCGCACGCGGTGTTCCCGCTCACGTTCGATGAACTGGTGCGCATCACCGACGGCACCGTCGTTGCCGTCGAGTAACTCGGGGCGGGGTCTCGACACGCCGCTGCGCGGCTACTCGACCACCGAGATGGCGGCGCTTACCGACCACCGAGGGTTAGGCGAGAGCGGGAGCCTTCGACAAGAGCGGGCCGCCCCACTGCTCTTCCAACAGCGCCTCGAGGGCGGCACCGACGGTGTAGAGGCGGGCGTCTTCGCGGGCGGGGGCCATGAACTGGATGCCGACCGGCAGCCCGTCTTCCGGGGCGAGACCGGCGGGGATCGAGATGCCGGGCACGCCGGCGAGGTTCGCCGGGATCGTCGTCAGGTCGTTGAGGTACATCGCCAGCGGGTCATCCACCTTCGACCCGAGCGGGAACGCGGTCGTCGGCGCCGACGGGGTCGCCAGCACATCGCAGCGAGCGAAGGCGGCGGCGAAGTCGCGCTGGATGAGCGTGCGCACCTTCTGCGCCGACCCGTAGTAGGCGTCGTAGTAGCCCGCCGACAGGGCGTAGGTGCCGAGGATGATGCGGCGCTTCACCTCGTCACCGAAACCTGCCTCGCGTGAAGCGGCCATGACATCCTCGACCGTCCCGCCCGGCACGTCGACCCGAAGGCCGAAGCGCACCGAGTCGAACTTGGCGAGGTTGCTCGACGCCTCCGCCGGCAGAATCAGGTAATAGGCGGCGATCGCGTACTCGAACGAAGGCGCCGACACCTCGACGATCTCGGCGCCCTGGGCTTCAAGCAAAGAAAGACTCTCGCGGAAGCGCTGCAACACCCCCGGCTGGAAGCCCTGGCTCTCGTGCGACAACTCCGCGACGACCCCGACCCGCAGCCCCTTGAGGCCCTCACCACGCAGCCCGGCACGCGCGGCCTCGGCGAACGACGGCCAGGCATCCGGAATGGAGGTCGAGTCGCGCGGGTCGTGCCCGCCGATGACGTCGTGCAGCAGGCCGGCATCCAGCACGGTGCGGGTCACCGGACCCACCTGGTCGAGCGACGACGCCAGCGCGATCGCCCCATACCGCGAGACCCCGCCGTACGTGGGCTTCATGCCGACCGAACCGGTCACCGCCGCCGGCTGCCGGATCGAACCACCCGTGTCGGAGCCCAAAGCGAGCGGCGCCTCGAACGCCGACACCGCCGCCGCCGATCCACCACCCGATCCACCGGGGATACGCGTCAGGTCCCACGGGTTGTGGGTGTTGCCATACGCGGAGTGCTCGGTCGAGGAGCCCATCGCGAACTCGTCCATGTTGGTCTTGCCGAGCGGCACCAGCCCGGCCGCCCGCATCCGCGCCACCACCGTGGCGTCGTAGGGCGGAATCCAGCCTTCGAGAATCTTCGACCCGGCGGTGGAGGGCATGTCGAGCGTGCACAGCACGTCTTTGATGGCGACCGGGATGCCGGCGAGCACACCCAGCGGGTCACCCGCGGCGCGCTGCGCATCCACGGTACGGGCCGTTTCGAGGGCGGCTACGTTGATGTGCAGGAAAGCGTGGATGTCGCCGTCGACGGCGGCGATCCGGTCGAGATGCGCCTGCGTGACCTCGACGCTCGAGATCTGGCCCGACGCGAGCAGCTCCGAGAGGCGCGCCGCGGATGCGGTGGTCAGGTCGTCGCTCACTGCTCCTCCCCCAGAATGCTCGACACCTTGAATTGCCCGAGCTCATGCGCCGGCGCCCCCGATAAGGCTTGCTCCGTGGTCAGCGTCTCGCCCACGACATCCGCCCGCGTCACCATCCCCAGCGGGATCGGGTGACTCGTCGCCGGTATGTCGGCGGTCGCCACCTCGGCGACCTTCGCGACCGAGTCGACGATCTGCCCGAGCTCACCGGTGAGCCGGGTGATCTCGTCATCCGTCAAAGCGATGCGGGCGAGATGCGCGAGATGCGACACGACATCGGGGGTGATGATTTCGACAGGCTCTATCCGGCGTTCAGACACCACCGAAGTCTACGAGGCGGGCGAACCCCCCTCGGGCCGTTGCGCCGGCCCTATCGCGCGAACGCCTTCGCCGGCGCGGTGTCGGTCGTGGCGAGGTCGCCGCGACCGATCGCGATGAGCGCCGTGTTGCGCACCGACGTCGTTCCGGGCCAGAAGTAGTACACGTGGCCGTTGATGTCGTCGAGCTGTTCGCCCGTGATCGGGTCGGTCGTGGCCACCACCGAGAACTTCGTCGCGCCGAAGTCGTCGTCGAGCGGCTGACTGCCGAACACCCCGCTGCGTGGCACCGGGTCGGTCGCCGCGGCCGCGACCCAGACGTTGCCCCCGGCCACCTTCAGGTCGTCGACGCTCTTCGCCGGGCTGCCGGGCGATCCGACGAGCACGAGCGCGTCGACGGTGATGTCGTTCTCTTGCAGCGCGAGCATCGCGGCGGTCGAACCGTAGGAGTGGGCGACGATCGACACGTAGGGGCCATCGGCAGGCGCCTGCGCGGTGGCGGCGCGTACCGCATCGAGGCCCTGCACCGACCCCGTGAGAGCATCCCGGCCTTGGTAGGCGAGGTCGAGTCCGGCGATGTTCACGACGGTGGGCGTCTGGTAGCCGATCCAGGCGACGGTCGCGACGTCGCCCTCCGCTCCGAGGCGTTCGAGCCACTCCTGCTGTTCGATGAGCGATGTCTCGGCGTTGCCGGTCCAGTCGACCAGTTGTTCCGCCACCCCGACGTACATGCCCGGCACGAAGAACGTCACGTACTCGGCACTGCTCAGGTCGCCGACCGCGATCACGGCACGCCCCTGCCCGGTCACGTCGAGCAGAACGAGGCTGCGCCGCTCGCCTGACGGCCCGGTGATCAGCGACGCCTCGACCGCCTCGAGCATGTTCAGGCGCGCCCGCAGTTCGTCTTCCATTGCCCGACCGACCCCGGCATCCAGCTGGGCGTGGATGCCGCTTTCGGTCTGCGCGAGGAAGGTGCGGTTGGCGAGGTCGCGCTGGGCGTACGGCACTCCTTCGAGGCTGCCGACGACACCGGGCAGGTCGTTCGCCAGTTGTTCGCGCGCGACCGCCGGGGTGTGGGACCACCAGGTGGCGACGTCGCGTGCGGCGGGCGGGCGCGCACTGAGCTCGCCGATCACTTCGGGGTACAGCTCGACGAACTCGGTGCGGTCGCTCGGGGTGAGGTCGACGAGCCGGTCGAGCAGCCCCACGCCGTCGAGACGGGCGATGGTCTCGAGCGAGGAGCCACCGACCGGGTCGGGGCCGACGAAGGGCTGCGGGATGCCGTTCGCGACCGACGTGACGGCGGGCCGGGCGAGGGCTTCCGAGACGGTCGCGATGGTGACGGGAGCCACGGACGACGACATGCCGAAGACCCCGGAAACGATCGCTGCGATCGCCGGGGTAGCCAGAAAAGCCGTGACGTCGACCAGCACGTCGGGTTGTCCCATCGCCCAGCGCACGGAGCGCCCACCTCGCGAAGGAGGACATCACCGTACACCCCGCATTCTAGGGTCAAGGTGCCACCCAAATGGGGGGCCGACCCCGCGGGCGCGTCAAAACGCCCCCAAATCCGCGGTTTTGTCCCCCGGATTGGGGACACAGGGGGACGTTCTCACCCCATTCGAGGGTCACGGGGGCGAGCCGTGGAACCCGCGAGACGAGTGGTGACGACGGAATCCGTTGCGATGCGCTGCGGGCAGATCGGGGTGGCTGGTGTACCCCGAAACGCGCCCTGACGCGTTCTGTCAGATCGTGCGGCGGCCCCTCTCATGACCCGTGGGCCATTCTTCGGCGACACCTCTCGACGCGGCGTAGCGACGCACCGGGGGTGGGGGATCAGGACCCATTCCCCGATGCGCCGCCAGTCGACGCCTCGCGGACCCGCATCCGCATGGGTGTCTCACCAGAAGAGACGGCGAAGGGCCTGGACTATGACGCGACGCTGAGGCCGACTTTGCAGCGCGCCTGTACCCCGAATACCGTCGCGACCGGCGAGGGGCGAAATCGCGTGCTCAGGCTCGGCGAGCCGTCGCACCCCGCCCGACGACGGACTCGGTCGAAAGCCGGTGCACGGAGCGTTCTATCCGCCGAACGTCGTGGATTTCTGCTCGCGAGGCGGCAGTGCCGCCGGGCCCTGCTCGACGAGCAGCTTGAACTGCGCCGCGTCAATGATGCGCACCCCGAGCTCTTCGGCTTTGCCCAGTTTCGATCCCGCGCCCGGGCCGGCCGCGACGAAGTCGGTCTTCTTCGAGACGCTGGATGCCGCCTTGCCCCCGGCGCGCAGGATCGCCTCCTGCGCCTCCTCGCGCGAGTAGCCCTCGAGCGACCCGGTCGCGACGACGGTCAGCCCGGCGAGCACGCCGTCGCCTCCCCCCGCCAGACCCGGACCCGGGTGATCGGGGATGCTCCACGGCACCCCCGCCCGCGCCCACGCTTCGACGATCTCGACGTGCCAGTCGACCTCGAACCACTCGAGTACGGCATCGGCGATGATGCCTCCGACGCCCTCGACGGCCGCGAGTTCGTCGCGCGTCGCCGCCCGGATCGCGTCGAGCGACCCGAAGTACGCCGCGAGCGCCCGCGCCGCGACCGGCCCGACGTGGCGGATCGACAGGGCGACGAGAAAGCGCCACAGCTCTTTCGACGTGGCCTTCTGAAGTTCATCGAGCAGCTTCTCCGCCGCGGCCGACGGGCCCGTCACGGCGGGCTGGTCTTTGCGGGCGGCTGAGACGATGCGCCGGAACGGGCTGCGCAGATCGGGGTGACCCTCGGCATCCACTTTCACGATGCCGGTCTCGGCGTCGCGCACGCGCACCTCGATCGGCAGCAGATCATCCATCGTGAGGGCGAACAGGCCGGCCTCGGTGACGAGCGGCGGCGGCGACGGGATGTCGGGCTGCGTCAGCGCGACGGCGCCGATCTCGCCGAGCCCCTCGATGTCGAGGGCGCCGCGGGATCCGATGTGCTCGACCCGCCCGCGCACCTGCGCCGGGCACGACCGCGCGTTCGGGCAGCGCAGGTCGACGTCGCCCTCCTTCGCGGGCGCCAGGGGCGTTCCGCACTCGGGGCAGTTCGTCGGCATCACGAACTCGCGCTCGGAGCCGTCGCGCAATTCGACGACGGGCCCGAGCACCTCGGGAATCACGTCGCCCGCCTTGCGCAATACGACGGTGTCGCCGATGAGCACGCCCTTGAGCTTGACGACATCCTGATTGTGCAGGGTCGCTTGCCGCACCTCGGAGCCGGCGACGCGCACCTTCTGCATGACGGCGAACGGCGTCGCCCGGCCGGTGCGGCCGATCGACACGACGATGTCGAGCAGCTTGGTGTTCACCTGTTCGGGCGGGTACTTGTAGGCGATCGCCCAGCGCGGCGCGCGGCTCGTGGCGCCGAGTTCGTCGTGCAGCGCGAGTTCGTCGACCTTCACGACGACGCCGTCGATCTCGTGCTCGACCGAATGGCGGTTTTCGCCGTACCGCTCGATGAAGGCGGCGGCGCCCGCGGCATCCTTCGTGACCTCGAAGCGGGTGGAGGTCGGCAGCCCCCAGCTCGCGAGCAGCTCGTACACCTGCGACTGCGCCGCCACGGGCGGGTCGGGCCACGCGCCGATGCCGTGCACGAGCATCGACAGCCGCCCGATGCGGGAGCGCATGCGGGCGAGCGCCTCGCCCTGTTTGCCCTCCTCCTTCTGCCGAAGAGAGCCGGATGCCGCATTGCGGGGGTTGGCGAACACCCGCTCGCCGGCGGCGACCTGGGCGGCGTTGAGGTGCTCGAAGGCGTCGACGGTGAAGAACACCTCGCCACGTACCTCGACGATCGGCGGATGGCCCTCGCCCTCGAGGCGCCGCGGGATGGAGGCGATCATCCGCACGTTCTCGGTGACGTCTTCGCCCACCACGCCGTCGCCGCGGGTCGCGGCCGAGACGAGCGTTCCGTTCTCGTACCGCAGGTTGAGGGCGAGCCCGTCGATCTTCAGCTCGCACAGGTAGTCGACGCGGCGGCCGGAGTCGCGTTCGACCTTCGCGGCCCAGGCGAGGAATTCGTCGCGGCTGAACACGTTGTCGAGGCTCAGCATCCGCTCGGCGTGCCGCACCGGGTCGAACAGCTTCGCCGCCGACCCGCCCACGGTCTGCGTGGGGCTGTCCTGGCTCTGCAACTCCGGATGCAGCCGCTCGAGCTCCTCGAGACGGCGCATCAGCGCGTCGTAGTCGGCGTCGTCGACCAGCACGGTGTCGCGCTCGTAGTACGCCTCGCGCAGCTCGAGGATGCGGGCGGTCAGGTCATCGGCCTCGGCCTTCGCCGCCGCGAGATCGGCGCTCGTGCGTTGCGGCCATTGCTCGAGAGGGTCGGAGTGCGATCCGCGGGGCATGGGTTCAGCTTAGGAACGACGACCGACGCCCGTCAGACGCCCGCCGGGACCGCCGATACGGTGCGGTCGATCGTGCACTGACCGAGCACCCGGGTGCCGACGTAGATGACGGCGCTCTGCCCCGGGGCGACGCCATCGAGCGGCTCCCGCAGGGTCACGACGAGGTCGCCGTCGGCGACGCGCGCGGACGCGGGGACGGGGTCTCCGTGCGCCCGCACCTGCACCTCGCAGTCGAATGCGGTCGCGGGGTCGGCGGGCGGCATCCCGGCCCAGCTGATCCGGGAGCCCGCCAGTTGCCCGATGGCGAGGGCCTCGCGCGGCCCGACCACGACCTCGTTGGTCTTCGGTCGCACCTCGAGCACGTAGCGCGGCTTGCCGTCGGCGGCCGGGAACCCGATGTCGAGACCCTTCCGCTGCCCGACGGTGAACGCGAGCGCTCCCGGGTGGGTGCCGACGCGCTCGCCCGATCGGTCGAGGATGGCTCCCTCCGCAAGGGCGACCCGCTCCGACAGCCAGCCGCGGGTGTCGCCATCGGGGATGAAGCAGATGTCGTGCGAGTCGGGCTTCTGCGCCACCGTGAGCCCGCGGGCGGCGGCCTCGGCGCGCACGAGATTCTTCGACGGCGTGTCGCCGAGCGGGAACATCGCGTGCTCGAGCTGCGACGCGGTCAGCACGCCGAGCACGTAGGACTGGTCTTTCGCCCAGGTCGCGGCTCGGTGCAGCTCGCGCGACCCGTCGGGGGCGATGCGGATGTCGGCGTAGTGCCCGGTCGCGACGGCGTCGAAGCCGAGGGCGAGGGCCTTCTCCATGAGCGCCGCGAACTTGATCTTCTCGTTGCAGCGCAGGCACGGGTTGGGGGTGCGACCGGCGCTGTACTCGGCGACGAAGTCCTCGACGACATCCTCGGCGAAGCGCTCTGAGAAGTCCCACACGTAGAACGGGATGCCGAGCAGATTCGCCGCGCGGCGGGCATCCATCGCGTCTTCGATCGTGCAACAGCCGCGACTACCGGTGCGCAGGGTGCCGCGCTGCCGGGAGAGCGCGAGGTGCACGCCGACGACCTCGTGCCCCGCGTCGACGGCGCGCGCGGCGGCCACGGCGCTGTCGACGCCGCCGCTCATCGCCGCGAGAACCTTCACAGGCTCAGAACCTTCACTGCACGTCCCTCTCTTCGCCCTCCAGGGTAGCTGGCGTTGCCCGTGGTGGCTGCGAGAGCGATTGCCCGCGTGCGCCGCCGAGTGTTTCGCGCCGGTAACGATCCGCTCACTCCACGACGACAAATCCGAAGCGGTGTGTTAGACCTAACAGGTGCTGTACCCCCCGAACGGGGTACAGGCTGGGGGGCTGCCACAAGCGACCCCTCCTTTTCGTGAATCACCAGAGAGAGGCAAGGGGAATGAACACCCTCCGAAAGACGCGCACCCGCGTCGCCCTCGTCGCGGCTCCCATCGCGGCGGCACTCGTGCTCGCCGGTTGCGCCAGCGGCGGCGACCCGGGCGGCGACGACAACATCATCCTCGTCGGCACCACCGATAAGGTCACAACGCTCGATCCCGCCGGCTCCTACGACAACGGGTCGCTCGCGCTGCAGATCAACGTCTTCCCCTACCTGGTCGACACCGCTCTCGACAGCACCGAGGTCGAGCCGTCGCTCGCCGAGACCGCCGAGTTCACCGCTCCCGACGAGTACACCGTGACGCTGCCGGAAGGCCTGACCTGGGCGAACGGCAACGTGCTCGACGCCAACGACGTCGTCTTCTCGTTCGAGCGCAACATCGCGATCGCCGACCCCAACGGCGCGTCGAGCCTGCTCTACAACCTCGACAGCGTCGAAGCCGTCGACGATACGACCGTCGTCTTCCATCTCAAGAGCGAGAACGACCAGGTCTTCCCGTTCATCCTGACCAGCTTCCCCGGCGCGATCGTCGACGATGAAGTGTTCTCGGCCGACGCGCTGACCCCCGACAACGAGATCGTCGACGCGAACGCGTTCGGTGGCCCCTACGTCATCACGAGCTACGACTTCAACCAGACCGTCGAGCTCGCTCCGAACCCGGAGTACCGCGGCCTCATCGAGGCTCCCGCCAACGACGGCGTCATCCTCAGCTACTACGCCGACTCGTCGAACCTCAAGCTCGACGTGCAGGAGGGCGAGATCGATGTCGCCTATCGCAGCCTGTCGGCGACCGACGTCGAAGACCTGAGCGGCAACGACAATGTCACCGTTCACGACGGCCCCGGTGGCGAGATCCGTTACATCGTGTTCAACTTCAACACCCAGCCGTTCGGCGCGACGACCGCGGAGGCCGACCCGGCCAAGGCGCTCGCCGTGCGCCAGGCGGTCGCGTCGCTCATCGACCGCGACGCCATCTCGGAGCAGGTCTACAAGGGCACCTACACGCCGCTGTACTCCTTCGTGCCCGACGGCTTCGCTGGTGCTACCGAGGTGCTCAAGGACCTCTACGGCGACGGCGACGGCGGCCCCTCGGTCGAGAACGCCACGCAGATCCTCGCCGACGCGGGAGTCACGACGCCGGTCGAGCTCAACCTGCAGTACAGCCCCGACCACTACGGCCCGAGCTCGGGTGACGAGTACGCCCTCATCGAAGACCAGCTGGAGGCCGACGGGCTGTTCGCCGTCAACCTGCAGTCGACCGAGTGGGTGCAGTACTCCGAAGACCGCACCGCCGACGTCTACCCGGCGTACCAGCTCGGCTGGTTCCCGGACTACTCCGACGCCGACAACTACCTGTCGCCGTTCTTCCTCACGCAGAACTTCCTCGGCAACCACTTCACCGACCCGGCCGTCGACGAGATGATCCTCCAGCAGGCGGTCACTCCCGACGCCGGCGAGCGGGAGGCGCTCATCGGCGACATCCAGGCGGCGGTGGCCGAGCAGCTCTCGACCGTGCCGTACCTCCAGGGTGCGCAGGTCGCGGTGTCGGGTACCGACATCGACGGCATCGTGCTGGATGCGTCGTTCAAGTTCCGTTGGGCTCCGGTCACGCGCTGACCTGATGTCCGCCCGGGGGTGGCCCGCAGCGACGGGCCACCCCCACCGGCGGCACCGCCCGACTTCCCGAAAATGAGAAGCTTCCACCTATGACCACGACCGAGGCGTCGCCGGTTTCCGCCGTCTCCGCACGCTCCGGCGGGGGGTCGCTCGGCCGCTACCTGGTCGTGCGCTTCCTGCTCATCTTTCCGACCGTCTTCATCCTCGTGTCGATGGTGTTCCTGTTCATGCGGGTCACCGGTGACCCGATCACCGCCGCGCTCGGCGGCCGGCTCCCTGCCGACCAGCTCGCGGAGCGCATCCACGAGGCTGGCTACGACCGGCCGATCATGGTGCAGTACCTGGAGTACCTCGGCCAGGTGTTCACCCTCAACTTCGGCACGACGCTCACCGACAACCAGCAGGTGACCGATGTGCTGCTGCGCTACGGCGGCGCGACGCTCGAACTCGCGATCTACGCGTTACTCGTCGCACTCGTCGTCGGCATTCCCCTCGGGATGCTGTCGGCCGCCGTTCGCGACCGGTGGGGCGACGCCGTGCTGCGGGTCTTCGCGATCCTCTGCTACGCAACACCCGTCTTCTTCGCGGGTCTGCTGCTCAAGCTGATCTTCGCGGTCGGCCTCGACGTTCTGCCCGTCGCGGGACGCGCGTCGGTGCGCGTCGAACTCGCTCTCGGCCGCATCGACAATCCGACGGGCATCTACCTGATCGACGCCGTGCGCACCGGCAGCCCCGCCGTCATCGGCGACGTGCTGTCGCACGCGGTCCTGCCCGGCATCGCGCTCGGCCTGCTCACGGCGGGCGTCTTCCTGCGCCTTGTGCGCACCAACGTCATCGGAACGCTCGCGATGCCCTACGTCGACGCGGCCCGCTCGCGCGGCATCAGCGAGGTGCGTCTCGTGCGCAAGCACGCGTTCAAGCCGGCGCTCATCCCGATCATCACCGTCATCGGCCTCCAGGTCGCGATGCTGCTCGGCGGCGCGGTGCTCACCGAGACCACCTTCGAGTGGGAGGGTCTCGGCTTCCAGCTCGCGCACTACCTGTCGGCGCGCGACTTCGTCGCGGTGCAGGGGATCGTTGCACTGCTCGCCGTGATCGTCGCGCTCACCAACTTCTTCGTCGACATCATCGCGGCGCTCATCGACCCACGGGTGAGGTACTGATGGCCGCCCCGCATCGCCGCTTCTCGTTCGCGCGACTGCCGATCGTGCACCAGTACCGGCAGTCGGTCGGCCTCCAGCGCGGCATGCTCACCGCGGGGCTCGTGATCTGCGCGATCTTCGTGCTCGCCGCCATCTTCGCCCCCGTTCTCGCGCCGTTCGGGTACAACCAGCTGTCGGTCGACGGTGAACGCTTCGGCGCGCAGCAGCCGCCGAGCGCCGAGCACCTGCTGGGAACGACCGTCGGCGGCTACGACGTGCTGTCACGCGTCATCTGGGGCAGCCAGACGGCGCTGATGGTGATCGTCGTCGCGGTGCTGCTGTCGATCTTCGTCGGCATCCTGCTCGGCCTGCTCTCGGGTTACCTCGGCGGCTGGCTCGACCGAGTGCTCGTCGTGATCGCCGATGCCGTCTACGCGTTCCCGACGCTGCTGCTCGCGATCGTCGCGGCGATCGTCATCTCGGGCGGTCGCTCGAGCCTGCTCGGCGGCGTGTTCGCGGCGGCCGTCTCGATCACGGTCGTCTTCATCCCGCAGTACTTCCGCGTCATCCGCGCCGAGGCGGTGCGCATCAAGCCGGAGGCGTACGTCGAGTCGGCCCTCGTCATCGGGGCGTCGACGCCGCGGATCATGTTCCGTCACGTGTTCCGCAACGCGACCCGCACCCTGCCGCTCATCTTCACGCTCAACAGTTCGGAGGCGATCCTGACACTCGCCGCCCTCGGCTTCCTGGGATTCGGGATCGAGCCGACCGCAGCAGCCGAGTGGGGCTACGACCTCAACCGCTCGATCGCCGACGTCACGAGCGGCATCTGGTGGACGTCGGTCTTCCCCGGGTCCGCGATCGTGCTCGTCGTGCTCGGCATCACGCTCGTCGGCGAGAGCCTCAACGACCTCGCCGACCCGCGTCTGCGGGCCCGGCGCCGTGCCGCCGCGACCCCGGCCGACGCCGCCGCGCAGTCGACCCCGATGGCACGCGAAGAACTCGGGGAGGTGCCGTGATGACCGGTTCGCGGGACGCGCTCGCGGTCGAGATCCGCGACCTCGACATCACCTTCGCAACCGACGGCGGCGATGTTGCCGCGGTCCGCGGCATCGACCTCGACGTGCGCGCCGGTGAGGTGCTCGCGATCGTCGGCGAATCCGGCAGCGGCAAGACCGTCACGGGCCGCAGCATCTTAGGGCTGCTTCCCGAGACGGCGCGCGTCGACGGCGCGGTGCTGCTCACCGGAACGGATGTCGTCGGCCTCTCCCCCGACCGGATGCGGGCCCTCCGCGGCCCCGCCGCGGCGATGATCTTCCAGGAGCCCTCGACGTCGCTCAATCCCGTCTATACGGTCGGCTGGCAGTTGGCGGAAGGGCTGCGCGCCCACGGCAAGGTCTCGAAGGCCGACGCCCGCGCGACGGCGATCGACGTGCTCGGCCGAGTCGGCATTCCCGACCCTGAGCGCCGCGTCGACGATTACCCGCACCAGTTCTCGGGCGGCCAGAAGCAGCGCATCGTCATCGCGATGGCACTTGCGCTGCGACCCGCCGTGATCGTCGCCGACGAGCCGACGACTGCTCTCGACGTCACGGTGCAGGCCGAGATCCTCGACCTGCTGCGCACCCTGCGCGACGAGTTCGGCACCGCGATCGTGCTGATCACCCACAACATGGGCGTCGTCGCCGATCTCGCGGATCGCGTCGCGGTGATGTACGAGGGCGAAATCGTCGAAACCGCGCCGGTTCGGGAGCTGTTCGCTCACCCCCGCGACCCGTACACGCAGCGCCTGCTCGCGGCCGTGCCGCGGCTTGAAATCGTCGACCGGGCGTTCACGGGGGATGCCGCCGCAGTGCCCGTCGTGGTCGCTCTCGACCTCTCGATCGACTACGCCGGGCGCCTGGGCCGCAAGGCGTTCCGGGCCGTTTCGGCGGTGAGTTTCGACATCCGGCCCGGCGAGGTGGTGGGCCTCGTCGGCGAGTCGGGATCGGGCAAGACGACGATCGGGCGCGCGATCGCCGGCCTCACCCGGGTCACCGGCGGGTCGCTGCAGGTGCTCGGCACCGAACTCGCCGGCGGACGAGAGCGCGACTTCCGGCCCAAGCGCCGCGAACTCGGGTTCGTCTTCCAAGACCCGGCCTCGAGCTTCAACCCGTTGCTGACGATCGCCGACTGCATCGCCGAGCCGCTCGTCGTGCACGGCGAGGCGTCGAACCCGGCGGCGGCGCGCGGCAAGGTGGACGAGTTGCTCGACGCCGTGCAGTTGCCCGGCGACTACGGCGACCGCTTTCCCCACGAACTCTCCGGCGGACAACGACAGCGGGCCTCCCTGGCTCGGGCCATCGCCCTCGACCCGAAGCTGCTGATCGCCGACGAACCGACGAGTGCGCTCGACGTGTCGGTGCAGGCCCGGGTGCTCGAGCTGTTCGCCGAACTGCAGGAACGCTTCGGGTTCGCCTGCCTGTTCATCACGCACGACCTCGCGGTGGTCGACTTGCTCGCGCACCGCGTCGTCGTGCTGCATCGCGGCGAGATCGCCGAACATGGCCCGACCTCCCAGGTGCTGGGCTCGCCGCAGGATCCCTACACGCAGCGCCTCATCGCGGCCCTTCCGATTCCGGATCCCGTCGAGCAGGCCGCCCGCCGCGCTGCGCGCCAGTAGCCTTCAGCGTCGAGCGGACGCGGTGCGGGCTTGGTCGAGGACTCGCGGCAGAGTCGCAAGCAGCGCCTCGATCGCCGCGGGTGTCGTGTCGGCGCCGAGCGTGAACCGCAGCGCGCCCCGCGCCTCGTCGACCGGCACCCCCATCGCGGCGAGCACGTGCGACACCTCGGCGACGCCCGCTTGGCACGCGGAACCGGTCGACACCGAGAAGCCTTCGCGGTCGAGTAGGTAGAGCAGCGCGTCGCCGTCGCACCCCGCGAAGGTCGCGTGCACGTTGCCCGGCAGCCGTCCGGCCGGGTCGGGGTCTCCGCGCAACACCACGCCGGGCAGCCCGACCAGCCCCGCGATGAGGCGGTCGCGCAAGGCGGCGAGCGCCGCGGTGTCATGCACCACCCCGGCCGCCACCCCGAACGCGGCGGCGCCGGCGGCATCCTGGGTGCCGGAGCGGGCGCGCTGCTGGTTGCCGCCGTGGATGAGCGGCTCGACCGTGGCGGTGCGGGCGACGACGAGGGCGCCGATGCCGACGGGCCCGCCGATCTTGTGCGCCGACACCGACACCAGGTCGGCCCCGACCGCGGGCACGTCGATCGGCACGGAGCCGTAGGCGGCGATCGCGTCGAGGTGCACGGGCACTCCCGCAGCATGGGCGAGTCGCACGATGTCGGCGACCGGCTGAAGCGTGCCGACCTCGTTGTTCGCCCACAGGGCCGTCACCAGCGCGATGCTCTCCGGCTCCCGGGCGAGCGCCTGCTTGAGAGATTCCAGCGACAGCCGGCCCACGGCATCCACCTCGATCCAGTCGACGATCGCGCCTTCGTGCCGCACCAGCCAGTCGACCGCGTCGAGGGTGGCGTGGTGCTCGGCGCGGGTGGTGAGGATGCGGGGTCTCGACACGCGCCCGTCGGGCGCTACTCGACCACCGAGGTTGCGAGACCAGAAGGTTCCCTTGATGGCGAGGTTCACCGCCTCGGTGCCGCCCCCGGTGAACACGACCTCAACCGCATCCACTCCCAGGGATTCCGCTACCCGTTCCCGCCCGGTTTCAAGCAGGTCGCGCGCCGCCTGCCCGTGCGTGTGGATCGACGAGGGGTTGCCCACCAGCCCGAGTGCCTCGACGTACGCCTCGCGCACCGCGACCGGCATCGGCGTCGTCGCGGCGTGATCGAGGTAGACGGACATGTCCCCACCCTAGGAAGACCTACGCTGGAACGCATGCCCGCCACCGATCCGTTCCGCGATCTCGGCGTGCGCGGCACCCCGGACGGCGGTGAGATCCGGGTGTGGAGCGCCAACGCGCAGGGCGTCGACCTGTGCGTCTTCGAGGGCGAGGACCCGTCGTTCGCGAGCACGACGGTCTCGCTCACCCAGGATTCCTCCGGGGTGTGGAGCGCCGTGACCCCGGCTCTGAGCCCGGGCGCCTACTACGCGCTCCGCGCCCGCGGGCCGAAGGGCCCGACCCACGCGTTCGACCCGAAGAAGAACCTGCTCGACCCCTACGCCCGCGGCCTCGCCCGCACGGGCAGCGGCGAGTGGCGCGGCTACGTGCAAGACGACGCGTTCGACTGGGGCGGCGCCGCCAAGCCGGGTGTGCCCCTCGACCACACGGTCGTCTACGAGGTGCACGTCAAGGGCTTCACGAAACTGAACCCCGACATCCCCGAGGAGCTGCGTGGCACCTATGCCGGCCTCGCCCACCCGGCCGCGATCGAGTACCTGAAAGAGCTCGGCGTCACGACCCTCGAGCTGCTGCCGGTGCATCAGAGCGTCAGCGAGCAGCGGCTGCAGAAGATGGGTCTCGTCAACTACTGGGGCTACAACACTCTCAACTTCTTCACCCCGCACGCCGGATACGCGACCCGGGCGGCGCAGGCCGGCGGCACCGGCGCCGTGTTACGCGAGTTCAAGGGCATGGTGCGGCTGTTGCACGAGGCCGGACTCGAAGTCGTGCTGGATGTCGTCTACAACCACACCGCGGAAGAGGGCCGGGGCGGCCCGGTGTTCTCGTTCCGCGGGCTCGACAACGCGTCGTACTACCGGCAGGACGACACCGGCCAGTACATCGACACCACGGGATGCGGCAACACGATCGACTTCTCGCGTCCGGTCGCGCAGCGGCTGGTGCTCGACTCGCTGCGGTACTGGGCGAACGAAGTGCAGGTGGATGGCTTCCGCTTCGACCTCGCCGCGACCCTCGGCCGCGGCGAGGGTGCCGAGTTCGACCCCGAGCATCCGCTGCTGCTGGCGATCCGCGACGACCCGGAGCTCGCCGGGGTGAAGATGATCGCCGAACCGTGGGATGTCGGTATGGGCGGCTGGCAGGTCGGCAACTTCCCGTCGGGGTACTCGGAGTGGAACGACGGCTACCGCGACCGGATGCGCAACTTCTGGCTTCGTGACGTCGCCGACGCGCGCCAGGCCGACGGGCTGCCCAGCGAGGGCATCGGATCGCTCGCGCGGCGGCTCGCGGGATCGAACCACGTCTTCGCCCTCGAGCGCGGCCCGCTGGCAAGCGTCAACTTCATCACCGCGCACGACGGCTTCACCGCGTGGGACCTGGTGTCGTACGACCAGAAGCACAACATCGGCAACGGTGAAGACAACCGCGACGGATCGAACGACAACAAGTCGTACAACCACGGCGTCGAGGGTCCGACGACCGACACCGACATCCTCGCGGCGCGGCGGCGGGCGATCCGCAACCTGCTCGGCACCCTGCTGCTCTCGGCCGGCATCCCGATGCTCACCGCGGGCGACGAGTTCGGGCGCAGCCAGCGCGGCAACAACAACGCGTACTGCCACGACTCGGAGCTGACCTGGATGCCGTGGGAGCGCGAGGAGTGGCAGCACGAGCTGCACGCCGTCGCGCGGCACCTGCTGGAGTTGCGACGCGAGAACCCGGCCCTTCGGCCGGTGCGCTTCGGCCGGTTCGGGGAGACGACACCGAGCGCGACGCAGATGGACTGGCACAACAAGCAGGGCCTGTCGATGTCGCTCGAGGATTGGGACTCCCCCGCCGAGCGCACCCTCCAGTACCTCGCGGCGTCGACACCCGAGTTCGAAGCGTTCAACCGCATCCTGCTGGTCGTGCACGGCCTCGAGACCGAGGTGACCGTCACCCTGCCGCAACACGAGGGCGTCACCGCGTACACGCTGCTGTGGGACTCGTCGGAAGACGACATCAGCGACCGCGAACCCGAACACGTGCCGGGTGAGGAGCTGCCCGTCGGCCCGACCACGATGCTCTTGTTCCGAGCCCACTAGATTCATACTCATGTCTGACGTCGCACCCCCGCAGGCCGGCTGGTACCGGGATCCCGAGAACCCTGCCGGCGAGCGCTGGTGGAACGGCTCCGGGTGGTCCGATCAGAAGCGTGCCGCCGGCGCCGGGGCTGCGACGCCCGCCGTCGCCCCCGTCGCCGACCCGACGGGGTTCACCTACGGCAACCCTGCGTCGGCAGGACGACCCGACCCGTACGCCCCGCCGACGTTCGCGACCCCTCCGGCCTACTCTCCGGGGTCGCCCTACGTCGCGGCACCGTACGGCGCCCCGGCCTACGGCGCGCGTTCGAACGGCCTCGCGATCGCCGGACTCATCGTGTCGGCGGGCGGCTGGATCATCCTGGGTGTGATCGCGTCGATCGTGGGCATCATCCTCTCGGCCTTCGGCCTGGCCCGCGCCAAGCAGGCTGAGGCGGCGGGCAACCCCAACAGCGGTCGGGGCATCGCGATGGCCGGCCTGATCATCGGCATCATCGTCACGGTGCTCGGCATCGTGTTCTTCGTGGTCTACCTCACCTTCATCTTCTCCACGGTGCCGACGGGAATCACCTCCTGAGCACCCCGGCGATCGCGGCTCTGCGGGCGGCGGGCATCCCGTTCACGGAGCGCTCGTACCTGCACGACCCCGCTGTCACCGACTTCGGTCGTGAAGCGGCGGATGCCCTCGGGGTCGAGCCCGACCGGGTGTTCAAGACCCTGCTCGCCGACGTCGACGGGCGCCTCGTGGTGGGCATCGTGCCGGTTGCCGGCAAGCTCGACCTGAAGGCGCTCGCGGCGGCCGCCGGCGGTAAGAAGGCGGTGATGGCGGATGCCGCCCTCGCCGAACGCCGGACCGGTTACGTCGTCGGCGGCATCTCCCCGATCGGACAGAAGTCCCGGCACGAGACGGTGCTCGACGAGACCGCCGAGCTGTGGGACACAGTGTTCGTGAGCGGCGGACGGCGCGGGCTCGACCTGGAACTCACCCCCGCCGACCTCATCCGCGCCACCTCAGCCGTGGTCGCAGACATCGCGCGCTGAAACTTCGGTGGTCGAGTAGCACCGTGCGGGCGCTACTCGACCACCGAGGGTTGGGCCGTCGCGAGCAACCCCAGTTCGGCGGGGGTCGCCAGAAGGGGGTGATTGGGCACGACCCGCACGGTGTAGCCGAACGACCCGGACCGGTCGAGAGCCACGCTGTTGTGGAAGGTCGCGGGCGAGTCGGGCTCCTGCGACTCGAAGTCGAGCCGCAGACGACGGATGTCGGTGAGCTCGTCGCCTTCGCGGGCGTGGCCATGGACGAGTTCGACTTTGACGTCGTCGGGTGAGAGCTCCCCCAACTCGACGTAGGCCCGCACATGCAACTGCTCGCCGAGCTGCGGAGTCGCATCCACTCCGCCGGATTCGACGTAGGCGACGTGCACCCCCGTCCACCCGGCTTCGACGCGCGCCGTCCAGGCAGCCAAGTCGCGCGCGGGCTGAAACGACGACGCGGTGATCGCCCGTTCGGCGACCGCCGCCGGCGCGTACAGGGTCTCGACGTACTGGCGCACCATGCGGTCGGCCGACAGTTCCGGCGACAGGGTGGCGAGCGTGTGGCGCATGTCGGCGACCCACTTCACCGGGATGCCGTCCTCCCCGCGTTCGTAGAACCGCGGCGTGATCTGGTGTTCGAGCAGGTCGTAGAGCGCGGCGGCCTCGAGGGCGTCGCGTTCCGCGCCGTCGCCCGCGGAGTCGGCCGACGGGATCGCCCAGCCGTTGCGGTCGTCGTAGTACTCGTTCCACCAGCCGTCGAGGATCGACAGGTTGAGCGCCCCGTTGAGCGCCGCCTTCATGCCAGAGGTTCCGCAGGCCTCCAGCGGACGCAATGGGTTGTTGAGCCAGATGTCGCAGCCCGGGTAGAGCCGTTTGGCCATGCCGATGTCGTAGTTGGGCAGGAACACGATGCGCTGGCGCACGTCGGGCGCTTGCGCGAACTCGACGAGCTTCTGGATGAGTCGCTTGCCTTCGTCGTCGGCGGGGTGCGACTTTCCGGCGATGACCAGCTGGATGGGCCGCTCCGCGTGGTTGAGCAGCGCTCGTAGCCGCTCGGGGTCGTGCAACATGAGCGTGAGGCGCTTGTAGGTCGGCACGCGGCGGGCGAAGCCGATCGTGAGCACGTCGGGATCGAGTAGGTCGCGGAACCAGGCGGGGTCGGCGATGCCGGGGTTCTCCTCGGCCCAGGCGGCCGACATCCGCTGCCGGGCGTCGTCGACGAGGTGCCCGCGCATCCGCCGCTTCAGGTTCCACAGGTCGGCGTCGCTCACCGCGGGCGAGGCCCAGTCGGCGGCCGTCGTGTCACGGGTGCCGAGTGTGGTGGCGGCGAGCGCCGCCACCTCGGGGTCGGTCCAGGTGGGGGCGTGCACGCCGTTGGTCACCGACCCGATCGGCACGTCGTCGGCGTCGAAGCCCGGCCACAGCGCGTTGAACATCGAGCGGCTGACCTCGCCGTGCAGTTTCGAGACGCCGTTCGCCCGTTGGGCGAGCCGCAGACCCATGACGGCCATGTTGAAGGTCGGCGGCGCGTCGGCGGGCGCGCCGGGCTCGACTCCCAGAGCCAGCACATCGGCGACGTCCACACCGGGCAGCAGGTGGGTGGAGAAGTAACGTTCCACGAGCGGCGCCTCGAACCTGTCGATTCCTGCCGGCACCGGAGTGTGGGTGGTGAACACGGTCCCGGCCCGCACGACACGCAACGCCTGGTCGAAGGTCAGCCCCTCACCGATCAGGTCGGCGGCGCGTTCGAGCCCGAGGAACCCGGCGTGCCCCTCGTTGCTGTGGAACACCTCCGGCTCGTCGCGGCCGTCGAGGCCCGCGAAGATCTTCACCGCACGCGTGCCGCCGATGCCGAGCAGCAGCTCCTGCAACAGCCGGTGCTCGCCACCGCCGCCGTACAGCCGATCGGTGACACCTCGCAGCTCGTCGGCGTTCTCGGGGATGTCGGTGTCGAGCAGCAGCAGCGGCACCCGCCCGACATCCAATCTCCAGATGTGCGCCGTGAGGGTGCGACCCTCGGGCAGCGCCAGCACGACGGATGCCGCCGACCCGTCGGGGCCGCGCAACACCCGCATCGGCAGGCCGTCGGGGTCGACGACGGGATAGCTCTCCTCCTGCCAGCCCTCGCGCGAGATGGTCTGACGGAAGTACCCGGAACGATAGAACAGGCCGACGCCGATGAGCGGCACGCCGAGGTCGGAGGCGCTCTTCAGGTGGTCTCCGGCCAGGATGCCGAGGCCACCCGAGTACTGCGGCAGGGCGGCGGCGATGCCGAACTCGGGCGAGAAGTACGCGATCGAGCGCGGCACCTCGGCGCCGAGCGTCTGGTACCAGCGCGGCTCCGCGAGGTACGCGCGCAGGTCGTCGCGCAACGCGTCGACGCGGCCGACGAAGCCGGGGTCGGCCGCGAGTGCGGCGAGGCGATCCGGCGTTACCTCACCCAGCAGACCAACCGGGTCGGCGTCGGTCTCCCACAGGCGCGAGTCGACGTCGCGGAACAGGTCGATGGTCGGCTGGTGCCAGGACCATCGGAGGTTCGCCGCCAACTCGTCGAGGGCACCCAACTCGGGTGGCAGAACGGGGCGGACGGTAAACCGGCGAATCGCTTTCACAGTGAGCGAGCCTACGTGCGCGGAGTTACCGTCCGGTTACAGCACCATGCTGCACGCGACGATGTGCCCGCGACGACCGCGGGACGAAGGTCCCCCGACTCCCGTCCCGCGGTCGCTCCCGCCGTGACGCCGGTGCAAACCCGCTCGCACCGACGCGCCACCGGGGCGCTGCGGTTGCCCGAGCGCCCTGGGAACCCGAGGCGACCCCCGTCGCTCTCGGGTGGCTCATGTTTCACCCCCGCACCAGCTTAAGAGGCGCTCACCTCGTGTGACACCACTTTGCTGAAATTCCCTGTACCCCGAGAAGGTCACAGCAACAAGTCTCTTCGGTCGCGCCAGGCGACACAGTACGGTCGAGTCATGGCTGTTGCTCCCGCCGACCGATCCGTCCGCGTCCCGGGCCAGCTGGGTCGCATCCCGATTCGAAACCTGCGCCCCCGGCAGAGCGAGAACCTCTGGGCGGCCAACGCCTACGTCGGCGAGGTCGTGCCGTTCGAGGCGACGGTGTTTCGGGAGGGACACGACGTGCTGTTCGCTGAGCTGGAGCTGACCGACCCCGCCGGGGCGGTCACCCGCCATCCGATGCACGAGGTCGCGAAAGGCACCGACCGGCAACGCGCCGAGGTTCAGGTCGACGCCACCGGAGCCTGGCGCTGGCGGGTACGCGCCGCCCGCGACGACTGGGCGACCTGGCTGCACACTGCCGGCATCAAGGTCGGCGCCGATCAGGATGTCGACCTCGTCTTCGCGAGCGGCGTGCAGCTACTCGAACGCGGCTCGGGCAAGGTTTTCGCCGATGCCGCCCGCGCGCTCGCCGACCCGGGCCTGACCGCGGCGGCGCGACTCAAGGTCGCCCACGACGCGCGACTCGCGAAGGCGATGGCGGCGCATCCCCTCCTCTCCCTCGTCACGACGTCGCCCGAGATGACGTTGCGGGTCGAACGGGCCCGCGCGGCCGTCGGCTCCTGGTACGAGTTCTTCCCGCGGTCGGAGGGCGCCAAGAAGGCGAAAGACGGCTCGTGGGCGTCGGGCACGTTCCGCACCGCCGCGAAGCGCCTCCCCGGCGTCGCGGCGATGGGCTTCGACGTGCTGTATCTGCCGCCCATCCACCCGATCGGCGTCGCCTTCCGCAAGGGGCCGAACAACTCTTCCGAGGCCGGGCCGCACGACCCCGGCAGCCCCTGGGCGATCGGCGGGCCGCTCGCCGACGGCAGCATGGGCGGGCACGACGCCATCCATCCCGACCTCGGCACGCTCGACGACTTCCGCTGGTTCGTGGCAGCGGCCGCGAAGCACGGGCTCGAGATCGCGCTCGACCTGGCCCTGCAGTGTTCGCCCGATCACCCCTGGGTGACCGAGCATCCCGAATGGTTCACGCACCGGCCCGACGGCTCGATCGCCTACGCCGAGAATCCGCCGAAGAAGTACCAGGACATCTACCCGCTCGACTTCGACACCGACCCGGAAGGGCTCAGCGCCGAGGTGCTGCGCATCGTCGAGCACTGGATCGCGCAGGGCGTGAACATCTTCCGCGTCGACAACCCGCACACCAAGCCGCTGTGGTTCTGGGAGTGGCTGCTGGGCCGCATCGCCGAAACGCATCCGGATGTCGTCTTCCTCGCCGAAGCGTTCACCCGGCCCGCGATGCTGCACTCGCTCGCCGAAGCCGGGTTCCAGCAGTCGTACACCTACTTCACCTGGCGCAACACGAAGCCCGAGCTCGAGGAGTTCTTCACCGAACTGAGCAGCCAGTCGGCCGACTACCTGCACCCCAACCTGTTCGTGAACACCCCCGACATCCTCACCGAGTACCTGCAGTTCGGCGGGCCTCCCGCCTACAAGATCCGGGCCGCGCTCGCGGCGACCGCGTCGCCGTCGTGGGGCGTGTACGCCGGCTACGAACTGTTCGAGGATGTCGCACGCCCGGGCAGCGAAGAGAACATCGACAACGAGAAGTACGAGTACAAGCAGCGCGACTGGGCAAAGGCCGACTCGACGGGTCGCACGCTCGCGCCCTACCTCACGGTGCTCAACCAGATCCGCCGCGAACATCCGGCGCTCTCGCAATTGCGCAACCTGCGGGTGCACTGGAGCGACGACGATGCGGTGCTGGTGTACTCGAAGTTCCTCGACGGGACGTTCACCCCGACGGGCCGGCCCGACGGCATCATCGTCGTCGCCAACATCGACCCGCACTCGGTGCGCGAGACCAGCGTGCACCTCGACCTGACGCAGCTCGGGCTCGACCCCGGGGTCACGTTCGAGGTGCGGGAGATCCTCACCGGCCAGCGCTGGACGTGGACGGATTCCAATTTCGTGCGGCTCGACGCGTTCACGGAGCCCGTGCACATCCTCGACGTCGAGTACGGGGGAAAGCGCTGATGGCCGCCCCTCGCAAGCAGGCCGGGCCCGAGCTGCCCGCGCTCGACCCGGGTCTCGTGACGGCGCTCGTCGGCGCCAGCCACCCGCAGCCGCACGATTGGCTCGGAGCTCACGCGGTGGGCGATGGGTTCGTCATCCGCGCGGTACGGCCTCTCGCGAAGACGGTTACCGCGATCCGTGCGGATGGCACGCGCGTTCCGCTCGCCCACCTGGCCGACGGCCTGTGGCAGGGTTTCGCGCCCGGTGCCGGCCAGGCGTACGACCTCGAGGCCGGCTACGACGGCGCGCCCGACTGGGTCACCGGCGACCCCTACCGGTTCGTGCCGAGCGTCGGCGAGGTCGACCTCTACCTGTGGGGTGAGGGCCGGCACGAGCAGATCTGGCATGTGCTCGGCGCGCACCACCGCCCGCACGAGGATGTCGTCGGCACCTCGTTCTCGGTGTGGGCCCCGCACGCCCAGGCGGTGCGGGTGATCGGCGACTTCAACTCCTGGTCGGGGCTGTCGCATGCCATGCGCCGACTCGACGCCAACGGCGTCTGGGAGCTGTTCGTGCCCGGACTCGGGCCCGGGTCGACCTACAAGTTCGAGATCCTCACCGCCGCCGGCGCCTGGGTCACCCGTGCCGACCCGATGGCGCGCTACACGGAAGTGCCGCCGAAGACCGCCTCCGTCGTCGGCCAGACGCGCTACGAGTGGCACGACTCCACCTGGCTCGCCCAGCGCGCCTCGCACGACCCGCACAACTCGGCGATGAGTGTCTACGAGCTGCATATCGGGTCGTGGCGGCCGGGGCTCGGGTACCGGGAACTCGCCGACCAGCTCATCGAGTACATCCACGAGCTCGGGTTCACCCACGTCGAATTCCTGCCGGTCGCCGAGCATCCGTATGGTCCGTCGTGGGGCTACCAGGTGACCGGCTACTACGCGCCGACTTCGCGGTTCGGCCACCCCGACGACTTCAAGTACCTCGTCGATCGGCTGCACCAGGCATCCATCGGGGTCATCGTCGACTGGGTGCCCGCGCACTTCCCGAAAGACGAGTGGGCGCTGGCGAACTTCGACGGGCAACCGCTCTACGAGCACTCCGACCCGCGGCTCGGCGAGCATCCCGACTGGGGCACCCTGGTTTTCGACTTCGGGCAGTCGCAGGTGCGCAACTTCCTGGTCGCGAATGCCCTGTACTGGCTCGAGGAGTTCCACGTCGACGGTTTGCGGGTGGATGCCGTCGCCTCGATGCTCTACCTCGACTACTCGCGCAACGACGGCGAGTGGCTGCCCAACGAGCACGGCGGGCGCGAGAACCTGCGAGCGATCTCGTTTCTGCAGGAGGTCAACGCCACCGCCTACAAGCGCAACCCGGGCATTGTGATGATCGCCGAGGAGTCGACGTCGTGGGCGGGCGTCACCGGAGCGACCTCCTCGGGGAGCGGGCTCGGGTTCGGGCTCAAGTGGAACATGGGCTGGATGCACGACTCGCTGGAGTACATGCACGAGAACCCCATGTGGCGGGCCCACCACCACGACAAGATCACCTTCTCGTTCGTCTACGCCTGGAGCGAGAACTTTCTGCTGCCGGTCTCGCACGACGAGGTGGTACACGGCAAGGGCTCGCTCTTGGCGAAGATGCCGGGCGACCAGTGGCAGAAGCTCGCCAACTTGCGGGCGTACCTCGCATTCATGTGGGCGCACCCCGGCAAGCAGCTCCTGTTCATGGGCTCCGAGTTCGGGCAGCCGTCGGAGTGGAGTGAGCAACGCGGCCTCGACTGGTGGATTCTCGACCAGCCCGCCCACCAGGGGCTCTCACGCCTGGTCTCGGCGCTGAACCGGGTGTACCGCGACAACGCGGCTCTCTGGGAGCAGGACAACACCCCCGCGGGCTTCGAGATGCTCGCCAACGACGCTCCCGCGAACGTGCTGGCGTTCGTGCGCTGGTCTTCAACGGGAGAAGCCATGGTCTGCGCGGTGAACTTCGGCGGCAACCCGGTGGGCGCGTACCGCATCGGCATGCCGTTCGCCGGCACCTGGCACGAGGTGATCAACACCGACGCCGAAGAGTTCGGCGGCTCGGGTGTCGGCAACTACGGCTCTATCGTCGCCACCGACGAGCCCTGGGACGGCCGCTCCGCCTCCGTGGAGCTCACGCTCCCCCCGCTTGCCGCACTCTGGCTGCGCGCCGCCCGCTGAGGCTCCCCCGCGGGTTGAGGAGCGCCGCCCGCAGGGGCGCACGTGCACCACTCAACGCGCGGGGTCAGCCGGCGGTGATGAGCTCTCGGGCACCTGAGTCGGCGCGAACCGAGCGGTTGACCGCTGAGACGACCGCCTTGAGGGACGCCGTCGAGATGTCGCCGTCGATACCGACGCCCCACAGGCGTTTGCCGTCGACGTGCAGTTCGACGTAGGCAGCAGCCAGCGCGTCGCCGCCGGCCGAGAGGGTGTGCTCGACGTAGTCGTACAGCGTGAGGTCGTGCCCGAACGAGGTGAGGATGCCGAGGAACGCGGCGATGGGTCCGTTGCCGGTTCCGGTCGCCGCCTGCACCTCCTCGCCGACGCGCACGCGGATCTCGAGCGAGACTTCGCCGCCCATGTCGCTCGCGGTGCGGGTGCCAAGCAATTCGTAGCGGCCCCATTTGGCGTCGTCGGCGGCAGCGGGCAGGTACTCGTCTTGGAAGACATCCCAGATCTGTTCGCTGGTGACTTCGCCGCCTTCGGCGTCGGTCTTGGCTTGCACGACCTGGCTGAATTCGATCTGCAGGCGACGCGGCAGGTCGAGGGCGTGGTCGGCCTTCAGCAGGTAGGCGACGCCGCCCTTGCCCGACTGCGAGTTGACCCGAACGACGGCCTCGTAGCCGCGACCGACGTCCTTCGGGTCGATTGGCAGGTACGGAACCGCCCATTCGATCTCTGAGACCGGCTTTCCTTGGCGGGCCGCCTCGGCATCCATCGCCTCGAAGCCCTTCTTGATGGCGTCTTGATGCGAGCCCGAGAAGGCGGTGTAGACGAGGTCGCCGGCCCACGGCGAACGCTCCGGCACGCGCAGCTGGTTGCAGTACTCGGCGGTGCGGCGGATGTTGTCGAGGTCGCTGAAGTCGATCTCGGGGTCGATGCCCTGGGTGAACAGGTTGAGTCCGAGGGCGACGAGGTCGACGTTGCCGGTGCGCTCGCCGTTGCCGAACAGGCAGCCTTCGATGCGATCGGCGCCGGCCAGGTAACCCAGTTCGGAGGCGGCGATGGCGGTGCCACGGTCGTTGTGCGGATGCAGCGAGAGCAGCACACTGTCGCGGCGGGCGAGGTGCCGCGACATCCATTCGATGGAGTCGGCGTAGATGTTCGGCGTCGCCATTTCGACGGTCGCCGGCAGGTTGATGATGATCTTGCGGTCGGGTGTCGGCTGGAAGTGCTCGATGACGGCGTTGCACACCTCGAGTGCGTACTCGAGTTCGGTGCCCGTGTAGCTCTCGGGCGAGTACTCGTAGTACACCTCGGTGCCCGGAACGGTCGCCTCGTACTGCGTGCACCAGCGGGCACCCTGCAGGGCGATGTCGAGGATGCCGGCCTTGTCGGTGCGGAACACCACGTCGCGCTGTAGCACGCTCGTGGAGTTGTAGAAGTGCACGATCGCCTGTTTGGCACCCTTGATCGACTCGTAGGTGCGGGCGATCAGCTCTTCGCGGGCCTGCGTCAGCACCTGGATGGTGACGTCGTCGGGGATCAGGTTCTCTTCGATGAGCTGCCGCACGAAGTCGAAGTCGGTCTGGCTCGCCGACGGGAAGCCGACCTCGATCTGCTTGTAGCCCATCTTGACGAGCAGCTCGAACATGATGCGTTTGCGTTCGGGACTCATCGGGTCGATGAGCGCCTGGTTGCCGTCGCGCAGGTCGACGGCACACCACATGGGGGCGCGATCGATGGTCTTCGTCGGCCAGGTGCGGTCGGGCAGGTCGGTGATGAACTGCTCGGAGTAGGGGCGGTAGCGATGTACCGGCATCCCAGAGGGTCGCTGTGTGTTCTTCATGGGGTCTGTCTCTCAGGTCGAAAGGTCTGTCAGCCGACGACGAACTCCGCGACGAGGGAGGCTAGGAACTAGACCTCGTCGCGGCAGCTAAGAAGGAGCAGGCCGAAACGCACGGATCCAGGGTAGCACCGCTGCCGCTCGCCACTACAGTGAGCACGTTCGCACCCCTTGGAGGCACTCATGTTCCGCACCCCCTTGCTCCGCTCGGCGCTCGTCGTCGTTGTGGGTCTCGGCACCGCTGCACTGCTCAGCGGATGCTTCGGTCCCCCTGCCGCCCCGGCCGAAACCCCGAAGCCCACGCCGGACTTCGGCGCGATCGGCGGGGATGAGACGCCCGTTCCGATCGAGACGGGCACGCCCATCGAGCCGGTCGAGCCCGACGACGCCGGCTTCACCTCCGTCGTCGACGACCTCGGGGTGCTCACCGTCGCCGTTCCCGACGATTGGACCGACGTGAACGGGCTGCCGTTCACCACCGATGCCGGGCAGGAGTGGGCGTCGATCTCGGTCTCCACCGATATCCAGGGCTACCTCGACTCGTGGAGCGTGCCGGGCCTTGAGATCGCGGCCACCGCGACGTCGGGCGTGACCGACGACGACCTGATCGGATTACTCGACTCGATCACCGAGATCTACGCCTCGTGTGAGACCGTGGTGAAGCAGACATCACCCTACGACGACGGCGTCTTCACGGGCTACGAGTCGGTCTTCGAAGGCTGCGGCTCCAGCGGCACCTCGGCGTTCGCGATCACCGCGACCAACCCCGCGGGAACGCAGGCCGTGTTCGTGCGGGCCCAGATCACGTCGGACCTCGACGCCAACGAGATCTACCTCGCCGCCGTCAACTCCTTCGATACGACCCTCGGACGGGCGCAGTCGAAGTAGCGGTCTGCGGTGCGAACGGCCGGCCCTTCGGGGTCGGCCGTTCCCCCTCTCCTGCTACTCGACCGCGAGCGCCTCGATCGGCGAAACCCGAACGGCGGCGCGGGCCGGAGCCCACGACGCAACAGCGGTGATCGCCGCACCGCACAGCACGACGAGCGCGATCGCCAGCCCCGGCATCCCGGGAACCACGATGCCGTCGGTCGCCGAGCCGAGCAGCGACTGCGCGCCCGCCCAGCCGTAGAAGGCGCCCAGCACGAGACCGAGCACCACGGCCGAGAACGTGAGCTGAGCGCTCTCGGCGAGCACCATGCGACGCACCTGCGCCACCGTGAAGCCGAGAGCGCGCAACAGGCCGAGCTCGCGCCGACGCTGCAGCACGCTGAGCGACAGGTTGTTGACCAGGCCGACGGCGGCGATGAGTCCGCTGAAGCCGACGAGCACCGAGAACACCGCGGTCGTCGCCGCGAGCATCGGGTCGACCCCCTGGTACGCCTCGGGGTTCTGCGCCTGCGCGACGCGGATCGAGGCCTCGAAGCCGGCCATCGCGACGGCGAACATCGTGACGAGGGTGACACCGATGACGAGCCCGATCGTGGCGCGCGAGCTGCGTTGCGGATGCCGCACGGCGTTCTCGGCGGCGAGCCGGGCCGGTGCGGAGCGACCGGAGAGTCGGCCGGCGAGCCGCAACACGGGGGGCATGACGACATCCGCCCCCAACACGATGCCGGTGAACGACAGGATGCCGCCGATCAGTCCGATGAGGATCGCCGCGGGGTTGACGAGCCCGAGCACGACACCCAGACCGAGCAGTGCGAAGCCGATGATGACCAGCACCAGCGCCGTGCGGTTGCGGCCCGGGCGGGCGAGAGTCTCTTCGCGGCTGAGCTCTTCGCTGCGGCCGAGGGCTTCGAGCGGGGTGACCGTCGTGACGCGGCGCGACCCGACCCACGATGCCGCCCAGGTGGTGAGCACGACCCCGGCGACCGGGATGAGGATGACCGGGTCGGTGAAGGCGTAGCCGGCGTCCGGGATGGCGTTCGTCGCGACCGCGATCCGCTCGGTCGCGACGGCGACCCCGGTGCCGACGACACCGCCGATGAGCGATCCGAGGAGGCCGACGGCGAGACCTTCCCGGGCGATACGACCGCGCTCGCGCGCCGCCGACGACCCGAGCAGCCGCAACAACGCGATGCTGCGCACCCGCCCGGCGACGATCGTCGAGAACGTGTTGGCCGTCACGACCGCGGCGACGTAGACCGAGATGACGATGAACACGAAGGCGAGCACGCGCAGCATCAATGCCACGGTGTTGCTCGACCCGGTCACGTCGTCCTGTTCGATGACCGCGGTGAGGGCACCCGTGATGTGCAGCAAGGCGACGCCGAACGCCGACCCGAGAGCGGCGACGAGGATGCTCGCGCCATGACCCTGTGTCGCTCTCACGACTGCACCTCGAGCGAGAGCATGAACGCCGAGATCTCTTCTGCACTCGACCGGGGGCGGTCGGCGACGATCCGGCCGTCACCGAGAACCACGACCCGATCGGCGTGACTCGCGGCTTGGGGATCGTGCGTGACCATCACGATCGTCTGCCCGTGGCGGGTGGCGGCATCCCGCAGCAGTTCCAACACGTCGCGGCCGGTCTTCGAGTCGAGGTTTCCCGTCGGCTCGTCGGCGAACACCACCTCGGGGCTCGTGGCCAGCGCGCGGGCGATCGCGACGCGCTGCTGCTGGCCGCCGGAGAGCTCGTGGGGGCGATGGGTCATCCGGTCGCTCAGGCCGAGCGAGACGATGAGCTCGTCGATGAACCTCTGCTCCCGGATGTCGGGGCGGCGCCCGTCGAGTTCGAACGGCAGCATCAGGTTGCCGCGCACATCCAACGTCGGCACCAGGTTGAACGACTGGAACACGAACCCCACCCGACGGCGCCGCACGAGCGTGAGCTGGGCGTCCGGCATCCGCCCGATCTCGACCGCGCCGAGCCACGCCTCACCGCTCGTCGGGGCGTCGAGCCCGGCCATGATGTGCATGAGCGTCGACTTGCCCGACCCCGATGGGCCCATGATCGCGGTGAACTCGCCCCGGCGGATGTCGAGGGTCACGTCGCGCAGGGCGTGCACCTGCGCGGGGTCGCGGCCGTAGGTCTTCGTGAGGTTGCGCGTGCGGGCGGCGAGTGTGTCGGTCTGCATGGTTCGACGCTAGGTACCCGGTGAGACTTCGGCGTCGGGCGCGGGGATGACGCGCATGCGCCGAGCGGATGACCGCGCGGTGCACCTGACGTTCGACGCGGGCGAAACGTTGGCTGGTGGCTCGGCCCCGCGATCGCGACACTGGGGGCATGAAGCATCCGCGCGCCCTCCTGCTGCTCGCCGCTCCCGTGCTGCTGCTCGCCGCCTGCGCGACGCCGGCCGACGAACACGAAGGTGGCGACGCGCCCGGCGGCCCAGGTGCTCGGGGTCCGGTCGCGGCGCAGGGGGAGGTCATCGGCCAGGGCACCGTTCTGCAGATCGAGGGCGAAGACGCGCAATTCTGCCTGGCCGGTGTCATGGAGTCGTATCCTCCGCAATGCGGCGGGCCGGTCGTGGTCGGCTGGGAATGGCCGGACGACGGTATGTGGGAGTCGGCCAGCGGCGTCACCTGGGGCACCTACGCCCTGCAGGGAACGTGGGACGGCGTCGAGTTCACGCTCACTCAAGCGCCGATCCCGCTCGCGTTGTACGACCCGATGATGGAGGAGCCCGACCCGCGCTCCGACCCGGCGAATGCCGGTGACAGCTCCGAAGAGCTGTTGCTCCGTGTGCAGGAGGAGCTGCACACGTGGAGCGATGTCACCGTGCTGCAGTCGTATCCCGAGAACGGCTACCTCTGGGCGAGCGTCTACTACGACGACGGCAGCATCCAGTCGTACCTCGACGAGACCTACGGGCCGGATGTCGTCATCGTGCAGTCGGCGCTGCGGGATCTTCCCGCGGCCTGACCCCTCAGACCAACCGGCGCTCGAACGCGTAGACCACGAGCTGCACGCGGTCGCGCAGACCGAGCTTGGCCAGCACGCGGGAGATGTGGGTCTTCACCGTGGCTTCGCTCACGAACTCGGCCCGCGCGATCTCGGAGTTCGACAGGCCCCGCGCCGCGAGCAGGAAGATCTCGCGCTCGCGGGCGCTCAAGTTCACGAGGTGTTCGTCGGGGTCGCCGGGTTCTGGTGCCCGTTCGCCGAAGTGCTGGAACAGTTCCGTCGTCGCCGCGGGCGCGATCACCGCGGTGCCGGCGTGCACCGTGCGGATGGCGGCGAGCAGGAACTCCGGCTCGGCATCCTTCAGCACGAAGCCGCTCGCCCCGGCCCGGATCGCCTTCGCGGCGTTCTCGTCGAGGTCGAACGTCGTCAACACGAGGATGCGGGGGGCGGCATTCGTGGCGTCACCCACGATCCACTCGGTCGCCTGGATGCCATCGGCCACCGGCATCCGGATGTCCATCAGCACCACGTCGGGCTTCGCATTCTGCACCATCGTGCGCGCTTCCACGCCATCGCCCGCCTCGCCGACGACCTCGAGGTCGTCTTGCGAGTCGATGAGCATCCGCAGACCACCCCGGAACAGCGGCTGATCGTCGACGAGCGCGACGCGGATGCTCATGCCGTCACTTGTTCACGGAGGTAGGGGATCGTCGCCCGCACCCGGAACCGCCCGTTCGTGCCGTCGCTCGCCTCGAGTTCGCCGCCCGCGAGGGTCGCCCGCTCGCGCATGCCCGGGATGCCGTGGCCGGCCGGGTTGGCGGGCACCGTCGTGCCGGGCGGGATGCCGTTGGTGACGATCACCGCGAGGCTCGACCCGCCCCAATCGAACACCAGCTCCACCGGTTGACCGCGGTCGCCGTGGCGCAGGGCGTTCGTGAGTCCCTCCTGCACGATGCGGTAGACCGCGAGGGCGGGGGCATCCGTCAATTCCACCGCCTTGCCGTAGCTGTGCCACTCGACCTCGAGCCCCGAGTCGCGGAAGCCCCGTACGAGAGCGTCGAGGTCGTTCATGCCCGGCTGGGGCCCGGCCTCCTGGTTGTGCCGCAACTCGCCGAGCAGCACCCGCACATCGGTGAGCGCGCCGCGCGCCGTGGTGGCGATGTTCTCCAACGCCTCGACGACCGGCGCGGGCACGTTCTTCGCGCCGTAACGGGCCCCGTCGGCCTGGGCGATCACGACCGCGAGGGAGTGGGCGACGATGTCGTGCACGTCGCGGGCGACCCGGTTGCGCTCCTGCTCGAGCGAGACCTCCTGTTTGACCGCCCCGAGCTGCACCGTGGCGCGGATCTCGCCGGTCTGCGCGGCGCGGCGGCCCCGGTTGACGTACACGAGCATCCCGGCCACCCAGGCGAGCACCAGCACCACCAGTACGAACCAGAAGATGACGATCCCGACGAACTGTTGCACGTTCGCGAAAACGGTCACGCTGATCGCGAGCGCTGCAATCGGCGTGCCGACCAATCCCAGCCATCGCGTCACCGGCTCGCCGTAGGCGGCCACCCCGAAGAACACCGCGAGCAACGGGAGGAAGACGAACACGAGCCCTCCGGCGCCGAAGAAGCCACTCCCCAGCACGCTGAGCGTCCCCACCGCCCCGACCGTGAGCCCCAACAGAGGCTGCGCGCGATACAGCACGAGCGTGAAGGACAGCAGCATGTGTCCGACGATGCCGAGCACTCCACCGCCCGTGGCGGCCGGGAACAACGCGACCGTGAACCAGAGGCCGGCGACGACAGCCTCGACGATCGGCCGGTTGCGCACCAGGTTGTCGCGCGTGAACCAGTCGCGGAGGTTCGCGAAAGCGCCGGCTAGGGTCATGACACCCACGGTACGTCGCCGCCCGTATCACGGCATCCGCCCTCGGGTTGATCCCGACTCATCCCGAAGTCGCGAACGCAACTCTCGGAAATCCGACCCTTCGGCCACGACAGATCGACGAACCAGCGGATTTCCGAGACTTAGGGCGCTACGCCCGACGTCAGAACCCGAGGCGGCCGAGCTGTTTGGGGTCGCGCTGCCACTCCCGGGCGACCTTGACGCGCAGCGACAGGAACACCTGCTTGCCGACGAGCGGTTCGATCTCCGCGCGCGCGCGGGCACCGACATCCTGAAGCCGTTCGCCGCCGTGGCCGATCACGATGCCCTTCTGGCTGTCGCGTTCGACCCAGAGGTTGGCGTAGATCTCGACGAGATCCTTGTCGTCGCGTTCGACCATGTCGTCGATCGTCACGGCGAGCGAGTGCGGCAACTCGTCGGAGACGCCTTCGAGAGCCGCCTCGCGGATCAGCTCCGAGATGCGCGCCTCGAGGGTCTCGTCGGTGCGCTGCTCGTCGGGGTAGAGCGACGGCGACTCGGGGAGCAGCGCCACCAACTCGCGCAGCAGCACATCGAGCTGGATGCGACTGGTCGCCGATACGGGAACGATCGCCTCCCACTCCCGCAGCTCCGAAACCGCGAGCAACTGCTGCGCGACGGCCGGCCGCGAAGTCGCGTCGATCTTGGTGACGATGGCGACCTTCTTCGCCCGCGGGAAGTCGTTCAGCGACTCGTTGATGAACCGGTCGCCGGGGCCGATGCGCTCGTTCGCCGGGAAGCACATGCCGATCACGTCGACGTCGCCCAGGGTCGCGGTGACGACGTCGTTGAGGCGCTGGCCGAGCAGCGTGCGGGGGCGATGGATGCCGGGGGTGTCGACGATGATCAGCTGACCGTCGGCGACGTGCACGATGCCGCGGATCGCGCGACGCGTGGTCTGCGGCTTCGACGAGGTGATCGCCACCTTCTCGCCGACGAGCGCGTTGGTGAGCGTCGACTTGCCGACGTTGGGGCGACCGACGAACGAGACGAATCCGGCGCGGTGGGGAGGGGTGGGTTCCGACTCACCCTTCGGGCTACTCAACCGACGGCCTCGTCATCCCCGAAGGCTGCCTTCGCGTCGAGCAGGGCCTGGTCGGCTTCGACGATGATCGTGCGCAACAGCTTCCGGCGCCCTTCGACGCGTTCCGCTCGTAGTTTCAACCCCGAGACCTCGACCGTCGAGCCCGTCTGCGGCAGCCGGCCGAGCGTCTTCGTGAGAAGCCCACCCGCCGAGTCGACGTCGTCGTCTTCGATGTCGAGACCGAACAGGTCGCCGAGTTCGTCGAGCGGCAACCGAGCGCTCACCCGGTAGACCCCGCCGCCCAGATGCGTCGCGTCGGGCGTCTCGCGGTCGTACTCATCCGAGATGTCGCCCACGAGCTCTTCGATGAGGTCTTCGAGGGTGACGAGCCCCGCGATGCCGCCGTACTCGTCGACGACGAGGGCGAGATGGATGCTCTTCACCTGCATCTGCCGCAGGGTGTCGTCGGCCATCTTCGACTCCGGCACGAACTCCGCCGGGCGCGCGAGGTCGCGGGCCGACACCGAGGCGGCGTCAAGGGGCTGCTCGAAACTGAGCCGGGCGACGTCGCGCAGGTAGAGCACGCCGAACACCTCGTCGGCGTCTTTGCCGATGACCGGGATGCGCGAGTGTCCGGTGCGCAGGAACTCGGTCATCGCGAAGGCGAGCGTCGCGTCGTCGTCGATCGTCTCCATATCGGTGCGCGGCACCATCACCTCGCGCACGACCGTGTCGCCCCACTCGAAGATCGAGTGGATGAGTTCGCGGTCGTCCTCTTCCAGAACGTCGGCCTCGGCGGCCTCATCCACCATGCTCAGCAGCTGTTGTTCGCTCGAGAAGGTGATCACCGGCGGGCGGCCGGGGGTGACGCGGTTGCCGAGTGCGATGAGGCCGGTGGCGAGCGGGCCGAGCAACGCCCGGATGAGCCGCACGATCGGCGCCGCGAACGCCAGGATCGGCCGAGCGTTGGCGCGTCCGACCGAACGCGGGCTCGAGCCGACCAACACGAAGGTGGCGCCGGTCATCACGATCACCGAGGCGAGCAGCACCCACCACCAGTCGCTCAACACGAGGGCGAACATCAGCGTGACCAGCACGGCTGCGGTCGTCTCCGACAGCACGCGCACGAAGTTGATCGCGGTGACGTGGGCGCCGATGTCGGTCGAGATCGCGAGCAGCGACTTCTTGAATCGGCTGCCCGCCGCGAGGTCGGCCAGATCGTTGCGGCTCAGGGTGCCGAGCGCCGCATCGGCGGCGGCGAGCAGACCGCCGAAGGCGACGAGCACCACCGCGAGCGCGACGAAGACACCGATCATCTCCACGGCTTCGCCTCCATCGGCGTCACCGTTTGCGTTCGGCGAGGGTGAAGCCCACGAGGATCTCACGCTGCACGTCGAACATCTCGCGCTCCTCGTCGGGTTCGGCGTGGTCGAAGCCGAGAAGGTGCAGGATGCCGTGCGCCGTGAGCAGGTGCATTTCATCGGCGGGGCTGTGGCCGGCATCCTGGGCCTGCGCGATCGCGACCTGCGGGCAGATCACCAGGTCGCCGAGCAGCCCGGGCGGGGTGATCTCGTCTTCGCTGCCGGGACGCAGCTCGTCCATCGGGAAACTCAGCACATCGGTGGGGCCGGGCTCGTCCATCCACTGCACGTGCAACTGCTCCATCGCCGCCTCGTCGACGAGCAGGATCGCCAGCTCGGCATCCGGATGCACGTGCAGATGATCGAGCGCAAACGTCGTCAGCCGCTGCAGCGACGACTCGTCGACCTCGACCCCCGACTCGTTGTTGATCTCGATGCTCACCTGCGGCGTCTCGGCTTCTCGGGACCGGGCTGCTTGCGGTCTTGCGGGCCGTGACCGCGGCGCTCGGCGCGGTTCGCCCCGTCGGGGTTCACGTCGCCCTGGCTCTGCTCCCGCTGGTAGCGACGCGCCTGCTGCTGCGCGTCGTAGGCGGTGTAGCGGTCGACGATCTTTCCGACGAGCGAATGGCGCACGACATCCTCGCTGGTCAGGCGGGCGAAGTGGATGTCATCCATCTCGTTCAGGATCTTCGACACCACCTGCAGACCCGAAGCGCCGATCGGCAGGTCGACCTGCGTGATGTCGCCGGTGACGACCATGCGGGTGCCGAAGCCGAGGCGGGTGAGGAACATCTTCATCTGCTCGGGCGTCGTGTTCTGCGCCTCATCGAGCACGACGAACGCGTTGTTGAGCGTGCGGCCGCGCATGTAGGCGAGCGGGGCGACCTCGACGGTACCGGCGGCGAGCAGCTTCGGCACGAGCTCGGGGTCCATCATCTCGTTGAGCGCGTCGTAGAGCGGCCGCAGGTACGGGTCGATCTTGTCGTTGAGCGTGCCGGGCAGGAAGCCGAGGCGCTCCCCCGCTTCGATCGCCGGGCGGCTGAGGATGATGCGCTCCACCTCCTTGCGTTGCAGCGCCTGCACGGCCTTCGCCATCGCGAGGTAGGTCTTGCCGGTTCCCGCGGGGCCGATGCCGAACACGATCGTGTTGTGGTCGATCGCGTCGACGTACGCCTTCTGGCCGAGCGTCTTGGGCCGGATGCTCTTGCCCCGGCTGGTGAGGATCGCCTGGCTCAGCACCTCGGCCGGGCTGCCCTCGCCGCGTTCCAGGATGCGGGCGCCGGCGGTCACGTCGGTCTCACCGAGGTCGACGCCGTTCTTCACCATCGCCACCAGTTCCTGCACGAGCCGCTCGGCTGCCCGCACCTCGGCCTCGGGGCCTTCGATGGTCACATGGTTGCCGCGCACGAGCACGGTCACCTCGGGGTAGCTCTTCTCGATCGTCGACAGCAGCCGGTCTTGCGGTCCGAGCAACCGCACCATCGCGACGCCATCGACCTCGATTTCCGCACGCTGTGGTTGAGCAGAGCCGGGATCGGTCACGCCATCCGCCCTTCCGGCAGGCCGCCACCCAAGACGTGGGCATGTACGTGGAACACGGTCTGGCCGACATCCGCCCCGGTGTTGAAGACGAGCCGGTACTGCCCGCCGCAGTGCTCGTCGGCGAGCTGCTGCGCGATGCCGACGATCTCGGCCAGCAGCGCTGGATCTGCGTCCGCGAGCGCCGTCACGTTCGGGTACTCCCCCGTTTTCGGGAAGACCAGCAGGTGCACCGGCGCCTGCGGCGCGATGTCGCGGATCGCGAGCACGCGCTCGTTCTCGAACACCTTCGTCGACGGGATGTCTCCCGCGACGATGCGCTCGAAGACGCTGGGCTCTGACATGGCTTCCAGCTTAGGCCGACCCATCCCAGGCCGCCCGGTAGTAGCGGATGCGCTGCTCGTCGGGCTCGATGTCGTAGGCGGCGAGGAACGCATCCTGCCATCCGGGGCCGTAGTTCCACTCAAGGCTCATGGTGGCGATCGCGAGGTCGGCCCAGCGGTCGCCGACGCCGACGGCTCCGAAGTCAACGTGCCCGACGAACCGGCCGTCGAGGCCGATGATCGTGTTCGGGGCGCACGCGTCGCCGTGCAGCACGACCGCGCCGTCGGCGGGCGGCGGTGCATCGGCCGGAATCCACCGGGTGCGGAACGGGCACGCGGCGACCGGGACCTTGTCGTGGAGAGCGCGCAGACCCTGCGCAATCGCTCGCACCGCGCTTTCCGGCCGCTCGAGCCATCCGGCGCTCACCGCCCCGCTACCCGGCAGCGCTCGGGTCACGAGCACCTGACCGGCGTGGTCGCGACCGAAGTCGAGCACCTCCGGAACCGGATGCCCGATCGTGCGTGCCCAGATCAGACGCGCCCGTTCGTCATCGAGGTCGACACCGCTGCCGAGCGGATTCCACTTGATGAACCGGTCGCCCATGACGAAGGTGTGCCCACCGATCTCGTTCGACCAGGCCACGTCGTCGATGCGCCCGGCGAAAGCGCGCACGAGCTCGGGCACCTCGACGGGGCCGGTCGGCGCCCCGGCTACCACCTGCCCAGCTTCGCGTTCAGAACGGCGAGGGCTGCCGGGCCAGCCGTCGACGTGCGCAGCACCTCGGATCCGAGCCGCACGAGGGTCGCCCCGGCCGCGCTGAGGGCGTCGAGTTCGCGCGGCGCGATGCCGCCCTCTGGCCCGACCACGAGTGTGATGCGCTCGGCGTCGAGATCGACCTCGGTCAGGCGCACCGTCGCATCGGGCTCGAGCACGAGGATGCGACCCGGCAGCTTCGCGAGCATCGCGGTCGTCGCGATCGGCTCGACGACGGGAACCCGCGGTCGGATCGACTGCTTCGTCGCCTCGCGCACGATCGAGGCCCAGCGTTCGCGACCCTTCTCGGCCTTTGCCCCCTCCCAGCGGGAGATCGACCGCTCGGCCGCCCACGGGATCACGCCCGACACCCCGAGTTCGGTCGCCGCCTGCACCGCCAACTCGTCCCGGTCGCCCTTCGCGAGCGCCTGGGCGAGCCACAGTTCGGGGGTCGGAGCAGGATGCCACGCTGTCGACTCGATCTCGACGGTCACCGCGCCGCCCTCCGTCGACGACACGATGCCGGTCGCGAGCAGTCCGTCGCCGTCGGACACCGAGATCCGCTCCCCAACGCGCACCCGCGCGACGGTGATCGCGTGCCGCGCCTCGTCCCCCGTGACCCGCACGACCGACCCGGCCGCGACATCCGCCCCCGCCAGCTCCGGTGCGAGATAGAGGGATGCCACCCACTCACGCTACCCGCGGCGGAGGGGGTTCCGACCCGACGGAACCCCGCGCGCGGGGTTCCTGAACGTCATAGAGCCCTCTATGACGCGGATGAGAGAGGGGGGTCAGACGCCGAGGAAGCGGTCGCGGAGCTTGGCGAAGAGGCCCTGCTGGAACGTCGCGAACTCAGGGGGCACGGGGCGGCGACTGGCGGCGAACTCCTGCATGAGCTTCTGCTCTTTCGAGTTGAGCCGCACCGGCGTGACCACTTGGATGCCGACCTTCAGATCGCCGCGGCCCTGACCGCGCAGGTGGGTGATTCCGCGGTCCTTGATCGTCACGACATCGGCGCTCTGGGTGCCCGGCTTGATCTCGATCGTGACGTCGCCGTCGAGCGACGCGAGGCTCACCTGGGTGCCGAGCACGGCATCCGTCATCTGCACTTCGAGGGTCGCGAGCAGGTCGTCGCCGTTGCGGCTGAACACGTCGTGGTGCTTGACCTTGACCTCGAGGTAGACGTCGCCGTTCGGGCCGCCCGCAGGGCCGGCCTCGCCCTGGCCGGGAAGGTGCAGCCGCGTGCCGGTCTCGACGCCGGCGGGGATGTCGAGCGACAGGGTGCGCTTGGCGCGTACGCGGCCCTGGCCGGCACAGGTCGGGCACGGGTTCGGGATGACGGTGCCGTAGCCGCGGCAGGTGCCGCACGGGCTCGACGTCATCACGTTGCCCAGCAACGACCGTACGGCGCGCTGGATCTGGCCCGTGCCGCGGCAGATGTCGCAGGTGATGGGCGAGGTTCCCGGGGCGCAGCAGGATCCGGCACAGGTCTCGCAGGTGATCGCGGTGTCGACCTCGAGGTCGCGGTGCACTCCGAAGACGACCTCGTCGAGGGCGATCTCGAGTCGCAGCAGGGAGTCCTGGCCGCGCTCCCGGCGAGATCGCGGTCCGCGGGAGTTTTGAGCCGCACCGAAGAAGGTCTCGAAGATGTCGCCGAAGCCGAAGCCACCCCCGCCGCCGAAGCCGGCCTGGGGTCCGAGGTCGTAGCGCTCCCGCTGGTCGGGGTCGCTCAGCACGTCGTAGGCGTGCGTCACCAGTTTGAACCGCTCGGCCGCCTCACCCGACGGGTTCACGTCGGGGTGCAGCTCGCGGGCCAGTCGGCGGTACGCCTTCTTGATCTCCTCGGGGGTGGCACTCTTGTCCACCCCGAGGACGTCGTAATGGTCGGTCACTTCTACCGGTCGTCCTCACCGAGCAGCCGGGTGAGGTAACGAGCCACCGCACGCACCGCTGCCATGTTGTTCGAATAGTCCATGCGGGTCGGGCCGAGCACCCCGAGGTGCGCGCGCCCGCCGCCGGTCGTCGTGTACCCCGTGGCCACAACGCTCGCCTCACCGAGCCCCGGGGCTTCGTGTTCATGTCCGATGCTGGCGCGAACCGCGTCGACCTCGATCTCCATCTCGCTGAACAGCTTGAGCATCGTCACCTGCTCTTCGAGGGCTTCGAGCACCGGGTAGATGCTGCCGCGGAAGTCGCGTTCGGTGCGGGCGAGGTTGGCGGCGCCCGCCATCACGAGACGGTCTTGCCGGTTCGCGGCCACCTGCTCGCCGAGGCTCGCGAGCACCGCGACGGTGAGATCGGCGTGCTCGCGGGGCAGAACGGCCGGCAGGTTGGGGAGTTTCGCCGCGGCGTCGGCGAGGGCGAGTCCGCCGAGTTCGGCGTTGACGCGACCGCGCACCTCGGCGAGCGCCTCGTCGTCGATGGGCGTCGCGACGTCGAGCAGACGCTGATCGACGCGGCCCGTGTCGGTGATGAGCACCGTCATGAGCCGGGTGGGCCCGAGCGCGACCATCTCGATGTGCCGCACGCGCGCGCTGCCGAATGAGGGGTACTGGGCGAGGGCGACCTGGCTGGTGAACTGCGACAGCAGCCGCACGGTGCGAGCCAGAACGTCGTCGAGGTCGACGGCGTCGCCGAGGAAGGATTCGATCGCCTGACGCTGGGCGGGAGTCAGCGGCCGCAGCTCGGTGAGCTGGTCGACGAACACCCGATACCCCTTGTCGGTCGGCACCCGACCCGACGACGTGTGCGGGGCGGTGATCAGCTCTTCTTCTTCGAGCTGCGCCATGTCGTTGCGGATCGTGGCGGCCGAGACGCCGAACGAGTGGCGTTCCACGATCGCCTTCGAGCCGACGGGTTCGTGCGAGGCGACGTAGTCCTGCACGATCACGCGCAGCACCTCAAGGCTGCGTTCGGAGACCATCCGGTCAGCCCCCTTCGTGGTTAGCACTCGTATCGAACGACTGCCAATGATAGCGCGACACGCCGTTACCCGACCGTTGCATCCCGGAATCGCGAAGCGCTAGCTTGTGGACTGTGCTTCGCGCCGTCCTCGCAGGAGGAAGACGTAGGCGCTAGCCCCAGTTCTTCCCCGAAGCCGGCGAACCGCGCAGGCTCCGCTCACTGAAAGGCAATCCTCACATGACCACTCCCGCCCCGCAGCCCGCCGCTCCCCAGCCGGCCCCGCCCCTGACGGAGGCCGAGGACAAGCAGTGGGCCTCGTTCGCCCACTTCGGTGGCGTGCTCGGCATCCTGCCCTCGCTCATCATCTGGCTCATCTTCAAGGACCGCGGCGCGAAGACCAACGTCGAGGGCAAGGAGGCGCTGAACTTCCAGATCACGGTCACGATCGTTCAGGTCGCGCTGTACATCCTCGGCACGATCCTCGCGTTCGTGCTGATCGGCTTCCTGTTCTACTTCCTCGCCTTCGTCGTCTGGGTCGCCACGGTGATCTTCTCGATCCTCGGTGGTGTGAAGGTCAACGGCGGCGGCAGCTACCGCTACCCGGTGTCGATCCGACTCATCAAGTAGTCGCTCTATTCAAGGAGCCGGGCGCGGGTCGCCCGGCTCCTTGCTTTAATGGCGCTATGAGCGCATCCACGCCTCCCCCCGTCAACCCCTACGCGACTCCGCCGCAGCCGATGAGTCCGGCTGACGAGAAGACGTGGTCGATCCTCGTGCACCTCGGCGGGATCTTCTTCGCCTGGCTGGCCCCGCTCATCGGATACGTCGCGCTGAAAGATCGCGGCCCGTTCGTACGTGCGCACGTCGTCACCGCACTCAACTTCCAGTTGACGCTGCTGATCGCCTACATCGTCGGCGTCGTGTCGAGCTTCTTCATCGTCGGGTTCTTCGTGATCCTCGCCGCGGCCGTACTGGCCGTCGTGTTCAGCATCATGGCGGCGGTCGCGGCGAGTAACGGGCAGTACTACCGGTACCCGCTCACGATCGAGTTCGTGCGCTGAGCTAGCCGTGCGCTGAGCTAGCTCAGAAGCCGTCGCACGACGGCATCCGCGAGCAACCGCCCGCGGCGGGTGAGCACCACGCGACCCTGCACGGCGGTCGCACCGTCGACGAGCCCGTCGGCGATCAGCCCAGCCACCCCCGTGCGACCGGGTGCGTCGAGCATCCCGACCGGGAGCCCGTCAACGATTCGTGACCGCAACAGCACAGCTTCGACGCGCCGGGTTTCGGCGTCGAGCGTCTCGCGACCGTGTGCGGGTGAGCCACCCGCGAGCCGCTCGGCGTACGCCGCGGGGTGCTTCACGTTCCACCAGCGCACGCCGCCGACGTGGCTGTGCGCGCCCGGACCGATGCCCCACCAGTCCTGTCCCGTCCAGTAGGCGAGGTTGTGCCGGCTGCGGTGCGCGTCGCCGGTCGCCCAGTTGCTGACCTCGTACCACCGGTATCCGGCCGTGCTCAGGGTGTCGTCGGCGAGCTCGTACATGTCGGCCTGCAGGTCGTCGTCGGGCGTCGCAACCTCGCCGCGGGCGATCTGCCGGGCGAGCTTGGTGCCGTCTTCGACGATGAGCGCGTACGCCGACAGGTGGTCGGGATGCTGCGCGAGCGCCAGGTCGAGGGACGCCGCCCAGTCTCCCAGCGACTCCCCCGGTGTGCCGTAGATGAGATCGAGGCTCACTTGCAGCCCGGCGTCCCGCGCCCACTGCACCACGAGCGGAATGCGCGCCGGATCATGGGTGCGCTCGAGGGTGGCCAGCACGTGCGGCACGGCCGACTGCATCCCGAAGCTGACCCGGGTGAAGCCGGCTTCGGCGAGCGCGGCGAGGGAGGCGGCGTCGACGGAGTCGGGGTTCGCCTCGGTAGTGACCTCAGCCCCGGGCGCCAGCCCCCAGGTGTCGCGCACGGCGCCGAGCATCGCGGCGAGGTCGGCGACCGGCAGCAGCGTCGGGGTGCCACCCCCGAAGAACACGGTGGCCGCGGGGCGGTTAGGGATGTCGGCATCCTCAAGCACCCGTGCGGCGAGCGCGACCTCGGCGATCGCCTGCCCCGCGTAGTCGGACTGCTTCACCCCGCGGATCTCGGATGCCGTGTAGGTGTTGAAATCGCAGTACCCGCAGCGCACCCGGCAGAACGGCACGTGCACGTACACCCCGAAGTCGCGCTCCCCCGCACCGTCGGCGACGCTCGCGGGCAGCAGCCCGTCGGCGGGTGCCGGGTCGGCGATCGGGAGGGCGGAGGGCATGGTCAGGGAAGTGGGCGAGTGAGCGCGTGCTCGTAGCGTGAGAGGAAGATCGCCTGCACGAGCCGCACGAGCGGCAGCAGCGCCCACCAGGCGCGAGTGGCCGGGCGCGAGATCGAGCGGATCGTCAGCCACACCGAATCGTCGTCGCGCCGCTCGACGACGAACAACTCCTCGCCGCTCAACGGATGGCCGGGCAGGGTGCCGTAGGAGAATCCGCGGCGGGTCGGCTCGTCGATGACCGCGACGACGCGCACCGGCTCGCGGAAACTGAGGGCGCGCCAGCCGAGCAACAGGATGGCGCTGTCGCCCGCGCGCACGAGCTGGGCGCCGGTATCGGCGTACACGGCATCCGTCGTCAGCGTCGCGGGCTGCACCGGCTCGCCCGTGGCCTCATCGAAGGTGACCGGTACGTAGGTGTTGGCGACGATCTCTTCGGGCGACTCGATGCGCTTGACCCGAAACCCGGAGCGGATCTTGATGCCCCAGCTCAGCGTCTCGGTCCAGGCGTGATGCCAGCGGTCTTCGCCGTGCCCGATACGCACCTTGCGCTCGATCGCCCGGTACCCCTTCGGCGGGTAGCGCAGGAAGTCGTCATCCTGGGTCGCCCCGATCGCCGCATACGTGACCGCCTGCTGCCAGATCGGCACATCGGCGGTCACCCGGGTTTCGGACATCCTTCTATTCTCCCCCACGCCAGGGGAGGGCCTACTCGGCGTAGGGGTGCCGGGGCTCGTCGACGGGTCCGGGCGACGACCCCGGGATGACGACCGCCGCGACCTCGTACTCGAGTCGGGTGACAAATCCGAGCCGCTCGTAGATGCCGATCGCGGGGTTGTCGGTCGCGACGTGCAGGAACGGGGTCTCGCCGCGCGCGACGATGGCCGAGCCGATCGTGCTCATCGCCCGGACGGCATACCCGCGACCTCGGAACTCCGGGTCGGTGCACACGGCGCTCACCTCGGTGTAGCCCGGCGGGTGCATTCGCTCCCCCGCCATCGCGACCAGCCGTCCGTCGACCCGGTATCCGACGTAGCGCCCCAGCTCGCGGGTGCGCAGGTCGAACGGGCCGGGCTTGGTGCGACTCGCGAGATCGTGCATCTCGGCGGCGTCGGCCGGCCCGAGTTCGATCGCCTCGGGATCGGGTTCCGGGCGCCACTCGGGTGCGACCATTTGGAGGACGCTCACGCGGAACGGCACCCGCACATCATCCGGCACCGGGAAGGGCGATCCGGGCAGGAATGCGCTCCCGCCACCGCCCAACACGGTGCGGAGGTCGGCCCAGGCGGCATCCCCATCGGCCTCCGTGCCCGCGAACGGCGACACCTCCGGGTCATACCGGGCTGCCGAGCCGTGGCGCCGCGCGAGGTGAGTGTGCACTCCGATCAACGAATGCCACACCGGCCGGTCGAGAACGTGGCCCGTCATCGCGCCAGGCTAGTCACTTCTTGTCTTTCTTCTCGACGTCACCCGAGAGCGCGGCGATGAACGCTTCCTGAGGGACTTCGACGCGGCCGACCATCTTCATGCGCTTCTTGCCCTCTTTCTGCTTCTCGAGCAGTTTGCGCTTGCGGGTGATGTCGCCGCCGTAGCACTTGGCGAGCACGTCTTTGCGCATCGCCCGGATCGACTCGCGGGCGATGATGCGGGCACCGATCGCGGCCTGGATCGGCACCTCGAACTGCTGCCGCGGGATGAGTTCGCGCAGTCGCCCCGTCATGAGTACGCCGTACGCGTAGGCCTTGTCTTTGTGCACGATCGCGCTGAACGCGTCGACCTGTTCGCCCTGCAGCAGGATGTCGACCTTCACCAGGTCGGCTTCCTGGTCGCCCGCGGGCTCGTAGTCGAGCGACGCGTAGCCCTGGGTGCGGCTCTTCAACTGGTCGAAGAAGTCGAACACGATCTCACCGAGCGGCATCGTGTAGTGCAGCTCGACGCGATCGGTGCCGATGTAGTCCATGCCGCCGAGGGTGCCGCGGCGGCCCTGGCAGAGTTCCATGATCGTGCCGACGTAGTCCTTCGGGGCAAGAATGGATGCCTTCACGATCGGCTCGCGCACGTTCGCGATCTTGCCGTCGGGGTACTCCGACGGGTTGGTCACGGTGACGGTCTTCTTGTCGTCGGTGGTCACCTCGTAGATCACCGACGGAGCGGTCGTGATGAGGTCGAGGCCGAACTCGCGCTCGAGCCGTTCGGTGACGATCTCGAGGTGCAGCAGTCCGAGGAAGCCGCAGCGGAAACCGAACCCCAGCGCGACGGAGGTCTCGGGTTCGTAGTTGAGGGCGGCATCCGACAGCTTCAGCTTGTCGAGGGCTTCGCGCAGGTCGGGGTAGTCGCTGCCGTCGATCGGGTAGATGCCCGAGAAGACCATCGGCAGCGGCTCGGTGTAGCCGGGCAGCGCCTGCGTCGCCGGCTTCGACGCGGTCGTGACGGTGTCGCCGACCTTCGACTGCCGCACGTCTTTCACGCCCGTGATGATGTAGCCGACCTCGCCGACCCCGAGACCCTTGCTGGGCGTGGGCTCAGGGCTTGAGACGCCGATCTCCAGGATCTCGTGGATCGCCCGGGTCGACATCATCTGGATGCGCTCGCGCGGCTTCAGCGACCCGTCGACCATGCGCACATAGGTGACGACGCCGCGGTAGGAGTCGTAGACGGAGTCGAAAATCGCCGCGCGGGCCGGAGCGTCGGCGTTGCCGACCGGGGCGGGCACGCGTTCGACGACGCGGTCGAGCAAGGCCTCGACGCCGACGCCGGTCTTGCCGCTGACCCGCATGACCTCGTTCGGGTCGCCGCCGATGAGCCCGGCGATCTCGTCGGCGTACTTCTCGGGGTCAGCCGCGGGCAGGTCGATCTTGTTGAGCACCGGGATGATCTCGAGGTCGTTGTCGAGCGCCAGGTACAGGTTCGCGAGCGTCTGCGCCTCGATCCCCTGCGCGGCGTCGACCAGCAGGATCGCGCCCTCGCAGGCGGCGAGCGAGCGCGACACCTCGTAGGTGAAGTCGACGTGCCCGGGGGTGTCGATCATGTTGAGGGCGTAAGTCGTCCCGTCGACGGCCCACGGCATCCGCACCGCCTGGCTCTTGATGGTGATGCCGCGCTCGCGCTCGATGTCCATGCGGTCGAGGTATTGCGCCCGCATGTCGCGGTCGCTGACGATGCCGGTGATGCCGAGCATGCGGTCGGCGAGCGTCGACTTGCCGTGGTCGATGTGCGCGATGATGCAGAAATTCCGGATGCGCGACGGGTCGGTCGCGGCCGGAGGCAGGGGCGTGCTGGCGCGGGGCATGACGTGTCATTCTCTCAGACCCACGCGTGTCGACCGTGCGACGATCGACGGATGCCGATCCCCGACTTCGTCAGAGACCTCCGCGAGAAGATCGGCACGGCGCCGCTCTGGTTGGCGGGGGCGACGGCCGTCGTCGTGGACGGCGACCGCATCCTGTTGATCCGGCGTTCCGACACCGGAGCGTGGACGCCGATCACGGGCATCATCGACCCCGGCGAGGAACCCGCGGTGACGCTCGTACGCGAGGCGCTCGAAGAGGCGAACGTGCATATCGAGGTGCAGCGGCTCACCTCGACCTGGGCGACCCGGCGGATTCGCTACGACAACGGCGATGAGGCCCAGTACCTCGACCTGACTTTCCGTTGCCGGTATATCGGGGGCGACCCGCAACCCGTGGACGGTGAGGCGAGCGAGGTCGCCTGGTTCCCGCTCGAGCGGATGCCGCCGATGGGCGAGGAGATGGCGGCGCGCGTTCGATACGCACTCGCCGAAGAGGGGCCCGCGTTTTTCAGTCGCGAGCCCCTCTCTTGGAACGGTTAGGTCAAAGGCCCCAATACCAGCCGGTGGCCCAGGCGCCGAGGGCGAACGGGGCGAACAGCACGAAGCCGATGACGGCAAGGATGATCCAGCCGAACAGCGACAGCAGGCCGACGACGATCGCCCAGTTGGCGGTCGTCACCGCGGCCGGCTCCTTGCCGCGGCCGATGAAGCCGAGGATGACGCCGGCGATCGCGAGTGGACCCATGCCGGTCGGGATGGAGAGGATCGACAGCACGAGGCCGACGACACTGTAGGTGTTACTGCCGGCGACGGCGGTGGCGGGGGTGGCGGACGTCGATTCGATCGACGGGGTGAGGGTTTCGGTGGTCATGAGACGAAACTACGAGCGCCGCGAGGCCCGCGCAGTGGGGCGAACCCCCGGATCCGCCCACAGGCGCGCCGCCCGCGTTGCCCCGGCCCGCCTGATCCGGTAACGTAGCCCCTTGGTTTCCGCGTGGCCCTCCCGCGCGGTTGATCCGGAAACGCCCCGGCGTTAGCTAACGCAGTCGCTCCGGGTAGACACCGTTTCCCACTTCAACGAAAGCAGTCATCACGCATGGCCAACATCAAGTCGCAGATCAAGCGCATCGGTACCAACAAGAAGGCGCAAGAGCGCAACAAGGCAGTTCGCAGCGAGGTCAAGACCGCGGTGCGCGTCACCCGCGAGGCCGTCGCCGCCGGCGATGCCGCCAAGGCGCAGGCCGCCCTGGTCGTCGCCACCAAGAAGCTCGACAAGGCGACGAGCAAGGGCGTCATCCACGCCAACAACGCCGCCAACCGCAAGTCGGCGATCGCCAAGGCCGTCGCCGCCCTCGGCGCCGCGAAGCCGGCCAAGGCTGAGAAGCCGGCCAAGGCAGCAGCTGCCGCCAAGTAACACCTTCGCGAAGGCCCTCACCCTGCCGGGTGGGGGCCTTCGTCGTACCCGGCGGTTCAGCCGTCGGGGATCAGCCGCTTGCCGAGGGAGACGACGGCATCCTCGGTGTAGCCGAGCCGGGCGTAGAACGCGAGCACGTCGTCGTTGCCCGACCGCACCTGCAGGTTGACCTTCGGACACCCCAACGCCAGCAGACGCTGCTCGAAAGCGTGCATGAGCGCGGCGCCGATGCCCGACTGACGTCGGCCGGGCGTCACCGCGAGGTAGTTCACCCACCCACGATGCCCGTCGAACCCGGCCATCCCCGCTCCGACGATCACGTCACCCTCGACGGCGAGGAGAAACAGGTCGGGCTGCACCGTCAGCTTTCGGGCGATATCGCGTCGCGGGTCGTTCCACGGGCGCACGAGGCCGCACTCTTCCCAGAGCGCGACGACGGCGTCTTCGTCGGCCGCCTCGAACGACCGGATGTCGACGACCATCAGCGGCGGGAGCGGTCGCTGAGCTGGGCGATCATGACCTCGAGCGCGTAGACGGGGTCGCGGCCGCCGCCCTTCACCTGGGCGTCGGTCTCGGCGAGGGTCTGGATGGCGCGGCCGAGGCCGGCATCCGTCCAGCCCTGCAGGTCGCGCTTCGCGCGATCGACCTGCCACGGGGCGAGCCCGAAGCGCTGGGCGAGGTCGTTCGACGAGCCGCGTTGGCCGGCGAGTTTCGCCATGGTGCGGATCTTGCTCGCGAACGCGGCGACCATCGGCACCGGGTCGGCACCGGATGCCAGCGCATGTCGCAGCAGACCGAGCGCCTCGCCGTGGTGGCCGGCGATCGCGGCATCCGCGACGGCGAACGCCGTTGTTTCGACCCGGCCGCCGTAGTATCTGGCGACCGTCTCTTCCGTGACGTCGTCGCCGGTGTCGGCCAACAACTGTTGGCAGGCGGCGGCGAGTTCGGCGAGGTCGTCGGAGAACGCGCTCACAAGTGCCCGCAGCCCGGGGCCGGTGATCTTGCGGCGCGCGGCCGCGAACTCGGCGGCGACGAAATCCTGTTTGTCGCTGTCGCGCTTCAGCTCGGCGCAGACGATTTCGATGCCGCCGCCGGTGCCGGCTCGGATCGCGTCGAGCAGCTTCTTGCCACGCGTGCCGCTGGGGTAACGCAGCACGAGGTAGGTCTCGTCGGCGGGCGCAGCGATGTAGGCGAGGGTCTCGTCGAGGAAGGCATCCGTCATCTTGTCGACGTTCTCGACCCGGATGAGCCGGGGTTCGGCGAACAGGCTCGGGCTGGCGAGGGTCAGCAGCTCGCCGGGCGCGTAGCCGCCGGCGTCGATGTCGGACACCTCGAGGCTCGGGTCTTCGGCCCGCAGGATGTCGCGCAGCAGCCGGATCGCCCGGTCGGCAAGCACCGTCTCGGTGCCGCTCACCAGCACGATCGGGGCGGGGCGCACCTGGTCCCACGGCAGTTGCGGAATCGCCGCCTTAGCCGCCGGGGCGCGGCCGCGGGAAGGGGTGGTGGCCATCGCACTCAGGCTACCGCGCCGTCCAGACGTCGACCTCGCCGGGGCGGTCGCCGGGGGCGAGCAGGATGAGGCCGTCGACGTCGGTGCGCAGCGCCGTCGTGCCGGTTGCTGCCAGCAGGTCGAGCAGCGTCGGAGCCGGGTGGCCGTAGTCGTTGTCGGCGCCGACACCGATCAGGCCGACCGTCGCGCCGAGCTGCTCATAGAGCCGCTCCGACTGGTCGGCCGAGCCGTGGTGCGAGACCTTCACGACATCCACTCGGCCCGTATCGACGGCGCCCGCCATCCGGGCCTGGGCCTCCGCGCCGAGGTCGCCGAGCGTGATGGCACTCAGGCAGGGCTCTGGGATGCCGCAGGTCCAGTGCAGGGCGACGCTCGCGTCGTTGCCGGAGGTCGAGCTGCGTGGCGGCGGCCAGAGCACCTCCCAGGTGAGCGACCCAAGGGTTCCGCGGGCGCCACGGTCGACCGTCTCGACCCGGGCGCCCTGAGCTGCGAAGGCCGCGAGCAACGGCTCGTCGGCGTGCTCATCCGACGGCCCGGCGAGCACGACGTCGGCGCGACCAAACACGGCCTCCGCTCCCCCGACGTGGTCGAGGTCGTAGTGCGTCAGCACGACGAGGTCGAGCCGGCCCACCCCGAGGTCGTCGAGGCACGCCCGCAAGGGCGCGGGATCTTCACCGAGGTCGATCAACGCGACCGCATCCCCGCTGCGCACGAGCGTCGCATCGCCCTGCCCGACATCGCACATCGCGTACTGCCAGTCGGCGGGGCGGCCGACGCGGGTCACGACGGCTCCCCCGACGGCCGCCGCGACGTAGGCGACGAGTGCGACCAGGCTCACCGCCCGGGCGAGGCGGCGCGGTCGTCCGGCACCGAGCACCGCGACGAGCACCGCACCCTCGATTGCGACGAGCAACGCCACGCCGCCGATCCCACCCGGCCAGGCACCGCGCGCCCCCGGCAGCCCGGCGAACAGGGTCGCGACCGCGGCGATCCAGGATGCCGGCAGCCACCCGAGCCAGGCCACAGCGACCCCGAGCGGTGGCGCAAGCGGCCCGATCAGACACGCGATCAGCCCGATCACGGTCGCCAGCGGGGCTGCCGGGGCGGCGAGCAGGTTGGCGGGCACCCCGTAGAGCGCCAGCGACGGGTCGAGCAGCAGGATGACGGGCTGACACGCGAGCTGTGCGGCGAGGGGAATACTCAACACCGTCGCGAGCCATCCGGGGAGCACGCGGCTGAGAGCGACGGCGAGCGGCCCCGCGAGCATCAGCAACCCGGCGGTCGCGAGGGCGGAGAGCGCGAAACCGTAGGAACGCGATAGCCACGGGTCGGCGATCAGCAACAGGATGACGGAGGCGCACAACACGGGAACCCCGAGCGCCGGGCGACCCAGGGCGACGGCACCGAGCGCGAGACTCGCCATCACCGCCGCCCGCAGCACGCTGGGCTCGGGAGTGACGAGCACGACGAATCCGAGCAGCGCGACCGCCGCGATCCCTACCCGCACCGGCAGCGGTGCCCCGAGGAGCGCGGCGATCGCGAGAACGGCCCCGACCACGATCGCGCAGTTCGCCCCCGACACCGCCGTCAGGTGGCTCAGGCTCGAGGTGATCATCGCCGCGTCGAGCTGCTCAGGCACGCGGGAGGTGTCGCCGATCGCGAGTCCCGGCAGCAACCCGCCGCCCGGTTCGGGCAACCCGCGGCTGGCGTCGAGAAACGCCGAGCGGATGTCGTGCGCCCACGCCAGCAGCGGTGGCGGCCCCTGCACGACTTCGACGTCGCCGCGTGGAAACAGTAGGAATGCGACATCCTCCCCCGGTTCGGTGGGCTCGAGGTCGGCTCGCAGGGCGACGGTCGTGCCGATCGGGAATGCCGTGCCGGGGTCGGCGAACACCAGCACCGGCACCGACGTGCCGGCGATGACGCCCGCGAAGCGCCCCTCGTCGGCGCGACCGCCGACCGTCACCTCGAGCTCGAGCGACCGCCCCGACTCCGCCGTCTCGAGGAGCTCCGTGGGGGTGCGGGCCGGCGCGGCGATGGCGACCGCGCCGAGCACAAGCGTCGCGGCCCCGACCGCGACGGCGGGCAGCACGAGGAGGCGCACCCGAAACGCCGCGATCGCGAGCCCAACCGCTACCACCGCCGCGACTCCCGTCGACGCGGCCGCAGCATCCGGAACCCCGATCGCGATCCCCCCAGCGAGCCAGCACGCGACCGCGGCGGGCAGCAGCCGCAACCGCGGCGGGATCCGCATCACACCGTCACCAGGTCGCGGATGGCGTCGAGCTTCGCCTCACCGATGCCGCCGACGTCAAGGAGGTCTTCGACCGACTCGAACCGCCCGTTCTCCTCGCGCCAGGCGAGGATCTTCGCCGCCGTCGCGGGCCCCACCCCGGGCAGGGTGTCGAGGGCGGCGGCGTCGGCGGTGTTGAGGTTGACCCGCCCGTCGCTCGCGACTCCGGGTGCCGTAGGCGCCGCCTCCCCGACGGCTGGCACCACGATCTGCTCCCCGTCACTCACGAACCGGGCGAGGTTGAGCCCCGCCGCATCCGCCTGCTCAGTGAACCCGCCCGCCGCAGCCACGGCATCCACCGCCCGCGCCCCGTCGGGCAACTCGTACAACCCCGGCCGCACCACCTGCCCGAGGATGTGCACGTAGATCACGGCCGCGGCGGGCGCCGAAGTCACGTCGACGTCGGGCGCGATGACGGTCGACGTGCCGCGGGGCGTCACCGCCGTGACGAAAGCCGCGATGCCCAGCCCGACGAGTACGAGTGTGAGGGCGACCCCGGCCATCCGTCTCACGCGGGCGCGGCGCGGGTCGGGGCCGGAAGTCGCGCTCACCCCGCGACGCTAGGCCGAAGCCGCGATCCAACGTGGAGACCCCAGAGCGCGCTGGGGACAACGATCGGATAGGGGGAGCCGGAAGGACGACGGCTTGGTTTCGACACGCGCCCTGCGGGCGCTACTCAACCAACGAGAGAGCACGCGCCCTGCGGGCGCTACTCAACCAGCGGTCAGCGGGTGGCGATGTTGACGACCCGAGGGGCGCGCACGATGACGTTCGCGATCTCGCGGTCGCCGATCGCCCGCGCCACGTTCTCCGACGCCCGCGCCAGCTTCTCCAGCTCAGCCGAGTCGATGAGCGGCGAGACTTCGAGCCGGTCGCGCACCTTGCCGTCGACCTGGATGATCGCGGTCACCTGGTCTTCGACGAGCAGCGTCGGGTCGGCCTTGCGGAATCCGGCGAACGCGACGCTGTCGGTGTAGCCGAGCCGTTCCCACATGTCTTCCGCCGTGAACGGGGCGAATAGCGACACGATGACGGCGACGACCTCGATCGCTTCCCGCACCGCGGGGTCTCCGGCTCCGGGACCTCCGTCGATGGTCTTGCGGGTGACGTTCACCAGTTCCATGAGCCGCGCGACGACGACGTTGAACTTGAACGCTTCGAGCAGCCCGGGCGCATCGGCGAGCACCTGGTGGGTCGCGCGACGCAGGGCGCGGTCGCCGCCCTTCCACGCAACGGTCGGCTTCGACGTCACTTCACCCGAGATGCGCCAGGCACGTGCCAGGAACTTCGACGCACCCGTGGGCGAGACATCCCCCCAGTCGATGTCGTCTTCCGGCGGGCCGGCGAACGCCATCGTGAGCCGCAGCGCGTCGGCGCCGTGCGCATCCAGTTCGCTCGCGAACTCGACCAGGTTGCCTTTCGACTTCGACATCTTCGAGCCGTCCATCAGCACCATGCCCTGGTTGAGCACGGCACTGAACGGTTCGGTGAAGTCGATGTACCCGAGATCGAACAGCACCTTGGTGATGAAGCGCGCGTAGAGCAGGTGCAGGATGGCGTGCTCGACACCGCCGACGTACTGGTCGACCGGAGCCCACTTGGCGGCTTCCGCCGGGTCGAAGGCCTTCTCGGGGTCGGTGGGGTTGAAGAAGCGGAGGAAGTACCACGACGAGTCGACGAACGTGTCCATCGTGTCGGGGTCGCGGCGGGCCGGGCGTCCGTCGGGCAGGGTCGCTTGCATCCACTCGGTCGCCCCGCCGAGCGGCGAGGTGCCCTTCGGTTTCAAGTCGAGGCCTTCCGTGGAGGGCAGGGTGAGGGGCAGTTCCGACTCGGGCACCGGATGCAGGGTGCCGTCTTCGGCGTGCAGGATCGGGATCGGGGTTCCCCAGAACCGCTGCCGCGAGATGAGCCAGTCGCGCAGGCGATAGGTCTTGGCCGCGCGGCCGACGCCCTTCTGCTCGAGCAGCTCGATCATCTTCAACTGGCCGTTGGTCTTGCTCAGCCCGTCGAGCGGACCGGAGTTGATCAACCGCCCGTCGCCGTGCAGCGCCTCGCCGGTGCCCTTCGGGTCGAGCGCGGGGATCTCTCCGGCTTCGAGCATCTCGGGGGTGATGACGGGGATCGCGCCCGTGACGGGAGCGTTCGTGTCGATGACGACCCGCACCGGCAGGTCGTACGTGATGGCGAAGTCGAGGTCGCGCTGGTCGTGCGCCGGCACGGCCATGATCGCGCCGTGGCCGTAGTCGGCGAGCACGTAGTCGGCCGCCCAGATCGGCAGGCGTTCACCGTTGACCGGGTTGACCGCCCACCGGTCGAGAAAGACGCCGGTCTTCTCGCGCGAGGCATCCTGGCGTTCGATCTCGGTCGAGCGCTGCGCCTGCTCGAGGTACTCGGCGAACGCCTTCTGCACCTCGGGCGAGGTCTCGGCGACGAGTTCCGCGGCGAGGTCAGAGTCAGGGGCGACCACCATGAACGTCGCGCCGAAAAGCGTGTCGGGGCGGGTCGTGAAGACGGGCAACTTCGCCTCGCGGCCTTCGACCTCGAACTCGACCTCGGCTCCGGTCGAGCGCCCGATCCAGTTGCGCTGCATCGCGATGACCTTGCTCGGCCACGTGCTTTCGAGCTGCTTCAGGTCGTCGAGCAGCCGGTCGGCGTAGTCGGTGATCTTGAAGTACCACTGGGTGAGCTTCTTCTTCACGACCATCGCGCCGGAGCGGTCGGAGGTGCCGTCGGGCAGCACCTGCTCGTTGGCGAGCACCGTCTGGTCCACCGGATCCCAGTTGACCCAGCTGTCCTTGCGGTAGGCGAGACCCTTCTCGTAGAGGGTCAGGAACAGCCACTGGTTCCAGCGGTAGTACTCCGGGTCGGAGGTGTGCAGCTCGCGGCTCCAGTCGAAGCTGACGCCGTAGCGGAGGAAGGATGCCTTCTGCTGCGCGATGTTCTCGTACGTCCATTTGCCCGGGTCGACGCCGCGCTTGATGGCGGCGTTCTCGGCGGGCAGGCCGAAGGAGTCCCAGCCGATCGGGTGCAGCACGTTGAAGCCCTGCTGCCGCCAATAGCGCGCCACGATGTCGCCGTACGCGAATGCCTCGGCGTGCCCCATGTGCAGATCGCCCGAGGGATACGGGAACATGTCGAGGATGTACTTGCGCGGCTTGCTGTCGGGCACGCCGGCGACCTCGAACAGCTTCGACTCCTGCCACCGGGGAAGCCACTTGGCCTGAATCCGGTGGATGTCGTAGCTGTTCTCGGGGTCGTGGTCGTCGTGCTGCACGCGTTGCCTCTTCGTTCCGTCTCGGGCCCTACGGCCCCGTCCAGCGTAGTCAACCCGCGCGGACCACCCCTCGTTCCCGCAGGGCCGCGAGGGGGGCCCGGGCCTTGAGGCGCATCTCGGCGTACTCCTCGTCGGGGATCGAGAGGGTGGTGATGCCGCCACCCGCACCGACCGAGGCGCCCGCGGCATCCATCACGATCGAGCGGATGACCATCGCGAGGTCGGCCTGGCCGTCGTACCCGAAGAACCCGAAGGTGCCGGCGTAGATGCCGCGCGGCCCGGCCTCGAGGCGATCGAGAATCTGCGTCGCCCGGATCTTCGGCGCCCCCGTCATCGACCCTGCGGGAAAACACGCGCCGAGGGCATCCACCGCCGTCAGCCCTGACCGCAGCCGACCCTCGACTTCGGACACGAGTTGGTGCACCGCCGGGTAACTCTCCACGGCGAGCAGACTCGTCACCGCGACCGAGCCGAGCTCGCACACGCGCGACAGGTCGTTGCGCATCAGGTCGACGATCATGACGTTCTCGGCGCGTTCCTTCTCGCTCTCCTCCAGTTCGGCGGCGAGCTCCTCGTCGGCGACCTGCACGCTCGCGCGGGGCCGCGTGCCCTTGATCGGTCGCGTGCGCACGAGCCCCTCCGCGTCGACCTCGAGAAACCGCTCGGGGCTGGCCGAGAGCAGCGAGGTTCCGGCGATGCGCAGGAAGCCGCCGTGATGAGAAGAGGATGCCGCCCGCAGCGCGAGATAGGAGGCGACGTCGTCGAAGGCGCCGTCGACCTCGGCCATCGTGGTGAGGCAGATCTGGTAGGTCTCGCCCTCGCGGATGGCGTCGAGGCAGGCCTGCACATTCGCCAGGTAGGTCGCCTCGTCGTCACGCCACCGCACCGGCGCGGTGCTCTGCTGCGCAGGAGTCGCCGAGGGCGGGGCGGCCAGCCGCCCGGCGAGGTCGTCACGCCAGGCGGCGAGGTCGCCCGACCACCGGTCGCCGAGGGCGAGCAGATCGGCCCGACCGCTCTCGATGTCGATGACGAGCGCCCGATCGACGCGCAGGAAGGCCGCCTCAGGATGCCGGGAGCGCCGAGTCACCGCGACCCCGGTGGTCTCCTCCCGCACTTCGTAGCCGACCCAGCCGACGACGCCGAGCCGGAATCCGTCGAACCCCGGGTAGGCACGGTAGAGCTCGATCGGCTCGCGCTCCAACTCCGCACGCAGGGTGTCGAGCACGGCACCGCGCTCCGGCAGGATGCGCTCTCCCGACCCGAGAACGTGCACCCCGTGCTTGCCGCTGTCGAGCCAGAACACGTCGTCGTCGCCTGCCGCGAGAGCACGAAACGCCGGCTCGGGGTCGATCCGGCCGGCGAGGTGATGGCGCAGCAGTCGGCGACGCATAGCCTGATCCTATGAGCGCGGCCATCACCTTCCGGTGGACGGGCGGCATCCTGGAGCCGCGCACCGACTGCGACATCCTGCCGGCCTCGATCGAGGCCGCCGATTCGTGGCTGGTCGCCGACGGGACGGTGCTCGCCCTCGACCTTCACCGCACCCGGTTCATGACTTCGATCCCGCGCGGCCGCGACGAGCAACTCGACCCGGGTGCCTTCTGGGATGCCGCGCTCGCCGCCATTCCGCGCACCGGCGACTGGTTCCCGCGCGTGGAACTGCGCACGCAACTGCTACAGCCTCAGCTGCTCTTCCGGTTGCGCGAAGCGCCCGAACGCTCGCGCTCGATCGTGCTCGCTACCCACGACGGGCGTGACCCGCGCACCGCCCCGCGCGTCAAGGGGCCCGACCTCGAGGCCATGGTGCGGCTGCGCACGTCGGTGCAGAAAGAGGGCGCCGGGGATGCCGTCATCCTCACCCCCGAGGGATACATCGCCGACGGCTCGACGACCTGCCTCGCCTGGTGGCGCGGCGACGCCCTCGTGATTCCCGACGACGAGATCGAACGCATCGACAGCGTCACGCTGCGCAGTGTGCTCGCGCTCGCGACGGCGACCGGCGTCGACATCCTGCGCGAATCCGCCCGACCGGAGGATCTCGACGGCTGCGAGGTGTGGGCGCTCAACGCGCTGCACGGCATCCGCATCGTCACCCAGTGGATCGACGGACCCGAGGTCGCCGAAGAACCAGGCCGGCTTGACCACTGGCGACGCCGGCTCGACGCGCTGCGGCGGCCGCTCCCGGAGGCACCGTGAACGAAGCGCTGCTCTGGATTCTCGACCTGGTGCGCAGCGTCGATCCCGTCGCCCGCACCCTGCTCGCCGGGCTCGGGATCTTCCTCGAGACGTCGCTGCTCGTCGGGCTGATCGTTCCGGGCGACACGATCGTGCTGGTCGCCGCAACCGCCGTCGAGACCCCCATGCAGTACGCCGCGCTGCTGGTCGCCGTCATCCTCGGCGCGCTCGGCGGTGAGAGCGTCGGGTTCGCGCTCGGGCGGTTCTTCGGCCCGAAGATCCGCGACTCCCGCCTGGGCTCCCGCATCGGCGTGCGCAACTGGCAGCGCGCCGCCAACTACGTCGACCGGCGGGGCGGCATCGCGGTGTTCATCTCCCGATTCCTGCCGGTGCTGCACTCGCTCGTGCCGGTGACCGTCGGCATGAGCAACATGTCCTACCGCCGGTTCATCGCCTGGACGACGCCGGCCTGCATCCTCTGGGCCTTCGCGTACGTGACCTTCGGATCGGTCGCCGCGGTCTCGTACCGGGAGCTCGCGAGCTCGCTGCACTTCGCGGGTTACCTCTTCGTCGGCGCGATCGTACTCTTCGTCGTCGCCGTCTTCGTCGTCAAGAAGCTGCTCGAGCGCTCCGAGGCACGCCACTGGGACCGCCCGGGCGACGGCGACACGACGACGATCGAGGATCCGGATGTCTGACGCGCCGGTCTCTCTCATCCGCGACTTTTCGCGCACGCGACACGTTCATCCGCGCGAAAACTCGCGGATAAAGGGGTCACCGGGGGTCACGCGGCGGGTGAGCCCCAGAACGGTGCCATGAGCGCCGCGGCGGTCGCGACCCCGGCGAGCAGGTAGTCCTCGTCGCCGTTCGGGTCGTTGGTGAACGCCCGCGCGGTGAGCGCATCCGTCGCGACGACCACGGCCGAGAACGCGGTGCGGGCGGCGGCGGAGCCGTCGAGACCGAACCGGGAGACGAGAGCGTCGAACAGCCTGTCGGCGAAGCCCTGCATCGCGGGGCGCCCGGCGGCCGGCCGCAGGTCGAGAACGTCGCCGTAGCGCAGCGAGGCGAAGCCGGGCTCGTCGCGGTAGGCGGCTTTGATGTCGTCGAACACCGCCCCGAGGGCGGTGAACCAGTCGGGGTGCGCATCATCCATGAGCGCCGCGAAGGTCGAGTCGCTGGTGCGTTCGACGTTGCGGGCCGCGAGGCTCTGCAACACGGCGATGCGGTCGGGGAAGTAGCGGTACACGGTGCCGATGGATGCGCCGGCTCGCTCCGCGACCATCGCGGTGGTGAGCCGCTCGTAGCCGATCTCGTGAACGACGTTCGCCGCGGCATCCAACAGGGCCGTCAGCCGTGCGGCGCTGCGCGCCTGTACCGGCTCGTTGCGGATGATTCCGCCTCCGTCGGCCCGTGGAGCGTCCAGGTGTGCTTGTGTCATCGGATTCTCCTCAGCCTGATCCGCTTCGGATTCTAGCGTCGCAACAGTCGAGGAGTTCTGACTTTTCTCCCCGTGACACACTGGAGGCATGTCGGGACGGGGGCTGCGCTTCGTCACCCGCATCGACGCGGCCGTGCACGGGCTGCGGGCGAGATGGGGTCGGTGGGCCGGGCGCGTCCCCACCGTGGTGCCCTTCATCGGCTACGGCGGCGACGGCTGGATCCGGGTTCTCGGGCGTGTCGTGCTGCGCAAACCGGGGCGCGCACCCGCCGATCGCTTCACCAGTGTGCGGGGCTGGCGCAGTTTCACATCGATTCCTGTTCGGGATGCCGTGGTCACCGTGACCGCGAACGACACCACCGGGCAGGTGCACGGCGACCCCGGCGGCGTGATCGACGCCCGCTTCGAGGTGCGGCTGCCGCCCGGCTGGTCGAGCGTGCGACTGTCGATCGAGGGTCACGACGGAGTCGACTTCCCGGTGTTCGTCGTCGACGAGGCGGCCACCTTCGGGGTGGTGTCCGATGTCGACGACACCGTCATGGTGACGGCGCTGCCGCGGCCGTTCCTGGCGGCGTGGAACTCGTTCGTGCTCGACGAACACGCCCGCACCCCGGTCGCCGGAATGGCGGTGCTCTACGAGCGTCTCGTGCGTGCCAACCCCGATGCGCCGGTCGTGTATCTGTCGACGGGAGCGTGGAACGTCGTTCCCACTCTCACCCGGTTCCTCGGCCGCAACCTCTATCCGCGGGGGCCGCTGCTGCTCACCGATTGGGGGCCGAGTCACGACCGCTGGTTCCGCAGCGGGCCCGAGCACAAGCGCATCAGTCTCGAGCGCCTCGCAAGCGAGTTCCCGCGCATCCGCTGGCTGCTGATCGGCGACGACGGTCAGCACGACGAACGCATCTACGGCGACTTCGTTCGCCGCCACCCCGACCACGTGCGGGCCGTCGCCATCCGGCGGCTCACCCCGGGCGAGGCGGTTCTGGCGGGCGGCCGGGCGTCGGTCGAACCCCAGGGCGACCAGCCGGTGCCGTGGGTCTACGCGCCCGATGGGGCCGGCCTCAGCGCCCAACTCGGGGCTCTCGGACTGTTATAGGTGGCTTTCAAAGCGGAATCCGATGCCTGCACAGCGTCAGACGACGGTTTCCGCATCTTTCGGCCCCCGAACGCGGGGGCGAGGAATCCTTGACCTCGGTCGTGGAGACGCGATAGCGTCATCACGTTGTCTGTCCCCCTTTGTGCGGACACCCGACCTCCGGCCCCACCGGAGCGCATCACCGCCTCACCCGCATCAGGCCTCCCCCGGCCGACGGTCCCTGTGACCGCAGTGGTTCCTATCCCCCGAGAGGAACAGCCCAGCATGTCCGCTGCGCTTCCCGCCGCCCTGGCACTCGTCGCGCCCGCGCCCGACGCCGGCCTCTTCGCCGCCGTGATCGTGGCCGCCGGCGTCACCGCCCTCGTCGCCCTCGGGATGATGGTGTTCGGCATGTACCGCCACGCTCGCCTCACCGCGCTGCGCGGCCTCGCCACGGCCGGTCTCGCCCTCGGGGTGATCTCCGTCGCCGTCGGCGGCGTGCTCGCCGTCTCCCCGTCGTCGGCCCAGGCCGCGCCCGAGCAGACCGCACCGACCTACGTGGTCACGTCGGACGATCCCGACATGCAGCTTCCGACGCTGCCCCTCGACTGACGCCGCGGGCAGCCCGGCCTCCCGTTGCGGGTGGTGGATTAGTCGACGAGCGTGCGGCACACTTCGCCGCAGTGCACGTACGGCCCCGACCTGCCGGACAGTTCCCGGCGCAGCTCCAGCAGGCGCCTCGCCGCGTCGTCGATCGTCGCCATCGGGATGAGGCCGTCGCGCACCGCCGCGGCGACCGCGACGACGACGCTTGAGACGTCGACCGGCCCGACATAGAGCAACAGTGTCGTTCCCGCGGCGATCGAGGCGACCGCGTTCGCCGCCTGGTTGCCGTACGCCACCTCGCCCGAGTTCTCGAGCATGGACATGTCGTCGGTGACGATGATGCCGTCGAAGCCCAGCTCGTCACGCAGGATGCCGTTCCAGACGGCCGAGAGCGAGGCGGGGGCGTCATCGATCGAGCTGTAGCGCAGGTGCCCGAGCATGACGAACTCGGCGCCCGCGTCGATCCCCGCCGCGAACGGGCCAGCCTGCGTCGCCCGCCACTGGTCGGCGGACATCGACGTCGTGGGCACGCTGGTGTGCGAGTCGGCCGCGACCGACCCGTGGCCCGGGAAGTGCTTGAGCGTCGAGAGCACCGCGCCGCGCTCGCCTTCGACGGCGGCGACGACCCGCGGAGCAGCCGATGCGGCATCCGACCCGAGGGTGCGGGAGTAGATGAACGAGCCCCGGTCGCCGGTGACGTCGGCGACGATCCCGAAGTTGATCGTCACCCCGGCGGAGGCGACGAGCGCCGCACGCGCCTGGAAGGCCGCCAGCGTCGCGGCGGGGTCCTGGCTGCGCAGGGTGGCCGCGCCGGGGCCGTCGTCCGGTAGCCGGGCGACGATGCCGCCTTCCTGGTCGATCGCGGTGAGCACCGGCAGCCCCGGGTCGGCGCTGAGACCCGCTGCGGTGGCGGCGAGTTGTTCGGGAGAGGCGACGTTGTCTCCCATGAAGATCACCCCGGCGACTCCGGTCGCGTCGATCACCTGTCGGATCGGCTGGGCACCGTGCCCGGCGACGTGGATCATCACCAGGCTCGCGATCTTCTGCTCGAGGGTCATCGCCGCAAGACGCGCGTCGACGTAGCCCGCCAGCCGGTCGATCGCCGCGGGCTCCGCGACGGCCCAGGGGCGGGGAGGGCCGGATGAGGGCGGGCTGGGAGCGGCGGCGCAGCCCGCGAGACTCAGCACGAGAGCGCCGGCGACCGCCACCGCGCGCCATCGAGCCATGACGGGACTCTAGTGCCCGGCCCTACGCTGGGGCGATGCGGTTGATCGGTGCCCTGCTGCGGTCGTCGCACCCTCTGCCCTCGGCAGGCGTGACCGTCATCGCGGTGCTGCTCGGCATCGCCGTCGGCCTCGGCCCCATCGGGGTGGTGCTGCTCGGCGTGACGATGGCGTTCAACCAACTCTCGATCGGGTGGTCCAACGACTGGCTCGACGCGGTGCGCGACCGTGAAGCGGGTCGACTCGACAAGCCGGTGGCGCGGGGCGAGATCCCGGTCGCGGCCGTTCGCGTCGCAGCACTGGGCGCTGCCGCCCTGGCCGTGTTCGTCTCGCTGAGCCTCGGCCTGCCGTTCGCGCTGGCCCACCTCATCGCGCTCGGCGGCGGCTGGGCCTACAACACCTGGCTGAAGCACGGGCCGCTGTCGCCGCTGCCCTACGTGGTGGCGTTCGGGCTGCTGCCGATGCTGGCGACGCTGGCGCTGCCTCAACCTGCACCGGCGGCCTGGTGGGCTGTGCTCGCCGGATCGCTGCTGGGCGTCGCCGCACACGTCGCCAACGTGCTGCCCGACCTCGACGACGACGCCGCCACCGGGGTGCGCGGCCTGCCACACCGCCTCGGTCGCGTCGGCGCGACTGTGCTCGGCGGAGTCGCTCTGGCCGGAGCCGCGATCGCGCTTGCTCTCGGAATCGGACTGGATTCGCCGATCGCTCTCGCCGGTCTGGCACTCTCGCTCGCGGCATCCGCCGGCGCGGTCGTCGCGGGCCTCCGCGGCAGCCGGTGGGGCTTCCGGTTGGTGATCCTCGCGGCGCTCATCGATGTCGTGCTGCTCGTGCTGGCCGGTGAGCGGATGGTCGTGACGCTCGGGTCGGCGACCTAACGCTGCACGGCCACGAGCACGGCCTCGATCGCCGCCGCATCTTCGAGAACCCGGAAGTGGCCGACCACGTCGAGGCGCACGTTGGTGCCGCCCTCGATCGCACTGCCCTCGGGGATGTGCGGGTCGAACGACGGGTAGATCGAGGTGATGCGCGCGTTCACCTCGCGCTCGGCGACGAGACGGCGGATGACCGGATGCCGCGGGCGGAACGCGCGCAAGGCCGGCACGAGCGTGAAGTGCGCCATCCGCGAGCCGCCGAACGGGGTCGCGACGGCGACCAGCCGGTCGATGCGACCGTCGGTGTCCTGAAGCATCGCCGCCTTGCCGACGAGCCCGCCTTTACTGTGGGCGACGAGCGCGACCCGGTGCAGGTCGCGGCGCTCGAGGAACTCCAGAACGCGCCCGGCGGCCGCCGGGATCGGCCCGGCGTTGATGCCCAGCTCCGGGATGACGTACACCGGATGCCCGGCTTCGGCCAACCGGTTCGCGATCGGCCGCAGAAAGTTCCAGCGCTCGAAGACACCCGGCACGATGACGACGGGGCGCGCGGCGCCCGCGGCGTAGGCCGCGGGAACGGCTGCGGCGAAACCAAGACCACGCATCCGGATCGCGTTCGGGTAGTCGCGCAGCAGGTGCCGCGCGTGCTCACGCCGTCTCACGACCGCTCCCCTGCCGCGACGAACTCGGTGATGTGCCGCGCGATCATCACCGGATCGGTGTGCATGATGACGTGCGGGCCGTGCACCTGGCGGAACTCGCCGTGCGGATGCGCCCGGCTCAGGTCCTCCGCCCAGTCCGAGGGCACGATGGGATCGCGGTCGCCGGTGATCACGAGCGTGCGGGCGCCGTGCGACGGAACACGATCTTCCAGGCGGTCGCGGAGCATGTGCGGCAGCTGACGCATCAGATACGGCAGTCCGCAGCGCACGACGTAGTCGACGGTCGAGATCGCCCACACGCGAAACGGTTCACGCGTCGCATCGTGCAACAGGTGCCCGATCGCCGTCCAGGGCTTGCGCGCCGACGGCACCATCGTCGGGGCGAGCATGACGACGGTATCGGTGACGTCGGGATGGGCGGCCGCGAGCACCGAGACCACCTGCGTTCCCATCGAGTGCCCGACGAGCACCGGGGCGCGCAGATCGACCTCGCGCAGGAAGCCCGCGAGCACCGCGGCGTGATCGGCGAGGGTCACGTCGCGGCGCGGGTTCGGAGCGGCACCGTAGCCGGGCAGGTCGACGAGGTAGACCCGGCCGGTGCGCGACAGCTCCGCCGCGAGCGGGTGGAAGTAGCGCGACGAGACCCCGATGCCGTGTACCAGCACGTAGGTGTGCGTGGCGGCCTGCTCGGGTCCGGGAAACCGCTCGACGACGATCGTCAGGTCGTCATGCTGTTGCCGGCTGGTGAAGTATTGCCGCCCCCGGATCCGCCGGACGCGATACAGCTCTTCGCCGGCCGGGCCGCGGCGGCCGCGACGCAGTCGGGCGAACGGGCCGGTCGGCATCCCCCGAGCTTAGGAGCCCGCGTCGGCGGCGAGCAGTTCGCGCACGCGCGGGATGACGACCGTGCCGTAGAGCTCGATCGCGTGCATCAGGTGCTCGTGCGGGATCGTGCCCGCCGAGTACTTGAGGTCGAACCGCTGGATGCCGAGGGTGCGCACGGTGTCGGCGATCTTGCGGGCGACCGTCTCGGGCGAGCCGGTGTGCTGGGCGCCTTCCGCGATCTCCCGCTCGAAGTCGTCGCGCGTCATCGGACCCCAGCCCCGCTCCTTGCCGATGCGGTCGAACATGGCCTTCTGGTGCGGCCAGAGGATGTCGGCGGCCTCCTGATCGGTGTCGGCGATGAAGCCCGGCGAGTGCACGGCGACGGGCAGGTCGGGCTGCTCGAGTTGGGCGAGGGCGCGGTGGAACAGGTCGACGTAGGGCGCGAAGCGGGCGGGGGCGCCGCCGATGATCGCGAGGGTGAGCGGGAAGCCATACCGGGCGGCGCGCACGACCGACTCCGGCGATCCGCCGACGCCGACCCAGGTGCGGATCGATCCCGACTCGGTCTTCGGGTACACGTGCTGGTTGGTCAGCGGCGCCCGCGTCGACCCTTCCCAGGTGACCGGTCCTTCGGCGAGCAGCGCGTGCAGCAGGTCGATCTTCTCGTCGAACAGCCGCTCGTAGTCGGCCAGGTCGAAGCCGAACAGCGGGAACGACTCGGTGAACGAGCCGCGCCCGAGGATGATCTCCGCCCGACCGCGCGAGATCGCGTCGAGGGTCGCGAACCGCTCGAAGACGCGCACCGGCTCGTCGGACGACAGCACGGTGACGGCGGTGCCGAGGTGGATGCGGGAGGTAGCGGCGGCGATCGCGGCGAGCACGATCTCCGGGGCCGAGATCGCGAAGTCGTCGCGATGATGCTCGCCGACGCCGAAGAAGTCGACCCCGAGCGAGTCGGCGAGAACGCCCTGCTCGACGACGTTGCGGATCACTTGCGCGTAACCGACGGTGTTGCCGTCGAGGTCGACACTCACGTCGCCGAAGGTGTCGAGGCCGAGTTCTAGGCCGTCGAGCGGAATGTGGGGCGAAGTGGTTGTCATGTCAACTTCCAACTGGGGAGCGGGGGCGGTCATTCCCGACCGTTCCTAGCATCCTGAACGGTCACTGGGAAGCACCTGGCCCGCGCACCCCGCGTGCCTAGCCTGGGGTGATGAGCGATGTCGTCATCTTCGCCCCCTCGCCGGTGCTCGAGATCACCGTCGAAGAACACCAGCACGACGGCGACGTGCACGTGCACGCCGGCGGGCAGGGCGTGTGGCAGGCGCGGATGCTGCTCTCGCTCGGTCGGGACGTCGAGCTGTGCTGCGCACTCTCCGGTGAGACCGGTCGGGTGCTCGGTCACCTGTTGCAAGAGGAGAGCATCCGCATCCGAGCCGTTCATCGGGTGGCCCGCGGCGGTGTCTACGTTCACGACCGCCGCGACGGCGATCGCAAACCGATCATCGAGTCCGGCGGCGACGCCCTGACCCGGCACGAGCAAGACGAGCTCTACGGACTCACCCTGCGCACCGGTCTCGACGCGAAACTCGTGATCCTCTCCGGTCCGCACGGCGCAGGCGTGGTGCCCGCCGACTTCTACCGACGGCTCGCCGCCGACCTGCGCACCGGGGGCGTGCGCGTCGTCGTCGACCTCGCCGGCGAACGGCTGGATGCCGCCCTCGCCGGCGGCGTGACCGTCGCGAAGGTGAGCGACGAAGAACTGCACACCGACGGCCGGATCGGCACGAAGAGCAGCATCGACCAGATCGTGTCGGCGATGCGGGCACTCCATGACGCCGGAGCCGAGGTCGTCGTCGTGACCCGCGCCGCCGAATCGGGCCTGCTGCTGCAAGACGGCGCCGTCTACGAGGTCGTCGCCCCGAAGATGGAGGTCGTCGACTCGGCGGGGGCCGGGGACTCGTTCGTCGGAGCGTTCTGCTCGGTGCTCGCCGACGGCGGTTCCGTGTCCGATGCCGCGCTGCTGGGAGCCGCAGCGGGAGCGCAGAACGTCACCCGCCACGGGCTCGGGACGGGTGAGGCGGCGACGATCGAACGGTTGCGGGAGCTCGTCGTCATCCGCCCTCTCCCCGGCGGCGGCGCGCCGGACGCCCCGGCGCCGCCGGCCCGCGAAGTGACCCCGAACGACCTCGCCCACCTGGTCGAAGCGGCCACGCACGAAGACGAGGCGACGCCGTGACCCGCGCGCTGATCACCAACGACGACGGCATCGCGAGCCCCGGGCTCTGCGCCCTCGCCCACGCCGCGATCGACGCCGGCCTCGACGTGGTGATCGCGGCGCCGGCCGAAGAGGCGAGCGGTTCGAGCGCGGCGATCACCGGCACCAACACGATCGCCGTCACCGGCCACACCGACGCCTCGACGATCAAAGTCGAGAAGCGCGAACTCGCCCAGGTGCCCGGGGTTCCCGCCTACAGCGTGCGGGCCGCACCGGGGCTCATCGCCCTGCTCGCCGCCCACGGGGCGTTCGGCGCTCCCCCCGACCTCGTGCTGTCGGGCATCAACCGCGGAGCGAACCTCGGGCGGGTCATCCTGCACTCGGGAACCGTCGGCGCCGCGCTCACCGGGGGCGTCAACGAAGCCCGGGGGCTCGCCGTCTCGCTCGATGTGGGGCTGAACCCCGAGGCGCATCACTGGGAGACCGCCGCCATCGTCGTGCGCGGCCTGCTGCCCGTCCTGCTCGAACATCCGGCGGGCACGGTGTTCAACCTGAACGTGCCGAACGTGCCCCCCGACACCGAAGTCGAGGTGCGCGAGGCGACCCTCGCGCCGTTCGGAATCGTGCAGACGACGATGACCGAGCCGGTCGAAGGAGACGTGCGCCTCACCGTGCGCGAACTGCCCGACGAGCCGCTTCCGGGCAGCGATGCCGCGCTGCTCGAGGCCGGCTACGCGACCATCACCAACGTCGTCGCGGTGCAGCAGTCCGGGGTCGCGGTGTTCGCCGGCCGACGCGGGGACCGCGCCGGGCTTCACGTCACGGGCGCTCCGTAACGGGATCGGTCCATCCCACCGGCACGACGCACACCGGTGTGCGGCTGTCGCGGATGAGGCTCGCCGCCGTCGAACCCACCAGCAGCTCGCCGATCGGACCGGTACGGTGCGTGCCGACGACGACCAGGCCGGCATCGGCCGCCAGGGCGACGAGGGCGAAGCCCGCGGCGCCCTCGTGCAAGCTCTCGCGCACCTGCAGCCCCCGTTCGCGCAGGCCGCCGGCGACCTCCGCGAGCCGGTCGCCGTGCGCCGAGCGCAGCTCGGCTGGGTCGATCACGAGCGCGGGCAGCTCGGCGCTCGGCGTGGGGAGCGACCAGGCGTGCAGCACACGCAGATCGACCCCGAGATCCACCGCCTGCACCGCAGCGAACGCGACCGCGGCATCCGACGACTCGTCATCGCCCACGCCGACCACGATCGAGCCGGATCGGGGCTGCCAGTCGTCGGGAACCACGACGACCGGGCATGCGGCATGCTCGGCGATCCGGAGCGGCAGGCGACCGGTGAGCACCGAACGCACGTGCCGGGTGCGGTGCGACCCGACGACGAGCAGGTCGGCTTCGTGGCTGCTCCGCTCGAGCACCCCGGGAACGCTGCCATCGGCCATCGCAATCTCCACCCGGGCGTCGGGCAGTGCCGCGCGGATGCGCCCCGCTTCGCGTTCCAGAATCGCGACGTCGATATCGACCTCATCGACGAGGTAGTCGAAGGCGGTCACCAGGGTGATCTGAGCCCGTTGCGCGCGATGCCAGCCGATGACCCAGTCGACGACCGTGGAAGCGGCGCCTCCCGAATGGACGCCGATGGTGATGCGGTACATGATGCTCCGTTCCGGGATCCAGCCTCCCAGCTGTCTTGGGGGGAGGCCAGGGTCGATGGTCCCGGCCTCGGTCACGACCGGAGCCGCAGGACCTTCGGCCCTCCCGCTCTCGCGCGGGCACCGCTGAGCTTGGGTTCGACGAAGGAGGATCATGACCGCATCCCGTACCACCGCCTCCCTCACCGGCGCCGGAGCTCGCATCCTCACCGACGACGCCTGCTGGGAGTTGGTGCGCGGCGAGACCCTCGGACGACTGGCGGTCGTCGCCGACGACGGCGTCGACATCTTTCCGGTCAACTACCTGGTCGATCGCGGCACCATCCTGTTCCGATCGGCGCCGGGCTCGAAACTCGCCTGCATCGCCCGGGACCCGGTCGTCGCGCTCGAGGTCGACGGATGCGACGATCAACACCGGTGGAGCGTCGTCGTTCGCGGGACTGCCCGCCGGCTCGACGCCGACGACGACATCGAAGCCTCCGGAGTGCTCGGCCTTGCGACCCTCCCCGGCACCCCGAAATTCAACTACGTGTGCATCACCCCGCGAGTTCTCACCGGTCGGCGCTTCCGGTGGGAAGGGGTCGCCTGACCACCGACCCCAGACGTTCCCGCCCGAACGGGCGCTGTGCGAGCGGCGCGGGGTCCGCCGTCGGGCGGCTCCTCGGTCATGCCGCCCGATCGAGGCCCGACTCGGGCGGCGCGCCGAGCCGCAGCACCTGGTCTCCGACCCGATAGTCGTCGGTGCGGTGGGTGACCAGCACGACCACACGGTCGGCGAGAGCGGAGCGCAGGTCGGTCATCAACGCGTCAGCGGTTGCGACGTCGAGGTGCGCGGTCGGCTCATCCAGCAGCACGACATCCGCGTCGGCGAGCAGGGCGCGCGCGACGGCGAGCCGCTGGCGTTCTCCGCCGGACAACCAGCGCCCTCCCGGCCCGACTCGACCGTCGAGCCCGTCGTCGAACGCCGCCACCAACCGGCCGAGGCCGACTCGCACGAGCACGGCGCGAAGCTCGGTGTCGTCGGCCGCTCGGCTGCGTGGCCGGCCGATCGAGAGGTTGCCGCGCAGTGTCGAGTCGAACACGTGCGCCTCCTGCGGGCACCAGGCCACCCGCGCCCGCCACGATTCGGGCGCGATGCCGGCGAGGTCGTCCCCGTCGACGAGGAGACGTCCGCCCCGCGGATCGAGGTCGCCGAGCACGGCCGTGAGCAGCGTCGACTTGCCCGACCCGGAGGGACCCTCGACGACGAGCCAGCGCCCCCGCGCGGCAACGGCGGAGAGCCCCTCCGCGGCCGGAGCGGCGGCGCCCGGCCAGCCCACGACGACATCGTCGAGTACGACCCTCTCGACGCGGGCAGCGAGGTGCGCCGTGCCGCGAGGTGTGCGCTCGACCGGGGCGAGCAGACGGCCCATCGCGCCCAGGGCGGTTTCGAGAGCCGGGATGCGGTGGGCCGCGGCGACCGCGGCAGCGAGTGGCTCGCCCGTCGACAACACGAGCAGCCCGACGATGGCCACCACCCCTGCGGGAGCCGACGCACCGACGAGCAACGCGGCAGCGAAAGCAGCCGTGACCCCGGCGAGGACCGGTGCCGTCAGCATCCCGGCATCCGCGGCGCGACCCGACCGCGTCTCGGCGCGGGCAGCCTGTTGCGCCCGACCGACGAGATCCTCGACGGCGTGGGCGGTGACCCCGTTGGCCCGCAGGTCGGGTGCCGACCGGCCGACGGCGGCGAATCCCCGGGTGAGTTCGGATGCCGCGTCGACGCGATCGCGTTCGGCACGGCGACCGGTGAAGAACGCCAGCACGGTGGGGGCGACGAGAGCAACCGTGAGGCCGAGGGCGGCGATGGCGGCGACACTCGGGGCGACGAGAGCGACGGTCACCGAGACCCCGGCGACGGTCAACACGCCGACCGCGAGGGGCGGGATGATGCGCGGCAACTGGTCACGCACCTCCCCCGCCGCACCGACGAGGTAGTCGACGGCCCGGCCCCCTTCGAGCAGGTCGCGCGAGCCGGCACCGCGCCCGGCGATTCCCGACCACAGCCGAAGCCGCAGGGCGTCGGCGACGCCGAGGGTCGCGCGGTGGGTGACGAGTCGTTCGGCGTAGCGGGCGACGGCCCGACCGAGGCCGAAGAAGCGCACCCCGACGATCGCGACGAGCAGGTACATGATGGCGGGCTGCTCGCTCGCCCGCACGATGAGCCACGCGGAGACCGCGGTGAGCGCGAGCCCCATGCCCGTCGCGAGCGCGCCGAGGGCGATCGCCGCGAGCCAGGTGATCGGAGCGGGTCGTAGCACGACGGCGAGCGCCGCACGCGCACTCGCGCCCACCGGCGGTACCCCGGCATCCCGAGC
>NZ_JBASCU010000030.1:0-93754 GCF_049651805.1 Pseudolysinimonas sp.
ACCCGCGCCCGCATCGCCAACCCCGCACGGATCACCGTCGACCGAGTCCACGACATCAACTCGTCCCGATCACCCTCACGAAGCACCAACGCCGCAGCAGGAGAATTCGCCATAAGCAATTCTCCCAGCACGCCAACCATTTAGGAACTAACGACACGCGACACTAGGCGCTCGCTCCTGAGAGCTCAGGCGAGGCCCGCGAGCTGCGCCTGACGGGCAAAGTCGGGGAAGCGCTCGATGAGTTCGCTGAACGTCCCGCTCCCGGCGACCGCTCCGTCGCGCATGAAGAAGATGCGGTCGGAGTGCATGATCGTCGCGAGACGATGGGCCACGACGATCTTGGTGATCCCGCCGCCGATGGCTCGGATCGCCTCGGTGACCTGCGACTCAGTGTTGGTGTCGAGGGCGCTCGTCGCCTCGTCCATGACGAGCACAAGCGGGTCGGCGTAGAGTGCGCGGGCGATGCCCAGCCGCTGGCGCTGGCCGCCGGAGAGGGCCAGGCCGCGCTCGCCCACGGGCGCCTCGATGCCGCCGTCACGTGCGGAGACAAGGTTCCAGAGCTGGGCCTGCTGAAGTGCGCGCTGAACCTTCTCGGCGTCGTAGTCGTCGCCCCAGGTGAGTGCGACGTTCTGCGCGATCGACGCGTCGAAGATCGCGACCTCCTGCGGCACGTAGGCGATGCGCGACCGCCATGCCGCCCGGATCTCGGTGAGCGGGATGCCATCGAGGGTGATGGCACCCTCCGTGGGCTCGAGGAGGGTGAGCAGCAGGTCGACCATCGTCGACTTGCCCGATCCTGACTCCCCGACGAACGCGACGGTCGACCCGAGCGGGATATCGAGGGTGACGTTCTCGAGCGCGGGATCCAGGTCGGGCCCGTAGCTGAAACCGACCCCGACGACGTGGATGGCGCGCGGGTCGTCGGGAAGCGGGTTGACCACGCGCTGCGAGATCTCTTGCGTGCTGGCTTCAGTCGCACGGAGCTCGGCGAGCACCATTCGGGGGAACTCCGAGATGGCGATCATCGAGGAGAGCACCGACTGAAAGCGGATGATCGAGGGCGCGACGCGGAATCCGGCGAGCGCAAACAGCGCGACGGCCGAGATCGCGCCCTCGACACTGCCGACAAGGAAGCCCACACCGCCGATCGCGACGAAACCGCCGACGAGTCCCGCCTCGAGGGCGTAGCGCGGAAGCTGGCTGAGGAAGTAGATGTTGGCGCGCGCTCGCGCACTGTGCGTGCGAGTCTCCTTGACCGTCGACGCGACCTCGTCCTCCTTGTTGCGGAGGGTGACCTCCTTCATCGCCGAGATGACCTCAAGCACGAGCCGGTACGTGCGCAACGAGTTGTTGTAGTTCATCTCACCCGCCCGACGGGCATGCCGCGCGATCCAGAAGAAGAGCACGGCGCCGAGGATCAGCAGGTAGACGAGGGTGGTCGCCGCGATCACGGGCTGCACGATCCCGAGGGTCGCGATCACGGCGATCAGCGTGAGTCCCTCACCGAGGAGCGTCGCCCCGGGCAGCACGAAGGAGTTGACGGTGACGTCGACGCCGTTGTCGGCGAGCCGCATGATGTCCGACGAGTTCTTCTTGAGCCGATCGCGCCATGGTGCCGCGAGGAACGCCCGGAGGAGGCGATCGCCGATCGCGACCTCGTAGCGCGGGATGCGACGAGTGGCCCACCACGTGACCCCGACCGCGGCGGCGGCCTTGAGGATCATGAGAGCGCAGATCACGAGGATCGCGAGAACGACGCCGTTCGCGTCAAGCCGCCCGATCGCCGGGAGCACCACGTCCTGACCCGTGGCGAGCGGACCGATCACGATGGCGAGCAGTGCGAGGGCAGCCGCGTCGAAGACCGCGAGCGAGGCCAGGAGCGCCGCGTAGAAGTTGAGGAACCGGCGACCTCCCAGCGGAAAGACGCGCACGACCTCCCGATACAAGGTGATGACGGACCGCATGCTCAGCCTCCAGGCCTTCGAATCCGGCAATCCTATTCACTGCTCGCTGTACACTCGTCACCGGTCCGCTCGGGTGCGATGCATCCGGATCGAGCGACAGCGGGAGGCAGAGGTGGGCGTGCGTGCCACCTTCGTGACCCGGATCTTCTCGCCCGAGGTTTCGGCTGCTGCCGGCATCCTACGGTCGTGGGCCATCGCGTTCCGCGACGCGGGCGCCGAGGTCGAGGTCGTCACGACCCGCCCGCCGCAAGGGATGGTCCCCGACGACCCTGCCGGGGTGCGCGTGCGACGGGCACCGGTCCTTCGTGACCGGCAGCACTACGTGCGCGGCTACCTCTGCTACCTCAGCTTCGACGTGCCGCTGTTCTTTCGGCTGCTCTTCGGCCGCCGTGCCGACCTCTACGTCGTCGAGCCGCCGCCGACGACCGTCGCCGTCGTGCGCCTGGTGGGCTTCCTGCGCCGCACACCGTATGTCGTGCGAGCCGCCGATCTCTGGTCGGACGCCGCAGCCATGGTGACCGACTCGAGATTCGTGCTCGGCACCCTCCGACGCGTGGAGGTGTGGGGGCTTCGCGGAGCGCAGCGGTTGTTCGCGGCGCACCGCCCGCTCGCCGACCGCCTCGAAGAGCTCGGCGTCGAAACCCCGATGACGGCGATCGGGTTCGGCGCCGACACCGAGTCGTTCACCTTCACGCCGCAGCCGTCCCCTCCGGCACCGGTCTTCGTCTATGCGGGCACCCACTCGGAATGGCACGGTGCGGGGATCTTCGTCGAGGCGTTCACCGAGTTTCTCCCCCGGCATCCCGGCGCGCGCCTGCGTTTCATCGGCAACGGCCAGGAACGCGCCGCGTTGCGGGCGCGAGCCGACGAGCTCGGCATCGGCGACGCCGTCGACTTCCACACGCCGATCCCGCCCCGCGATCTCGCACCGGTCCTCAGCGGCGCGACCGCATCGCTCGCGAGCCTCAAGCCGGGCCAGGGCTACGACTACGCCTTCACGACCAAGGTGTACTCCTCACTCGCCGCGGGCTGCCCGGTCGTCTTCGCAGGCGCCGGCCCGACCGGGCCGTTCCTCGAGGCCGCCGCTGAGCGCGGGGTCGGCGTCGCGGTGCCCTACACCGTGACCGACGTCGTCGACGCGCTCGAGCGCGCAACCTCCGAATCTCCCGATGCTGCTGCCCGCGCTCGCCTCAGCGCGTGGACCCACGAAACCTACTCGCTGCGGTCGATCGCGCAGCGCGTCGTCACCGAGAGTCTGGCAATCGCAGAACCGTAGACTGTCCCGGTGAAGATCGCTGTCATCGCCCTGGGAAAGATCGGCCTCCCCCTCGCTGTCCAGTTCGCGAGCAAGGGCCATGACGTCGTCGGCGTCGACGTCAACTCGACGGTGGTCGATCTCATCAACCAGGCGGTCGAACCTTTCCCCGGCGAGGCGCACCTCCAGGAGAAGCTCTCGGAGCTCGTCCCGGCCGGCCGATTGCGTGCCACGACCGACTACGCCGACGCCGTTCCGGGCGCTGACGCGATCGTGCTGGTGGTGCCCCTGTTCGTCGACGAGGAGACCGCAGAGCCCCAGTTCGGCTGGATGGACGCGGCGACCGAATCCCTCGGCACGCATCTCACCGCCGGCACCCTGGTCTCGTATGAGACCACCCTTCCGGTCGGCACGACCCGGAACCGGTGGAAGCCGCTTCTCGAAAAGGTCTCTGGCCTGACCGAGGGAGTGGACTTCGACCTCGTCTTCTCCCCCGAGCGGGTTCTGACCGGCCGAGTCTTCGCCGACCTCCGCAAGTACCCGAAGCTCGTCGGGGGCCTCTCCGAGCGGGGGGCGCAGCGCGCCGTCGAGTTCTACGAGGCCGTGCTCGACTTCGACGAGCGCCCCGATCTCGCACGTCCAAACGGGGTGTGGGATCTCGGAAGCGCAGAGGGGGCCGAGCTGGCCAAGCTCGCCGAGACGACCTACCGCGACGTCAACATCGGACTTGCGAATCAGTTCGCCCGCTATGCGGGTGAGAACGGGATCGACGTCTACCAAGTCATCGAGGCCTCGAACTCCCAGCCGTACAGTCACATCCACCAGCCGGGCATCGCCGTCGGCGGGCACTGCATCCCGGTGTACCCGCGGCTCTACCTCTGGAACGATCCGGCGGCAACCGTGGTGTCGGCCGCTCGCGCGGCCAACGCCGGCATGCCGGACTACACGATCGGGCTCCTCGAGGGCGCCCACGGCGACCTCACCGGCGCGAAAGTCGCCGTGCTCGGGGCGGCCTACCGCGGAGGCGTGAAGGAGACGGCGTTCTCGGGCGTGTTCGGAGCCGTCACCGCTCTGAAGGCGCGCGGAGCTGTCCCGGTCGTGCACGACCCGCTCTACTCCGATGACGAGCTCACGCGTCTCGGATTCACCCCGTACCATCTGGGCGAACCTGTCGACGCGGCGGTCGTCCAAGCCGACCACGTCGAGTACGGCACGCTCAGCCCCGCTGACCTGCCGGGCATCGCGTCGTTCATCGACGGGCGCCGGGTCTCGTCGGCGGACCGCTGGCCGGGGATCGCGTACCGCGTCATCGGCAAGTCGATCGCGCCCGCCGCGTGACCACCCGTCCCAGCTTCCGCGCCCTCGAGGAGTAGCAGCATGTGCGGCGTCGCGGGAAGCTGGTCACGCGTCGGCAACTCCGCTGACGGCGGCCGATTGCGGGCCGGTCTCGATGCCATCCGACATCGCGGGCCGGATGATCTCGGCGAGTTCGCGTGGAACGATCCGACCTCGTCGGCGCGGGTCGACCTCGGCCTCGTGCGCCTCGCCATCCTAGATCTGAGCCCCGCCGGTCACCAGCCGATGACGCTTCCGGGGGGCCGGTTCACGATCAGCTACAACGGCGAGATCACGAACTACATCGAGATCCGCGACGAGCTCGCGACGCTCGGCGAGACGTTCGTCTCGGACGGCGATACCGAGGTGCTCCTGAAGGCGTGGGCGCGATGGGGGATCGGCACCCTCGACCGACTGGAGGGCATGTTCGGGCTTGCCGTTCTCGACACCGCGGAGCGCACTCTGACCCTCGCGCGCGACCCGTACGGGATCAAGCCGCTGCTCTACACCGATCGCGGAGACCGGATCGCGTTCTGCAGCGAGATGTCGGGTCTCCTGACGCTCGCCGTGCCGAACCCGAAGCTCGACTGGCAGTCGGCCGTCGACTATCTGCAGTGGGGGGCCTACGAGCACTCCGAGCGCACGTTCATCGAAGGTGTCAGCCACGTGCGCCCGGGCCACTACCTGGTGATCGACACGGCGACCGGCCGACTCGGTCCTCAGGTGCGCTACTGGTGGCCGTCGGTCGAGACGACGTATCGCGGATCGTACGACGACGCCGTCGACACCGTCCGCTCGCTGTTCCTCGACTCCGTCAAACGCAACCTCCGCAGTGACGTGCCGCTGGGGATCGCACTCTCGGGCGGTCTCGACTCATCGGCGATCACCGGCGCGGTCCGGCAACTCGAACCGGACCTGCCGATTCAGAGTTTCAGTTTCATCGCACCCGGCTTTGCGAAGTCGGAACACGAGTGGATCACACTCGTGGCCGACGCGATCGGGGCGACCTCGCACACCGTCGCGGCCGCGCCCGGCGACCTCGAGCGCGATCTCGACGACCTCATCCTGAGCCAGGGAGAGCCATTCGGGGGGACGAGCATCTACGCCCAATATCGCGTGTTCCAGCTCGCCCGCGAACACGGGGTCATCGTGACGCTCGACGGGCAGGGTGGCGACGAGCTCTTCGCCGGCTACTTCGGCTACCCCGCGCAACGAATGCACAGCCTCATCGAGACGGGGCGCTGGGCGACGGCCGCGCGATTCGCTCGCGCCGACCGCGACCTGCCCGACTGGTACCGCGTCGTGATGCCCTTCGAGGCGATGGCGCAGTTCGTGCCACTTCGCCTGCGTCACCGGGTGCGCCGTCCGCTGGCGTCACCGCTTCTCGACACCGCGGCGCTGCGGTCACGGGGTGTCGACACCGGCCACCCTGCGGTCGGGCCGGTGTCGGTACGTGGTGGTCGCCTCAAGACGCATCTCCGCTCCACCTTGGGTGGCTACGGCCTGCCGATGCTCCTGCGGCACGGCGACCGCAACTCGATGCGGTTCTCGATCGAGAGCCGCGTCCCGTTCCTTGACCGCGCCCTCAACGAGTTTCTCCTCTCGCTTCCCGAAGACTGGCTCGTCGGCCCTGACGGCACCACGAAGCGCATCCTGCGCGACGCGGCGCGCGGCTGGGTTCCCGATGCGGTCATCGATCGGCGCGACAAGGTCGGCTTTGAGACTCCGGAGGCGGAGTGGCAGGGCCGGCTCGCCGCCCAGCCGACCGATCCCGAGCACCCGATCGGCTTCCTTCGTCCCGGGCGCGCGGACACACTCACCGGTGGCCTCACCGAACGGGAGATCCGCTGGGGCCGACGGTCGCACTGGCGGCTGATCAACCTGCGGCGCTGGATAGCGCTCGTCGGGGTCGACGCCAGCTGAGGTTCAGCCGGTCACGAGGTCTGTCGGCCGCCGCAAGCTCGGCCACAGCACCGCGATCAGCCCGGCATACGCGAGCATGCCGATCACCCAGACGGCCGTCGGCCCCACGGGGAAACCCGTCCACCACCACTCCGCACCCGTGTCGAGATCGATCCCCTGACGGTCGACGCCGGTGACGTATCGACGGATGTTGATCTGAAGCGCGACCAGGTTCGCGACGACGAGCGCGCCGACGATCGCGAACGTCTGCAGGCGCGTGAACCGCAGCCCGGTCGTCGTCGTGTCGGTCAGGAGCACGAAGGCGAACAGCACGATGACCGGCAACAGGTAGCGCGGCTGGAGGTTCTCTCCTACCGTGTCGCCTCCGGTGGTGAGCACGTAGACCGGCAGCACGATGAGCACGATCAGAATGCAGGTGGCTGTGACTGCTTTGCGCCAGTTCATCCGCCCGAGACCGGCGAAAGCGACGACCACGAAGGCCGACACCGCGGCCCAGGGCACGATGGCCGGGAGTTGCGTGTCGAACCACCCGAGCGCCCACGTTCCCCAGACCCCGGTCCAGAGGAAGGGCAGCATGAGGAGGTTGTAGGCGGCCAGCGCGATCCCGCCGAGCGGCTGACCATCGGGTCCGGGGAGCGTGGAAAATCCTTGATCGGCTCCGAAGCCGCTGCCGACCACGCCGGTCTGCCCTGCCAACGAGAAGAGCCCCACGGCGAGAACGAGGCCGAGAAGCGGCAGCCAGAGGAACCGCCACCAGGCGCGGGTAGCCGGGAGCGCGATCAATGCGGCGCTCACGGTCGCGCCGGCCACGTACACCGCCGCATCGCCCCGAGCTCCCCCCGCCATGATCACCCCGATGAGGTAAAGCGCGGCGAGCGCCCACCGCCTCCGCCCGGTCGTCTCGAACCAGCCGAGCAGCGCGAGGAAGGCCGTTCCGACACCCATGACGGCCCAGCCGCTGGGGTTGTTCGACGGGATGATGAACATGCCGAGAGGCACCAGCGTCACCAACCAGCCCCACAACAGCGTGGTGCGCCTGGCCGCGGGAAGGAGCGCCGCGAGCGCCGTCGCGAGCCCGACGAACAGCACCGCGTTGACGATCCTCATCACGAGGGCGCTCGCTTGCACGTCAGACCCGGCAAACGCTCGCATGGTCGCGTAGTAGACCGGTGGGTACTCGCCGACGAAGTTGCCGCGGGTGATCTCGACCGTGGCGTGGTCCCATGTCCCCCACACGGACTCCTGGCACTCGGCGCTCCGATCGTCGTGCTGGGCGTAGCAGGCGACCTGAGGGAATGCGGTCGGAACGATTCGCGTGTTGTCGTCCAACCCCGGCTCACAGTGGTCGCTGCCCCCGCTCGCGCACCAGGTGCTGATCAGGTGGTAGTCGTCGTCCGGCCCGGCCCCGATCGGCGAGGCGAAAGCCCACGCTGACAGCGCGAGCAGCGCGAGCAGGGGAGCGAGGTGAATCCACCGGAGGTGTGCGAGAACAGCGCGCAACGACCGGCGGGAAGATGCCTCAGCCATCGTCCTTCGAGCGTCTCTCGATCTCGAGCGCCAGCTTCTGAACGACCTGACGGAGCTCATCCCGGGTGCGCGCGAGCTCGAGGCTCACCTGCATGAGCAGGAGCAAGACGACGAAGAAGCCTCCGATGAACAGGAGGTTGATCGGCTGCGAGATTCCGAAGAACCGACTCACTGCGTCGAGAAGCCCGGGCCACGCGGACAGGACGATGGCCGCAATCGCAGCGACGAGCCACACCACCGCGTACTTCTCCGGCAGCACGTACGACCGCAACAGCATGATGACAACGATGAGAAGCACGACCGCGAGCGCGATCGCGAGGATCTGCGGCGTCACGCGGCCGCCTTCCGATCGCGTAGCCGCAACTCGCGGATCTGCGGAGGGACGCTCCGGATGGTCGCCAGTCCCAGGATGAGCAGGATGCGGCCCGTGTACAGCGTTGCCCGAAGAACCGACTGCGAGGGCGCTCCCCCGGCCCGCTCGTTCATCTCCACCGGAATCTCACGGACGGTGAGTCCTTGACGGGTGGCGAGCACGATCGACTCGACGGTGTCGCCGAGCCATTCGACCGGGTAGTGCTCGGCGAAGACGGCGACAGCGCGCGGGCCGGCCAGCCGGAATCCGCTCGTCGCGTCGGTGAGCCGGGTACGGGCGTAGAGCGACGCAACGCGAGCGATGAATCGCTGCACCCCGCGCCGCGCAGCCGATGACTTGAACGTGCCGCCTTCGGCGAACCGGCTCCCGATCACGATGTCGGAGTGGGCCGCAGCAGCCACGAGTTCGGCGATGTGCTCCGGACGATGCTGACCGTCTCCATCGAACTGCACCACCGCGTCGTAGCCATTGCGCGCCGCATACTTGAAGGCAGTCCCCATGGCGGCACCCACGCCGAGGTTGATGGCATGCGATACGACATGCGCGCCAGCGTCGCGCGCGATCTGCGCGGTGGCGTCGCGCGACCCATCGTCGATGACGACCACATCGTCGAGCGACTGCACCTGGGCGAGCGCCGCGAGGGCCCCACTGATCGCCGCCGCCTCGTTGAGCGCAGGGATCGCAACGAGGAGCCTCATGGTCCCCGAGCCTAGCGGCGAGCCGGATGATCGTGCGGACCCGGCGCGAGCACCCGGGTGACGATCAGTGCCATGAGCGCCGCGTAGGCGAGCGAGCCGCCGAGCCAGACGAACATCGGGGAAAAGGGAAGGCTCCACCACCACTCCGGGTCGACGCCGAGGTCGAGCCCGCCGGTGCCGACTCCCGTGAGGTAGCGGCGCAAGTTGAAGTACAGCGCCCCCGCGTGGGCGATCGCCAGTGCGGAGGTGACCACGACCAGCTGCGCACGTCTCCAGTTCGCCGCAGGCAAGTCAAGGGCGAGGAGACCTCCGAGGAGCACGATGAGGGGCAACAGGTAGCGCGGCTGCAACTGCTCGCCGACGGTATCGCCGCCCTGCTGGAGCACGAACACCGGGAGCGCCCACAGAACGAAGATGACGGCGCCCACCATGGTCGCCTTGCGCCAGCCGATGCGGCCGAACCCGAGGAAGCCGGCCATCACGAAGGCCATGATCGCGGGAAGGATGACGATCGCCGGCATCGCCGTGTCGAGCCAGCCCAATCCCCACTCGCCCAACGCACCGGCCCAGATGAACGGCGCGTTCAGCACGTTGTAGGCAAGGCGTCCGAAGGTGGATAGCTCCTGAGTATCCACTCCCCGACTCGTCTCGCTCGCCGAACCTTCGCCGAGGCCGCTGAGGCCCGCTCCGGCCTGACCGGAGAGCAGGAGCGACGCCAGGGCGATTACTCCCATGATCGCCGGGAGAACGGCGGCGATGAAGAACTCCCTGCGCGGTCGGAACACGTAGACGAGTACGAGGGCAGTGGCGAACCCGACGTACACAGCCGCATCCCCCCGGCTGCCCGCAGCCATCACCACCCCGAGTGCGTACAGCGCGCCGAGCGCTACCCTGCGCCATCCTGTCGTCTCGAAGTAGCCGAGCAACGCAAGCCAACTCGTACCGACGCCGATCGTCGCCCAGGCGCTCGGGTTGTTGGAGGCGAGCAGAAAGATGCCCAGCGGTACCGTCGTGACGAGCCAGCCGACGACGAGGGTCGAGCGTCGCGCCGCGGGCAGTAGGAGGTAGAGCGCGGTCAGGATTCCGACGAACAGGGTGATCGTGAACACCCGCATGAGCAGAGCGGACGTCTGCACATCGCCGCTCGTGAAGGCACTCATGACCGCGTAGTAGAGCGGCGGGTACTCCCCGTAGAAGTTGCCGCGATCCGACACGACGGTGTCGTCGGTCATGTCGCCGTCGAAGAGCGCTTCCTGACAGGCCGCACTCTGCTCCGCGTCGCCGGCGAAGCACGAGATCTCCACCAGTTCGACGGAGACCTCGTGGTATCCCCCGCCCTGGTCGGCGGGGGCGCACGTATCATCCGCCGTCGTCCCGGCGCACCACGTGCTGATGAGGTGGTAGTCGTCGTCGGGGCCAGCCCCGATCGGCGAGGCGAACACCCAAGCCAGCAGCGTCAGGAAGGCGAGAACCGGCACGAGGGCGAGCAGCGGAGGCCGGCGGCGCGTCACGGGCGAACTCCCCGGTCTCGGCCGATGAGCAGCGCGACGAGACCGACGTAGGCGAGCGACCCGCCGACCCACACCGCCATGGGTGAGACCGGGAGGTTCCACCACCACTCGATGCCGGAGTCGAGGTTCGGGCCGAGGTCGTCGAATCCGCTGACGTAGCGCGACAGGTTGAGATGCAGGGCGATGGCCTGCGCCACCCCGAGCGTGACGATGACGAGGATGCGCTGAGCTCGTCCGAAGCGGATGAGCTCGCCGCGCGGTGACCAGAACAACACCCCGGCGAACAGGATGAGCAGTGGGAGGAGATAGCGCGGCTGCATGTTGGCGCCGACCCGTTCGTCGGCCGCCACGAGCACGGCGGTGGGGAGCGCCCAGAGCACCGCGAGGCCGCCGATGAGCACGATCGTCTTGCGAACGTCGGTCCGCGAGAGCGCGACGATCGCCGCACCGAGGAAGCAGGCGAGCGACCCGAGCCCGACCACCGCCGGCATCGCGGTATCCAACCAGCCCAAGCCGTAGGCGTTGCCGAACATGCCCATCCACAGGCGGGGAACATCGAAGATCGTGGGCAGCACGCGCGCGAGCACACCGGCGGTGCCCGCCTCCGGCTCGACCCCCTGCGTGACGTGCTCGACGGGTCGCGACACCCGGAACATGACCACGCAGACGATGACTGCTGCGAGCGGGAGGATCGCGTCGATGGCGAACCGGCGGGTGCGGTGCGCCTGCAGCACGACGGTCGCGAGGATGGCGAGCACCATGTACATGGCCGCATCACCGCGTGATCCGACCGCCATGGCGACCGAGACCGCGAAGAGCGCCGCGAGCCCGATCTTGCGCGCACCGCTCGTCTCAAAGAAGCCGGCGAGCGCGAGCCACCCGAATCCGACACCGGCGATCGCCCACGAGCTCGGGTTGATGGACGACAGCACGAAGAGCCCGACGGGAACGGTCGTCACGACCCAGCTCCAGATCAGGGTGGGTCGGCGGTCGCGCGGGAGCAGCAGGAAGAGCGCGGTCGCGACGATCGTGAAGATCAGCACTCCGACGACCCGCATCGTCAACACCGAAACTTCGATATCGGGCCCGACGAAGAGACTCATCGTGGCGTAGAAGACCTGCGGGTACGCCCCGTAGAAGTTGCCGCGCGCGGTCAGCGAGTCCGGCTCGCCGTCGAAATCCAGCGCGTCCTGGCAGTCACCGCTGCGGTCGGTGTGGAACGCGAAGCACGCCACGTCGACCAGGGCGCCCGGAACCGTCGCCTCGGTCGCGCCCTCCTCTTGGATGCAGGCGGCCTCGTCGCCCGTCGCACACCAGATGCTGACGAGGTGGAAGTCCTCGTCGGGCGAGGAGCCCGCCGGAGACGACACCGCCCAGCTCAGCAGCGCCACGAACACCAGAACCGGCGCGAGCACGAGCGCGCGCCCCGACGTCACGAACCGCCGAAGTCGCCCCACCACCTGGCGAGCGTACGTAGGCGCACCCGGGAAACTCCTGGCAGTCAGCCCCGACGGCCCAGGCGCCCGCGCAACCGGCGGATGACATCGCGTGAGCCCGAGTGCCGCAGGTGATGCCACGCCATCCGCACGTCGTGCAGCGGGCCGGAGAGCCGCCGGCCGCGACGCGCCGCTCCGGTGCCCATGGCATCCCGATCGCCCGCGTAGTCGGCGGCATGATGCGGGTCGGCGACGAACGCGCGCAGCGGGCCGAGCACGACGGGCCAGGCGAAGCCGTCGCGGATGCGCTCGACGTTGCTGCGGTAGTACGCCGCCCGCTCGGGGTCGAGCACTTCGGCGAGCGCGGCGGTGAGCGCGGCCACGTCGTTACCCGGAACGACGACGCCGAGCTGCTCGTCGCGCACGAGGTCGGCGAACCCGTCGCCGTCGGTCACCACCATCGGCAGGCTCGCCCACAGGTAGTCGAGGATGCGGGTGCGAAACGCGAAGGTCGTTTCGACGTGGATGTGGTGGGTGCTGACCCCGACGTCGGCGTCGAGCAGGTAAGCGCCCCGGTCGACGTAGGGCACCCAGGTGTCGTTGAAGACGACCGTCGTGCCCTCGACCCCGAGCTCCCGCGCCAGATCGAACGCCTCGCGCACGATGCCCATCTCGTCGACCCCGGGATGCCGGGTGCCGAGGAAGAAGAGGCGCACGTCGTCGCGCTCCACCGAGAGGGCGGCGACCGCGCGGATGAGCGAGAGCGGGTCGAACCAGCTGTAGACGCCACCGCCCCAGATGAGGATTTTCGAGTCCGCGTCGAACCCCGGGATGACATCCCTCAGCGCCGAACCGGGCGTCGGGGGGATCGGGTCGAGTCCGAACGGCATGAGGTCGAGCAGTCCACGCAGATCGGGATCGTCGCGGTAGGTCGCGGGATTGATGCGGCCGAGGGCGGCGAGGTGGCCGAGGTAGAACAGCCGCTGCCGCTCGCTCGCGCACAGCACGAGGTCGGCGCGACGCAGCTGGTCGTCGAGGGCGTCGCGCGCCGCAGCCACACGCAGGGCCCACGTCGCCTCGGGTAGTTCGCGGCCCTGCTCAAGCATCTCGAGGTGCATCGGGTCGTAGACATCGGCGACCAGGTACTTGTCGCTGCGCCGCAGAGACGGGAACTGGCTCAGGCCATAGCCCTGGAACAGCACGACCTCGGCCCACCGCTCGTGTGGTCGGAAACCGCGGTCATCCCCCGGCGCGACGGCGAAGAGGTCGAATGGCGCGTCGGGCTGTTCCGCCCGGGTCGTCGTGACCACCCGCACGTCGTGGCCGTCGGCCTGGAGCGTGAGCGCGGTGTTCCAGACCCGGATGGCGGGGCCGGCCATGCGCTCGCCGATGGGGTCGCCAGTGAGGATCAGTACGCGTGTCATTCCTGCTCCTCGTCACGATCGTGTCCCGCCGGTTGCACCAGATCACGCAGGATGTCGATCGGGCCCCGACTGTATCGCGAGTACCGGCCGCTCAGCGCCCCGGCGAGCACTCCGGGGATCCGCGCGATCCGTAACCTCGGCAACCGCGACCGCACCGTCTCGTGTGCCAGCTTGCCGCGCGCGGACGCGACGCGAGCGGTCGGCGCTCCGATCGCTTCGAGACGCTCGACGAGCACGCGCGAACGTTCGATGAGGCGGGACGCCCGCTCGGTGCGAGGTTCGCGCAGCTTGCGCATCCGGTCGCCCATCGTCGGACGTCGTGCTCCGATCACGTTGGCACCGTGCTGGCGGTAGTCGATGAGCGAGTCCCGCTCGAGCCGCAGCGTTCCGAGCGCGGCCGCGAGTACCGCGAGCCACTCGTCATGCACCCACGAGGCCGGGAACGGCGCCGCCCGGTCGACGAGCGACCGTCGCAGCACCACGGTCGCTCCGGTGACGAGGTTGCGCCGCATGAGCACGGCGAAGGCATCCCCCGACTCGAGGCCCTCGAGTTCTCCCGAAGTCGCCTCCAGGGCTTCGAGCAGAGAGAGTCCGGTCGGTGCGCCCTGCCCGTCGACGAGACGCGCGTCGGTGTGCATCAGCAACAGCTCGGGGTCGGCGGCGAAGCGCGACACGATCCGGGCGAGCTTGTCGGGCGCCCAGACGTCATCCTGATCGCTCAGCGCGACGAGATCGCCGCGGCAAGCCGCCAGGGTGGCCGCGAAGTTGCCGACGACGCCCAGCGGCTCGTCGTGACGGTGGACGGTGAGCGCCGTCCGCAGCGAGGGGTTGGCGGCACGCGCATCGGTCACGGTGCGTTCGATGATCGCGATGGTGTCGTCACTCGACGCGTCGTCTCCCACGACGATCTCGATCGGGAGCGGGCGCTGGGCGAGGATGCTGCGCAACTGCTGGGCCACATAGGCGGCTCCGTTGTGGGTGCAGAGCGCCACCGACACCGTGAGAGGGCTGCCTGCCTTCGAGGCAGCGGCGGAAGTCACCCCGCCAGGATATGTCGAGCGCACGCCGATAGGATTCGGACCCGTGCCCTCGAACGAGTCTCCGGACGCCTCCGACGTCCGCGTCGGCATCGTGACGGTGGCGTACCGCTCCGACACCGTCCTGACCGGATTCCTCGCGTCGGTGCCCGCAGCGACCTCCGCCCCCGTCGCGATCGTCGTCGCCGACAACCTCCCCGCCGAGGGCGACGCCGCGACGATCGCCGAGCAGGCTCGCGCAGCGTACGTGCCGATCCCCGCCAACCCCGGCTACGGCGGCGCCGTCAACGCCGCCGTGCGGCGTCTGCCCGAGAGCGTCGAATGGGTGCTCATCGCCAACCCCGACGTCGAGCTCGACGCCGGCGCGCTCGACCGCCTCGTCGAGACCGGTCGCAGCGACGAGTCGATCGGATCGGTCGGCCCCGCCGTGCGCAACACCGACGGGTCGATCTACCCGTCCGCACGATCGGTGCCATCGCTGCGCACCGGAATCGGGCACGCCCTGTTCTCGAATCTCTGGACGACGAATCCGTGGAGCCGGCGGTATCGCGACGACCTCGCGCCGGCCGGGGCGAGGCGCGATGCCGGGTGGCTGTCGGGCTCGTGTGTGCTCGTGCGCCGCAGCGCCTTCGAAGAGATCGACGGTTTCGACGACGGCTACTTCATGTACTTCGAAGACGTCGACCTCGGCTATCGGCTCGGCAAGCGCGGCTATCGCAACGTCTACGAGCCTGCCGCGTCCGCGCTTCATACGGGGGCGCACTCCACCGGCAGCGAGTCGGCTCGCATGGTGCGTGCGCACCATGCGAGCGCGCGTCGCTTCATCCGACGGAAGTACGCCGGGTGGTGGCTGTGGCCGGTGCGGGTCGTCATCTCCACGGGACTCGCCGCGCGGTCTGCATTCATCGTGCGCAGCCTGAATCGCTGACCGCACCGCCGATCAGCGAGGGGCGTCGAGCAGCCCCTGCAAGTAGCGCCCGTACCCGCTCTTGACCAAGGGTGCCGCGAGCGCCGCGAGAGCGGAGTCGTCGATCCAGCCGGCGCGCCAGGCGATCTCCTCCAGGCAGCCGATCTTGTAGCCCTGCCGGTCTTCGATCACCCGCACATACTCCGACGCCTGCATCATCGACTCGAAGGTGCCGGTGTCGAGCCATGCCGTGCCGCGGTCGAGCACGCGCACTTGGAGCCGGCCGGCACCCAGGTAGTGCTCGTTGACGCTGGAGATCTCGAGCTCGCCGCGCGCGCTCGGGGTGATGCCCTTCGCGATCTCGAGTACCTCGTTGTCATAGAAGTAGAGCCCGGGAATGGCGTACCGGCTCTTCGGCGCCGCGGGCTTCTCTTCGATCGAAATCGCTCGGAACTCGTCGTCGAACTCGACGACGCCGTAGGCCGTCGGGTCGGCTACCTGGTACGCGAAGACGAGGCCGCCGTCGAGGTCACCCACGTCGCGCAGCGCACGCGAGAACCCGTCGCCATGGAAGACGTTGTCGCCGAGCACGAGAGCCACTGAATCGTCGCCGACGAACTGCTCGCCGATGATGAAGGCCTGAGCGAGACCGTCGGGCGACGGCTGCACCGCGTACTCCAGGCGGATGCCCAGATCGCTGCCGTCGCCGAGTAGGCCTTCGAACTGGTCATGGTGCTCAGGGGTCGTGATGATCAGGATCTCGCGGATGCCGGCGAGCATCAGGGTCGACAACGGGTAATAGATCATCGGCTTGTCGTAGACCGGCATCAGTTGCTTCGAGATGCCTTTGGTGATCGGCCAGAGCCGAGTGCCCGTGCCCCCGGCGAGCACGATGCCTTTCATGCGGCGTCCTCCGCGTAGCGCGAGAGGCACGCATCCCAGGTCGGCAGGATACCGGCCGCCTCGGCCTCGGCGAGGGTCGGGGCGGCGGCATCTTTCTCGCTCAGCACCAGGTCGGCGTCGTCGAGCGGAAAGTCGAGCCCGATCGCGGGATCGCGCGGGTCGAGCCCGAACTCGGCACCCGGACGGTAGATGTCGTTGACGAGATAGTTCACGGTCGTGTTCTCTTCGAGCGCGAGAAAGGCGTGCGCGAGCCCTTCGGCGAGGAACACCGCACGGCGGTCGACGGCGTCGAGGCGCACCGAATCCCACTGCCCGAAGGTAGGCGAGCCGACTCGCACGTCGACGAAGTAGTCGATCGCCGAGCCGGCCACGACGGTCACATACTTCGCCTGACCTGTCGGCACGGCGGCGAGGTGCAGACCGCGCAGCACGCCGCGACGCGACACCGAGAGGTTGCCCTGGCGGAGGTCGAAACGTCGACCGACCACCTCGGCGAGCCGATCGAAGCGATACCACTCGAGGAACGTTCCCCGGTCGTCGGGGAACTGCCGCGGCGTGATCGCGACCGCCCCGGGGATCCGGGTCTCGACGACATCCATGACGGCAAGCCAACCACACACAGCCGAACCCGAACCGCGGACACCTAAGCTCTATCTCCGTGCGAATCCTCGTCACCGGCGGTGCCGGTTTCATCGGCTCCAACTTCGTGCACCACGTCGTCGGCAACACCGACCACACGGTGACGGTGCTCGACAACCTCACCTACGCCGGCAACCGCGCCTCCCTCGACGGCCTCCCCGAGAGCCGGGTCGAACTCGTCGTCGGCGACATCCTCGACGCCCCCCTCGTCGACGACCTTTTCGCGGCGCACGACGCGGTCGTGCACTACGCGGCCGAGAGCCACAACGACAACTCCCTGAACGACCCGAGCCCGTTCGTGCAGACCAACGTCGTCGGCACGTTCACTCTCCTCGAAGCCGCCCGCAAGCACGGCATCCGATTCCACCACATCTCGACCGACGAGGTATACGGCGACCTCGAGCTCGACGACCCCGCTCGCTTTACCGAACAGACTCCGTACAACCCGAGCAGCCCTTACTCGAGCACCAAGGCCGGCTCCGACCTGCTCGTGCGCGCCTGGGTGCGCAGTTTCGGCGTACAGGCGACCATCTCGAACTGCTCGAACAACTACGGCCCCTACCAGCACGTCGAGAAGTTCATCCCGCGGCAGATCACCAACGTGCTGCGCGGCGAGCGCCCGAAGCTCTACGGCACGGGCGAGAACGTGCGCGACTGGATCCACGCCGACGACCACTCGTCGGCCGTGCTGACGATCCTCGAGAAGGGGGTCATCGGCGAGACCTACTTGATCGGCGCCGACGGTGAGAAGAACAACAAGGAGGTCGTGGAGCTGATCCTCGCCGAGCTGGGACAGCCGAGTGACGCCTATGACCTCGTGACCGACCGGCCGGGCCACGACCTGCGCTACGCGATCGACTCGACCAAGCTGCGCCGCGAACTCGGGTGGACCCCGCGCTTCGCCGACTTCGAGCAGGGTCTCGCCGCAACCATCGAGTGGTACCGAAACAACGAGAGCTGGTGGGCTCCGCAAAAAGAAGCCACCGAGGCCAAGTATCGGGCCTCCGGGCAGGCATGACCCGCTACCTCATCGCGGGTGCGGGCGGGATGCTCGGCGCAGACCTGCAACATGTGCTCGCTGGCCGAGAAGTGACGGCGCTCGCTCGCGGTGACCTCGACATCACCGACGCCACAGCCGTGCGCGATGCGGTGACCGGGCATGATGTCGTGATCAACGCCGCCGCCTACACCAAGGTCGACGAGGCCGAGACCGACGAAGCATCCGCTTTCGCCGTGAACGCCACCGGTGCCGGCATCCTGGCTGACGCAGCGGCCGCTAACGGGGCGCGGCTCGTGCACGTCTCCACCGACTATGTCTTCGACGGCGCCGGCACCCACCCCTACTCCGAAGACACCCCCCGCGATCCGCTCGGCGCCTACGGACGCACGAAGGCCGCCGGCGAAGAGCTCGTGCTCGCCCACCCCTACGTCTACCTCGTGCGCACCGCGTGGCTCTACGGCGAGCACGGGCCCAACTTCGCGCAGACGATGCTGCGCCTCGCCGGGGAGCGGGATACGGTGAGCGTCGTGACCGATCAGATCGGGCAACCCACCTGGTCGCGTGACCTGGCGTCCGCAATCGTGCGACTGCTCGACGCGGGCGCGCCGTTCGGGGTCTACCACGGAACCAACTCCGGTGAGGCGAGCTGGTTCGATTTCGCGCGCGCGATCTTCGAGGATTCGGGCCTCGACCCCGATCGCGTTCTGCCGACCGACAGTTCATCGTTCACCCGCCCCGCCCCCCGGCCCGGGTACTCCGTGCTCGGCCACGCCGCGTGGGATGCAGCCGGGCTTCCTGCCCCACGCCCGTGGCGGGATGCGCTTCGCGCCGCAATCGCCGAGGGAGCCCTGAGAGCCGCATGACAACTCTGCGTGTCATCGTTGACGACATCCTCCTGCCCGGAGGCGGGCCGGTCTCGCGTTACGCCGAAGATCTCACCCGCGCCCTCATCCGGACGGCACCGCGCGGAAGCGACGTCTCGGGGGTCGTGGCGGCGTCACCCGAGGGCGACTATGCCCGCCTGCGAGAACTTCTGACGGGCATGCGGCAGCTGCACAAGAGCGCCCTCGCTCGACGCCAACTCACCGCCGCGTGGCAGCACGGGTTCACGGTGTTACCCGGCACCGGAATGGTGCATGCGCCGAGCCTGTTCGCGCCCCTCCGGCGACACGACCGGTCGGTGGCGCCCGGCGACCAGACCGTGGTGACGATCCACGATGCGCTCGCGTGGACGCATCCCGAGTTGCTGCCGTCCCGTGTGGCGTCCTGGACGAAGGCGATGGGTCGCCGCGCGGAACGCCACGCGGATGCTGTCGTGGTGCCGAGCCACGCAGTCGCCGACGATCTCGAAGGGCACCTCGACCTCGGCGATCGGGTGCGAGTGATCGGAACTGCACCCGCCACCATGCTCACCGTGCCCGCCGACGCCCGCGCGCGCCGCGCCGCCCGCGGGCTCCCCGAACGCTATGTGGTCGGCGTCGTCGAGTCGGACGCCGCGAACGGGTTCGTCGATCTCGCGGCGACTTCAACCGCACTCGGCGATGTTCCGATCGTGCTCCTCGCCTCGACCGCGGATGCCGCGGCGATCGGTGCGCAGGCGGTGACGGTGATTGAGGATGCCAGCGCCGCCGATCGCGTCGCGATCCTCGCAGGGGCTGCTGTCTTCGTGCAACCGAGCGTCGCGGCCGGCTCGCCCGCAATCCTGCTCGACGCGCTCTCCCTCGGTCTGCCGATCGTCGCCACCGCCCTACCCGCCATCGCCGAGGTCACCGCAGATGCCGCGATCCTCGTCGAGCGCGGCGACGATTCGTTCGCCCTGGTCGAGGCGATTCGCGGCCTACTCGACGACGCATCAGCGGCCGAACGGGCGGGGGTCGCGGCCGCCGACCGCGCAAAGGCGTTCACCTGGCGCGACGCCGCCGAGAAGGTTTGGCAGCTACACGCTGACCTCTGATCCCTCCCCAGCGGGCGGGAGTTGACCTCCCTCCACGGGTTCACGGATCGGCGTCGGCCCGACGGGAGCGTCTGCCTAGACCCAGCCGACCGGATCAGGTGACAATGAGGAGGTGGACGCGTTGACGGAACCCCAGGTCTGGGTCGTCATCGGGGTCTTCGCGACGACGTTCTTCGCGATGATGAGCTGGCAGACGATCAGCTTCAACCGCAACCTGCGCACGTCGGTCGACGCGTTGGACCGATCCCTCACGGCCCGGCTCGACGGGCTCCGTGAGGCGACGAACGCCCGGTTCGACGGTCTCGAGATGCGACTCACGGCAGTTGAAACGCGTGTTGCGTCGGTCGAAACCAAGATCGACGGACTGGATCGCGACGTGCAAGCCCTCACCCGGCACGTCTTCGGCACCGATCGCGGCTGAGGCCGGGTTTCGACACGCGCCTCCGCCGCTGCTCAACCAGCGGAGGGACACGTGCGGGCGCCCGCCGGGCACGTGCTTTGGCACCGCTTCGGATGCCCGCTCGGCTCAGACTGCCTGATGGGTGCGGGCATACTCGGCGACGGCATCGCGGATCAGTGCGCTACGAGTGCGGCCCTCGCGCTTCGCGAGTTCGTCGACGATGCCGTCGAGCTGAGACGAGGCGCGGATCTTCCAGGTCACGTTCTCTTCGGCGGAAAGCCGCGGGCGGCCGAGTGCTATCTGCTTGGCCGCCTCGATGGTGTCGGCCCCTGTCGCGGCGAGCAGGGCGGCGCGGCCGCTGAGCGCCGCCTCCTCACCGTGCTTTGCGGTTCCCTCGATCGGGGTGAGCTGGCCGGCCTCGGCCCGGTGGGCGAGGGCATTCCAGTCGTAGTTGTCGGTCATGATCATCGGCCCTTCTGGGTGGTCAGGTGGCGGTAGATGTCGGAGAGCGGCATCGCGTGGAAGATCACGAACTCTGAGCCGCGAGCAGCCGCGACAACCTCGATATAGCGATCAGTCTGACCGTGCGGGTGTCCGACCCACACGCGGGTTGTCCAACCGGGTCGACCTTCGACCTCCTCTGAGCCACTCGCGTGCTCGATAGCCCACAGAACCTCCTCTCGGGGGATTCCGTGCTTTGCCGAGGACTCGGTCCAGGTGACTGCCACGCAAAAGAGTACCACAAAATACGACCCACAGCCGGGGTGGCGTCGGGTCTCGACACGCCGCCTGCGGCGGCTACTCGACCACCGAGGAGGGGGTGGGTGTCGGGGTGTAGGGAACGAGGGCGGCGTCGACGGTGGCCTGGACGAGCGTGTCGCCTCAGTCGAGACCAAGATCGACGGGCTTGACCGCGACGTGCGGGCGCTCACTCGGCACGTCTTCGGTCCCGACCGCGGCTGAGGTCTGGGTTTCGATCCGCCCTACGCGGCGCGCTACTCAACCCGCGGCTCACGCTCATGCGGGCTACGGCCTCGACATGGGGACGCGGTAGAATTGCCGCATGACCACCGACCGGATCACTGCAGATGTCGCAGTCATGGCTGGCGTGCCGACGATCCGTGGTACTCGAGTCACCGTTTCGGCGGTCCTCGGCCAGCTCGCGGCAGGCTCCACGATCGACGAGCTGCTCGCAGACTACCCGTCACTCGCACGTGACGACGTGTACGCGGCGCTGGCATTCGCTGCAGAGTCGATGCCGCAGGAGCGCCCGTTCGTCGCCGCATGAGGCTACTTGTCGACGAAAATCTCTCCCCGCGTGTCGCCGCGTTCCTTGGCGAGGCCGGATTGGATGCGGTGTATGTCCTCGACCGCGGACTCGGTGGCGCATCCGACAGTGACGTGAGCGCGCTCGCCATCGCAGAGGACCGGGCGATTGTCTCGGCAGACAGTGACTTCGCGAGCATGCTTGCCTTGGGCCAGGGCACCGCGCCGTCACTGGTGCTGCTGCGCTCGGGCGATCAGCTCAAACCGGCCGAGCAGGCGGCGCTACCCCTCGCTCCTCACCCCTCGAAACTTCGCGGTTTCGATACGCGTCGCCCTCCGGGCGGCGCCACTCAACCAGCGGGATCGGTGGGCGGCGGCGTGTACGGCACGAGCGCGGCATCCACAGTCGCTTGAATGAGCTCGAAGTCGGGGTTCGCCTCGTCGTCGATCAAGGGTGGCACGAAGTCGATTTTGGTGAGGGGCAGCTCTTTGGTCTTCTCCCCCAGTTCGACGAAGTAGCCGAGCATCGACTGCGGGATGTCGGTCGACACCACCTGCGACCCGGCTTGGGCGACCCCCTGGAACTTCAGCAGCACGTTCGCCGGGTCCATCTGGCGCAGGATCGCCTCCTGCACCTGACGTTGGCGCGCCATCCGGTCGTAGTCGGTGGTGCCGTAGCGCGAGCGGGCGTACCAGAGCGCCGTCTGCCCATCCATGCGCTGAAGCCCAGGTTCGATGAAGCCGATCGGGTCGGCGGGGCGGCCGTTGTCGAAGGTGTTTGACCCCAGCGGAACGCGCTCGGTCACGTCGATCTCGACCCCGCCGAGGGCGTCGATGAGCGCCGCGAACCCCTGCATGTCGATGAGCACGTAGTACGGAATTTCGAGGCCGAGGATGCCTTCGGTGGCATCCCGTGTGGCCTCGATTCCGGGTCTGCTGCCCTGCTCCACGGCGTCGGGGTAGAGGTCGGGATGCTCTTCGGCGTAGGTGTAGAGATAGCTGACGAGGCACTCGGTGCCGCAGTTGTAGCCGTTCGGAAACGGGCCCCACAGCGGCGAGTCCGCAGCGAAGGGCACGTCTTCCATGTTGCGCGGGATGCCGAAGATCGTCGCCGACCCGGTCGCCGCCTCGATGCTCACGACCGAGATGCTGTCGGGGCGAAGGCCCAGGCGATCGGGCCCGGCGTCGCCGCCGAGCAGCAGGATGTTGTACCGGCCGTCGATGGGCGGTTCCGATGCGCCGGGGGCGAAGATGCCGAGCAGCCCGATCGCCGCGACCGAGTTGGCGACGACGAACCCGCCGCCGGCGAGTGACGCCACGAGCAACAGCACCCCGACGCCCGCGACGAATCCGCGAGCGCGCGGCGCGAGCCGCACGAATCGTACGAGCCGCAGCGTGTCGAAGGTCAACACGATCCACAGCACGACGTAGAAGAGGACCACCACGACGAGAGCGAGGAGTGCGGGGGTGAAGGTCAGGATCGTCAGCAGCACGCCGCGGGCGGCGAGAGCGAGCACGACGGAGGCGACGACAAGCAGCCAGAACAGGAGCGTCGTGGCGAGCCCGAAGCGGCCCAGCCGACGGTTGCCCGCCAGCACCTGGGCGGAGCCCGGGATGAGCAGGTTGAGTACGACAAGCCACCAGCCGCGCCGCGACATGAATCGCGGCGAGCGCAGGTCCGGGTTGCGGACCGTCGAGGTGACCTGGCTCACGAGCCGTTGGCGAGGCGGGCGTTCTTGTCGGCGACCATGGCCTCGAGCCCGGCGGCGAACTCGGTGAGCTTCGCCGTCAGCGCCTCGTCGCCTGACGCGAGAATGCGCACCGCGAGAATCCCGGCGTTGCGGGCGTTGCCGATCGCGACCGTCGCGACCGGGATGCCGGCGGGCATCTGCACGATCGACAGCAGCGAGTCGAGCCCGTCGAGGTTCTTCAACGGAACCGGCACGCCGATGACCGGCAGGGTCGTGACCGAGGCGATCATGCCGGGCAGGTGGGCGGCGCCGCCGGCGCCGGCGATGATGACCCGGATGCCGCGGTCGGCCGCGTCGGCGGCGAAGTCGATCATCGCGCGCGGGGTGCGGTGCGCCGAGACGATCTTCACCTCGTGCGGGATGCCGAACTCGGTCAGGGCCGCGGCGGCGTCGTTCATGACGGCGAGGTCGGAGTCCGATCCCATGACGACGGAGACGAGCGGATTCACGGCTCCAGGCTATGCCTCAGGCGTCGAAGAACGCCGCCGCGGCACGCGCCCGCGCCCGCACCTCGTCGAGGTTCGTTCCCGTCGCGGTGACGTGGCCGACCTTGCGTCCGGGTCTCGACGTCTTGCCGTAGGAGTGGAACTTCACGTCAGGATGCGCAGCCAACGCGTCGGGGTAGCGGTCGGGCATCGTCGCACCGGCCGGGCCGCCGAGCACGTTCACCATGACGCTGACCGGCGAGTGCGACGACGTGTCGCCGAGCGGCAGGTCGAGCACGGCGCGCAGGTGTTGCTCGAACTGGCTGGTGACGGCGCCCTCGATCGTCCAGTGTCCGCTGTTGTGGGGGCGCATCGCGAGTTCGTTCACGAGCAGGCGTCCTTCTGTCGTCTCGAACAGTTCGACGGCGAGCACACCGGTGACGTCGAGCCCGCTAGCGATCGCTTCCGCGAGATCGCGCGCCTCGTCGGAGAGCTTGCCGGCGCCCGGTGCCGGGGCGGTGACCTCGGCGCAGACGCCGTCGCGCTGGACGGTCTCGGCGAGCGGCCACGCGGCGACGTCACCCGAGGGCCGCCGCGCGACGAGCTGGGCGAGTTCCCGACGGAACTCGACAAGCTCCTCAGCCAGCACCGCGCCGGTGGCGAGCCAGTCGTCGGCCGCATCGGCACTGCGCACGATGCGCACGCCCTTGCCGTCGTACCCGCCCTTCGGCGTCTTCACGACGGCCGCCCCGCCGTTCGCGTCGAGGAACGCGGCCAAGCCGTCGCGGTCGCGCACCTCGGCCCACACCGGAACCGGGATGCCGAGAGCGGCGAGCCGTCGACGCATGACCAATTTGTCCTGTGCGACCTCGAGTGCTTCGGGCCGCGGACGCACCGGAATCCCAGCCCCGACAAGGTGCGCGAGCACGTCTTGCGGCACGTGCTCATGGTCGAAGGTGACCACATCGACGTCTGCCGCGAACCCCAGCACGGTGGCGGCATCCCGATAGTCGCCGACGGCCGTGGCGGCGAGCGCGGCCGACGCGCCGTCGATCTCGGCGAGCACCCGCAGCTCCACCCCGAGGGCGACGGCGGGAGGGATCATCATCCGAGCGAGCTGGCCACCGCCGACGACCCCGATGACCGAACCCACCCGGCCAGCCTATCCGGGGGCGCCGGCACGGTCGGAGCGGCGGCTAGGCTTCCACGGTGATCACCCGGATCGTGAACCTCGCACGTGTGGTCTGGGACAAGCTGCTCAGATACGCGCTCAAGTTCGGGGTCGTCGGGCTCGCCGGCTACGTGACCGACGTGACCGTCTTCAACCTTCTGCGACTCGGAGTCTTCGGCTCCGATCACTTCTTCGCGGGCCCGATCGGCGCCAACATCCTGTCGGTCGCGATCGCCACGATCGTCACCTGGTTCGGCAATCGGTACTGGACCTTCCGCGAGCATCGCCGCAAGAACTACCTCCTCGAGTTGCTCGAGTTCGCCACCGTCGCCCTCGGCGGCATGCTCATCGCGATGCTCTGCCTGTGGGTGTCGCACTACCTGCTGGGCTTCGACAATCTCGTCGCCGACAACATCTCGAAGAACGTCGTCGGGCTGTTCCTCGGCACCGCCTTCCGTTTTCTGCTCTACCGCTTCTGGGTCTATGGCCACCACCGCAAAGACGGCCTGTCGGCGCACGAGCACAAGGCCGAGGCGGCGGCGCTCTCGATCTTCGAAGACGACGCCGAGGCGTCGAAAGACGCCGACGGGCCGACCCGCGCGTTGACCGCGCGGGACTGAGGCTCAGGCCGGGCGCACGTGCACGACGTCGCCGACGGCGACCACGACGGTGTCACCGGACTCCCCGCGCACCTCGAGGTGGCCCGTCGCGTCGATGCCCGTCGCCGTGCCGAGCAGCGTCGATCCATCGGCGAGCGACACGACCACTTGGGCTCCGATTGTCGCGCAGCGAGCCACGACGCGTTCCCGCAACCGCGACACCGGCCCGGGCGCCTCGAGTTCGTTGCGCAGGCGCGCCAGGTACCGCGCGATCAGGCGGTCGAGGTCGCCCGGCTCCAGGACGACGCCGGCCAGGGCGAGAGACGTCGCGGTCGCCACCGGTAGCTGCTCCGCCGTCTGCGTGAGGTTGAGGCCTGAGCCGATCACGGCATCCCGACCCCCGGGGGCGACCTCGATGAGGATGCCGCAGACCTTGAGCCCGTCGAGCAAGAGGTCGTTGGGCCACTTCACCGCGACGCGACCGGGCGCCGACTCGTCGAGCGCCTCGGCGAGGCTGAGCCCGGCGAGAAGGGGAAGCCACGGCGCGAGCGGATGCCGCAGCGCGTCACGCACCAGAACCGAGAGGGCGAGTGCGGTGCCCGCCGGTGCCACCCACGAGCGGTCGAGCCGCCCGCGGCCAGCCGTCTGATCGAGCGTCAGCAAGGCCGTGAACGACGGCACCGCAGGGTCGGCCGCCAGCGCAAGCAGTTCGCTGTTCGTCGAGGGGGATGACGGCCGGACGAGCAGTTCAGGCACGGCCGACCTGTTGAGTGGGAACTCCATGCCGCGAGCCTAGGATGGCGGTCATGCCGGAGCACGCGAGCACCCCTGGCGTGCTGGTCATCACTCCGACCTACGACGAGGCGGGCAGCCTTGCGGCGACGGTCGCCGCCATCCTCGACGTCACCCCCCGATCGCACGTGCTGGTCGTCGACGACGCGAGTCCCGACGGCACGGGGGCGATCGCCGACGGCCTCGCCGCCGCCGATCCGCGGGTGACGGTGCTGCATCGCCCCGCCAAGCAGGGCCTCGGCCGGGCCTACGTCGCCGGGTTCCGGGTCGCCCTCGACCGCGGCTACGACGTGATCGTCGAGATGGATGCCGACGGCTCCCACCCGGCATCCGCACTGCCTGGTTTGGTGGCCGCCCTCGACGACCCCGTGGTCGGGCTCGCGATCGGCTCGCGCTACGTACCCGGCGGCGGGCTCGCCGACTGGGCTGCCGGGCGCAGGCTGCTGAGCCGCGCCGGCAACGCCTACGCCCGCGCGATTTTGCGGCTCGGAGTGCGTGACGTGACGGCCGGTTACCGGGCGTACCGCGCCGACGTGTTGCGCGGGCTGCCGCTCGACGAGATCGACTCGCGCGGCTACTGCTTTCAGATCGACATGACCCGGCGCACGCTCGACGCGGGGTGGAGCATCGTCGAGCGGCCGATCGAGTTTCGGGAGCGCACCGCGGGACGCTCCAAGATGAGCAAAGCGATCGTCGTCGAGGCGATGTGGCGGGTCACCGTCTGGGGCATCGCCCGGCTATTCCGACCGCAGCGAGTCCTTCCCCGCGCCGCCGGTAGGCAGTTCTCCGCCGCGGGAGAGATCGTTTCGGAAAGCCTCGACCCGAACACATAGCGTCGATCTCGCAATCCAGGGAGAATGGACGGGTGATCGACATGACCGAACCCCAAGTGTGGGTACTCATCGGCGTGTTCGCGACAGCGGTCTTCGGGATGCTGACCTGGCAGACGATCAGCTTCAACCGTGCACTGCGCACATCGATCGATTCCCTGCGCGAGGTCATGGACGTGCGCTTCGAGGCCGTCAACGCGCGATTCGACGCGGTCGACGCGAAGATCGACGCGCTCGACCGCGACGTGCAGGCTCTTACCCGGCACGTGTTCGGCACCGACCCGCGCTGAGCGCTTTGGCGGTTCCCGCCAAGGGAGACCGCCGTGCCCTCGGTAGGCTGACAGCCGTGACCGCCGAAGCTGCACCCACCCCCGCACCCGATCTGTCGACGACCGCCGGGAAACTCGCCGACCTCAAGGTGCGCTACCACGAGGCGGTCACCGCGAGCGGTGCTGCTGCGATCGAGAAGCAGCACGCGAAGGGCAAGAAGACCGCGCGCGAACGTATCGAGGAGCTGCTCGACCAGGGGTCGTTCGTCGAACTCGACGAGTTCGTGCGGCACCGCACCAACGCGTTCGGCATGGAGAAGAACCGGCCGTACGGCGACGCGGTTGTCACGGGAACCGGCACCATCCACGGCCGGCAGGTCGCCGTGTACTCGCAGGATTTCACGATCTTCGGCGGCTCGCTCGGTGAGGTCGCCGGCGAGAAGATCATCAAGGTCATGGAGCTCGCGCTCAAGACGGGAGTGCCGATCATCGGCATGCTCGACTCCGGTGGGGCGCGCATCCAGGAGGGGGTCGTCGCCCTCGGCAAGTACGGCGAGATCTTCCGGCTCAACACCGCGTCGTCGGGCGTCATCCCGCAGATCTCGATCATCATGGGCCCCGCCGCTGGCGGCGCCGTGTACGGGCCGGCGCTCACCGACTTCGTGATCATGGTCGACAAGACCTCGCAGATGTTCGTCACCGGCCCCGACGTCATCAAGACCGTCACCGGCGAAGACGTCGGCATGGACGAGCTCGGCGGGGCGCGCACCCACAACCAGCGCACCGGGGTCTCGCACTACCTCGCCGAAGACGAAGACGACGCCCTCGACTATGCCCGGGCGCTCATCTCGTTCCTGCCCGACAACAACCTCGTCGACGCTCCGGTCTACGAGTCGGAGACCGAGCTCGAGATCACCGACGAAGACCGTCGGCTCAACACCGTCATCCCCGACTCGCCCAACCAGCCGTACGACATGCGGTCGATCATCGAACTGCTCGTCGACAACAACGACTTCCTCGAAGTGCAACCGCTGTTCGCGCCCAACATCCTCATCGGCTTCGGCCGCTTCGAAGGTCGCAGTGTGGGCATCATCGCCAACCAGCCGAACGCGATGGCCGGCACCCTCAACATCGACGCGGGCGAGAAGGCCGCGCGTTTCGTACGGTTCTGCGACGCCTTCTCGATCCCGATCCTCACCCTCGTCGACGTGCCCGGCTACTTGCCCGGCACCGATCAGGAGTGGACGGGTGTCATCCGTCGCGGCGCGAAGCTGCTCTACGCCTACGCCGAGGCGACGGTGCCGCTCGTCACCGTCATCACCCGCAAGGCCTACGGCGGCGCGTACATCGTCATGGGCAGCAAACAGCTCGGCGCCGATCTCAACTTCGCCTGGCCGACCGCCGAGATCGCCGTCATGGGTGGCCAGGGTGCGGTCAACATCCTCTATCGCGGCGACTTGAAGAAGGCGGCGGATGCCGGCGAAGACGTCGCCGCCGTGCGCACCCGCCTCGCCAACGAGTACACCTACAACGTCGCGTCGCCGTTCCTCGCCGCCGAACGCGGCGAACTCGACGGCATCATCGAGCCCGCGGCGACCCGTATCGCAATCGTCAAGGCGCTGCGCGCGCTGCGCACCAAGCGCGCCTCGCAGCCGCCGAAGAAGCACGGGAACATCCCGCTGTGACCTCCGAGCAGGCGGCGCCGGCCGCGCCCGAGATCCGTTTCCTCGGCGGGCAGGCCACCGACGACGAGATCGCCGCCGTCACCGCCGTGCTGTCCGCCGCGCTCGACGAACTCGCCGGCGAGAGCCGACGCAGCAGCGAGGCGGGGGCCAGCGGCTGGCAGGCGAGCCAGCGCAACGTGCGGAAGCCGTTGCCGCACGGCTCGTGGCGCAACTTCAGCGCCTGAGCGCACGACGGAATCCGTCGCCGCCACGCGCGATTCCATCGAAAAGCGCCCAGGCAACAGCGGAGGTGCACGCCGATGTCCCCCGAAGCAGCGGCGAGACCGACCGAATTGCACCCTATTGACGGGCCGGCGACGGTTTGCTTGTCCCCCGAAATGATGACTTGGTGAGGGCCCGCTCCACGGGTAGTTTGGGACTCGAAGGTGCATCTCCCAGAGATCCACCGCCATGGATCGGCGTCAAGGGTAAGCGTGCCGATCATGTGGGGGCGAGTCAGGGCGATATTCGGGTTGTCGCCCTGACTCGATTATTGGACGGGGCCGGATCTGATCCAGATCCGGCCCCGTTTCCTTTGCCGTTAGAGTTGTCGCGACTCGCGACCCGCGCTCCCGCTCCGATCGAGGTACCCGTGACCGAAGCCGCCGCCCCGACGGCCACCGCCCTCGTTCGGCACCGCCGCGGAGGCTGGCGCTCGCGCCTCGGCACCGCGCTCTACATCGCGGCGAGCCGCATCGACTGGGCCGAACCCGAGATCGAAGGCCTCGGCCAGGTGGTCAAGCCCGGCGACACCGTGCTCGACATCGGCGCGGGGCTCGGCATGTACACGGTGCCGTTGTCGTACTTCATCGGGCCGACCGGGCGCATCGACTCCGTCGACCCGCAGCCGCGCAACTTCCACGTCGTGCGCTTCCTGCGCGTGCTCGTCGGCACGGCGCGCGGCAAGCTGCGCCGGGTCGCCATGGGCCCGACCTCCGGTGAGGGCGAGGTCATCGTCCCCATCCACGGTCCTTTCCCGATCTTCGGGCACGGCCATCTGCGACCCCTCGGCACCCCGTCCTCACGGCGCGTGCACCGCATCCGTACCGACATCGACACCATCGACGCCTGGGTCGAGCGCGAAGCCCTCGGCCGCATCGCGTTCATCAAGATCGACGTGGAGGGTTTCGAACCCTCCGTCATCGCCGGAGCCCGCGCGGTGATCGACCGTGACCGACCCGCTCTGCTCATGGAGATCGAAGACCGCCATCTCGTGCGCTACGACCGTGGCGCCGCGGAGTTCCTGGCCGAGATCGCCGAACGCTGGCCCGAGTACCGGATCTACACCTGGGTCGACGGGGCGTGGGCCCCCACCGCCGGCGTGCGGCCCGAGGTGCGCAACTACCTCTTCACGACCGAGATTCCGGCATAGACCGACTACTGAGTCGCGACTCTCGGGATCTCGAGCCACAGCTCGACCTCGTCGTCATCGAGGGAGTTGCCGAGCAGGCTGGCACTGCCGTCGTCGCTCGAACGCAAGCCCACGACGGTGATGGCGACGTCGGAGCCTTCCGGCACGGTGCGGGCGATCACCTTGTCGGCGTTGGTGCGCCGCAGCGCATCGGCGAGCGCCCCGAGTACCCGGTCGAGGTCTTCCCCCTCGATGTCGTCGATGCCCCCCTCGTCGAGCAGCGTGACGGTCGTGCCGCGGCGCCGGGCGAGCATGACCTGTTCCCGCACCGCGTCGTTCAACAGCCGCCGCCCGCGGATCTCATCGCGGATCGCGCCCTCGAGGTGCAGACACTCGGCGCGCTGCGCCGCGGTCAGATCGCCGGCGCTCTGCTGGATCGTGCGCAGCATCGGCAGCGCCATCACGGTGGTCTGCCCGAGTCTGAATTGTCGCTCGTTGAGGTGGGCCTCCTGCGCCGCCTGCCACTCCGCGGCGCCCCGCTCGGCGATCGCGAAGCGTTGCGAGTCGCGCACCGCTTTGGCCAGGGCGTTGGTCAACAGATGGGCCACCCCCACCCAGGATGCCGAGCCGATGACACCGAGCGCGGCCAGGTACTCCGGCCCCGCCCACAACACCGTCTGCGCGACCAGGAACCCGATTCCGACCCAGGCGAAGCCCGGACGGCGGCGCACCGCGACGATGGTCATGAGCGTCCCGACGGCCGCGACGTACCACGTCGCGTAGCCGTTGCCGCCCTCGCGGCGGGGGTCGAGCACGAGTGCGACGATGAGCGGCAGGATGACCGCGATGGCGACGGCGAACGCGGCGAGCCAGATCGGCATCCGCGGCCGCTTGTCGGGAAAGAGCACCGCGAACGTCGCCACCGCGTAGACCGCCAACGCGACGATCACCGGTTCGTTCGACGAAGCGAATTCGCCCTGTAGCGAGTAGACGCCGAGCACGATGATGTAGCTCGAGAACAGCGTAGCGACGACGACGATGAGCGGCCGTGGCACGGAGACCCTCATGCGCGTTCCTCGACCTGGTCGACGACCTCGTCGTCGTCGGTGGCCGCGGAGTCGTCGTCGGTGGCCGCGGAGTCGCCATCCCAGCTCAGGATGATGACCGTGCCTTCCCCGGGCGCGGTGTCGATGCGGGCGTGGCCGCCTGCGCTCGCGACCCGCTCGAGGATCGAGACGCGCACCCCGAGACGCTCGGTGGCGATCTGGTCGGGATCGAATCCGACACCCCGGTCGCCGATCTCGATCGTGAAGGCCTGGTGACCCTGCGAGTGCATCTCGACCCAGCGATCCACGCCGTTGCCCGCGTGCTGGAGGCTGTTGATCATCGCCTGCACGGTCGCGGAGTACGCCGCATCGGCGACGGTCACCGGAATTTCGCACCACTCATCGACGAAGGTGTGTACGGTGACCGGCTGCGACATGCTTTCGGCCGCGCTCGTGATGCGTTGCGCGAGGATCTCCCCCGAGATCGTGGCCTCGGAGTCGGGCGCCACGGCGACCGCCTCGCGCAGATGCCCGATGGCGTTGCCGGCCATCGTGGCGGCCAGCGTCTTGGCTTCGGGGCTGAAGGCGCGCGCCGCCGAGATCAGGGTGGTGAGCACGCTGTCGTGCACGATCGAGTCGACCTGCACCCGCTCGGCCTCGGTGGCGTGCTGCCGTACGGCGTGCGCGTAGCGCGCCAGTGCGTTCTGCTGGGCTATGTCGACCCCGCTCGCGGCCGCCCGCAGCACCGTCACGAGAATGAGGATGCCGCCGCCGAGCAGCATCGAGTAGACCGAGTCGAGAATGGCCTGCACGGGAAAAGCACCGCCCCCCGCCGGCGTCACCCGAATGATCCCGTAGAGCACCGGGGTGAGAACCGTGTAGGCCAGAGCGAACGCGACCTTCATCGAGACCGTCGCCATCGCGGCGGCGATCGTCAACAACAGGTACAACCAGTAGCTGTCCTTGTCGGCCATCGCGACGCCGATGTCCACCACCGCGAACGGCCAGCTCGCGAGGGCTACGAGATACACGATCGTGAACGTCATGTAGGTCGACCGCACGTACCGCTTCACAATGGCCGCGATGACGCAGGCCACGAGCGACCCCACGAGGAGGGTGAGAATCACCGTGCGCCACACCGGCGTTGCATTCGGTAGCTGCGAAATCTGAAGCGGCACGGACTGGGCGAAGAACGCGACGCCCACGACTGCCGTCAGGCGCGCACCCGCGACCTCGACGCGGAGCAGGCTGAGCGGGTTGCGGACCGGGCGGCCGAATGCGGGCTGGCCGGCGGCCTGGTTAGTTGTCGCCACCGTCGGGGTCGAGCCCTGGCAGGATGCCGTCCTCGACCGCGCGACGAAGAAGATCGACCTTCGTCGGAGCGGGTCGACCGACCTCGACGTACTTCACCCGGATGCGGTCGAGGTACTCGCGGGCCGTCGAATACCCGATACCGAGCTGCTCGGCGGCCAGCTTCAGCGGCAGACCCGACGCGTACAGGTGCAGGATCTCGCGCTCGCGACGCCCGAGCTGCGCCTTCGCGAAGTCGCGGTCGGCGTCGATCGCGGTCGCCCACTCGAGGTTGTTGAGCACCTCACCACGAGCGACCGTTGCGGCAGCGGCGATGACGGTCTTGGTGGCCGACGACTTGGGGATGACGCCCGCGGCTCCCGCGGCGAGCGCCTCGCGCACGAGCCCCACGCGGTCGGCGATGCTGTGCACCAGAACGGCGGCCCCGGCGGCCTGCACGCGCTTGACGTTGTCGGTGACGGTCGAGCCGTCGCCCAGCGAGAGGTCGAGCACGACGACATCCACTTCGGTTCCGGCGAGCGCTGCGATGAGATCGTCGACTGTCGGTGCCACCGCGACGACGTCGTGGCCTTCCTCGGTGAAGGCCGCGCGCAGGCCGAGCCGCACGGATTCGTGGTCGTCGACGATCGCCACGCGCGCGCCGACCGTCTCCGAACCGGATGTCTGGTCTCGATCGACCATGTGCGTCACGCTCATCCCGTTCTCCTCCGCGTTTGGACGTCGAGCATCCGGGGCGGTCCTGATCCGTGCTCATCGTACTCCGAAGACCCGGTGCAGGAACCGATCCATCCACAGCGTCGGCCCAGGATGTCAGCCTCACCCCCGCCGGAACGAACCGATCGCCTCGACATGGTGCGTGTGCGGGAACAGGTCGAGCGCCCGAAGCCCGGTGAGCTCGTAGCCGTGCGCCGCCAGCAACCCGACATCGCGGGCGAACGCCACCGGGTCGCAGGCGACGTAGACGATCTGGGCGGGCGAGGCAGCGGCGAGCGGATCGAGCACCGAGGCGCCGGCTCCTGCGCGCGGCGGGTCGAGCACGACCGTCGCCGCTGCGAGCCGCTCGCGCTCCGTGGCCGACGGAGTGCCGAGCGATCGCAGGTAGGCGTCGACACGAGCCGTGACGACCGCTGCGCCGAGCCAATCAGCAAGGTTCTCGGCGGCGTGCTCGGTCGCCCGCGCGTCGGATTCGACCGACGTGATGCGCACGCCTGACCCGAACCGGTCGCCGACAGCCGCGGCCAGCAGCCCGACTCCGCCGTAGAGGTCGAGGTTGGCGGCCTTCGGGTCGAAGAGCCCGGGGTCGATGGCATCCTGCACCGCCGCAGTGAGCGCCGCGGGGGCTGCGGCGTGCACCTGCCAGAATCCGGTGTCGTCAACCCGGAATTCGCGATCGCCGACCCGCTCGCGGATGACGGTGGGCTTCTGCGCCCCGATCACGAGGCGCGCCCCCTCTCCCACGCTCGGCGCGAGGATCGTCACGTCACCGGCGCCCGGCATCCGTTCCTCAAGCGGGGCGTGCTCGCGTACCGCCGCGACGGCGAGCGGCAGGCCGGCGACCGGGATCACCCGGTGCGACCTCGCCGCATAGGGGCCGAGGGCGCCGTCGGCGGCGGCGTGCAGGCGTTCGCGGGTGCGCCATCCGGTGCCGTCGGACTCACCGGGCAGCGCCTCGACGACCACGTCGCGCTCGACCTTCGCCATGCGGCTGAGCGCGTCGGTGAGCACGTGGGCCTTCAGGGTGCGCTGGTGGGCAAGGTCGATGTGGCCGTAGTCGGCGCCGCCGGGCCGGTCGGCGGGGTCCCGGTCGACAGACGCCTCCGCCCAGACGTGCGCCCGCCGGTGCGGGCTCGGCTCGAGCACCCGCACGGTCTCGGCGCGCCAGAAGCTCTTCTTCGCGTCGGCGGTGACGCGCGCGACGACGCGCTCGCCGGGGATCGCGTCGGCGACGAACACCACGCGGCCCTCGTAGCGGGCGACCGATTCGCCACCGTGGGCCATGTTGGTAGCCTCGACCTCGATCTCACGGCCTTGCATGTCGCCCATCCGTGAAGCTTAGGAGGCCGCTTCGATGAGCATCGGCACTGTGCAGCTCGTCCTCGCCTCGACCTCCCCCGCCCGGCTCGCGACCCTGCGCTTGGCGGGCATCGAGCCGGTCGCGATCGCCCCGGGCGTCGACGAGGATGCCGCGGTCGCCGCCGCCGGGCCGCTGGCGGTGCCGGAGATGGTGATGCTGCTCGCCCGGCTCAAGGCCGAAGCGGTCGCCGCCGCCCACCCCGACCTCGACGGGCTCATCCTGGGCGGGGATTCGGCGTTCGAGTTCGACGGCGTCGTCTACGGCAAGCCGCACCTGCCCGAGGTGGCGCGAAACCGGTGGCTGGCACAACGCGGGCGCTCGGGTCTGTTGCACTCCGGGCACTGGCTCATCGACACCCGCACCGGCCGCGCCACAGGCTCGCCCGCCGTCGCCGGTGTGCAGTTCGCCGCCGACATCACCGACGCCGAGATCGATGCCTACGTCGCGACCGGGGAACCGCTGCAGGTCGCCGGGGCGTTCACGATCGACGCGCGCGGCGCCGCGTTCATCGAACGCATCGACGGCGACCCGCACGCGGTGGTCGGGCTGAGCATCCCGTTGTTGCGTACTCTCGTGCGCTCGCTCGGAATGGAGTGGACCGACCTCTGGACGTGACCCACCGCATCCGACACCGCTTTCTGTGGAACCCCCACAAGAGGCGGCGCCCGCAACCCTGACTAGGCTCGGTTCTTATGGCCGCCGCCCCCGCACGTCGTATCACCAAAGTGCTCATCGCGAACCGGGGGGAGATCGCCGTTCGGGTGATCCGCGCCGCGCGCGACTCGGGAATCGGCTCGGTCGCCGTCTACGCCGACCAAGACCGCGACGCGCGGCACGTGAAGCTCGCCGACGAGGCCTACGCGCTCGACGGCACCACCTCGGCCGACACCTACCTCGTCATCGAGAAGCTGTTATCGGTCGCTCGCCGCTCCGGCGCCGACGCCGTGCATCCGGGTTACGGGTTCCTCGCCGAGAACGCCGACTTCGCGCGTGCCGTCATCGATGCGGGCCTCATCTGGATCGGCCCCTCACCGGATGCCATCGAGCGGCTCGGCGACAAGGTGTCGGCCCGCCACGTGGCCGAGAAGGTGGGCGCGCCGCTCGCGCCCGGCACGCTCAACCCGGTCGTGGATGCCGACGAGGTGCTGAAATTCGTCGACGAGGTCGGGCTGCCGGTCGCGATCAAGGCGGCCTTCGGCGGCGGCGGGCGCGGCCTCAAGGTCGCGCGCACCCGCGAAGAGGTGCCCGAGATGTTCGACTCAGCGGTGCGCGAGGCCACGGCGGCGTTCGGTCGCGGCGAGTGCTTCGTCGAGAAGTACCTCGACGAGCCGCGCCACGTCGAGACGCAGTGCTTGGCCGACTCCGCCGGCACCGTCGTCGTCGTGTCGACGCGCGACTGCTCGCTGCAGCGTCGGCACCAGAAACTGGTCGAGGAGGCGCCCGCGCCGTTCCTCACCGCCGAGCAGACCGAACTGCTCTACACGTCGTCGAAGGCGATCCTTCGCGAGGTGGGGTATCTCGGCGCGGGCACGTGCGAGTTCCTGATCGGCAAGGACGGCACGGTGTCGTTCCTCGAGGTGAACACCCGCCTGCAGGTCGAACACCCCGTGTCGGAGGAGGTCACCGGCATCGACCTCGTGCGCGAGCAGTTCCGCATCGCCGAGGGCGGGCTGCTCGACCCCGCCGACCCGGTCACCCACGGGCATTCGATCGAGTTCCGCATCAACGGTGAGGACCCCGGCCGCAACTTCATGCCGACGCCCGGACCGGTGCACGTGCTGCGCTTCCCCGGCGGACCCGGCGTGCGCGTCGACTCGGGCGTCACCACCGGCGACGTCATCTCGGGCTCGTTCGACTCGCTGCTGGCGAAGCTGATCGTCACCGGCCACACCCGCGCCGACGCCCTCGAGCGGGCCCGCCGCGCGCTCGACGAGTTCGAGGTCGCCGGGCTGCCGACCGTGTTGCCGTTCCACCGCAAGATCGTGCGCGACCCGGCTTTCGTCGCCGCCGACGGCGTGTTCGGGGTCTACACCCGCTGGATCGAGACCGAGTTCGAGAACGACATCGAGCCCTGGGGCGGGATCCTGACCGACTCCGGTGCACCCGAGAAGCGTCACGAGGTCGTCGTCGAGGTCGCCGGCAAGCGCGTGTCGGTGTCGTTGCCGACCAAGCTGCTGCCGGCATCCGGTTCGGTCTCGGCCGCCCCGGCGCCGCGACGCCGCTCCGGCGGCGGGGGTGTCGCTACGGCCACCGGCACCGCGATCGCCTCGCCGATGCAGGCCACGATCGTGAAGGTCGCCGTGGCCGAGGGCGACAAGGTCGTCAAGGGCGACCTGGTGCTCGTGCTCGAGGCGATGAAGATGGAGCAGCCCATCTCGGCCCACCGCGACGGCACGATCACCGCCCTCGACGCCAAGGTCGGCACCACCGTCTCAGCCGGGCACCGCCTGCTCGCGATCGAGGACTGACTTTCCGCGCCGTCACTTTCCGTTTTCAGGAAGCTGTGGTGTTGATGTGGCTGGTGTGCGCGTCCGAGGCTGATTGACCGGACTTCTGCCCCACTCGCCCCATAGCTTCCTGAATACGGAGAGCGGCAAGGATGTCCGCGACGCAGCCGTCCCAGTCTTCGCGGATGCGGAGGGTCGTGAGGCGGATGCTGGACTTCCCGAGGGCCGCGAGTGCCGCATCTCGTCGCCGATCCTCCTCGAACGCCTCGCGCGTGGAGTGGTGCTCGTATCCGTCGATTTCGAGAACGAGGATGTCGTCGATCACCCCGTCGACGCGCCCCACGCCAGGAATCCGCACCTGCTGCCGAATGCGGAGCCCGATCCTCCTGAGCCGCCGGACGACGATCGACTCGTAGCCTGAGCCGCATCCCGGGTGCGCGCCGGCGGCACGCAACCGTGACAATGCAGGCTCCTCCGCGAACACCGCTCTGAGTTCGTCGCGCGTCACCCTGGCGACTTCGATTGCCGTGTCGAGACACGCCATCGCGGTTTCGTGATCGGACCATCCGACGACCTGCCGGAGGCAGTCGTGCAGACTCACCCGCCAGCATTCGCGACTCGGGTCGGTGTCGACCCAGTGGATCTCGACCCGCCGATCGCTGCGATCGGGGGTGATCGCCCCATGCTCGCGGATCACCCGAAGCCGTGACGCGTTGCGCGGCACGGCGATGTGAAGGGTCTCGTCGAATCCCGCCCAGAGCCCGAAAGATCGGGCCGCACTCACGCCGCACAACCGGCCGCCGACGCGCACCGCGTCCACAGCATCCAGTGGTGCCACCGCTGTCGCGTAGTGTGCCCGCCGCACCCGGCGCACCTGGCCGAGACGAACCGCTCGAGTGATGTCGGACCCGGTCAGGCCCGAGTCGAGGATCTGCGCCCGCGTCGCGATTCCGCCGAACGCCGTCACGACCGCCGGTGCCGAGTACACCCTGCGATCGTGCAGCCATGAACGGCATCCGTTCCCCGGTGTCAGGTCACCCGACGAAGCGAGCCGCTCGACTCGGTCTGTGGAGGAGCGGCGCGCTTTCCGTTTTCAGGAAGGTGTGTTGCCCGAGATGAAGATGAGGCTGGAATCCGGGTTTTTCGCCACACCAGCCACACCAATCCCACACATTCCTGAAAACGGAAGGCAGGCAGCATCCGCGGAGCACCCGGGGCGGGAGCTACCCGACGATGTGCATCGCGCGGGCGGCGTCGGTGATCGAGCCCGAGAGCGACGGGTAGACGCTGAAGGCGCGGGCGAGCTGGTCGACGGTGAGGCGGTGCTCCACGGCGAGGGCGATCGGCAGGATGAGGTCGCTCGCCTTCGGGGCGACGACGACGCCGCCGATGACGGTTCCCGAGCCGGTGCGGGCGAACAGCTTCACGAAGCCGTCCTTGATGCCCATCATCTTCGCGCGCGGGTTGCTCGCCAGGGGCAGCTTGTAGATCTCGCCCTGCGCGATGCCCTGCTCGATCTGGTGCTGCGACCAGCCGACGGTGGCCACCTCGGGCTGGGTGAAGATGTTGCTCGTCACGTTGCGCAGCTCGGTGGGGGTGACCGCGTCGCCCATCGCGTGGAACACCGCCGTGCGACCCTGCATCGAGGCGACGGATGCCAGCGGCAGGAAGTCGCTCGCATCCCCCGCCGCGTACACCGACGGCATCGAGGTGCGGGCCACCCGGTTGACCCGGATGTGCCCGGATTCGGTGAGCTGGATGCCGGCCTCGACCAGCCCGATCCCGGACGTGTTCGGCACCGACCCGAGCGCCAGCAGCGCGTGCGACCCCGTGACCTCCCGGCCGTCGACGAGTTTCACGACCACCCCGTCGCCGGCGCGTTCGACGGATGCCATGCGGCTCTTGTTGAGCACCGTCATGCCGTTGCGGCGGAAGACGTTCTCGATGACCGTGGCGGCGTCGTGGTCTTCACCCGGCAGCACCTGGTCGCGGCTCGAGACGAGGGTGACCTTGGCACCGAGGGCGAGGTAGGCGGAGGCGAACTCGGCACCCGTGACACCGGAGCCGACGACGATGAGGTGCTCGGGCACCGACTCGAGCGAGTAGAGCTGGGTCCAGGTGAAGATGCGCTCGCCGTCGGGCTTCGCGGTCGGCAGCACGCGGGGCGACGCTCCGACGGCGACGATGAGGGTGTCGGCGGTGATCTCGTCGAAGTCGGTGCGCGCCTTGCCGCGACCGGTCGACGCGATGATCGTGTTGGCATCCTCGAGGCGCCCATCGCCCTGCACGATGCGCACGCCAGCGTGGGTCAGCGCGGCTTTCATGTCGGCCGACTGCTGCTGCGCGAGCGCCAAGAGCCGCTTGTTGACCGCACCGAGGTTGACGGCGACGTCGGGACGCACCGGGCGGTCGCGGTCGTTGCGGGTGAAGAACTGCACCCCGAGGTCCGCAGCTTCGCCGACCGCGGTCGCCGCTTCCGCCGTCGCGATGAGGGTCTTCGACGGCACGACGTCGGTGAGCACCGCGGATCCGCCGACGCCGGCTCGCTCGACGAGCGTCACATCGGCCCCGAGCTGCGCGCCGGTGAGGGCCGCCTCGTAGCCGCCGGGTCCTCCGCCGAGGACGGCCAGGCGATGGGTGCGCTCGAACTCGTACGGCATGCGTTCATTCTCACAGCAATCGCCAGCCGCCCGGGCCCGAGCGGGTTCTAGAGTGATCGGATGGGCACCGCATCCAACCCGCTCGACGACCCCGCCGCCGATCCGTTCGCGATCGCGAAGGATGCCGCGGCGCAGCTCGCCGAGGCGACCGGAGTCGCGAAACACGACATCGCCCTGACCCTGGGCAGCGGGTGGGCGAAGGCCGCCGACCTGCTCGGCGAGACCGTCGCCACGGTGCCGGCAACCGACATCGTCGGTTTCGGCAAACCCGCCCTGAGCGGGCACGTCGGAACGCTGCGCAGCATCCGCCTCCCCTCGGGCAAGCACGCGCTCGTGATCGGCGCACGCACCCACTACTACGAGGGCCACGGCGTGCGGCGGGTCGTGCACTCGGTGCGCACCGCGGCGGCGGCCGGGGCATCCATCATGGTGCTCACCAACGGCGCCGGTGGCATCAAGGAGCACTGGGCGCCCGGCACCCCGGTGCTGATCAGCGACCACATCAACCTCACCGCTGACTCGCCGCTCGAGGGCGCAACCTTCATCGACCTCACCGACCTGTACTCGCAGCGCCTGCGCGACGTGGCCCGCGGCGTGCAGCCCGACCTCGACGAGGGCGTCTACACCCAGTTCCGCGGCCCGCACTACGAGACGCCGGCCGAGGTGCAGATGGTGAAGGCGTTCGGCGGGCACATCGTCGGCATGTCGACGGCGCTCGAGGCGATCGCTGCCCGCGAGGCGGGAATGGAGATCCTCGGGTTCTCGCTCGTGACCAACCTCGCCGCCGGCATCTCGCCCGACGCGCTCAGCCACGCCGAGGTGCTGCAGGCCGGCAAGGATGCGGAGCCGGTGATCTCCGACCTGCTCGCGCGCGTCGTGGCGGCGCTGTAGTGCTCGCCCTCGAGGAAGCCCGCGCCTGGATGGCGCAGGACCCCGACCCGGTCACCCGGTCGGAACTCGACGCGCTCATCGCGCTCGCCGAAGCGGGAGAGGATGCGGCGGCCGCCGACCTCGCCGACCGGTTCTCGGGCCGACTCGAGTTCGGCACCGCCGGGCTGCGGGGCGAGCTCGGCGCGGGTCCGATGCGCATGAACCGGGTGCTCGTCGCCCAGGCCGCCGCCGGGCTTGCGGCGTACCTGCTCGCCCGCGACCCGCATGCGACCGTGGTGATCGGGTACGACGGGCGCCACAACTCCGCCGTCTTCGCGCGTGACAGTGCGGCGATCCTCGCCGGAGCCGGAGTCGAGACGACGATCTTGCCGCGCCCGCTGCCGACCCCCGTGCTCGCCTTCGCCGTGCGCGAGCTGCGGGCATCCGCCGGCATCATGGTCACCGCCAGCCACAACCCGGCCCGCGACAACGGGTACAAGGTGTACCTCGGCGGCGGCGACGACGGCGCCCAGATCGTGCCCCCCGCCGACGGCGAGATCGCTGCCGAGATCGAGCGCGCGGCGACGGTCGCGTTCACCGATCACCCCACCTCGCCGAACGTGCACACCGCCGACGAGTCGCTCGTCGACGCGTACGTGGCGCGCACGGCGTCGGGGGCCGGCGAGCCCGAACCGCTGCGCTACGTGTACACCGCGATGCACGGCGTCGGGCGCGAGGTCGCCGAGAAGGTCTTCGCCGAAGCCGGGTTCGCCGCTCCGATCGTCGTGGCCGAGCAGGCCGACCCTGACCCCGACTTTCCGACCGTCGCGTTCCCGAACCCCGAGGAGCCGGGGGCGATGGATCTCGCCTTCGCCGCCGCCCGCGACTCCGACGCCGACCTGGTGATCGCGAACGATCCCGACGCCGACCGCGTCGCCGTGGGCGTGCCCGACCCGGATGCCGACGGCGGCTGGCGACGCCTGACCGGCAACGAAGTGGGCTGGCTGCTCGGCTGGCGCGCGGCGCGCACACACGACACCGGCACCCTGGCCTGCTCGCTCGTCAGCTCCCCAGCGCTGCGCGAGGTGGCTCGGGTGTCGGGCCTGGACTTCGTCGAGACGCTCACCGGCTTCAAGTGGATCTCGCGCGCGCCCGCTCTGATCTACGGCTACGAGGAGGCGCTCGGCTACCTCGTCGACCCCGACAAGGTGCGCGACAAAGACGGCATCTCCGCCGCCGTCGCGGTGCTCTCGCTGTTCTCCGAGCTGCGGGCGACGGGCGAAACCCTCGAGTCGCACCTCGACCAGTTCGCGCTCGAGTTCGGGGCGTTCGCGTCGGCGCAGATCTCCATCCGCGTCGCCGAACTCGCCGACATCCCGCTCGCAATGACCCGCCTGCGTTCCGCTCCGCCCGATGCGGTGGGCGGCATCCGCGTCGAGGGCGTCGACGACTACCTGCTCGGGGTCGACGGCTTCCCGGCCAGCGACATCCTGCGGCTGCGGCTCGAGGGCGGCGGCCGCGTCATCGTGCGCCCGAGCGGCACGGAGCCGAAACTCAAGTGCTACCTCGACGCGTCGTCGCGCGACGGGTCGGCGGCCGAACGTCGAGCCGCAGCTGCCGCCGCCGTCTCGACACTCGAGGCCGGGATGCGGGAGCTGCTCGCGTAGGTCTCGACACGCCGCTGCGCGGCTACTCGACCACCGAAATCATGCCCGACCGAAACCCGCGATGATGCGCTCGATGAGCTCCTCGCGGTCTTCGAGCGGCAGGAACGCCGCGTCGGCCGCGTTGACCATGAACTGTTCGACATCGTCGGCGTCGTAGCCGAAGGCATCCACGAGCAGCGCGACCTCTCGGGTGAGCGAGGTGCCGCTCATCAGCCGATTGTCGGTGTTCACCGTGACCCGGAACCCGAGCTGGTACAGCACGTCGAACGGATGCCCGGTCATCCCCGGGCCCCACGCGGTGAACGCCGCCGTCTGCAGATTGGATGACGGGCTCGTCTCGAGCGGGATGCCGCGGTCTTTGATCCACTGCGCGAGGCGGCCGAGGGTGACGTAACTCGCCTCGTCGTCGCCCTCCTCCAGTTCGATGTCGTCGGCGATGCAGACGCCGTGGCCGATGCGCAGGGCGTGCCCGTCGACGAGGGCGCTGCGGATGCTCTCCAGCCCGTCGGCCTCGCCGGCGTGCACGGTCACGGGGAAGCTCTCCCGCGCGAGCAGGTCGAACGCGTCGGCGAATCGCGACGGCGGGAAGCCCTTCTCGGGTCCGGCGATGTCGAAGCCGTGGGCACCGGCGTCGCGGTGGCGCAGGGCGAGTTCGGCGATCTCCATCCCGCGGTCGTTCTGCCGCATCGCAGAGATGAGTTGCCCGGCGCGGATCCATCCCCCGCCGGCCTCAATGGCATCCACAGCTTCGTCGATGCCCGCCTGCACGGCCTCGACCGCCTGGTCGAGGGTGAGGCCCTGCTGGAGGTGCTGCTCGGGGGCCCAGCGCAGTTCGCCGTAGATGACCCCATCGGCGGCGAGGTCTTCGACGAACTCGCGGGCGATGCGCGTGAGGTTCTCGGCGGTCTGCATCACGGCGATCGTGATGTCGAAGGTCTTCAGGTAGTCGACGAGTTCGCCCGACGAGCACGACTCGAGGAACCACGCTTCGAGTGCCTCGGCGGTGTCGGCCGGCAGCTCGACCCCCGCGGCCGGCGCGAGGTCGATGATCGTCTGCGCCCGCAGCCCCCCGTCGAGATGATCGTGCAGCGAGATCTTGGGCAACTCGCCCAGAGGAACCCGCGTGCCCGGAAGGATGCGCTCAGCGTCAGTCACCCGTTCAGCCTAGGCGCGTCGGCGGGACGCGAACCCGTCCCAACGTGCGCGGATCAGGAGATCAGCCCGTCCCTGGGCGATCTCCCTCCCGCGGCACCCGATTCTCCTGATCCGCGCACGCTCGGCTGAGAGAAGGGGCGGATGCTCGCGAACCTACTCGACGCGACCGGCGATGAGGGGGCCGCCGTCGTCGACCGGGGAACCGGGATCGCCGATGGCCCAGGCACCCTCGAGGGCTTCGAGGGCGCGGGCGAAGCGGGCGGGTTCGTCGGCGGAGAGGGTGAACAGTGGCTGGCCGGCGCGCACCGGGTCGCCGGGCTTCGCGTGCAGGTCGATGCCGGCGGCGTGCTGCACGGGGTCCTCCTTGCGGGCGCGGCCGGCCCCGAGGCGCCAGGCGGCGATCCCGAACGGCAGTGCCTCCTGCTTGGTGAGGATGCCGTCACGGTCGGCCGTGACGACGTGCGTCTCGCGGGCGGTCGGCAGGGCGGCATCCGGGTCACCGCCTTGAGCTGCGATCATCGCCCGCCAGGAATCCATCGCCGAGCCGTTCTGCAAAGCACTTTCGACATCCGCATCGGGCAGCCCGGCGAGCGCGAGCATCTCGCGGGCGAGAGCGACGGTGAGCTCGACGACATCCGCCGGTCCGCCACCGCTCAGCACCTCGACGGATTCGCGCACCTCGTTAGCGTTGCCGATTGCGAGCCCAAGCGGCACGTGCATGTTGGTCAGCAGGGCCACCGTGCGAGTGCCCGCGTCGTTGCCGAGCCGCACCATCGTCTGCGCGAGCTCTCGCGCGCGCGCCGGGTCCTGCATGAAAGCGCCTGACCCGTGCTTCACATCGAGCACGAGGGAGGCCGTGCCCTCGGCGATCTTCTTCGACATGATGCTGGATGCGATGAGCGGAATCGCCTCGACGGTTCCGGTGATGTCGCGCAGCGCGTAGAGCTTCCCGTCGGCGGGAGCCAGCCCGGCACCCGCCGCGCAGACGACGGCACCGACGTCGGCGAGCTGCCGCATGAACTCGTCGTTCGACAGCTTGGCGCGCCACCCGGGGATGCTCTCCAGCTTGTCGAGCGTGCCACCGGTGTGGCCGAGTCCTCGGCCCGACAGTTGCGGCACCGCGACACCGAAGGATGCCACCAGTGGCGCGAGCGGGAGGGTGATCTTGTCGCCGACCCCACCCGTCGAATGCTTGTCGGTGGTCGGCTTGCTCAGCCCCGAGAAGTCGAGGGTCTCGCCCGTCGCGATCATGGCGAGCGTGAGGTCGCGGATCTCCTCGGGGGACATCCCCCGAAGGAAGATCGCCATCGTCATCGCCGACATCTGCTCGTCGGCAACGTACCCGCGGGTGTACGCGTCGACCAGCCAGCGGATCTGCTCGGTCGAGAGCGATCCGCCGTCTCGCTTGGTCTTGATCAGGTCGACGGCGTCGAATGCCTCTACGGCCATGGTGTTCTCCTGGGGTGGTCTCGACACGCGCTTCGCGCGCTACTCGACCACCGAATCGTGGTACTCGGCGAGTTGGCGGGGGCCGAAGGCGTCGGGCAGCACCTCGTCGATCGTGCGGATGCCCGACACGGTCTCCAGCAGCATCCCGGGAGCCGAGAACTCGTAGAGCAGCTGCCGACAGCGCCCGCAGGGCATCAGCACGTTGCCATGACCGTCGACGCACGAGAACGCGACCAGCTTGCCGCCGCCGGTGGCCGCGAGCGCCGACACCAGACCGCACTCGGCGCACAAGCCGACACCGTAGGAGGCGTTCTCGACGTTGGCGCCCTGCACGATCCGGCCGTCGTCGACGAGAGCCGCCGCCCCGACGGGGAAGTGGGAGTACGGCGAATACGACCACGTGCGCGCCTCATTCGCCGCTGCGCGCAGCGCCTCCCAATCCACGTCAGGCACTCGCTACTCCTTGGTGTACGGCTTGCCCGCGGCCCGCGGGCCGATGACCCGACCCGCGACCAGCGCGACCGCGAGAATCGTGACGACGTAGGGGGTCGCGGCAATCAGGTCGGACGGAATGGCAGCTCCCGCCTGCCCGGCCCAGATGCGGAAGTTGCTGCTGAACCCGAACAGCAGGGCGGCGAGCGCGGCGTACCAGGGATTCCAGCGCCCGAGGATGACGGCCGCGAGCGCGATGAACCCTTGGCCCGCGCTCATCTCCCGCACGAACGCCCCGACTCCGCCGATGGTGAGCGCCGCACCGCCGAGTCCGGCGATGAGTCCGGCGATCGAGACCGTCCAGAACCGTACCCGGTTGACCTTGATACCGACGGTGTCGGCGGCAAGGGGGTGCTCGCCAAGTGCCCGCACCCGCAGTCCCCAGCGCGTCTTGAACAACGCGTACCAGGTGAGCGGCACGAGCAGGAACATGAGATAGGTGGTGGGGCGCTGGTTGAACAGCACCGAGCCGAGCACCGGGATGTCGGAGAGCAGCGGGATCGGGATGCGCGGCATCGTTCCCGGGTTGTTGAACTCAGCCGAGTTCGGTCCGAGCACGGCCGAATACAGGAAGTTGGTGATCGCCGCGACGAGCCCGATGAGCACGACGCCGACGACGACCTGATCGACGAGGTACTTGATCGAGAAGGCGGCCAGCACCATCGAGATCAACGCCCCGGTCACCATCGCGGCGACGACCGCGAGCAGGTAGTTGCCGGTCGTCGACGCCACGACGGCGGCCACGAACGCGCCGCCGAGCAACTGCCCTTCGATGGCGATGTTGACGATGCCCACGCGTTCGCCGATCACTCCGGCGAGCGCGCCGAACACGATCGCCGTCGACAGGCCGATCGCACCGGTCAGCAGGAAGACGACGGGAACGCGACCGCCCGCGCCCACCCAGGCGACGAGGCTCACGAGGAACGCGAGCCCGACGATGAGGGAGATCCAGACCGGCACCGGCCGGCGCCGGGACGCGTACCAGAACCCGGCCGCGGAGGCGACGAGGGCGAGGATGCCGAGCACCCAGCCGAGGAGTCGCGGGTTCGCCGAGGTGGGCTCGAGCACGATCACATCGGAGTTGCCCGACCACCCGAATGAAACCGGGGTGTCGGTGCCGAAGATGCCGAACGCCACCACGGTGATGGCACCGAGCACCGCAAGCAGGGTCGGGATGCGCCAGGTGCGGGGTGCCAGGGCTGTGACGTGGCCGGTCGCCGGCATCGACGGAGCTGTCGTGGTCATCGCGCACCCCCTCGAGGCGCCGGGATGAATCTGAAGATGGCACGCACCAGGGGTGGTGCCGCGATGAACAGCACGATGAGACCTTGCACGACCCCGAGCACCTCGGGCGAGACATCCGCGAGCTGCATCGTCGGCTCGGCGGCGCGCAGCGCGCCGAAGAGCAGGCCCGCGAACAGCACCCCGATGGCGCGCGAGTTGCCGAGCAGCGCGACCGTGATCGCCTCGAAGCCGATGCCCGCATCCACGTTCGGCGCGAAGTTGCCGTCGCGACCGAGGGATTGGTTGAGCCCGGCCAGTCCGAGAAAGAGCCCCGACAGCACCATCGCGACGATCGCGGTCGTGTTGACGTTGATTCCGGCGGTGCGGGCGGCGTCGGGGTTGAGGCCGACCATCCGCAGCCGGAATCCGATCGGCGAGCGCTCCATCAGCCACCAGTAGACGCCGACGGCGAGGATGCACAGCACGAACGAGAGCCGCAGGTTGTAGTCCTCGCCGAGGATGAGCGGGAAGACCGCGGTGGGATCCGGCGGGATCGAGGTCGGGTTCGAGCCCGACTCCATGTCGTGCAGGATCGGGGTGCGCATCAGGTAGGTGACGAGCGAGATCGCGATGTAGTTCATCATGATCGTCACGATCACCTCGTGGGCGCCGGTGCGCGCTTTCAGGAACCCGACGATGCCGGCCCAGAACGCCGCCCCGAAGAATCCGAACAACATCGCCACGGCGAGGTGGATGACGAACGGCAGATGGATCTGGGACGCAGCGAACGACGAGAACGCCGCCGCCATCAGAATCTGCCCCTGGCCGCCGATGTTGAACAGGCCTGCGCGGAAGGTCAGCGCGATGCCCAGGCCCGCCGCGATGAGCGGGCCGGCCAGCCGGAGTGACTCGGTGAGGGGCCGGATGCCCGCCTCGAAGCTGTCGGCGCGGGTGTTGTAGAACGCTCCGCGGACGAGGGCCGCACCCGCGTCGCCCAGTGCGCGGCCGGCGGCGGCGAAGAAGTCACCCGGACGGGAGAAGAGGTAGCCGAGGGTCGTCGACACGTCTTCGTTGGTGAAGACGACGAGCAGGCCCGCGACGACAAGCGACAGCACGATCGCCAGCACGGTGCGAACCAGCCCACCCGCGGCGATGTCGTGCAGCACCTCGTTCCACGAGACCGGCTTGTGGGCATCCTCCGGCGGCGGCGGCTCTTGGACTCCGGTAGCGCTCGCGGTCTGGTCGAGGGGCGACACGGCCTCTTCCTTCGCGGTCACGCGAGCACCCCCGCCATGAGCTGACCGAGGGTTTCGCGCGGTGTGTCTGCGGGAACGATGTCGACGATCGCGCCCCGGTACATCACGGCGACACGGTCGGCAAGGGCGATCACCTCGTCGAGTTCGGTGGAGATGATGAGCACCGGCACTCCCGAATCTCGGACCGCGACGATCCGTTCGTGGATGAATTCGATCGATCCGACATCCACCCCGCGGGTGGGCTGCGTCGCCACGAGGAGTTTGAGCTCGCGCCCCAGCTCGCGGGCGAGCACGACCTTCTGCTGATTGCCTCCGGAGAGACGGCCGACCAAGGTCCCCGATCCGGGGGTTCGGATGTCGAACTCGCGGATCGATTCGTCGGCGAACTGATCGCGGTGCGCGAAGTCGATCGCGATCCCCGTGACGAACTCACCGCCGAAGCTGCGGTCGAGCATGAGGTTCTCGGCAACGGTGAACTCGGCGATGAGCCCGTCGGTCTTGCGGTCTTCGGGCACGAAACCGACACCCGACTCGAGCACCCGCCGCACGGTGTGGCCGATGATCTCCTCGCCGGCCAGCCGGATCGAGCCCTTGAGCTTGTGGCGCAACCCGACGAGCGCTTCGGCGAGTTCGGTCTGACCGTTGCCCTGGACGCCGGCGATGGCGAGAATCTCGCCCGCGCGGATCGAGAACGAGATGTCGTCGAGCAGCCGCTGACCGGTCGCGGCGAAGAGCGTCAGGTTTTCGACGACGAGCACTTCGTCGCCGAGCTTGGGCGGAGCCTTGTCGATCGTCAGCTCGACGTCGCGACCCACCATGAGCGAGGCAAGTTCGGCGGTCGACGCCGACGGCTCGGCGGAACCCACGACCTTGCCCAGCCGGATGACGGTGATGGTGTCGGCGACGGCTTTGACCTCGCGCAGCTTGTGGGTGATGAAGACGATCGAGGTGCCGCCGTCGGCGAGCCGGCGCATGGTCACCATGAGATCGTCGGTTTCCTGCGGGGTCAGCACCGCGGTGGGTTCGTCGAGCACGAGCACGCGGGCGTCGCGCGACAGCGCCTTGACGATCTCGACACGTTGCTGCACGCCGACCGGTAGGTCTTCGACGAGAGCATCCGGATCGAGGTCGAAGCCGAACCGGGCCGAGATCTCGCGCACCATCGCCCGCGCGCCGGCGAGATCGAGCACGCCGCCGAAGCGCGTGGGTTCATGGCCGAGCATGACGTTCTCGGCCACGGTGAAGACGGGGATGAGCATGAAGTGCTGGTGCACCATGCCGATGCCGGCGGCCATCGCCTCGCCCGGGCCGACGAAGTGCCGGATGGTGTCGTCGAGCAGGATCTCGCCTTCGTCCGGCTGGTACAGGCCGAACAGCACGTTCATGAGCGTGGACTTGCCGGCCCCGTTCTCGCCGAGGAGGGCGTGGATCTGCCCCGGTTCGACGACCAGATCGATGCCGTCGTTGGCAACGAGTCGACCGAACCGTTTGGTGATGCCACGAAGCTCGAGTTTCATCGGGTCCATCCTGCCGGATCGGGGGCGCTCCGGAAACGGCGAGCGCCGGGACGGATGTCCGCCCCGGCGCCCGCACTACCGGTTGCGAGGTTTCGCTACGGGGTGCTCAGCGGGTCGATCGACCCGTCGATGATGCCCGCCGTGATTTCCTCGAGCGCCGCCTTGGTCTCGTCCGACACCTTCGAGTCGAAGTCGTAGAAGTCGCTCAGCGCGGTGCCGTCGTTCTCCAGCGTGCCGACGTAGGCGTCAGTAGTGAACTCGCCGCCCGAGGAGAGGTCCTCGATGACGTCGAACACGGCCTGCGTCATGCGCTTTTCTACCGACGTCAGGATGATGTCGGCGAGCTCCGGCTGGGTGAGCGCGATGTCCTTGTCGACACCGAGCAGCACGGCGTTGGAGCCGCTGTCGCGGATCGCCGTCGCGCTCGCCGTGAACAGGCCACCGGCGACCGGGAACAGCACGTCGGCTCCGGCAGCGAGCTGGCCTTCGGAGATCGACTGGGCGACCGCGGTGTTGGCGAAGTCGCCGACGAAGTCACCCGACTCGGTGGCCGGGTCCCAGCCGACGACCGTGACGGCGGTGCCGGTCTCGGCCTCGTAGTACTTCGCGCCGTTGTAGTAGCCGGTCATGAAGTCGGTGACGGCCGGGATGTTCATGCCGCCGTAGGTGCCCACGACCTTGCTCGTCGAGTACGCCGCGGCCAGGTAGCCCGCGAGGAAGCTCGACTGGTTCATCGCGTAGGCGATCGGCTTGAGGTTGGCTTCGCCCTGGTTCCAGCCGTCGATCCAGACCAGCTGCGCCTCCGGGTTGGCCGCGGCGAAGTCGAAGATCAGGTTGTCGATCGAGAAGTTGAAGCCGACGGAGAAGATGACGTCGCAGTCGTTCTCGACCATGGCGGTGAGGTTGGGCTCGAAGTCTTCCGGGCTCGACGATTCGGCGTCGTCGATGTTGACTCCGAGCTCGTCTTCGGCCTTCAGGAGCCCGCCGAACGCGGCCTCGTTGAAGCTCTTGTCGTTCCAGCTGCCTTCGTCGGAGACGGCGCAGGCGAGGTAGTCGACAGCGTCGCCGCCTCCGCCCGCCTCGGGTGCTGGGGCGCAGCCGGCGAGCGCGAGAGCGCTGGTGCCGACGAGCGCGAGGCTGACGAGCGCGCGCTTACGGGTGATCAGATTCACTGGGGATCCTCCATGTGCAAAAGCCCCGACGGGTACGCCGGGGTGTGATGGCTCAGGCTAACCCCCGTGTCAACCCGGCGACCAGTGGCCACGGTCTCGCCGCGCCATTAGTTACCAAAGCGCGACACTCGCGAAATGTGGACGAAATGATCGCTCACAAAGCGGGGCTGAAGTCCCGAGGGGGTGTTGTCGTCGTTCCGAGTAGGCCGATCAGGTAGTCGAGGAAGGCGAGGCGGTCGACCGCCTCGATGACCGTCGCATTGGGTTCGAGCCCGTGCACGCCCCACGACATCGCCGAATACCCGCGGGTGAGTTCGGAATCCGCCTCCACGTCGACCGCGTACCGCCCGCTCGCGGCGACCAGCTCGGGATGCAGCAGCACGGCGGCGGTCAGCGAGTCGGGGTGCGTCGACCCCGCGATCCCCACCGACTCGTCGAACGCGAGCGTGGTCTCGCAGACCCGCACCACGAACCGGGCGAGCGGCGTTCCGACGGTCGCGATCCGGGAGATCTCATCGCGGCTGAACACGCCGTCGACGAGGGTGAGCGGAGCCCAGGGCACGACGACGATCTCGGCGAATCCGGCCGCGAACACGGTCTTGGCGGCATCCGGGTCGACGTAGAAGTTGAACTCCCCGGCCGCCGTGATGTTGCCGCGGGCGTTGTTCGAGCCGCCCATGATGTAGAGCGCCTTGACGTTGCCGACGAAGGCCGGGTCTTTGACGATCGCCATCGCGATGTTGGTGAGCGGCCCGATGCAGACGATCGTCAGCTCTCCCGGGGCTTCCGCGGCGAGACGGATGAGGGCATCCACCCCGTGCTCGTCTTGCGGGGCGAGACCCGACTCGTCGATCGCGAGCCCGCCGCCGCCGTCGCCGTGCACGTTCTCGGCCGACACCCACTCGCGCACCAGCGGCCGACGGCAGCCGAGGTAGACGGGAACGTCGAGCCGGTCGGCGACATTGAGCGTCATCCAGGCGTTGTGCACCTGGGCGTCGAAGCCGACGTTGCCGGCGACCATCGTGATGGCGCGCAGGTCGGCGTCGGGGTCGAGGAGACCGACCAGGATGGCGACGCAGTCGTCTTGCGCGGTGTCGGTGTCGATGACGAGAGGGATGGCCACGGTCCAACGCTAGGACAGTGGCCGTGGCGACGCGCGCGCGGTGGGGATAGCGTCGCGCCATGTTCGATCGCTTCGCGACTCTGACGACTCCTCACGTTGCCGATGCATGCCTTCGAGTGGGCATCGCCGTGCGCTGCGCCCCGACGGGGCTGCGGGGGCTGACCCCTGGGATGCGGATCGCGGGACGCGTGCTTCCCGCCGTGCACGCGGGAAGTGTCGACGTCTTCCTCGAAGCGGTGTCGACGGCACGGCCGGGCGACGTGCTCGTCGCCGACAACGGCGGCCGGCTCGATGAGGCCTGCATCGGCGACCTCGCGGCCCTCGACGCCGCCGCGGGTGGCGTCACGGGCATCGTCATCTGGGGGCTGCACCGCGACAGCGCCGACATTGCACAGCTCGGGATGCCGCTGTTCAGTCTCGGCGCGCTGCCCACCGGGCCGCAGCGTCTCGACCCGCGGCCAACCGGTGCGCTCACCGCCGCGCGGGTCGGCGAGTGGACGGTGACGAACGAGGATGCCGTGTTCGGTGACGAGGATGGCGTGCTGTTCGTGCCGCTCGACCGGGTCGACGAGGTGCTCGAGACCGCAGCCGGCATCGCCGCCACCGAGGGGAGACAGGCCGACCTCATCCGCGGCGGCACCTCGCTGCGCGAGCAGGTGCGCTTCAACGACTACCTCGCGGCCCGCGCCGCCAACCCCGACCTCACCTTCCGCGACCACCTGCGCGGCGTTGGCGGCGAGATCGAGGTGTAGGTCTCGACACGCCGCCTCCGGCGGCTACTCGACCACCGAAGTCAGAGGACTTCGGAGCGACCCGAGAGCTTGAGGGCATCCACGACGCTCTTCACGCGTTGGGCGTTTGCGCTCGTGGTCACCAGGAGGGCGTCAGGGGTGTCGACCACGATGATGTCGCGCACGCCGATCAGCGAGATGATGCGGTCGGTCGTGCTCACGACGATGCCGCTCGAGGCATCCGCGAGCACCCGGGCGTTCTCGCCGAGGATCGCGAGGTCGTTCTTGCGGCCGCCGGAGTGCAGTTTCGCGATCGACGCGAAGTCGCCGACGTCGTCCCAGTCGAAGCTGCCCGGCACGACGGCCAGTCGCCCGGCAGCGGCAGCCGGCTCGGCGACCGAGTAGTCGATCGCGATCCTGGTGAGCCCGGGCCAGATCCGGTCGACCGCGGGGCCGCGCGTCGTCGGGTCGTCCCAGGCGGCGGCGAGCTCTTCCAGACCCGCCACCAGCGCGGGCTGCGTCTCGCGCATCTGGTCGAGCAGCACATCCGCGCGGGCGACGAACATGCCGCCGTTCCACAGGTGTTCCCCGCCGTCGACATACTGCTCGGCGGTGGCCAGGTCGGGCTTCTCGACGAAGCTCTCGACGCGCAACGCCTTCGGCGCCCCGGGGATGCCGAGGTTCTCGCCGCAGTGGATGTAGCCGAACCCGATCGCCGGTTCCGTCGGGGTGATGCCGACGGTCGCGATATAACCCGCATCGGCGACCAGGACGGCCTGCTCGATCGCGCGACGAAAGGAGCGCTCGTCGCTGATCACGTGGTCGGCGGCGAACGAACCGATGATCACGTCAGGCTCACGGCGCACGAGGATGGCGGCGGCGAGGCCGATCGCGGCCGACGAGTCTTTCGGCTCACTCTCGAGCACGACGTTGGCGTCGGCGAGTTCGGGGATCTGCTGCTCGACGGCTGCCCGATGAGCCCGCCCTGTGACGACCATGATCCGCTGATCGCCCGAAAGCGGAGCCAGCCGGTCCCACGTGCTGCGCAGCAGGGTGCTGCCCGACCCGGTGAGGTCGTGCAGAAACTTCGGCGCGTCGGCTCGCGAGAGCGGCCACAGCCGCGAGCCGATGCCGCCGGCGGGGATCACGCTGTAGAAGCGGGCGAGCGCGTCGGGGGGTTCGACCATGCTCGGTAGCGTATCCGCGGCTTGCTGAGCAGAGACTTCAACCGGCGTACACCTCTCGGTCACGCCGAGGTCGCCGGCAGCCGGGTCGGCGGAACATACCGTCGCGAACATGAGGGTCGCCGTGGTGAGCGAGAGTTTTCTCCCGACGGTGAACGGGGTGACGACATCGGTCGTGCGGGTGCTCGATCACCTGGCCGCACGAGGGCACCAAGCGACCGTGATCGTGCCGGCCGCGGGTTCGCCGCGCGAATACGCCGGGTTCCCGGTCACCCAGGTGCCCGCGCTGGCCTACCGGCAGTTTCCGGTCGGCCTGCCGAACTCGCAGGTGAGCGCATTGCTCGCGTCGTTCCGACCCGACGTCGTGCACGTCGCCGCCCCGTTCCTGCTGGGAGCGCAGGCGATCGCCGCCGCGAACCGGCTCGGCGTGCCGAGTGTCGCGATCTACCAGACGGATGTATCGGGGTATGCCAAGCGCAACCGGCTTTCCGCCGCGAGCGCCTTCGCGTGGCGTCTGGTGCGCTGGATCCACGAGGGCGCCGACCTGACCCTCGCCCCGTCGACGACGGCGCTCGCCGACCTGCGGGCCGCAGGGGTGCCCCGCCTCGACCGCTGGGGACGCGGGGTCGACCTCGAGCGTTACCACCCGAGCCGGCGGGCCGGGCCGCACGCTCAGGAACTGCGCGCGCGGCTCTCCCCCGACGGCGAGACCATCGTCGGTTACGTCGGCCGCATCGCTCCCGAGAAGAGCCTCGAGCGACTCGCCGAGCTGCGAGACATCCCGGGGTTGCGGCTCGCTGTCGTCGGGGACGGCCCCGCGATGCCGCAGCTCACGCGGGCCCTCCAGGGGATGCCGGTGACCTTCCTCGGCGCTCTCGGCGGAGAGGACCTCGCCAACGCCTACGCGGCACTCGACGTGTTCGTTCACACCGGCACGGAGGAGACGTTCGGGCAGACCCTTCAGGAAGCACACGCCAGCGGGCTGCCGGTCGTCGCTCCGCGTGCGGGCGGCCCGATCGATCTCATCGACCACACGGTCGATGGATTGCTCTACGACCCGGCAGCTGATTCCGACTTGCGGGCAGCCGTCGCGTGCCTGGTCGCAGCGCCCGAACTGCGGGCACGCATGGGCGAGGCGGGCCGTCGCCGGGTGCTCGGCCGGTCGTGGGCGGCGATCTGCGACGACCTGCTGGAGTTCTACGGCCGGGTCATGACCGATCGCGCGCTCGCCGTCGCGCGCGCCTGAGCGTCGGCAGTTCACCTAGACTGGGCAGCACTGATTCACACTGCGGCGCGCCACCCCGCGACGGAGCACAAGGAGGAATCCGTGTCCAGCGAGGCCGCGGCAAAGATCCGGGCTCCCAAGATCCAGACCCCGAAGCGACCCGTCGGAACTCTCTACCGCGGCCGCGAGGGAATGTGGTCCTGGGTGCTCCACCGGATCACCGGAGTCGCCATCTTCTTCTTCCTGTTGGTGCACATCCTCGACACGGCGCTCATCCGGGTGGATCCGGAGGCGTATGACGCCGTCATCGGCGCCTACAAGACTCCGATCATGGGCCTCGGCGAGATCGGCCTCGTCGCCGCGATCGGCCTGCACGCCCTCAACGGCCTGCGCATCATCGCGATCGACTTCCTGGCGATCGGCCCCCGCATCCAGCGTCTGATGTTCTGGGTCGTCGTGGTCGTCTGGGTGCTGCTGCTCGCCGGGTTCATCCCCCGCCAACTGATGAACATCTTCGGAGGCGAATGATGGGCGCGGCCACCGTCATCCCAGCACCCAACACCCGCGCCCCCCGACGTCGCCGCGTCAACTGGGAGATGTGGGGCTGGCTGTACATGCGCTTCTCGGGCATCTTGCTCGTCGTGCTGATCTTCGGCCACCTGTTGGTGAACCTGTTCCTCGGCGACGGGGTGAAGGCGATCGACTTCGCGTTCGTCGCCGGCAAACTCGCCGACCCGTTCTGGGTGGTCTACGACCTGCTGCTGCTCTGGCTCGCCCTCATCCACGGCGCGAACGGCATGCGCACGATCATCAACGACTACGCGCACGGCCGCCTGCGCGTCGTGTTCCTCGTCGCCCTCGCGGGCGCCACGATCGTGCTCCTCGCGCTCGGCACCCTTGTTCTCACGACGTTCGACCCGTGCATCGGCGAACCGTCGGCCACCCTCGCTCCGCTCTGCGCGGCGCAGTAACCCCCGGAAGCGACACAGCATGGAATTCGAAGACGGGGATGTCATCGACGGCGTCCACTATCACCGCTACGACGTCGTGATCGTGGGAGCCGGCGGCGCCGGCATGCGCGCCGCGATCGAGGCCGGGCCGAAGGCCCGCACGGCGGTGATCACGAAGCTCTACCCGACCCGGTCGCACACGGGGGCGGCGCAGGGCGGCATGGCTGCCGCGCTCGCCAACGTCGAGGAAGACAGCTGGGAGTGGCACACCTTCGACACCGTCAAGGGCGGCGACTACCTGGTCGACCAGGATGCGGCCGAAATCCTCGCGAAGGAGGCGATCGACGCCGTTCTCGACCTCGAGAACATGGGTCTGCCGTTCAACCGCACGCCCGAGGGCAAGATCGACCAGCGCCGCTTCGGCGGTCACACCCGTGACCACGGCAAGGCGCCCGTGCGTCGGGCCTGCTACGCCGCCGACCGCACCGGCCACATGATCCTGCAGACGCTCTTCCAGAACTGCGTGAAGCTCGGCGTCGAGTTCTACAACGAGTACTACGCCCTGGATGTCGTGATGACCCAGGTCAAGGGCAAGGAGCAGCCCTCCGGTGTCGTCGCCTACGAGCTCTCGACCGGCGAGATCCACGTCTTCCAGGCCAAGGCGATCGTGTTCGCCACGGGCGGCTTCGGCAAGATCTACAAGACGACGTCGAACGCGCACACCCTCACCGGCGACGGCGTCGGCATCATCTGGCGCAAGGGCCTGCCGCTGGAAGACATGGAGTTCTTCCAGTTCCACCCGACCGGACTCGCCGGCCTCGGCATCCTGCTCACCGAGGGTGCCCGCGGTGAGGGGGCCATCCTGCGCAACGCGTCGGGCGAACGCTTCATGGAGCGCTACGCCCCGACCATCAAAGACCTCGCGCCGCGCGACATCGTGTCGCGCTGCATGGTGCAGGAGGTCGCGGAGGGCCGCGGCGCCGGCCCGCACAAGGACTACGTGCTGCTGGACTGCACCCACCTCGGCGCCGAGGTGCTCGAGACGAAGCTGCCCGACATCACGGAGTTCGCTCGCACCTACCTCGGGGTCGACCCGGTCGTCGAACCGGTGCCCGTGATGCCCACCGCGCACTACGCGATGGGCGGCATCCCGACCAACGTCAAGGCCGAGGTGCTGCGCGACAACGACACGATCGTTCCCGGGCTCTACGCCGCCGGTGAATGCGCCTGCGTGAGTGTGCACGGTTCCAACCGGCTCGGCACGAACTCGCTGCTCGACATCAACGTCTTCGGCAAGCGCGCCGGCAACAACGCCGTCGAGTACGCGAAGACGGTCGACTTCACGCCGCTGCCGAAGGACCCGGCGGCGTTCGTGACGTCACTCGTGGCCCAGTTCAAGAACTCGACCGGCACCGAGCGCATCGCGCACCTGCGCAAAGAGCTGCAGGACGAGATGGACCGCAACGCCCAGGTGTTCCGCACCGACTCCTCGCTCGAGAAGGTCACCCACACGATCTACACGCTGCGCGAGCGGTACAAGAACGTGTCCATCCAAGACAAGGGCAAACGCTTCAACACCGACCTGCTCGAGGCGATCGAACTCGGCTTCCTGCTCGACCTCGCCGAGGTCGTCGTCTACAGCGCGCGCAACCGCAAGGAGAGTCGCGGCGGCCACATGCGCGACGACTACCCCGACCGCGACGACGCCACCTACATGAAGCACACGATGGCGTACCTCACGGGCGACCCGCACTCGCCTGATGCCGCCGACCACATCACGCTCGACTGGAAGCCGGTCGTGATCACCAACTACCAGCCCATGGAACGGAAGTACTGAGGATGTCCGCGACCGCCGAAGCTGCCGTGCAGGCCTTTACCGTCACCCTCATCATCCGCCGCTTCGACCCTGAGGTCGACGAGGAGCCGCGCTGGGTCGACTACGACGTGCAGATGTACCCGACCGACCGCGTGCTCGACGCGCTGCACCAGATCAAATGGGAGCAAGACGGGTCGCTGTCGTTCCGCCGCTCGTGCGCGCACGGCATCTGCGGCTCGGATGCCATGCGCATCAACGGCAGGAACCGGCTGGCCTGCAAGACCCTCATCAAGGATCTCGACATCAGCCAGCCGATCTACGTCGAGGCGATCAAGGGCCTGCCGCTCGAGAAGGACCTCATCGTCGACATGGAGCCGTTCTTCGAGTCGTATCGGCAGATCCAGCCGTTCCTGATCGCGAGCGACAAGCCCGACAAGGAGCGCATCCAGTCGGTCGCCCAGCGCGCGATCTTCGACGACACCACCAAGTGCATCCTGTGCGCCGCGTGCACCTCGTCGTGCCCGGTCTTCTGGACCGACGGCCAGTACTTCGGCCCCGCCGCGATCGTCAACGCGCACCGCTTCATCTTCGACAGCCGCGACGAGGGCTCGCAGGTACGCCTCGACATCCTCAACGACAAGGAGGGCGTCTGGCGCTGCCGCACGACCTTCAACTGCTCCGAGGCCTGCCCTCGCGGCATCGAGGTCACCAAGGCGATCGCCGAGGTCAAGCAGGCCGTGCTGCGCGGCAACCCCGGTCTGCCGAAGCTCGATTTGACCGTGGTCTAACCCGCGGGCAACGGTCGGTAGCCGCGGAGCGAAGGGCGCTCGCGCGCGCCCGAAGCGGAGCCACGTCGCGCCGCAGAAGCGGCGGCGCGACCAGCAAGCAGAGAAAGGCCCGACCCCGCGAAGGCTGGGATCTACCGCGGGGCCGGACCGAGTGCCCTCGATCGGACGACCGGGGGCGCGGGCCTTGCGGCCTCACTCGAAGAGACGGTCGGCGTCGAGGGCTATGACGCGAGTTTCGCGAGATTTGTTCCGGAATGCGGCAGCGCGCGTCAGCCGATCAGGTTCACGTCGACGGTGCCGCCGCCCGACGAGAGACCGAGCGGCTGGATGAGCGCGTCGATGAGACCGTCGAGCAGGCCGAGGATGCCGGCGAGCGGGTTGTCGCCGAGAACCAGGCCGCTCAGGTAGTCGCGGTCGACGGTCTGCACGAGGTCGATCGAGGAGAGGCCGCCCGGGAAGGCGGCGATGCTGACGGCGTACTGGCCGGCGTCGTTGACCTTCACGGTGGCGTAGACAGTTCCGGCCGCCTGTGCGGTGATCGTCGCTCCCGGAGTGCCCGTGCCGGTGAGGTGAAGTGAGATGTCGGCGTCGAGGATCGTGCCGTCGTCATCGGTGATCGTGTCGATGACCGAGTCGACCGTCTCCTCGAGCAGCCCGCCGACCGTCTCGGTCTCGCCGGCGAGAACGTCGTCGACGATGCCGCCGGGAACGGTCCCGTCACCGTCGGTTCCGGTACCGGTGTCGGTGCCGGCGGCTCCCGCGGCGGCTGATTCTTCTTGCTCGACCGCTGTCGGCGGAGGTGCGGCGCCCGTTGCCTCAACCGTCGGCGCGACGCCGAGCGCGACGCTGCCGACGATGACGGCCGCCACGGCGAACCCACCGACGAGCGTCCCGGTGCCGGCGGCAGCGCCCATCGAGAGACCTCCCACGATCGGCGCGGCGAGCACTCCGCTTCCGGCGACCATGTCGAGGGCGACCGGAACGTCGGGGATCGGAAGCTCGGCGGCGGTGACGGGCGAGGACTGGCTGAGCGACGCCAACAGCGTGCCGCCGGCGACTCCGCCGAGCAGCAGCGGCAGCATCACCATGGCGAGGTGCGAGCCGACTTCATCGACCTCTTCCGAGACGATGGTGCACTTGGCGCAGCCGAGGAGGTGCTTCGTGAGGCGCTCACGATCGCGGGTCGAGAGCCCATCCCTGGCGTGTTCGCCGAGGCGCGACATCGACCACTGGCACTCGCCCGACGCGGCGGCATCCGAGACGTGCGCCTGCAGCCACGCCTTCCGCAGCCCCTCGCGGGCACGGTACGAGAGCGCGGCGACACTGTTGGCGGTGATCCCCATGAGCGGGGCGACCTCATGGGGGTCCATGCCTTCGACCTCGGTGTACCAGAGCACGGTCTGCCAGCGCTCGGGCAGCGAACGGAAGGCGCGTGCCGTCAGGGTGCGGTCGAGCGCCCACGCCGCAGGATCGTCGGGGATCCGGTCGTCTTCGAAGTCTTCGATGAAATCCACCTGGACGTCACGCGAGGCGGCCCCCCAGGAGCTCGCTAGGTTTCGGATTGTCGTGTACAGGTAAGGGCGGAAGGCGCCGGTAGGTCCGCCGCCCGCCAGAACACGTTGATAGATCCGGGCGTACGCCTCGCTGACGAGATCATCCGCATCGATCGACGACGTGAACTGGCGGGCGACGCGGGCGGCAGAACGATAATGACGGCGCCACAGTTCGCCGAACGCCCGCGTATCCCCCGATCGCGCGCGTTCGATAAGCTCCGCATCCGAAGTGGTTAGCTTCGTGTTCTGATCGCCCATCCCCCTGATCCATTCCCGGGCCTCTCGTTGTCCCCTATAGGAATCGAAGAGCGCCGGAAGTGTTGCCACTCCTGGCGTCCTTCATCAAGAGAGACAGCCCGTTCCGTCTACTATGACGCCGATGTTCAGCCGCGCCTCACCCCCCAAGTGGGGGACACCGGCGTCGCGTTTAGGCTGAATCGTATGGGTCTGAAGGATCGCCTCAACGCCGGAATCGCATGGGTGCAGCGCCAAAAGGCCGTGCGCGTGTTCGTGCGCTACGGGCTCGACCGCGGGCCGATTCTGGCGAGTGGGATGGCGTACCAGGCGCTGTTCGCGGTGTTCGCCGGGCTGTGGGTCGCCTTCTCGATCGCCGGGCTGATCGTGAGCGGCGACATCGGGCTGCGTCAGACGATCCTCGACTTCCTCGCCGACATCGTTCCGGGGCTCGTCGACGACGGCAGCGAAACCAAGGGCGCGATCGATCCCGACGTGTTCAAGCAGGGTTTCGTGTTCGGAATCTCGGGCATCGTCGCCCTGGTCGGCCTGCTGTTCACCGCCCTCGCGTGGCTCGACGCGGCGCGTGGGTCGGTGCGCGTCGTCTTCGGCCTGCCGCCCATCCCGCGCAACGTGGCGCTGCAGAAGGCCATCGACCTCGGACTGGGACTCGCCTTCGGGGTTCTGCTGCTGCTCGCCGCTGCGCTGTCGTTCGCGGGCGCTAGCGCTACCGAAGGCGTGCTGGCCTGGCTGGGAATCGACGAACGCTCGGTCATCGCGCTCATCCTGAGCCGAACCGTCACCCTCGTCGTCGCGGTGGTGGTCTACGCGGTCGCGCTGGCCGGGCTCTACCGGCTCCTCGCCGGGGTGAAGGTCCCGGCGCGCATTCTGCGGCACGGGGTCACGCTCGGGGCGATCGGTCTCGCCGGGCTCACCGTCGCGGGTGGTCTGCTGCTCGGCGGCGCCGATAACAACCCGATCATCGGATCCTTCGCCGTCGTCGCCGGGCTGCTCATCTACTACAACTTCGTCTCGCAGGTCATTCTCATCGCGGCGACCTGGATGGCGGTCGACGTCTCCGACGAGGGTCTCGTGATCGACCAGAAGGTCTTCGAGGCGCGGCTCGAGGAAGCGCGGAAGCTGGTCAAGGCGCATGAACCCCAACCCGAACCGAAGAAGACCGGATTCTGGAAACGCCTTCTCGGTGGTCGCCGGTAGTGTCCCTGGGGTGACTCGCCTCCGCATCGCCAGTGTCAACGTCAACGGGGTGCGCGCCGCCTTCCGCAAGGGCATGGGCGACTGGCTCGCCGGTCGGGATGTCGACATCCTCGCGATGCAAGAGGTGCGGGCCGAGACGTCCCATCTCGAAGAGCTGCTCGGTAGTGAGTGGGACATCCTGCACGACCCCGCGACCGCGAAGGGCCGCGCGGGAGTCGCGATCGCCTCTCGACGGGCGGCGTCGGTGCACCGCGTCACGTTCGGCCCCGACGACTTCGACTCCGCCGGCCGGTGGCTCGAGGCCGACTACGAGGTCGACGGAACCGTCGTCACCGTCGTGTCGTGCTACGTGCCGTCGGGGGCGGTGGGCACGCCGAAGCAGGAACAGAAGTGGATCTTCCTCGAGAGGATGCTGCATCACGTCGCCGCGGTGAAGACGCACAATCCGTTCGCGGTCGTGATGGGCGACTTCAACATCGGGCATCGCACCCTCGACATCCGCAACTGGAAAGGCAACGTCAAGAAATCGGGCTTCCTCCCGCGTGAGCGCGCCTACCTCGACCAGATCTTCGGCGCCGAAGATGATCCCGCCTACAACACGGGCGCCGGGCTCGGCTTCGTCGACGTCGGGCGGCGCTTCGCGGGGGAGATCGACGGCCCCTACACCTGGTGGTCGCAGATGGGCCGCGCGTTCGACAACGACTCCGGGTGGCGCATCGACTACCAGGCGGCGACCCTCGAGTTGGCCGCTAAAGTCGTGGAGGTGAAGGTCGATCGGGCGCACGCCTGGGATGAGCGATGGTCGGACCACGCTCCGCTCGTCGTCGATTACCAGCTGTAGAACGGACCTCCCATGACCAAGCCCCGCCTCTTCTCGGGGATGCAGCCTTCTGCGGACTCCCTCCACGTCGGCAACTACATCGGCGCACTGTTGCAGTGGCGCGACCTGCAGGTCGACTACGACGCCGTCTACTGTGTTGTCGACCTGCACGCGATCACCGTGCCTCAGGACCCGGCGGCTTTGCGGGAAGCGACCCGGCGCACCGCGGCGCAGTACATCGCTGCGGGAATCGACCCGGCATCCTCGATTCTGTTCGTACAGTCGCACGTGCCCGCGCACGCCGAATTGGCCTGGGTGATGAACACCATCACCGGCATGGGCGAGGCGAGTCGCATGACCCAGTACAAAGACAAGGCGTCGAAGCAGGGGGCGGATGCCGCGAGTGTCGGCCTGTTCACCTACCCGATCCTGCAGGCGGCCGACATCCTGCTTTACGACGCCGAGATCGTGCCGGTCGGCGAAGACCAGCGGCAGCACATCGAGCTGACCCGCGATCTCGGCCACCGGTTCAACACGCGGTTCGGAGAGACCTTCGTGCTGCCCCAGCCGCGCATTCAGTCGGCGACGGCGAAGATCCTCGACCTGCAGAACCCGGGCTCGAAGATGTCGAAGTCCGGCGAGTCGCCGCAGGGCATCCTCTGGCTGCTCGACGAGCCCTCCGTGAACGCGAAGAAGATCAAGTCGGCCGTGACCGACGCCGACCGCGACATCCGCTTCGAGGCCGAGCAGAAGCCGGGGGTGTCGAATCTGCTGCTGATCCTTTCGACACTCAGCGGACGGCCGATGGATGCTCTCGTCGACTCGTTCGCCGGCCGCGGGTACGGCGACCTCAAGACCGAGACCGCGGATGCCGTGGTCGCCACGTTCGCCCCCGTGCGGGAGCGGGCGCTCGAGCTGCTCGCCGACCCGGCCGAACTCGACCGCCTGCTCGCGGGTAACGCCGAGCGGGCCGAGGCGATCGCATCCGCGACCCTCGCGAAGGTGTACGACCGCATCGGGTTCCTGCCCCGGCGATGATCCCGGTGACGCTTCGCACCGGGCGGCTGGTGCTCGACCAGCCGACAGCGGCGGATGTCGACGCGATCACCGAGTACTGCCAGGACCCATTGTTTGAGGCGTACCTCACGACGCCCTGGCCGTACGCGCGTGAGAACGCCGTGCAGTTCGTCGAGTCGTACGTGCCAGCCGGCTGGGCTGACGGCAGCGAGTACACCTGGGCGCTTCGGGTCGACGGGGTCTTCCTGGGTGTCATCGGCGCGCGCACGGGGCCCGGGGACGTCGGCTTCTGGCTCGGCGCGCCGTTCCGCCGCCGCGGGTACATGGCTGAAGCACTCGGCGCGGTCGCCGACTGGTGGTTCGCATCGCTCGGTCGCGACGCTCTGCGGTGGGAGTGTGTCGTCGGCAACACCGCATCCGCCGCCACGGCCCGGGCTGCGGGGTTCATGTTTGCCGGGGTCGCCCCCGCCGAAATGCCCTCCCGCGACGGATCGCTGCCGCAGTCGTGGCACGGCATCCGGCGTGCGTCAGATGTCCACGCGCCGAAGCACGGCTGGCCCGTCTGAACTCGGCCCACGGCGCTGCCCATTCCCGCTCCCAACATGCGCGGATCAGGACGCACGCGTCGCTGATGCCCGCAGCAGACGCAATGCCCGTCGTCTTCCTGATCCGCGCACGTTGCGATGCGCAACCACAGCTCCCGCGATCGCGCGAATGACGGAGATGCGGTCGTGAACGACCTGTGCATAGTCGAAAGTCAACGGCGTCAGCCCGAATGAGGCCACGATCGCATCCCGACGGCGGTCACGCGGCGCTACAGCACCGGTGTGAAAGCTGCGGCCATTCAACTCGACGGCGACCCAGCCTTCGACCAGTAGGTCGATGTCGGCGACTCCGCGGATGGGGTACTGCGGTTCGACCCTGAGCCGTGCCTCCCTGAGGGGCTCGCGCACGAGCGTCTCGAGCCCCGAGTCGGCGCGCCCGTCGACCCGAGCAAGAATCGCGAGCTCCCTCTCGGTCGCGTGGGGGCGCAGATCGGCCAGGCGGATGAGTCCTTTGCGCACGGCACTGTCGACCGTCGCGATGGCATCGTGCAGGGGCTGGCAGGACATCGCTTGGAACACCGCATCGACCGTCGAGACTCGAGCGCCGGCATCCGACCCCACCGCCCGCTCCCAGTGCAGCACGCATCCCGAAGCAGGATCGAAGCGCTGGATCATCAGCCCTGGATCGCGCAGCCGCGACGCGTTGCCCGGGAGATGCACGTGAACCGCGCCCGGCGGTTCCGTGACCCAAACGCCGAGGCGGGCCAGCTCGGACACACAGGCGAGACGCCCGCCAACCCGCACAGCCTGCTGGGTTGCCTCATCGAGCCCTGGGAGGCAGAAGTGGCCGATCCGAACGCGAATGAGACGCCCCGCTCCCACCGCCCAGGCGATCTGCGACCTCGTCATTCCGCGTGCCACCAGCTCACGAGTGCGGAGGGTGAGCCTGCCCCCTTCGAATGCCGCCGTCATCCGGGCATCCTGGGCCCATCAGCCGTACCGCGAACCCGCGCGGGCCCGCTCTGGGGACTACGCCCTCCGTACGCGGTTCAGGAGGACGCAACCTCGCGCGTCGGGATTCGACCGGAGCCGGCCCGATCTCCTGATCCGCGCACGTCGAGGGCGAGGGGCAGGGTCAGGGGCGGGAGTTGGTATCGCTGGCGGGAATGAACGGGGCGGGGGGTGAGTTGTAGGGTGGTGATACGAAGCACGTGCTCCAGGGGCGGTGAAATCCCGCACCGGCGGTTACAGTCCGCGAACTCTTTCGGCCCGCAAGGCCCGGGAGAGCCGATCCGGTGGAAATCCGGAACCGACGGTCAAAGTCCGGATGGGAGGATGCACGCTGTTGTCTCACGCGCAAGCGTGGCGGCCGCATGACTCCTCCCGTCTCCTGGACTGACCAGGAGTGACGATGAGCGAGACCCAACGGTACGAGGCGCCGATGCGCCGCGCGCTCGACCTCGCCGTGCGTGGACCGCTCGTCGGCGGCAACCCGCAGGTCGGCTGCGTGCTGCTGGATGCCGACGGTCGCATCGTCGCGGAGGGCTGGCACCGCGGCGCCGGCACCCCGCACGCCGAGATCGACGCCCTCTCGCAGGTGACGGATGCCGCCGGCCTTACCGCCGTCGTGACGCTCGAGCCGTGCAATCACACCGGCCGCACCGGGCCGTGCTCCGAGGCGCTCATCGCGGCGGGCATCGGCAAGGTCGCGTTCGCCGTCCCCGACCCGGGCGCCGTGTCGGGTCATGGCGCGGCGCGGCTGGCTGAAGCCGGCATCCCGGTCGTTCACGGGGTGCTGCACGACGAGGCCGAAGCCCTGTTGCACCCGTGGCTCGAAGCCATGCGCCGCGGGCGGCCGTGGGTCGTCGTGAAGTGGGCTTCCACTCTCGACGGGCGAGCCGCAGCCGCCGACGGGTCGAGTCAGTGGATCACCGGCGCCGCCGCGCGACAGAAGGTGCACGAGCAGCGGGCGCAGAGCGACGCGATCCTCGTCGGAACCGGCACCGTGCTCGCCGACGACCCGTCGCTCACCGCACGGGGGGATGCCGGCGAGCTGCTGCCCGCGCAACCGCTTCCCGTCGTGGTGGGTGAGCGCGGCATCCCGGCCGGCGCCGCCCTGCATGCGCACCCGCGGGGCGTGCTCGAGACCCGCACCCGCGACCTCGATGTCATCTTCCGCGACCTGCACGAGCGCGGCATCCGCCGGGTGTACGTCGAGGGCGGGCCGACCCTCACGAGCGCCGCCATCGCCGCCGGGTACGCCGACGAGTACGCGATCTACCTCGCCCCCGCCCTGCTGGGTGGTCCGAAGCTCGCGATCGGCGATCTCGGCATCCCGTCGATGGATGCGATCCTGCGCCTGCGCGTCGACACTGTCGAGCAGCTCGGCGATGACTGGTACTTCCACGGTGTGGTTTCGACACGCGAGCCTTCGGCTCGCTACTCAACCACCGAGAACGGGGGGAACTGATGTTCACCGGCATCACCGAAGAGCTGGGCGAGGTGCTCGCCTGGGAACGCTCGGGCGACTCCGGCCGCCTCACGATCAAAGCGCCGCTGGCGGTGAGCGACGCGAAGCACGGCGACTCGATCTCGGTCGACGGCGTGTGCCTGACGGTGGTCGACCAGGGCCCCGACTGGTTCACGGCGGATGTCATGGCCGTGTCGATCGCGATGTCCACCTTGGGCGAGCGGCAGGTGGGTGACCGCGTCGACCTCGAGCGCGCCGCGGCTGTCGGCGATCGCCTCGGCGGCCACATCGTGCAAGGCCACGTCGACGGCACCGCGACCGTACTCGCCGTCACCCCGGGGGACGCCTGGCGGGTGCTGCGCTTCACCCTCGACACCGAACACGCCCCGCTCGTCGTGCGCAAAGGCTCGATCGCCGTCAACGGCGTCTCGCTCACCGTGAGCGACGCCGGCGACGACTGGTTCGAGGTCTCGCTCATTCCCGAGACCCTCGCCGCGACCACCCTCGGCGCCCTGATCCCGGGCGACCGCGTCAACATCGAGACCGACATCCTCGCGCGCCATGTGCAGCGGTTGATGGGTTTCGATACGCGTCCGGCTGCGCCGGGCGCTTCTCAACCAACGGAAACCGAAAGGAGCGAGTCATGAGTCTCGCCGACATCCCTACCGCCCTGCGGGCGCTCGCCGACGGCAAGCCCGTCATCGTCGCCGACGACGAGGGCCGCGAGAACGAGGGCGACGTCGTGCTGGCGGCGCAGTTCGCGAGCCAGGAGTGGATCGCCTGGACGGTGCGGCACACCTCGGGCTACCTGTGCGCGCCGCTGACCAACGCGATCGCCGACCGGCTCGAGTTGCCGCCGATGTGGGCGCACAACGAGGACCCACGGGGCACCGCGTACACGATCAGTGTGGATGCCGCCGACCGGCTCTCGACGGGCATCAGCGCCTCCGACCGCGCGCACACCCTGCGCGTGCTGGCAGACCCCGAGTCGACGCCGGCCCACCTCATCCGACCCGGCCACATCATCCCGTTGCGAGCGGTGGAAGGCGGGGTGCGCGAACGTGACGGCCACACCGAGGCGACCGTCGACCTGCTGAAGCTCGCCGGGCTGACCCCGGTCGGCGTGATCGGCGAGATCGTCGACGAGGACGGCGAGATGATGCGGCTGCCCGGGCTGCTCGCGCTCGGCGAGGAGCACGATGTGCCGGTGATCACGATCGAGGAGCTCATCCGGTTCATGGAGGAGCGCAAGTGCGAAGCCGATCCGCAGGCCGTCGTCGAGGTGCCGGAGTTCGAGCGGGTGTCGTTCGAGGTGGAGACGAATGTGCCGACCGAGCACGGCACGTTCCGGGTGCGGGCCTACCGCGACCGGTCGACCGGCGCCGACCACGTCGCGTGGATCTCGGGCGAACCGAAAGACGGCACGCTCGTGCGGGTGCACTCCGAATGCCTCACCGGTGAAGCGTTCGGGTCGCTCAAGTGCGAGTGCGGTCCGCAGCTCGACGCGGCACTCGAACGCGTCCAACGCGATGGCGGGGTCGTCGTGTACCTGCGCGGACACGAGGGGCGCGGCATCGGCCTCATCAACAAGCTGCGCGCCTACCGTCTCCAGGAGGACGGTCTCGACACCCTCGACGCCAACCTCATGCTCGGGCTGCCCGCCGACGCGCGCGACTACGGGGCGGCGACCGCGATCCTGAAGGATCTCGGCCTGACGTCGGTGCGGCTGCTCACTAACAACCCCGAGAAGGCCCGGCAGCTGGAGGAGCGCGGCGTCACGGTGAGCGAGCTCGTGCCTCTCGTCGTCGGCGTCGGCGAGTTCAACGAGGGCTATCTCGAGGCGAAGCGCGACCGGATGGGCCACGCGCTTCCGGACGATGTCGCGCTCGACGCGGTGCGGCTGGCCGACGAACTGAAGGCCGAAGAACTGAACGAGTCGCTGCGATGAGCGGCGACGGAATGCCCGACCTCGACACCGACGGCACGGGACTTTCGGTCACCATCGTGTCGGGGCTGTGGCATACGCGCATCTCCGAGGGGTTGCTCGCGGGTGCGCGCAGCGTACTCGCCGCGTCGGGGGCCGAGGTCACCGAGATCCAGGTAGCCGGCAGCTTCGAGCTGCCCGTCGTCGCGAAAGCCGCCCTCGAAGCGGGGGCGGATGCCGTGGTCGCCCTCGGCGTGATCGTGCGGGGCGAGACGCCGCACTTCGACTACGTCGCCTCCGCCGCCACCGACGGCCTGACCCGGGTCGCCCTCGACAACGGCAAGCCGGTCGGCTTCGGCGTGCTCACCGTCGACACCGAGCAGCAGGGCCTCGACCGCGCCGGTCTGCCCGAATCGAAAGAGGATGTCGGCGGTCGCGCCGCCGAAGCCGCCCTCGCCACCGCCCGCGTGCTGCGCGCCCTGCGGGGCTGACCCACACCCTGGTTGGTCCAACCCGTCAGGGGCGAGCGCGGCGCAGCACCCGGGTGAACGGCAGCGCCACGATCGCGGGACTCGGGGTGAACGGCACGCGCTCATGCTGGCATCCCGAGCCTGAGAACCGGGTTGGTCCTAGTCGAGGAAGAGCGCCCGCAGGCGGCGGGTCGTGAAGATCAGGCCCAGGGCGATCATGCCGAGGAAGTAGGCGAGGTGGCCGAGCATCGCCACGGAGAGTGCGCCCGTCGTCAACCCGCGCACCAGCTCGACGCCGTGCCACAGCGGCAGCGCCTTGATGAACCACTGGATCGCCTCGGGGTAGACCGTGATCGGGAAGAACGTCGCCGACAGCAGGAACATCGGCAGCAGTACGAGCGGGATGACATCCATCTGCTGGAACGTCTTCAGATACGACGTGATGCCCATCCCGATCGACGCGAACCCGAACGCGATGATCACGATCGCCGGCAGGGCGAGGATCGCCGTCCAGGCGAGGTTGAGCCCGAGGGCTTGCATCACGAGCAGGAAGGTGACGCCGTAGGCCGCCCCGCGCAGCAGGGCGAGCGAGATCTCACCGAGCGCGACATCGAGGGGGCCGAGCCGGGTCGCGAGCATCCCGTTGTAGAGCTTGCCGAAGTGCATCTTGAAGAACACGTTCCACGTGGAGTCGTAGATCGCGCCGTTCATCGCCGACACCGCGAGCAGGGCGGGGGCGATGAAGGCGGCATACGGGATGTCGTTGCCCGACGAGTCCTGCACGCTGCCGATGAGCCCACCCAGGCCGAGGCCGAGCGACAGCAGATAGAAGATCGGCTCGAAGACTCCGGTGAGCACGATCCACCAGTTGGTGCTGCGGGTCGCGAGCAGGCCGCGGCCGAGCACGGCCCGGGCATTGCCGGAATACAGGGCACGCACCCCGCCGGTCTCGCGGCGTTGGGCGGCTCGCAGGGTCGACGTCGCACTCATCGGTTCAGCCTCTTCACCGAGAAGTGCACCGTGAGCTGCCACCCGATGAAGGCGAGCACGACGAGGAACAGCACGTGGATGACGGTCAGCCAGATCGGTTCGGTCGGCCCGTAGGAGAACTGGCGGGCGAGTTCGCTGCCGTGCCAGATCGGCGAGATCCAGCCGATCCACTGCAGGAAGAACGGCAACTGACTGAGCGGGAACACGGTGCCGCTGAACAGCGACAGCGGCATGATGATGAGCCGGTTGACGATGTTGAACTGCCCGCGTTCCTCTTTCACGGACGCCGCCCAGGCAGCGATCGGCGAGAACGCGAAACCGGTGAGCATCGCGATCGGCACGACGAGAACGGCCCAGGGCGATACGGTTCCGCCGAAGAGCGCCACCGCGCCGAAGTAGATGCTCGCGGTGAAGGCCGCCCGGATGGCGACGAAGATGAACATGCCGTCGATGATCTGCCGCCCGGTGAGTGGCCCGGAGTTCATGCCGACGAAGATGGCGTTCCACTTGAAACCCATCAACATGCCGAACATGTACTCCTCGGCGGCGACGATGACGGCGGCGTTGATGATGAGCGCCGGCGCCACGAACTGCAGGTAGCCGACGCCGTCGATGAACTCACTGCCCTGGCTGTCGACGACGAGGCTCGCGAGGCCGACGCCGAAGGCGAAGAGGTAGAGGAACGGCGTGCCGAACGCGGTCGCGACCATCGTCCAGAAGAACGCCCGCACGGCGCGCAGCTTGTGCTCGACGACGTACCAGGCGCCGTAGCGGCGGCTCTTCGCCGGGTCGGCGCGCACGGCCGCACGGGTCGTTGGCAAAGACGTCATTCGATCAGCGACCGTCCGGTGAGACGCAGGAACACATCCTCCAGCGACGACCGCCGCACGAGGCTGGTGATCGGCTCGAGCCCGCGCCGCGTGACTTCGGCGAGCGCCGCCTCGCCGTCCTTGCCGTAGACGAGCACCCGGTCGGGCAGCACTTCGAGCCGGTCGCCGATGCCGGCGAGGTCGGCCGCAGCGGTGGCGTTGCGCTCCGACCCGAACCGCACCTCGAGCACCTCGCGGCTGGAGTGCGCGCGGATGAGCGCGGCGGGCGCGCCTTCGGCCATGATGCGGCCCTTGTCGACGACGACGAGCCGGTCGCACAACTGCTCGGCCTCATCCATGTAGTGCGTCGTGAGCACGAGCGTCGTGCCCTGCTCCTTCAGCCGGAACAGCCGGTCCCACAGGATGTGCCGGGCCTGCGGGTCGAGGCCCGTCGTGGGTTCATCGAGTAGCAGGATGCGGGGGTCGTTGATGAGGGCCCGCGCGATGGTGAGGCGGCGCTTCATGCCCCCGGAGAGGTCGTCGATCTTCGACTTGCGGCGGTCGGTGAGCTGCGCGAATTCGAGCAGCTCGTCGGCGCGCTGGGCGACGTGCGAGCGCGGCAGACCGAAGTAGCGGCCGTAGACGATGAGGTTGTCGCGCACGACCAGCTCGGTGTCGAGGTTGTCTTGCTGCGGAACGACGCCCAGCTGCGAGCGGATCTCGGGCCCGTGCGAGTCGGGGTCCATTCCGAGGATCTCGAGGTGCCCCGAGGTGCGGGTCGACACCGCGCCGACCATGCGCATGGTGGTCGACTTGCCGGCGCCGTTGGGGCCGAGCAGCCCGAACGACTCCCCTGGCGCGACCTCGAACGAGATGCCGTCAACGGCGGCCGTCGTCTTGTAGGTCTTGACCAGATCGGTGGCGGCGATGACGGGGGCGGACACGAAAGTCGAGTCTAAGTCGACGCCACCGACGCCGCACGGTACGGTCTGCGTGCCGGTGGCTGGCAGATGCGCCGCCTACGCTGAGTGACATGCGCATCCGATCGGTGGCGGTGGCGAGCCTCGTGGCGGGGGGCCTGCTGCTCACCGGTTGCGCACCCGACAGCGGGGAACCGACCGCGACGCCGACGAGCACCGATCCCGCTGCGACCCCGATCGACCCGACCCCCGGCGCCCCCGCGCAGTTGGTGCTGCCCGACGACGCGGTGCTCGGGCTGGTCGGCATCCTCACCGCCCCGAACGGCGCGACCGCCGACCTCGCCGTCACGGTGCAGGCGTCGTTGCCCCACATGGTTCCGGAGGCGGCGGATGCCATTGCCGCCACCGTCGCCTGGTGCGCTGGCGAGGTGGATGAGGCGGTCATCTCCGGCCGCGGCTACACGTTCACCACGGTCGAGGTGAGCGTCAGCCCGCGGGAGGGCGACTGGCCCGCGGATCTGCCGCTTCTGGTGTATCCGGTCGCCAACCCGCAGTTCGGGTCGACGATCGTGGCGGGCGCCGGGCTGCGGCAGGTCGATGAAGCGACCGACCCGGTGTTCGACGACTACCTGCCGCGCTGCCAGCAGCCCGCCGTGCTCGACGGGGCCGGCGACGGCATCCTCTATCTCGGCATCCCGCAGGACATCAGCGGCGCGAACGACCGCCCGTCGTTCTCGGCGTGGGCGGTGCACGAGTTCGGGCTCTCAGCGGTGCTGCCCGGGGCCATGGGCGAATCGGATGTCGTCTTCTCGATGTGCGAGTCGGCGCTCACCCCGCTCGGTGAAGAGTTCGGGGCGTCGATCGACACCTGGGCCGACCGGTTCGAGTCGAGCGGCTGCACGGTCGGCGGATCGGGAGCGTGAGTCGGCGGCCACCTCGACCGCGTTAGGGTCGAGAGCGTGAGCGACTCCCGCGTGCTACGACGAGGTCGGAAGGATGCCGCCGCCGGTCCGCGCGCATCGTTCCGGGAGCTGCTGCCCTACCTCGCCGAACACCGCGGCACGCTCGTGGCGGTCGCGATCCTCTCGCTGCTGGGCGCCGGGGCATCCCTCGCCCAGCCGCTGCTCGCCGGACAGGTCGTCGGCATCGTCGAGGCCGGCGGAGCGCTCGGCATGCTCGTCTGGCTGCTCGTCGGCCTGCTGCTTCTCGCGGCGGTGCTCGGCGGCATCCAGCACTACCTGCTGCAGCGCATCGGCACCTCAGTGGTGTTCTCGGCACGCCGCAGCCTGGTGCGGCGCATGCTGCGGCTGCCGATCGCCGAGTTCGACCGTCGTCGCACCGGCGACCTGGTGTCGCGAGTGGGCTCCGACACGACGATGCTCTACGCGGTCATGACGCAGGGACTGCTGGATGCCGTCGGCGGCGTCGTCATCTTCGCCGGCGCGATCATCGGAATGCTGATCGTCGACCCGGTGCTGCTCGGGCTGACCCTGCTCGTCATCGTGCTCGCGCTCGGCAGCGGCATCCTGCTGTCGTCGCGCATCCGCCCCGCCTCGCTCGAACAGCAGGAACGGGTCGGCGCCGTCGCCTCGGCGGTCGAGCGTGCGATCGGGGCGATCCGCACGGTGCGCGCGTCGAATGCCACCGAACGCGAAACCGACGCGGTCATCGTCGAGGCGCAAGCGGCGAAGCGTGCCGGGTTCCGGGTCGCGAAAATCTCGGCGATGGTCGTGCCGATCGCCGGCATCGCAATGCAGGTGGCGTTCCTCGTCGTCATCGGCGTCGGCGGGTACCGCGTCGCGTCGGGGGCGATCGAGATCGGCTCGCTCGTGTCGTTCATCCTGTTCCTCTTCCTGTTGATCTCGCCGATCGCCAGCACGTTCGGCGCCGTCAACTCGATCAATCAGGCCCTCGGTGCGCTCGGTCGCATCCAGGAGATCATCCGCATCCCGGCCGAAACCGACGGGGATGCCGCGATCGAGCCCGCCGCCCCCGTCGCGACCTCCGCCGCGATCCGCTTCGACGACGTGCGGTTCTCGTACGCCGTGCCGCCGGAGCCGCCGGAGGCGCCGGGCAGCGAGTCGCCTGCCTCCGTCGATCCGTCACTTTTCGTCGTGCCCGACGCTCGATCCGCACGAAAAGTCGCGGATGGAAGCGGTCCGGCCGCCGAAACCGCCGAACCCGAGATCCGCGAGGTGCTGAAGGGCGTCACGTTCGAGGTGCCGCGCGGGTCGCGGGTGGCCCTCGTCGGGCCCAGTGGTGCGGGTAAGAGCACGGTGTTCGCGCTGATCGAGCGGTTCTACGATCCCGACGCGGGGGTCGTGCGGCTCGACGGGCGCGACGTGCGGGGCCTTCCCCGCGACGAGTTGCGGGCGCAGATCGGGTACGTCGAACAGGACGCCCCGGTGCTCGCCGGAAGCCTGCGCGACAACCTGAAACTGGCATCCCCTGACGCCACCGACGCCGACTGCATCCAGGTGCTGCGCGACGTGAACCTCGGCGCGGTGCTCGACCGCGACCCCGCGGGGCTCGACGCCCCCGTCGGCGAGGACGGCATCATGCTCTCCGGCGGCGAACGGCAGCGCCTCGCGATCGCCCGCGCGCTGCTCGCGGCCCCGCCGATCCTGCTGCTCGACGAGTCGACATCCAGCCTCGACGGCATGAACGAGCAACTGCTGCGCGAGGCGATCGACGCCGTCGCGCACGACCGCACGCTGCTCGTCATCGCGCACCGGCTGAGTACCGTCGTCGACTCCGACATCATCGTCGTGCTCGAGCACGGCGAGGTGGTCGGCATCGGCACGCACTCCGAACTCGTGCGGTCGACACCGCTCTACCGCGAGCTCGCCAAGCACCAGCTGCTGGTGTAGCTGTGGCGGGGCGGTCGGGCGAGCCGGGCGTCTCGCTGCTGGAGCGGGCGTTCCGGATGCTGCGCGCCCTTCCGGCGGACGGCATCCCGATCGCCGTCCCCGACCTGGCGCGTGCGGCGAACCTGCCGGTGTCGACCACCCACCGCCTGGTCGCCGAACTCGCCGCCCTCGGAGCGGTCGAGCGCACGCCCGCCGGGGTGTCGATGGGCCTCGGATTGTGGGAGCTCGGCGAGCGTTCCGCCGTGCTGCGACAACTGCGCGAAGCCGCGCTGCCCGAGCTCATCGAGCTGTACGAGGGCACCGGCGAGAACGTGCACCTCGCGGTGCTGGCCGGGCGCGACGTGTTGTACGTCGCGAAGGCGAACGGCAAGCGCGCGATCCCGACGCTCAGCGAGGTGGGGCAGCGGCATCCGCTTCACACCACCGGCGTCGGCCGCGCGATTCTGCTCACCCGCAGCGCCGAATGGCTCGACGCGTACCTGCGCGAGCCGCTCGAAGCTGAGACCCGGCACACCATCACGGATGCCGCGAAGCTGCGCGAGGTGATCGCCACCGAGGCGGTGAAGGGCTGGGCGTACACCCGGCAGGAGATGACGCTCGGCAACATCTCGATCGCGATGCCGCTGCGCGAGCGGCCCGGGCTGCCCGCGGCGGCGATCGGCATCGTCGCCCACGCCTCCTCCGCCGACGAGGTGCGGCTGCTGCCGCTGCTCCGACGAGCCGCTGCAGCGATCGAACAGCGTCTCGACGCGCACTGACCCTTTCTTTTTTCAGGAATGTGTGGGGCTGCTGGTGCTGATGTGGCTCGTGCGACCTCACCGATCCACAGAGGTCACTCCTTCCTCCCATCTTCCTGAAAACGGAAAGCCACTCGGTACCCTCGACGTAGCGTGGAGCTGTCGCCGAAGGAGACGTGATGGCAACGCAACAGGCATTCGTGGTGGAGGCTGACGGGGCTGGGCGGTGACGGCCGCGACGACCCGCGCGGCAACGGCTGACCCACGGGTAGCCTTTCTCACTGAGTGAGAGAGGATGCCGACACGCCAGCTCTCTGGCGGGAGACTTTCCCCGACACAGAGGAGTGGCATGGACGACATCCCGAAGTCCGCGGCGAACTACCCGCCCGGGCACCCGACGCAAGCGGACATCGACGCCGAGATCGCCGACATCCGCACGAACAAGCCGACGAGCAGCGACCCCAACTGGGGCGCGCACCGCACCCTGATCGACTACCCGCCGTACCGCTCCAGCATCCTGCGGCACCCGGCGGCGAACCTCGAACTCGTCGACCCTGAGACGATCGAGCTGGCCTCCCCCGCGTTCGGCCACCGCGACGTGCACTGGACCGAGTTCGACCTCACCAGTCAGGTGAACGGCGAACCGCAGGGCGAGCGCATCATCGTGACCGGCAAAGTGACGGATGCCGACGGCCGCCCGGTCGCCGGGCAACTGTTGGAGATCTGGCAGGCCAACGCCGGCGGGCGTTATCGGCAGAAGAAGGAGCGCCACCCGGCTCCGCTCGACCCGAACTTCAACGGCGTCGGACGCGTGCTCACCGCCGCCGACGGCACCTACAAGTTCGTCACGATCAAGCCGGGCGCGTACCCGTGGCCGAACCACCAGAACGCCTGGCGGCCCGCGCACATCCACTTCTCGGTGTTCGGCACCCAGTTCACGCAGCGCATGGTGACGCAGATGTACTTCCCCGGCGACCAGCTGATGCCGCTCGACCCGATCTTCCAGTCGATCACGAGCGACCGCGGGCAGAAGTCACTGATCTCGGATTACGCCCACGACGTCAGTGTTCCCGACTGGGCGCTCGGCTACCGTTGGGACATCGTGGTGAATGGCAGCAACCGCACGTGGTTCGCCAGTGAAGACGGGCCGGAGGAGGACGAATGAGCGCGAAGCCTCAGAGCAGCAGCCAGCTCTTCCCGACCGCCGACCAGACGGTCGGCCCGTACTACGCGATCGGCATGGCGTACCCGCAGAGCGAAGAGCTCGTGCCGCACGGCTCGGCCTCCTCGATCGTGCTGTCGGGCTACCTCTATGACGGCAACGGCGCACCGGTTCCGGACGGCGTCATCGAGATCTGGCAGACGGATGCCGACGGCAACATCCCGACGGACTCCGGCAACCTGGTGCGCAAGGCCGGGTCGTTCGGCGGCTTCGGCCGTTCCGGGTCGGATGACGACGGCTACTACCAGTTCACGACGGTGCTGCCCGCGCCGACCGAACCGGGCAAGCCGGCGTTCTTCGCGGTGATCGTGTTCGCCCGCGGTCTGCTGTCGCGGCTGCACACCCGCATCTACGTGCCCGGCCCCGGCCTCGACGCCGACCCCCTGCTCAGCCGCCTCACCCCCGAGCGGCGCGCAACCCTCGTCGCGACGGAGGTCGACGGCGGGCTGCGCCACGACATCCATCTGCAGGGTGAGAAGGAGACCGTCTTCCTTGCCTTCAACTGATGCCGACGTCGGCCTGCTCGACCCTGTGTGGGCGGGCAGGCCCGTCGCGTCAGTGACCTCGGATGCCGCCATCCTCGATGCGCTGGTGCGCTTCGAGTCGGCGCTCGCGACGGTGTGCGCCCCGCGCGGGGTGGCCGCCGCGATCGACTCCGCGGGGTCGGATCTGGATGCCGCCGCGCTCGCCGAGGCAGCTCGCGCCGGCGGCAACCCGGTCATCCCGTTGCTCGCGGCGCTGCGCTCGAACCTCGAGGGCGACGCCGCCGAGTGGCTGCACCGCGGGGCGACCTCGCAGGATGCGCTCGACACCGCGCTCGTGCTCGTCGCGCGTGACGCCGCCGCGGTGACGGTGCAGGATGCGACCGCCACCGCCCGGATGCTCGCCGAGCACGCGACGGCGCACCGGGGCACGGTTCTTACCGGTCGCACTCTCACGCAGCCCGCGACGCCGACGACGCTCGGACTGAAGCTCGCCGGGTGGGCGTGGAGCATCGCCCGCGCCACCTCGGCGGTGCGCACCGCGGCGGATGCCCTGCCCGTGCAACTCGGCGGGGCTGCCGGCACGCTCGCCGCCTTCTCAGCTTTGGAGCTCGACGGGGTGTTGGTTGCGTCACGGGTTGCCCGTGAACTCGGGCTCGCCGAACCCGTCGCGCCGTGGCACGTGCACCGCTCGCCGATCACCCGGCTCGGGGACGCGCTGGTGGAACTGACGGATGCCACGGGCACGGTCGGCCGCAACGTCGCCACCCTCGCGCGCACCGGCGAACTCGACGACGGCGCCGCGGGCGGATCGTCGACGATGCCGCACAAGTCCAACCCGGTGCGGGCGGTGCTGCTCGTCGGCGCGGCAACCCGGGCACCGTTCCTGGGCGCGATGCTGCACGCCGCCGCCGTCACCGTCGACGAACGCCCCGACGGTGCCTGGCACGCGGAGTGGGCGCCGTTCCGCGACCTGCTGCGCCTCGCCGGCGGGGCCGCCGCGACCGCGCTGGAGCTCGCCGAAGGGCTGCGCGTGTACCCGTCGGTCATCGCCGCGCACGTCGCCGCTTCTGCCTCCGACCTGCTCGCCGAGCGCGCGAAGTTCGCGCCCGGGTCGGCAACGCCGCGCGATTACCTCGGCTCGTCGGAGGCGCTGCTCGACCGACTGCTGGTCGCCATCGAGGAGGAACTCACGTGACCGTGCCCGACATCCGCCTGACGCCGCTCGCGACCGGAGGCGGCGGGATGCCGTTCCTGCTCGGCCCGTCGCTCGGCACCCGCGTCGCTCGCGTCTGGGACGAAGCGCGTCCGTATCTGGCCGACCGGCATCCGCTCTTCGGGTGGGACCTGCCCGGCCACGGCGTGTCGCCGGCGGTGACGGAGCCGTTCACCGTCGACGAGGTCGCCGAGGCGGTGCTGCGGGCGGCGGATGACGTCGGCCTCGGCCGCTTCGCGGTGGCGGGCATCTCGCTCGGCGGGCTCGTGTCGCTCGCGGTGGCGCTGAGCGCCCCCGACCGGATCGTCTCCACGACGATGATCTGCTCGCTGCCCCGGCTGGGAACCGCCGAGGGCTGGGCCGAGCGGGCGGCATCCGTTCGGGCGTCGGGAACCCCGTCGCTCGTGCAGGGTTCGGCACAGCGGTGGTTCGCCCCGGGGTTCATCGACGCCTCGCCGACGGTCGCGTCGCCGCTGCTGACCGACCTGATGGACATCGACGACGAGAGCTACGCCCGGTGCAACGAAGCGCTCGGGGCAGCCGACTACCGGGATCGGGTGCGCGACCTCGCCATCCCGCTGACCGTGATCGCCGGCGAGGTCGACCCGGTGCTCACCCTCGCCGACGCCGAAGCGACGGCTGCGGCCGCGCGCACCGGCTCGTTCCACGTGATCGCCGGGGCGTCGCATCTGGCGCCCGTCGAGAAGCCGGCCGAGGTGGCCGCGATCCTGCTCTCGGAGGTGCCGCTGTGACTTCTTTGTCAGACGACGAACGTCGCGCCAACGGGATGAAGGTGCGCCGCTCGGTCCTTGGTGATGAACACGTCGACCGCGCCGTCGCCGGCGTCAATCCCGACAACGCCGACTTTCAGGACTACATCACCCGCGTCGCCTGGGGCGACATCTGGTCGCGTCCCGGCCTAGACCGGCGCTCCCGCTCGATCGTGACCCTGACGGCACTGATGACCGCGGGCTACTGGGAGGAAGTGCCGATGCACTTCCGTGCGGCGCTCACCAACGGCCTCACCCGCGAAGAGATCCGCGAGATCATCCTGCAGGTCGGCCTCTACCGTGGAGTCCCCGTCGCCAACCACGGCACCGCCCTGTTGAAGGAGACGTTGGGCGACACTTCGGTGGTCGAGTAGCGCCCGCCTAAGGCGGACGCGTATCGAAACCCCTCAAGCGGACGCAAACGCGAGCGGCTGCACCGGCCCGAGATCGAGACTCTGCCGAGCCACCCACAGGTCGTGCGCATCCTGCATCGCAAGCCAACTCTCGGCACTGCGCCCGAGAGCCTTCGACAACCGCAGTGCCATCTCAGGGGTCACCCGACTCGCACCACTGAGCACCCGGCTCAGTGTCGACGGTGACACGTCGAGCTGCTTGGCGAGGTCACGCCCGCTCACGCCGAGCGGCTCCAGGTACACCCCGGAAATGAACTCGCCCGGGTGCGGCGGCTTGTCGTTCATCTGCGAGTCCCGGTAGTCCGGCGCGTCAGCTGGTGAGCTGGTGCGCCCTCTGGTGCGAGACGCCGAGGATCGCCCCGATATCCCGCACGGGAACGTTCTTGCTGGCGAGGGTCTTCGCGAGTCGGCGCGTGTCTTCGGCGACGCGCTCTCTGGCCGCGTCGACCTCGGCACGCTCGGCCTCGATCCGCTCGACCTCAGCAGTGACGTTGACGCCGTCGACATCGATGACAGAAACCGCCACGGTGACCTGACTCAGCGGCACGTCGAGCGTCACCGCGATGTACTCCCGAGCCGCTTCGGGGGCATCCTCTAGGCGGCGTGCCTGGGTGAGCCCGTCGATCGCCGGAATGTGCGCCATCCACCACTTGCCTTCACGGGTCACGACGACCGTATATTCGCTCATGACGTGGACTCCTCGATCGCCTTCAGTACTTTCCGATAGACACCCGGCGAAACCGTGCGGTGCCCGTCGGGAACGGTGACGCTCAACGCGCCCTTCTGGTACACCGTGTGACTCCCCTGGGTTCGAACAGCTCGGAATCCGGCCGCCCTGAGTTGCCGCACAACTTTCCGAGTCGGCTGTTCTTTCACCACGGTAGTGTCTATCCATCCTAGACGCAATAAAGTCCAGTGCGGCTAGACGTTCGTCGATGACCTAGATGTCACCTGCCGCTGAGGCGCAGGCTAGGAGCGCCCGCCGACACTCCGACTGCTTCCCTAGAGACGCCACTCGCGACCGAGCGCAGCCCACGTCTCCACTGTCGTCCACTCCCCTTTGAACCAGTCGGCGTCGCGGGCGGTGCCTTCGTGCCGCAACCCGAGGGCGGCGCACACGCGCCGCATCGGCGCGTTGCGTTCATCAAGAGTGAGGATGACGCGGTGGGCTCCGCGCTCGCCGACGAGGTGGTCGATGGTTGCGCCGAGCGCCGCCCGCGCGACCCCCCGGCCCTGCGCCGCCGGGCTCACGGTCGCCCCGAGTTCATACGTGTCGGGCTGGTCGTCGAACACGTGCACCGCCACGTCGCCCAGCAGTTCGCCCGACGAGGAACGGACGGCGAACTGCATCCATTCACCCGCCGCGGGAAAGTCGCGAACCTGCGAGCCGAGCAGTTGCAGCCCATCCGCGTCACTGAACTCGGGCGACCAGCTCTGATAGCGGGCGACATCGGGGTCGCGCCGGTAGGCGACGAACGCCGGGATGTCGTCGGCCGCGAGGGGCGCGATCACCAGGTCGTCGAGCACGAGGCGCATGCGGTTACTCCGGGGTTCGGGACGTGGCCTCCACCGTAGACCCGGCGCGAGCGAGGCGCTCCCGGTAGGCGAGGGTGCGGGCGACGATCGCGTACGCCGTGGCGCCGAGGATGAGGGCGACCGGCACGGTCCAGGTGAACTCCATCACCGAACCGCCTGCCGGCGACGCGCGATCGCCGCGTACCCGCGGAACAGCTGCGGCACGACGAGATACACCGCGACTGGCACGACGACGAGCGTCAGCACGAGGGCGCGCAGCACGGGATGCCAGGCATCCGAGAAGGGGGCGATGGCGAGCATGCCGATGGAGACGAGGGGGAAGATCGCGAGCCAGGTGATGGCGGCTCGCACGTGGGTGGAGGGTGGTTTGTTCATGACGGCTTCTTTCATGTCGAGTTGGGATGGTGCTGATGTGCCCATGATCGAAGTACGCTGACACAACGGCAACGTCGTTTGCCGTTCCAGCAAAGGGGTCTCATGGCCGACGAGATCGAGGCGGTCATCGACGGCGTCGCCGACCGTCTGCGCGAGTTGCGCGCCCGAAGCGGTCGCACCCTCTCCGACCTCTCGGCGCAGACCGGCGTCTCGATCAGCACGCTGTCCCGGCTGGAGTCCGGACTTCGCCGCCCGACCCTCGATCTGCTGATCCGCCTGGCGTCCGCCTACGGCGCGAGCCTCGACGACCTCGTCGGGGCTCCGCAGATCGCCGACCCGCGCATCCACCCCAAGACCTTCTACCGCGACGGTCGGGCGATCATCCCGCTGACCAAGCAGAACCCCGACGTCGTCGCCTTCAAGATGCTGCTGCCCGGGCATGCACCCGACGCGCCCGTCGCCACGAAGGTGCACGCCGGCTATGACTGGATCTACGTGCTCAGCGGCCGCGTGCGACTCGTCATCGGCGACGACGAAACCGTGCTGACGCCGGGCGAGGCGGCCGAGTTCGACACCCGGAGGCCGCACGGTTTCGCGAGCGCGTCGATGGAACCGGCCGAGGTGATCAACCTGCTGAGCCGCCAAGGCGAGCGGGTGCATGTGCACTCGGAGGGCGACGGGTAGCGTGACCCGAGCAGCCACCGAGAGGAACCTCATGAAACTCGCCGTCACCGGATCGAACGGCAAGCTCGGCGCCGTCGTCGAGCACGAACTGCGGGAGGCCGGCCACGACATCGTCGCGCTCGACCAGGCCGGACCCCGCCGCGCCGGGTTCACCCGCATCGACCTCACTGACTCAGGATCGGTGTTCGACGCCCTCAGCGGCATCGACGAGCGGCACCACGGACTCGACGGCATCGTGCATCTGGGTGCGGTTCCGGCGCCGGGGCTCGAAACCGATGTGGCGACCTTCCGCAACAACATGCTCGCGACGTTCAACGTCATCCATGGGGCCCGCAAGGCGGGCATCCGTCGCATCGTGTTCGCATCGAGCGAGACGCTTCTCGGCCTGCCGTTCGCGATCGACCCGCCCTACGCGCCGGTCGACGAGCAGTACGACACCCGCCCCGAGAGCATCTACTCCCTCACCAAGCACCTAGAAGAAGAGCTCGCTCGCAAGGTCGCGCGCTGGGATGCCGACCTCTCGATCACCGCGCTGCGGTTCTCGAACGTGATGACCCCCGACGACTACCCCGAGTTCGCCGCCTTCCAGAGCGACCCGGCGAGCCGCAAGTGGAACCTGTGGGGCTACATCGACGCCCGCGACGGTGCGCAGGCGGTGCTGCGCGCCCTGGATGCCGGCCGCCCCGGGTTCGACCGGTTCATCATCGCGGCGGCCGACACCGTGATGGAGCGCTCGAGCACGTCGTTGCTGGCGGAGTTCTTTCCCGATGTCGAGGTGCGGCGGGATCTCGGCGAGCACGAGACGCTGCTGGGGATCGACCACGCTCGCGAGGTGCTCGGGTACGCGCCGCAGCACTCATGGCGAGATTGACGACGAAAGTTACGGCCGGTTCACGCACAGGGGAACCACGCTGCTGAAGCGTCGGCTCGCCGGCGATGCTCGATGAACCGGGTGCGCACCTCGTCGATCGCGACCTTCAGCGGGAAGATCTGACGCGACACGAGCTGGTCGTCGTGGTCGGCCGCGATCGGATGCCAGTAGACGCCATCCGCGGTGATCGTCACCTCGGGAATCAGCGATTCGACAGTGAGCTCGATGCCCGTCTCCGAGACGCCGCGATGGGCGAGCGCGCGGATGACCTGGTCGGGGCGGGCGATGCCGATCGAGTCGAGAAAGTCGTGGAAGGGTTCGAGCTCGTGCACCTGATCCGCGGGGAGCGTGGCCGCGACCTTCACGCGGAACCCCTCCTCGTGGGCGATCCGGATGCCGTCGACGGCGCGCTCCCACGAGCGCTTTCCGCGGTGACTGTCGTGAATCTCGGGAGTCGGGGAGTCGATGCTGATCTGCAGCGTCAGCCGATCACGATCCATGCGCCGGAGCCGCTCGAGGCGCATCCCCTTGAACAGCATCCCGTTCGTGAGCAGCGTGGTCGGCAGGCGGGAGGTGCACACCTCGACCACCTCATCGAGGTCGGGCAACAGGAAGGGCTCGCCGCCGGTCAGGATGAGTTCGGAAACGCCGGCGTCGACGGCCTCAGACGCGAGCTGCCGAACCCGGTCGATGCCCAGGGCTCGTCGTTCGGTCTGCGGCGACGACCGCACGCAGCAGTAGTCGCACGCGAGATTGCAGTCGAAGTTCGTGTACATCCACAGCCGCGTTCCCGGGAGCTGGTCGGGAGTGAGACCGGCGAGGGGATCGGATGACCGCCCCCGCCGCACGCGCGCGGTCGAACCGGCGAGCTCGACGAGCTCGTTGCCCGTGCGGCCGCACCACGCCTCGAGCGTCTGCCGCGAGACATCCGGGTCGCCGGTCGGCACCTCGATGGTGAACGTACCGCCGGTCGGAACGGTCTTCGCATGCTCGACGAGATCGAGCACGAGGGCGTGATTCACCATCGCGGCGAGATCCCCTGGGCGGCGACCGCGGCGAACAGTGACTGGTACCCCTCGAGGCGGGGACGCACCCACTGCCGCAGCCCCTCCATCTCGAGGATGGGCCGGTGTGCCGGGTTCTCCCAGTCCATGGCGAGCAGTCGATCGACCCACGGAGCGATCCGTTCGTCGGGCAGGCCGGCCAGCGCGGTGAAGTTGCAGTGGCTGTAGGTGGGCGACTCCCAGAAGACCTCGAAGGCGCCGGGCATCAGCTCGTCGCGACCGATCGCCTCCCAGGTGTTGATGCCGATCGCGGCGGCATCCGCTCGCTCGTCGAGGATGGCCCGCAGCGCGTCGAGTTCGCTCTTGCCGGTGTCGCCGTGCTTGCCGACATCGCTGTTGAAGCGCAGTAACTCCACGTCGGTGCCGCCGATGCCGGCCTCCGCGAGGAAGTGCACGGGGAGCACGGCGGCCTGAGCCGAGTCCTGCGAGCCGAGGGCGAGCCGGCGGCCCCGGAGGCTCTCCAACTCGCTCATCCCGGCCCCCGCGCGTGACACGAACAGCGTCTGGAAGACGGTGTCGGTGTCGCGGGTCGCGACGGCCTTGCACGCGCCGTTCGTCTGCGCGACCGTGCGTACCCAGGCGAGGTTCGTGTTCCAGGCCAGATCGATCGTGCCGTCGATGAGTGAGTCGACCTGTCGCCCGTAGTTGGAGAAGAGGATGAAGTCCATCTCCGCCTCGGTGCCGGCGAAGTAGTCGCGCATCCCCTCCCAGATCGGCACGACGTTCGGCGTGTAGGCCACGGCTCCGATGAGAAGCGGCGTCATGTCAGGGGGGTTCCTTCCGGATTGCGGTCGACCGCGCGTGCGGCGAGCCAGATGCTGACCAGACCGATGCCCAGGCCGCCGAACAACGACACCGTCGACGCGTCACCGCCCAGCAGGTTGAGAGATTGGCCGAGCTGGACCAGCTGGAGCAGCGCGCACAGCAGTAAACCCGCTCCGGCGATCAGCCCGAGGGCCCGAACCTTGGTGAGCGCCGACACGACGGCGAGCGCCCCGAACACGGCGAGCGCGACGATGCCCGCCCCGCGCACCTGCACGAAGTCGAGCGCGGCACCCAGAACCGGGGTCAGCGCGAAGAGGCAACTGACGAGCGCCGCCGCACCGAGGGCGAGGGTGGCGCGATGCATCCGCTGGGCGATCATGACGCCGCCCTCAGCACTCGCGCGATGCGGCCGGGCGATTGCGTCCAGATCGGGCGCAGCACGCCATCCAGACCGACCCGGCGACCGGCGGCCGTTCCCAGCAGAACGAGGTGGGCGAGGATCATCAGGTAGTACGCCCAGTGCCACTCGTCAGGCGCGTTGAGAACCGAGAAGGTGATCGCGAGCGACTGCGCGATGCCGACGAGTGCCCAGAAGCGCGTCGCCAGGCCGATCAGCAGGAAGGCGCCGAGCGCGGCCTCGAGCAGCAGGATCATCCAGCCGAAAACGCCGATCTGCGGCAGCACGACGGTCTCGACGAACCAGGAGTACGGCGGCAGCACCGGATATTCCACGGCTTGGCTCGCCCAGAAGTACAAGCCCTTGTCGTCGGTCTGCCCGAAGTCGGGGGGTACTTTCCACCCTGCGTTCTGGATCCAGAGCAACCCGACGGCGATCCGCAGGATCGCGACCGAGATGCCCGCGAATCGGGGCTGTTGTCGTTCCACCTCGCCATTCAAGCCCGCGGCGAACGGCGGGGCCCCGCGAAGTTCTTACGGAGTGATGACGGCTCGACCGGAAGGCCCCCCGGGCGTCGACCGCCTGAATAGCATCGCCGTGCGCGGACCCCTCGCGTCACAGAGAAGGAGACTTCGTGGCTACACGACTGGATGCGTCCGCCTGGCGGCCCATGCACACGCGGATCGCACTGGCGCTCGGGATCGGCTGGATGCTCGACGCCTTCGAGGTGCAGATCATCGGATCGGTCATCCCCGGCATCCAGCACGAGTTCTCGCTCGGCAGCGCCGAGTCGGTGTGGATCAACATCGTGTGGTTCGGCGGCATCGCGCTGGGCGCGCTGGGCTTCGGGTACCTGGCCGACCGCATCGGCAGAAAGCGACTCTTCGTCGCGACCCTCATCCTCTACTCGGTCGCCGCGATCGCGACGGCCGCGGCACCCGACTTCACGCTCTTCATCGTCTTCCGGTTCATCACCGCTCTCGGCGTGGGCGGCGAGTATTCCGCCGTGACCTCGGCCATCGCCGAGTTCACGCCGGCCCGCAATCGCGGACGCAGCAACGGCCTCGTGATGAGCTTCTGGGCCGTGGGTGGCATCCTCGCCAGCGTCGTCTCGATTCTGGTGATCTCGACACTCGGGCTCACCTGGCGCTACACCCTCCTCTTCGGGGTGATCAGCGCCGCCTACGGCCTCTTGGCGCGTCGGCTCATCCCCGAGTCACCACGCTGGCTCGCGTCGAGAGGGCGTACCGCCGACGCCGACCGCGTCGTGGAGAGCATCACCGGAGTCTCGAGCCCGGTCGGCTACGTCGACACCGTGGGACCGGGTACCGGCCTGTCACGATTCCGCGAACTGTGGCGCAACTACCGGGGCCGGCTGTTCTTCGGCATGGCGCTCGACTTCTCGGAGGCCGCCGGGTACTACGGCCTGTTCACGGCCATGAGCATCCTGGTCTTCTCGACGGCCACCGGCGTGGTGCCGATCGCCGACGGCGTGCTGCCGTACTACTTCTTGATCGCGAACGTCGCCGCCCTCGCGGGTGGGATCTTCGTCTCGTTCGCGCTCGATCGCATCGGCCGCAAGCCCACGGTCACCTTTTCCTACACGGCAGCCGCGCTCAGCATGATCGGCTGCGCCGCCGCGGCGGCCACCGGCTCCCCTGTCGTGGTGCTGATCGCCTTCTCGGTCGCCGCCTTCTTCGCCACATGCGCATGGGTCTCGGCCTACCCGACGTTCTCCGAACTGTTCCCGACCCGGCTGCGGGCGACGGGCATCGGCGCGAGCGTCGCCGTCGGACGCATCGGCGCCATCATCGGCCAGGTCGTGCTCGCCGTGACCGCGACGGCGTGGGGCGTCGGAATCATGTTCGGCATCCTCGGTCTGTTCTGGCTCATCGGCGCGGCCGCGGGAGCGATCTGGTGGAGGTTCGGCACCGAAGCCCGCGGCGTCTCTCTCGAGACTCTCACGAAGAAGCGTGTCGAGACCCCCTCGGTGGTCACCAGGGCGTAGCGAGCAGATGCTGGATGACGAGGGCCGCGATCACCTGGACGGCCAGCGCCGGGCGCCGCGCGCGTTCGGGCAGCAGCGCCGTGCCGAGCAGCAGCCAGGGCACGAACGGCAACCAGATGCGTTCGACCTCGGCTTTGCTCATCTGCGACAGGTCGGCGAGTAACACGATCAGTGCGGCGGCGGCCACGAGCAGCACGATCACTCGCACGCCTCCGGTCCGCTCGCGCACGGCGCGGAAACGCTCGCCGGCCAGCACAAGCGACGCCCCCACGATCGGCCCGGCGCTGAAGACGAGCGCCGCGAGGTCGCCCCACACCCAGTACCCGAAGGGTCGGTCCGACGCGATGCCCGCCCAATAGCGTTCGACGAGCACCGGGTACGCCTCCCACCACGCGAACCCGGCGGCGGCGAACAACAGCACGACGACGACCGCCGCCCCGACGGCCCACGGCAGCGGGCGCCACGATCGCGCCAGAACCAGAACCGCGACGGCGAGCACCCCGAGCAGCGGCAGCCCGTACGAGAGCATCACGCAGTACCCGAGCAGCAGCCCGGCGAGCACGCCCCACCCGGCGATCGCGAACCACCGCCGCGATGTGGCGGCGAAAGCGAGGACGCAGAGCCCCCATGCGGCGACGGCGGCGAACATTCCGTCGGCCGACACCGCGATCCAGATCGCGGCGGTTCCGACCACCAGGAACGGCGCCGCGACGCGAGCCTCGGCCTCCGCCCCGAGCCGACGCAGCGCGACGAGCACGGCGACCGGGGTGGTCGCGCCGAGGACGGTGACGACGAGCCCCGCGGCGAGCGGCGAGCCGAGCCCGAGTTGCACGAGTGCGACGAAGAACAGCAGCGCACCTGGCGGGTGCCCGGCGATGTGGATCGGCCAGTTGTCGGCCGAGTCGAGCGGGATGTGCGCGATGTACCGCTCGAGCAACGCGCCGATGTCGGTGACCTCACGGGCGGTGCCGAGGTACTCCGACGTGTCGTCGAGAATCGCGCCGAGCCCGTGGAGCCCGTCGACGAGTGCGAGGCTCACCAGCCAGGCCAGCCCTGCCGCGAAGGCGACGAGTAGCAGCCACCGCCACCGCATCCGGGCCGCGAGGCGGCCGCCGAACCACACCGCGAGCGCTCCGACGAGCACCGCCGGCACGGTACCCGGCCCAAGCCGAGGCAGCCAGACCGCATGCAGCGGCGGGAAGTCGACGAACACGCGCCACCCCGTGAGCCACGGCACGAGCATCGCGGCGGCGACCAGCAGCAGGGCAACGGCGACGCCCCACACCCACCGTGCGATGCTGCCGACTCCGGTCATGCGCGGGCGTATTCGGCGAACGACCGGCCACGCGCCGACCACTCCCGGCAGGCGACGAGCCCGGCCGCTGCGGCGCAGCCGTGCAGCGCTCGCCGCTCGACGGTTCGGGCGCCCCTGGGGGTCTCGACGAGGATGCGCCCATCGCCGTCGCGCACGAGTTGGGCACAGCGGCGCAGCAGTGCGACGGGGTCGCGACCGATGCCGATGTTGCCGTCGAGTAGCAGGGCGGTGCCCCAGGTTCCCTCGCCCGGCAGCTCTTGGAACACCGAGCGGCACAGCACCGGCAGCCCGTGCCGCTGCGCGATGCGCACCGCGGTCTCGGAGACGTCGATGCCCAGCGCCAGGTGACCCCCCAAGATCGCGGCGTGCACGTACCGGCCGCGGCCGCATCCGATGTCGAGCACCGGACCGCTCGCCGCCGCGAGAGCCAGGGAAGAGCGCACCTCTCGACCCTACGAATGCGGGCCCCGCGGCCCACCGGTCCAACCCTTACGAAACAGAGACGGACTCCCCGCCGAAGCGAACCACCCTGCCACGCACAGGGCCGCGAACCTACCCTGGAGTGTGACGTCAGCACCGTGGGTGGCCCCCTCGAGCCGGGAGCTCGCCGATCGCCGCGTTCTCGTCGTCGAAGACGACCCCATGGTGCTCGAGGTCGCGAGTTCGTATCTCACCTCGGCGGGGTTCATCGTGAGCACCGCCGTCGACGGGTTCGCGGCCCTCGAGGCGGCGTCGACCGCGCACCCTGACCTCATCGTGCTCGACCGCATGCTGCCGGGAATCGACGGCGCCGAGGTGTGCCGCCGCATCCGCGCGACGTCGACCGTGCCGATCATTCTGCTCACCGCCCTCGGGTCGACCGATGACCGCATCGTCGGGCTCGAAGCCGGCGCCGACGACTACCTGACGAAGCCGTTCTCACCGCGCGAGCTGGTGTTGCGCGTGCAGTCGATCCTCCGGCGGAGCGTCGGCGACCTCACGCCGGAGGCATCCGTCGAGGTGGGGCCGTTCTCGCTCGACCCTGCCGCCCGCATCATCAAGCGCGACGGCACCCCTCTCGCCTTGACCGCGCGCGAGTTCGATCTGTTCTCCTTCCTGCTCAAGCATCCCCGCCAGGCGTTCAGCCGCGAGCAGCTGCTGAAGTCGGTGTGGCACTGGGAATTCGGTGACCTATCGACCGTCACCGTCACGGTGCGGCGGCTGCGCGAGAAGATCGAACCCGACCCGACGAACCCGTCGATGCTGGTCACCGTCTGGGGCGTGGGCTACCGCCTCGACCTCTGAACCCGACCGAAAGAAGACCCATGCTGCCTCTCGCCGATCTCATGCAGGTCATCGGCATCGCCCTGGCCTGCTCCCTCGTCGTCGGGGCCGTCGGGCTCGCCGTGTTGAGGCTCACCCGCCGGGCGACCATGCTCGTGCAACTCGTCGTCGTCGTGGTGGCGACGATCCTCTCTGTCGCGGTCGGCATGATCGCGGCAGCCCAGGCGATGTATATCTCGCCTCACGACCTGCTCGTGCTGTTCTGGATCGCGGGCGCCTCGGCCATCGTCTCGCTCGGCGTCGCCCTCGTGCTCGGCCGCGCCTTCACCCGCAACAGCGAGCGGCTTCGGTCGATGACCCGCGACCTCGGCGACGGAAAGCGCGTGGATGCCGTGGCCGGGTCGGCAGGGTCGGCCGAGTTCGCCTCACTCGCCGCCGACCTCGCGCAGACCAGCCAGCGGCTCGCCGAAGCCCGCGAGGAGGTCGCCGCGCTCGACGCATCCCGCCGGGAACTCGTGGCGTGGATCTCGCACGACCTGCGCACGCCGCTCGCCTCGCTGCGCGCGATGGCGGAAGCGCTCGAAGACGGCATGACCGACGACCCGCAGCGCTTCCACCGCCAGATGCGCGCCCAGGTGGATCACCTCTCGGCGATGGTCGATGACTTGTTCGACCTGTCGAAGATCCACTCCGGCACCCTCGTGCTCGCGATGGAGCCGGTGTCGCTCTATGACCTCGTGAGCGACGCCGTCGCCGAACTCGGAGCCCTCGCCAAGTCGCGCTCGGTCACCCTGAAAGAGCTCGGCAGCGGCGAGCCGACCGTCGTCGGCGACCCGCGCGAACTGGCCCGAGTGGTGGGCAACCTGCTGATCAACGCCATCCAGCACTCCCCCGCCGGCAGCGAGATCTCGGTGACTGCGCAACACGACGGCGACAGTCACGTGGTGCTGACGGTCGAGGATGCCGGCGGCGGCATCCCGGAGCAGGACCTGTCGAAGATCTTCCAGGCCGGGTGGCGCGCCACCCCGTCGCGCACCCCCGGGCAACTCGAAGGGCGGTCGGCGGGCGCGGGGTTGGGGCTCGCGATCGTGCAGGGCATCGTCGAGGCGCACTCGGGGGAGATCTCGGTGCGCAACATCCCGGGCGGCTGCCGGTTCGACGTGCGGCTGCCTCGGCAACTCTAGTTGCCTAGGGGCAACTCGGGTTGCGTATCTGCAACTTTAGTTGCACAATGGATGAATGGACCTCGAGTCGCCCCTTCGCACCATTGCCTCGCCGGTGGAAGCCGAGACGCTTCGTGTGCTCGCGGGAGCCGACACTGAGTTCACCGCCTCGCAGGTGCATCGGCTCGTTGAAACCGCGTCCCTGTTTGGCGTTCGCAAGGCTCTCGCACGCCTCACCGACTCTGGGCTGGCCCTCTCGGAATCCCGCGGAAACTCAACGGTCTGGCGCGGAAACCGTCACCACGTGTTGTGGCCCGCGATCGAGTTGGCGGTCGATGCTCGGCGCGAGTTGCTCGACCGGTTGCGCCGCCCGTTCGCGGAGCGCAACGAACTTGCGGCCTATCTCTACGGCTCGTTCGCTCGACGGGCAGCTACCGCTGACTCAGACATCGACATCCTCGTCGTCTATCCCGACGACGCCACACAGGACGCCATCGTGGACTTCGCTCACGATCTCAGCGAGCAGATTCTTGCCTGGACCGGCAACGAGGGGCAGATCTTCAACGCGACGCGATCGGGGCTCCGCGACGCGATCGACCGCGCCGACTCGGTCATGATGTCGATTCGCCACGACGCGGTGCCACTAGTCGGCCCCGAGTTCGAGCAGATGCTCCGCGTGATCGACGCCGAGAAGGTTGCGCGTGTCTAACCGGACGGTTGCCCTCGACAAAGTCGGTGCACGTGCCCGCTTGAAAGAGGCGCGGCTCTATCTCTCGGCCGCCGAGCTTCTCGACTCCGGCGGTGCCGCTGAGAATAAGGTCGCCGGTTCGAACGCGATTCTCAGCGGCATCGCCGCGGCCGATGCCATCTGCGGCCTGGTGTTGGGCGAACGCAGTTCGGGCGACGACCATGCGCAGGCGATCAGCCTTCTCAAGCGAGCCACGCATCCCTCGACGAAAGCGGCAACCAGCCTGGCGCGACTGCTCACCCAGAAGACCCCCGTGCAATATGGCGCCGACGCGATCAACGCGAGCGACGCCGCCAATCTGATCAAGTGGGCGCGCGACATCGTGCAGGAAGCCGAGGCGAGGGACCGATGAGCGCTGCCTGCAGACCAAGTGGCTGAGCCGGCTTGAGGCGATCTGGCCTACCCAGGCGTCGCCGCCTAGCTCGCCGGGGCGGCCGGGAACCGGATAGCGGCGGTCAGCACGCGCGGGTCGGGCCAGTCCTCGCAGTATTGATACCGGTAGGCCAGTTGGACGATGCCGTCGATGATGACGAACTCCGCGGGGAGCAGGAACGGGTTGTCGACCGACGCGGCTGCCGTGCCATGCCGGGATGCGGCCAAGTCGATTCCTGCGTGTAGTTCGCAGGCCAACAGTTCGTCCGATGCGTCGAAAAGCACCTGTGCGGTCGTTCCCTCGAGCACGTCGAAGGCCCGATACGCGCTCTCGTCGGGGTCGCTCAGGATCGTGCAGGGGATCTCGTTCCGGTCGCGATACACCGCCGCCCGCTCGGGTGCCCCTTGACCGACGATCGTCACGGTGGCGCCCAGGTTCACCAGCTCGGCGTACTCGTCGCGCAGCCGCCGGGCGCGATCCCTGCCGCAACTGCACCCGAAATGCCTCCAGAACAGGATGACCGCCGGCCCGTCCGCCCATAGCGAAGACAATCGGGTGGGATCGCCGGTGTGGTCGAGCAGCTCGAGGTCGGGGGCGGGATCACCGACCTGCAGCGGGATGCGATCCCAGCGCACCCGCTGGGGACCGCGAGCCCAGATGTCTAGCCACTGCTGCTCGGCGTCGGCGAGTTCCTTCATGTCCATCGAAGCCCAGCCTCTCGTCGTTGAGGCGACGCTACACCTGGCTCGAGGACGCGGCGGAGGCGTACTGCGTGAACAGCCGCGCGAACGCCGTAGCGGGAGCCGCGGCGGCGACGCGGCGGGCGTCGTCGAAGGTGTCGACGTCGGTGAGTTCGCGCAACATCCCGACGCGCAGGCCCGCGGCTTCGAGACGGTTCAGTTGGATGGCGCCGGTGTCGTCGCGCGACATCGGCACGCCGCGGATCAGGTCGCCGCGGGGCTCGCGCATGCCGAATGCCCAGAACCCCCCGTCGGCGGCGGGGCCGAACCAGGCGTCCACGGCACCTTCGCCGAATGCCGGGGCGAGGTCGGCGGCTTGCAGTTGCGGGGTGTCCATCCCGATGAGCACCGCCGGGCCGTCGACGGCGTCGAACGCGGCAGCGAGGCGTTGGTCGAGGTCACCCGAGGTCTGCGGCATGATCTCGTACCCGTCGGCGGAGCGGGGCGGGTGGGTTCCCTCGAACAGCAGGATGCGGCGCGACGCAGGCAGGTCGGCGACCGCGGCGAGGGTGTCGTCGATCGCCGCCGCCGCGAGTTCGGCAGCCTGCTCAAGGGTGAACGGCGGATGTAGCCGCGTCTTCGCCTTGCCCGGCAGCGGCTCCTTCGCGATGACGATGAGGGTCGTCATCCGCTCGGCTTTTCGTTCGTGGCGAGCAGCCGCGACATGTCGCTGATCGCGGTGAGAGTGCCGCGCACCGTGCCGGTGACCTTCGAGCGGCCGATCCGCGGCGAGTACGGCACGTCGACTTCGACGATGCGCCAGTCGGCCACGTTGCCGCGAAGCACCGTCTCGAGCGGATAGCCGCTGCGCCGGTCGAGCAGGCCGAGGTCGAGCATCGCCTGCCGCCGTGCGGCGCGCATCGGCCCGAGGTCGTGCAGCCGCAGCCCGGTCGCACGGCGCATCAGCACGGCGAGTCCGCGGTTGGCGATGCGCGCGTGAAGCGGCCAGGCCCCGCGGGTGGTCGGGCGGCGGCGGCCGAGCACGAGGTCGGCCTCGCCTGCCGCGACGGGGTCGACGACGAGCGGCAGATCGGCGGGATCCATCGACCCGTCGGCGTCGCAGAACGCGACGAGGGGGGCGGATGCCGCGAGCAGCCCGGCGTGCGCGGCCGACCCGAATCCGCGGCGCGGTTCGCTCACCACGAGGGCGC
>NZ_JBASCU010000031.1:0-108487 GCF_049651805.1 Pseudolysinimonas sp.
GCTCCGGGGCGGGCGCGGGAGCGGGCTCCGGTGCGGGTGCCGGCTCCGGGGCAGGTGCAGCCTCAGGAGCAGGCGCAGGTGCGGGTGCAGCCTCCTGAGCGGGGGCAGGTGCCGCTTCAGCAGCGGGGGCGGCCTCGGGCGCCGGAGCGGCTTCAGCGGCGGGTGCCGGTGCAGCTTCTGCAGCGGGTGCTGCGGCAGCCGGGGCGTCGGCAGGAGCCGCGGAACCCGAGCCGTCACCGATGGTCACCAGAACGGCGCCGACCTCGACGGTCTCGTCTTCTTGCACGAGGATCTGCTCGATCACGCCGGCGACGGGCGACGGGATCTCGGTGTCGACCTTGTCGGTCGAGACCTCGAGCAGCGGCTCGTCGACCTCCACCCGGTCGCCGACCTTCTTGAGCCAGCGGGTCACGGTGCCTTCCGTGACGCTCTCTCCAAGAGCCGGGAGGGTGACGGATTCGCTCATCAGCGGGTGCTCCTTCGAAGCCTGTGTGGATAGCTTAGCTACGCGTGATTCGCGTGGGTCAGATGCCGTGCAGCGGCTTGCCCGCGATGGCGAGGAACGCCTCGCCGAGGGCTTCGTTCTGCGTCGGGTGCGCGTGGATGTACGGCGCGATGTCTTCCGGGTACGCCTCCCAGTTGACCGCGAGTTGCGCTTCGCCGATCAGCTCGCCGACGCGCGCGCCGATCATATGCACGCCGAGCACCGGGCCGTCCTTCTGCCGCACCACCTTGACATTGCCGGAGGTGCCGATGATGTGGCTCTTGCCGTTGCCGGCGAGGTTGTAGTCGTACGTGGCGATGGCATCCGCACCGAACTTCTCGACGGCCTTCGCCTCGGTGAGCCCGATCGACGCCACCTCGGGGTCGGAGTAGGTGACCTTCGGCACATTGACGTCGTCGACGACGATCGGGTTCAAGCCCGCGATCTCTTCGGCGACGAAGATGCCGTGCTGGAACCCGCGGTGTGCGAGCTGGAGGCCGGGAACGATGTCACCGACGGCCCAGACGCCGGGGATGTTGGTGCGCAGACGTTCGTCGGTGAGCACGAATCCGCGGTCCATGTTCACGCCGACCTCCTCGAATCCGAGGTTCGCGGTCGAGGGCCCCCGGCCGACGGCGACGAGCAACAGCTCGGCTTCGACGGTGGAGCCGTCTTCGAGCGAGACGACGACGCCCGAGTCGTTTTGGGTGACTCCCGAGAAACGAACCCCGGTCTTGAAATCGATGCCACGCTTGCGGAATGCCCGCTCGAACGCCTTTGAGATCGCGATGTCTTCGTTGGGCACCAGGTTCGGGAGCGCCTCGATGATCGTCACCTCGGCGCCGAACGAGCGCCAGACGCTCGAGAACTCGACGCCGATGACGCCGCCCCCAAGCACGGCGACCTTCTTGGGCACGAAGTCGAGAGCCAGGGCCTGCTCCGAGGTGATGACCCGCCCGCCGATCTCAAGACCGGGCAGCGAGCGCGAGTAGGAGCCGGTGGCCAGCACGATGTTCTTACCGGTGACGGTCACGTCGCCGACCTGGACGGTCGTGGGCGAGGTGAGACGGCCTTCGCCCTCAATCGTGGTGATGCCGCGCGACTTGATGAGGCCCTGCAGGCCCTTCCACTTGCTGGCGACGACCTCTTCGCGGTAGCCGGTCACCGCGGCGATGTCGATGCCGCCGTACGTCGCGGTGACGCCGTACTTGGCGGACTCGCGGGTGACATCCGCCACCTCGGCCGCATGCAGCAGCGCCTTCGTGGGGATGCAGCCGACGTGCAGACACGTGCCGCCGACCTTCCCCTTCTCGATGAGCCCGACCGTGAGGCCCAGCTGGCTGGCGCGCAGTGCGGCGGCGTAGCCACCGCTTCCTGCACCCAGAACGACAAGGTCGAAGTTCTGCTCGGACACCCGGCGACTCCCTATTTGCGTGCGATTGCGGGCCAGGACAGAGGGTGGCGTGTGGCCCAGAAGGGCAAGGTGTTCCTTGCCATATAGACCCTACTACGGCGTGGAAAAGTCTTCAGCGAAGCGCAGCAGGGTGCGCACCGTGGTACCCGTCGGGCCCTTTGCGATGCCGCCGTGGGGGGAGCCCGGATTGTTCGCGACGCCCGCGATGTCGAGATGAGCCCACGGAATGCTGCGCTTGGCGTCACCGTCGCCGGTGCTGCCGACGAAGGTCTTCAGGAAGTGCGCGGCGATCAGCATGCCGCCACTGGTGTTGCCCGGCTTCGCGTTGGCGATGTCGGCGACGTCGCTGTCGAGCAGCGACCGCAGCTCGGGCGGCATCGGCATGTGCCACAACACCTCGCCGACCGCAGCCCCGGCGGCTACCAGCTTCTTCACGATCTCGTCATCGCCCATCACCGGGGTGAAGCGCTCGCCCATCGCCACCCGCGCTGCGCCGGTGAGCGTGGCGACGTCGACGATGGCATCCGGATTTTCTTCGCTCGCAGCGACGATGCCGTCGGCCAGCACCAGACGACCCTCGGCGTCGGTGTTGAGCACCTCGACGGTCGTGCCACCCCGCATCCGTAGCACGTCGTTGGGGCGTGTCGCGGCGCCCGACGGCATGTTCTCGGCGATGCACAGCCACGCGGTCAACCGCACGGGAAGAGCGAGCTGCGCGGCGGCGACGACGACGGCGAGGGCGGTGACGGCACCGGTCATGTCGTACTTCATGCCGACCATCCCTGCCGGCGGCTTCAGCGACAGGCCACCCGAGTCGAACGTGATGCCCTTGCCGACGAGGGCGAGGTGGCGGGTCGCGCCCGCGGGGGAGTAGCGCACGACGACGAGCCTCGGGGGACGTACCGACCCGCGGCCGACCGCCAGGATGCCGCCGAATCCGCCGGCCTCGAGCGCCGCTTCGTCGAGCACCTCGACATCGAGGGGCAGACCCTGCGCGACGTCGACCGCGGCGGCGGCGAGCGTCTCGGGATAGAGGTCCGACGGGGGAGTGTTCACGAGATCGCGCACCGTGTGGATGGCGGCGGCGACGGTCGACGCTCGCGCGACGACGCCCGCCGCGTCGTCGGCGATGGCGGCAGGGACGTGCACGACGATGTCGTCGGCCGGCGTCTTGGTGGTGCCGATCGTCGACACCCGGTAGCCCGTGTAGGCGTATGCGCCGATGCCGGCGCCCTCGAGAACGGCCAGGGCCTCGGCGCCGTCGGTGACCGGGAGGGCCAGGGCCAGCGAGTCGATTCCGGTGAGCTGGCGGGCGGCGGATCCGGCCGCGTACCGCAGCGAGTCGGTCGTGAGCGTTCCGGAACCCAGCCCGATGAGAGCGATGGATGCCGTGCTGCCGTCGAGCGGGGGCAGGCGACGAAGTTCGTCGACGCCGCCCGTCGCGGCGATGCCGGCGAGCGCGGATGAAACCGAGGGGAAGGCGCCGTCGCCGACGGCGAGTCGCGGGCCGTCGGCGGTCTTGCGCACCCCGAGCACGAGCACCTCCGCTGCGGTGCTGACGGGTTCGGCGGATGAGATCGAGAGCACCGGTACGGCCATCGGGCCATGCTAACCGCGTGTTCGCTTACGGCTTCACCGCCGCGACGCTGTTCTCCTGCGGTGGCCGCAGGCCCCGAAATAGAATCGGGGCATGCGAGATCCCGGCGGCTTGTACGACCTGTCGGTCGAGGCCGGCCAGGTTCCGCGTGACCTGCACCTCGTCGCGGGGCTGACCGGATTCACCGACGCGGGCGGCGCGGTCAGCCAGGTGAGCCAGTACCTTCTCGACAATCTCGAGATGAACGAGGTCGTCGCTTTCGACACCGACGCGCTGCTCGACTACCGGGCCCGTCGCCCGATCATGTTCTTCGATCAAGACCACCTGAGCGAATACAAGCCGGCGAAGCTGTCGCTGTATCTCGCCAAAGACGAGCTCGGGCAACCGTTCCTCTTCCTCACCGGGTTCGAACCCGACTTCCAATGGGAGCGGTTCACCGCGGCGATCGTGCAACTCGTCGAGAAGTACGGGGTGAAAGACACGACGTGGGTCAACGCGATCGCGATGCCCACCCCGCACACTCGACCGATCGGGGTCACGGTGAGCGGCAACCGGCTCGACCTGATCGACTCCCTCTCGATCTGGAAGCCGCGCACGCAGGTTCCGTCGAACGCGCTGCACCTGCTCGAGTACCGGCTGCAACAGCTCGGGCATCCGACCGCCGGGTTCGTGCTGCTCATCCCGCACTACCTGTCTGACACCGAGTTCCCGCAGGCGGCCGTCACGGCGCTCGAGAGCATCAGCGCCGCAACCGGGCTGATCTTCCCCACCGACAGACTGCGCGAAGACAACCGGGAGTTCCTCGCCAAGGTCGACGATCAGGTGCACGGCAACCAGGAGTTGGAGCGGCTTGTGGGCGCCCTTGAAGAGCGGCACGACAGCTACATGGAAGAGAACCCACTTCCTTCGCCGCTGATGGACTCCAGTGGCGAGTTGCCGTCGGCCGACACGATCGCCGCAGAGCTTGAGAAGTTTCTGGCGAACCGCCGCGACGACCTCTGATCCCGGCGGCCGTGACGAGCCGGGTGCAAGCCGGTCGCTGCGGAGTGTGAGAGAATGATCGTTCAAGACCCGGTCGGGTCCTCGAGGTTTCCGTTGGAAACGCGGGGGACTTGACAAGGGTCTTAGTAATGCCCGGAAATGCCGGCCCATTCGGGCCGCGGAAGGGAACCCGGATGGCCGCCCGATCCACCTCGAAGACCACTGATTCGAAGAGCACTGATTCGAAGAGCACTGATTCGAAGAGCACTGAGAAGAAGTCCCCGGCAAAGGACGACACTGCCGTCGCCACCGCCACCAAGCGCGCTCCTGCGAAGACCGCCGCCAAGCCGGCCGCGGATCAGGCGCCCGCGAAGGCACCGGCCGCGAAGGCACCGGCCGCGAAGGCACCGGCCGCGAAGGCCGCTGTTACGAAGCCTGCTGCCGCGAAGGCTCCTGCGGTGAAGACCCCTGCGAAATCGGGCGCTTCCCAGGCCGCCGCTAAGGCTCCGGCCAAGGCGTCGCGCGCCAAGGCGGCGCCCGCCGGCGAGGTCGAAACCATCGACGACATCGACGATGTCGAGATCGACCCGACCGAGGTCGAAGAAGTCGAGGTCGACGACGAGGTCGTCGTCGTTGACGACGAAGTCGAAGTCGAGAAGCCCGCTGCCGGTCCGAGCGTCGACGAAGACGCCACCGACGGTGACGACGACGAAGACGACGACAAGCCGATCGAGGTGCTCCCGACGGGTGCCCTGCGCCTGTCGATGACCGACGACGAAGACGAAGTTCCCGTCTATTCGGCAGCGATCACCGGCGCGACGGCCGACCCGGTCAAGGACTACCTCAAGCAGATCGGCAAGGTGGCGTTGCTGAACGCCGCCGAAGAGGTCGAACTCGCGATGCGCATCGAGGCGGGCCTGTTCGCCGAAGAGAAGCTCTCGCATATGGCCGACAGCGAGAAGCGCAGCCAGCTGGGCCGCGAACTCACCTGGGTGGCCCGCGACGGCCAGCGCGCGAAGAGCCACCTGCTCGGTGCGAACCTCCGCCTCGTCGTCTCGCTCGCGAAGCGCTACACCGGTCGCGGCATGCAGTTCCTCGACCTCATTCAGGAGGGCAATCTCGGCCTCATCCGTGCGGTCGAGAAATTCGACTACACCAAGGGCTTCAAGTTCTCGACCTACGCCACGTGGTGGATCCGCCAGGCCATCACCCGTGCGATGGCCGACCAGGCCCGCACCATCCGCATCCCGGTGCACATGGTCGAGGTCATCAACAAGCTCGCCCGCGTGCAACGTCAGATGCTTCAGGATCTCGGCCGCGAGCCCACGCCGGAAGAGCTGTCGCGCGAACTCGACATGACCCCCGAGAAGGTCATCGAGGTGCAGAAGTACGGCCGCGAGCCGATCTCGCTGCACACCCCGCTCGGCGAAGACGGCGACAGCGAGTTCGGCGACCTGATCGAAGACACCGAGGCGGTCGTGCCGGCGGATGCCGTGGGCTTCACGATGCTGCAGAAGCAGCTCGAGAGCCTGCTCGATTCGCTTTCCGAGCGCGAGGCGGGCGTCATCCGCATGCGCTTCGGCCTCGGCGACGGCATGCCGAAGACGCTCGACCAGATCGGCGACACCTTCGGCGTGACGCGCGAGCGCATCCGCCAGATCGAGTCGAAGACGATGGCGAAGCTTCGCCACCCGAGCCGCTCGCAGTCGCTGCGCGACTACCTCGAGTAAGCCCACGTGGACGTTCCCTACGACGAGAACCGCGTGCGGCCCCGCGAGGTCGAGGTCGACGGCGTTCGGTATGAGCGCATCCCGATCAAGACCCATGTGGTGCTGCCGGGCGAGCCGTTGCACCCGGTGATCGAGAAGTACGCGCTCGACCACCTTCAGGACGGCGACTGGCTGTTCATGACCGAGAAGATGGTCGCCGGCTCCCAGGGCCGCGCCTATCCGGTCGCCGAGACGAAAGCCCGGCCGCTGGCCGTCTGGCTCTCGAAGCGTGTGGTTCGTACGCCGTGGGGCATCGGCCTCGGCATCCCCGAGACGATGGAGTGGGCGATCCGCGAGGTCGGCACCCCGCGCATCCTGTTCGCCGCCGCCGTCTCGGTGATCACCAAGCGGTTCGGTCGCACCGGCGACTTCTACCGGATCGCCGGCACGAAGGCGCGCGGCATCGACGGCCCCGGCTACCCGACGATCCCGCCCTACGACGAGATGGTCGTGCTCACCGCCGCGAAGCCGAAGCAGACCAGCGAAGGCGTTCGGGATGCCGTGGCCGGGTGGGGCAAGCGCGTCGACGTCTTCCTCGTCGACATCAACGACATCGGCGGCAACGTGCTCGGCTCGACCACCGATCGCGCGACCGAGCTGTTGGTGGCGCGCATCTTGAAGGACAACCCCATCGGCCAGGGCCACGAGTCGACCCCGCTCGGCATCATCCGCCGCGCCCCCTCGGTGGTCGAGTAGCCCGCGAAGCGGGCGTATCGAGACCAGCCCCGCGGCCTACTCGTTGAGGTAGACCCGGGGAATGCGGGTGGACGCGCGAGCGAGGATCTCGTCGCCGATCGTGGCCGCCCACCGCGCCCAGTCCTCAGCGGTCGGCTCGCCGTGGTCCCCGGGGCCGTAGATCACGGCGACATCGCCCACCTGATCGTGGCGGGTCGCCCCCACGAACGTCTCATCGACGTGGATGACGAACACACCGGCCCGGCGGTCGCCCAGCAGCACCTCGGCGCCTTGCCCGCTCGGCGCATCCGGAGTCGCGGTCGGAGGAAGGCCGTCGGCCGAGCCGATTCCGAGCACCGCGTAGTCGCCGTGCAGTCGAACGATCTCCGCCGTGACCGTCATGGGGGCGCGCATGCCCAGACCCCGCGCATCGACGTCGTCGAACGGCGAGACTCCGTAGGCGGCGATGCCGAATCGCACGAGATCGAAGCGTGCTGCAGGCATTCGGATGCCGGCCGAAGACGCCGCGAGGTGCAGCAACGGGCGGTCGGGGCCGGCCATCGGCACTCCGATACCGGCGGCCACGGCGATCGCGGCCCGGAATTCGGCCAGGGCTGCGGCATCGTCGTCGGGGGAGGCGTCGGCGAGGTGTGACCACAGTCCGGCGAGGCGCACTCGACCGGCTTCCTGAAGGTCGAGGGTCGCCCGCACGAGCTCCGGCCAATCTTCCGGGCTCGCGCCATTGCGGTGCAGGCCGGTGTCGATCTTCAGGTGCACGGATGCCACGCCGGCATCGGCGATCCGCCGCAGTTCGGTGAGCGACGACACTCCGAGGTCGACACCCGCCTCGATCCCCGCGCGAAAGTCGGTCTCTTTCCCATGCAGCCATGCGAAGACTTGCGCGTCGATTCCGGCGGCGCGGATCGCCAATGCGGCGGGGACGTCGAGGACGGCGAGAGAGTCGGCACCGGACTCCAGGGACGCGCGGGCGATCGGCAGCATCCCGTGGCCGTAGCCGTCGGCCTTGACTGCGAGCATCGTGCGCGCCGGTGCGGCCAGGGCGGCGAGGGTGCGAACGTTGTGGCGGAACGCGTCGAGGTCGATCTCGATGCGGGCGCTCATCGAACGCTCCGTACGACACGCGACGCGATCCCGGCGGTGAGCGTTCGCTGCTCGCGCTCGGTCCAGTAAGCCCAGTCGATCGCCGACGGCTCCCCGCGCGCGGGATCGCCGAATAGCACGGCATCCATACCGAGATCGACCTCGGCGTCGCCGACGTCGAGCACGAACTGGTCCATCGCGATGCGCCCGACGAGCGGGAACGTCGTGTCACCGACGAGAACGCGGGCGCGATTGGATGCCAGCCGCGGCACACCGTCGGCGTACCCGAGCGCGACGAGAGCCAGCTGGGTCGGCTGAGCGGTGCGGTACGTGTAGCCGTAAGACACTCCGGAATCGGCAGGCACCTTTTTCACGGCGACGACTTCGCCGACGACCGACATGACGGCCCGCCCGTGTTCATCGTCATCGAAGCCATAGGCCCGCGAGGCTGACAATGGAGGCTCGTGATCGAACCGCACGGCCTCGCGACGGAACCCGGCAGCGACGGCGACCGCGGCATCCTGTTCGTTGCTGACGACGATCTCTGCCACGCCCGCATCGAGCGCCGCGGGGGCAATGAGAGCCAGTCCATGGCCGAATGCATCGGCGCGTGCATCGAGCACATCGCCTGGCCTGTTCGCTGCGAACGCGTCGAGGTCGATCAGCGCTCGACGGCGGATTCCAGACACCCGCCCATCCAAGCACCAGAAACGACGAAGGCCCCGGCGAACCGGGGCCTTCGTGCGAAGTCGATCAGTCGGAGACCGGCTGAAGTAGTCGGCTCGACTCGTCGTGCCATTCCAGCGCGACGGGCTGCAGCTTCTCTTTGAACTCGGTGGCGTGGTGAGCGCAGAAGAGCAGCTCGCCGCTCGCGAGGGTGGCCTTCACGTAAGCCTGCGCCCCGCAGTAGTCGCAACGGTCGAGGGCGCTGAGCAGGGGCGTTCCGAGTTCGAGCTCATCGACCGAACTGTCGGATGCGATGTGCGACATGTGCTCCTCCTCGGGTTGAGATCGGTGTTCCGTGACTCCATACAAGCACGCAGCTGTGTCAGACATGTGTCATGAGCGTTGCATTTCGCTCTCGGCGCACCCGGGAATAGCTCGGAACCGCGGCAACCGGGCGTCGTGCGGGGTGGGATACCGGGCAGGGTCGTCGCCCGGGGTTAGTCTGATCGACGGCCAACTTCCAGAATGTCTCGACAGGAGCAGAACCCGTGGCGAGCGACGACTATTCCGCCCGTCATCTGTCGGTGCTCGAAGGTCTCGAGGCGGTGCGCAAGCGCCCTGGGATGTACATCGGGTCGACCGACTCGCGGGGCCTCATGCACTGCGTCTGGGAGATCATCGACAACGCGGTCGACGAAGCGCTCGGCGGCTACGGCTCACGGATCGACGTCACCTTGCATCCCGACGCGAGCATCGAGGTGCGCGACACGGCCCGCGGCATCCCGGTCGACATCGAACCCAAGACAGGGCTCTCGGGTGTCGAGGTCGTGTTCACGAAGCTTCATGCCGGCGGCAAGTTCGGCGGGGGATCGTATGCCGCATCCGGCGGTCTCCACGGCGTCGGAGCGTCGGTCGTCAACGCCCTGTCGGAACGGCTTGACGTCGAGGTCGATCGCGACGGGGCCACGTGGGCGATGTCGTTTCACCGCGGCGAACCGGGGATCTTCGAGGATGCTGGCGAACCGAGCCCCGACGCGCCGTTCACGCCGTTCATCTCGGGCAGCGAGCTGCGCAAGATCGGCAAGGTCGCGAAGGGCGTCACCGGCACTCGCATCCGCTACTGGGCCGACCGGCAGATCTTCACGAAGGGCGCCGAGTTCCAACTGGATGAACTCTCCGCCCGTGCCCGGCAGACGGCGTTCCTCGTGCCGGGCCTCACCCTCGAAGTCGTCGACGAGCGTGGCGAAGAGACCCAACGTGAGACGTTCCGATTCGACGGCGGCATCGCGGAGTACGTCGGCTACCTCGCTCCCGACACTCCGCTCACTGACACGTGGCGCATCCAAGGCACGGGCACCTTCACCGAGACGGTGCCCGTGCTGCAAGAGAACGGCCACATGGTACCGACCGAGGTCGCGCGCGAGGCCGAGGTCGACATCGCGCTGCGCTGGGGTACCGGGTACGACACCGTGTTCCGTTCCTACGTCAACATCATCGCCACCCCGAAGGGCGGCACCCACCAGTCGGGATTCGAGCAAGGGCTGATGAAGTTCCTGCGGTCGGAGATCGAGAAGAACGCGCGGCGGCTCAAGGTGGGCGCGAGCGAGAAACTCGAGAAGGAAGACATCCTCGCCGGTCTCACCGCCGTGCTCACGGTTCGCCTGCCCGAGCCGCAGTTCGAGGGGCAGACCAAGGAGATTCTCGGCACCCCGGCGGTGCGCACCATCGTCTCGAACGTCGTGGCGAAGGCGCTGGCCGAGAAGTTCGCGAGCAACAAGCGCGACGACAAGGCCCAGTCGGCGCTCGTGCTCGACAAGATCGTCGCCGAGATGAAGAGCCGCATCTCGGCTCGGGCGCACAAAGAGACGCAGCGCCGCAAGAACGCCCTCGAGTCGTCGTCGCTGCCGGCGAAACTCGTCGACTGCCGGTCGAACGACGTACTCGGCACCGAGCTGTTCATCGTCGAGGGTGACTCCGCGCTCGGCACGGCGAAGCTCGGGCGCGACAGCGAGTTCCAGGCGTTGCTGCCCATCCGCGGCAAGATCCTCAACGTGCAGAAGGCGTCCGTGGCCGACATGCTCGGCAACGCCGAATGCGCCTCGATCATCCAGGTCATCGGCGCCGGCTCGGGCCGCTCGTTCGATCTCGAGCAGGCCCGCTACGGCAAGGTCATCATCATGGCCGACGCCGATGTCGACGGCGCGCACATCCGCACGCTGCTGCTCACGCTGTTCTTCCGTTACATGCGCCCGATGATCGACGCGGGTCGGGTGTACTCGGCGGTGCCGCCGCTGCACCGGGTGATCGTGCTGAACCCCGGGTCGAAGCCCAACGAGACGATCTACACCTATTCCGAGGCCGAGCTCAACGCCGTGCTGAAGACCCTCGAGAAGGGCGGCAAGAAGTACCAGGACCCGATCCAGCGCTACAAGGGACTGGGCGAGATGGATGCCGACCAGCTCGCTGAGACGACCATGAGTCGACGGCATCGCACCTTGCGCAAGGTGACCGTCGGCGATGCCGACAACGCCACGCGCGTCTTCGAACTGCTCATGGGCAACGACGTCGCCCCGCGCAAAGACTTCATCATCGCCGGCCAGGGTCTCGACCGTGACCGGATCGACGTCTGACCCGAGCGCGTTCTACGGGTCGCGCGGGCGGCTCGCTCTCGCAGTCGCGGTTTCCACGCTCGTCGTGGGGGCGCTGACACTGCTCGTCTTCCTGATGCGGGCGGGCGGAGATCCGGGGGATGCGGCGACCTGGCCGATCACCTGGGAGTTGCGCTCCAGCGACAACGGCACGCTCTTTCAGTTCTGGCAGGACGTCGCCGCCGGGCGCGCGCTCGACTGGAGTTTCTCGCCCCAGGTGTTCGTGTTTCCCGAGCTGCTGCTGAGCGGGGCCGCCTTCTTCGCGGCAGGCGGAAGCCTCTACGTCTACTACGTCGTCGTCGCGATGCTGAACCAGGTGGTGCTCTTCCTGCTGCTGGCGGCTCTTGCCCGGCACCTGTGGCCGGAGGCGAGCCCGCGCGCCGTGACCTTGCGGGCCGGTGCCGGCATCCTGCCTCTTCTGCTGTTGCCGCTGGTCGGCACCACCTGGGTGTTCTCGTTCCACCTGGCCCCCACCTACTACGTCGGAATGTATCTGGCGTTGCTCGCCGCTCCCTTGCTGTTCTTGGTGCGCACTCTCGCGGTGAGGGTCGCGCTCGTGCTGGCGATCGGGCTCACCGTCGCGTCGAATCCGTTGACCGTGTTGTTCGCGGTGCCCGGCGCTCTCGCCGTCGCTATCGCGGTGCTGGTGCGGTCGGGTCGACGATCCCTCGCCCTACCCGCGCTGCTCGTCGCCGCGGTGGGTGCTATCGCGGTGGTCGGGCGGCTCGCGCTCGGCCCGCTGCAGGGCACGGGACTGCTCACCTACGTCGACCTCGAACGCTTCCGGTCGCGAAACGACGGCCTGTGGCCCTACTGGTCGTTTCAGATGATCGACCCCGCGGCCCGGGTGCTGCTTCCCCTCGGGGCGCTCCTCGCGGTCGGATGCCTCGGGGCCGCCGTCATCGCGTGGGTGCGGCTGGCGGGTCGCACGACCGACGCCGGCGGTCGCAGCTTCGCGACGCTCTACTTCGGTCTCGTGCCGTTGGGCGGGCTCGCCGCGACCGTCATCGCGCTGATCACCCACCAGTACTACTTCTGGCCCGTGCTGGTGCTTCCGTTCGTTCTCGTGTTGCTCGCCGTACCGGTGCGGGCGGTCGAGCCGGTCGTCGTAGGCGGTGCCGCGGCGTTGCTGGTGCTCGGCGTGGCGACCGGCGGGGTCACGAACCTGGCGAGTGCGGGTGGCTACGTCGGCTACCGTAGCGCCGAGACGCGCTGTCTTGATGAAGTGGTGCCCGGCCAGGTGGGCTTCGCTACCTTCTCCGATGCTCGCCGGATCGGCCTGCCGTCGGCGACCGGCATCCGGCTGATTCCTGTCACGGCCGACCTCGCACCGAACCTCTGGCTCACCAACCGCGCGTACGCCCTGGAGTCGGGCACGTTCTTCTACGTCAACGAGTCGGGTGACGAACGGGCTCTCGATGGCGACGCTCTGCGCGCCCGATTTGGTCGGCCCGACCGGGTCGTCGCCTGCAGCGAGGGCCAGCGACTCTGGATCTACGACGAACCGCTCACCGTCGGCGCTGACGAGTAGGCCACCGGTTCCGGATCGGACGTGGCCCTTCGTCGGTCGTCGGTGAGAGGGTGAAGAGATGACCGCCGCCGACCTCCTGCTCACCGAGGGCGACCGTGTGCGAGCCGCACGTCGCGCCGGCATTCGAGCTGCGGCCGTCATCGTGGCGAGTTACATCCCCTTCGGGGTCGCCGCGGGTGCCGCGATGGGGGCGACCAGTGTCGAACCGTGGCTGTCGATTCTCACGTCGCCGATCATCTTCGCGGGGGCCGCCCAGATCGCGGCCGTGCAACTGCTGCACGTCGGAGCGGCGCTTGGCATCGTCGTGCTCACGGTGGCCGTGATCAACGCGCGGCACCTTCTCTACAGCGCGGCGCTCGCTCCGCACCTCGCCGACTGGACGACCCCACAGCGCCTCGGTGCGGCGTTCCTGCTCGCCGACCCGGTCTATGCGCTGGCCGCGGCCCGGTACGACAGCGCGGATGCCGGGGGCGGCATGCGCGAGAAGCGCGCCTTCTACTTCGGGGCGGGTCTGACCTGCCTGGTGGGATGGACGGCGTTGCTCGCGGTCGGCATCGTCGCGGGTGGTTTCATCCCCGACTGGGTGCCGTTCGAACTGGCGATCCCGCTCACCTTCCTGCTGCTCACGCTGCCGCTCATCAAGAACAGGGCGGGGCTGGTCGCATTCGCTATCGCCGGTATCGTCGCGCTCGTCGCGAACACGCTGCCATTGGGCGTCGGCCTGATGGTCGGGGCCGTGGCAGGCGTCGTCGCCGGGGTCGTCGTGCTCAACCTCGCGGATCGCGACACAACGGAGGCCGTCGATGCTTGAGCTTCTCGCCATCGTGCTCGGCGGCATCGTCACCTTCGCGACGCGCGCCATCTTCCTGGTGAGCCGAAAGCTGCGGCCGCCGAAGCGCGTCGAGCGCTACCTGCCGCTCGTCGGCCCTGCGGTGCTCGGGGCGATCGCGATCCCGGGGATATTGGCGCCGCGCGGCGAGATCTCGCTCGTCGACACCGTTCCCGCCGTGATCGCCGCCGTTGCAACTTGGCTCGGCTGGAAGTTCACCCGGCAGATTGCCGTCGGGTTGATCGTCGGGCTCGGGCTGTGGTGGGCGATCCTCGCGGTGATGGTCGCGGTGGGTGTGGAGCGCTGATCACTCGCGACCGCCGCGAGCTTTCCTGACGGCGCGCTCGAGCACTGCGGTGAGTTCGGGCGTCGACATGCTTCTGTGACTGACGCTGATGGTGAGGAGGGTATCGCCGGGTGCTCTCGCATACACCCATACGCTCAAGAAGGCCTCGTACTCGGTCACGACGAGGACCGTCACCGCGACGACGTCGCGCGGAAGCCCGAAGTCGAGCGGCGTTGTGAGGATCTCCGCGGGGATTCCCTGGATCTGCGTCGCGCCGACGATTCCGGCGCACGCCTCAATGGCATTCGCGAGGTTGTGGAACTGGGCGCCGTCAACGCTGCTGACAATGCTCTGCTGGAAAAGGCTCCCGCCGTTGACGAAGACCCGTGACGCGATCGTGCGATCCCGACCTGAGTCGAGTTCTTCGGCGTAGTTCCGGTCGCACGGGGCCTGCGTCGGCTCGGTACCCGCGGCCAGCGGGTGGTCCGGAGAAGACTGGGCGAGCAACCACCCCTCGGGGAGCTCGGATGCGGTCAGGAGCCGCTTGTAGAGCGGCGGTGTGGACTCGGACAGAGCCCGCTGTATCTGCGGCGGTGGAGCGCACGAGACGAGCAGCAGGACAACACCGGCGATCAGGCCGGTGCGAACGAGGAGGCGGGGCACGGGTCCAACCTCCCGCGATCCGACTCCGGGAGCTCGACGTCGCCGTGTCATGTGGACAGCACTCCCGCGAGCTCCGTTGGGGAGGACTCGATCTCGCGGTTGTTCACGCCCCAAGTTCGAGGAGTGACTCAGGATGCTGCGGCTGCCGCGCGCGCTGCATGGGAGCGCGACCCGACGTTCGGCACTCTGAGGCCGACTTCGCGACCGCCGGAAGAGAGCGCACGTTGGGTAACCCGTCGCTGGTCGTCATGCTCATGGCATGCTAACGTCATGCCATGAGCACCCTGCAAGTGAAGAACCTCCCGGAAGAGCTGCATGCTGCACTGGCGGCCCGGGCGAAGTCCGAGGGTGTCACGATGTCCGAGTTCGTCACCCGTACTCTCCACAAGGAGCTGTCGCGTCCTTCCATGGCGGACTGGCTCACGGGCATCCGCAAGGTCGGCGACCCAGATCGCCGGATCGATACCCTCGCCGCCCTCGACGCTGCGCGTGATGAGTACGACCCCGACGAACGGTTTCCGGCACGGTGAGGGCGGTCGTCGACGCCAGTGTGTTCGTCGATGCCTTTCTTCACGATTCGAAGGGGGCGGCCGCGCGTCGCGCACTCGTCGAAGTGGAGCCCTGGGCGCCGGATCTCGTCGATTCCGAGGTGATGTCGGCAATTGCACGGCTTGAGCGAGCGTCTGAGTTGCGCCGTGATGAGGCCGACTCCGTGATCGCGGACTGGACCAATGTTCCCGTAGAGCGGGTGGCCACCTCGACTCTGGTACCCAAAGCCTGGAGGCTCCGGGATGCGGTCCGAACCAGCGACACGTTCTACGTCGTCCTTGCCCGAGTGTTGGGTTGCCCGCTGATCACGAGCGACGGCCGCCTATCGAGGGCCCCCATCGACGTCACCATCATGTTGGTGCGGTGAGACCTGCGGGATACTGGGCGTGTGCCCGCTCAGGACCAGTTGCCCATCCTTGACTCGGTCAACGCCGTCGAAGTCCGGACAGGCCGACCCGTCGCGGGCGGATTCGCGGCGCTGACGACGCTCATCGTCATTTGCACGGTTGTGGGCCTCGGGTTCTGGGGCGTTGTCGCCGCCCTCGTCACCTTCTGGCCTCTCACCCTTGCGGGGCTGGCCCTCATTCAATCGCTGCTCTTCTAGAGCGCGCGACCGATCGAGCCGACCACGGCATCCATCGGTGTTCCCGAGGCGTCGCGCTTCGCACCGACGTCGGGCAGGGTGCGGAGCGACCCGTCGGGGCCGACCGCGAGGGCGGGTGCTGGGCCGGCCCAGGCCAGAGCGAGCGCGTTCTCGCCCTTGAGGAAGGTGTGGGCGCGCACGCCGCCCGTGGCACGGCCCTTGCCCGGGAACTCGCTGAAGGCCGAGACCTTCGCCCGCCCCGGGTCGGCGCCGGCGAGGGTTTCAGTCGGCGTCGAGATCGTTGCGACCACGACATCCGCGGCGGGGTCGACGGCACCGAAGAAGAGCACCTTCGCGCCCGCCGACAGGTTGATGCCCGCCATACCGCCGGCAGCGGTGCCCTGGGGCCGCACGGCCGACGCAGCGAAGTGCAGCAGTTGGGCGTCGGTGGTGACGAACACCAGCTCGTCGGCGTCGCCACCCTGCGCGACACCGACGACCTCGTCGCCGGGCTTCAGCGCGATCACCTCGAAGTCGGGCTTCGAGGGCCACGCGCCCGTCGCGACCCGCTTCACGACCCCGGACGCCGTGCCGAGCGCGATCGGCTCGTCGGAGGTCAGCGACACCAGGCCGAGCACGCGCTCCTTCTTGTCGGCGAGTCCGAGGTAGTCGGCGATGCGGGCTCCGGCCGCGAGTTGCGCCGAGTTGGCGGGCACCGACGGCAGGTCGACAGGGGAGAAGCGCACGAGGCGGCCGCGTGAGGTGATCGCGCCGAGCTCGCCGCGCACCGTCGAGACGACGGTCGAGAGGATGGCGTCGTGCCGACCCCGGCGACCACTGCGAGCCCGCGTCTCGGGAAGGAGAGCTTCGCCGCCCTCGACTCGCACCGTGCGTCCGGTGGTCGACAGCACGACGAGGGTGGGGCCGTCGGCGATCTCCAACGCCGGCCCGCCGGCCGCGGCGGCGCGACGTTGCGCGGGAGTTGACGCGATGGATGCCTTCGCCTCGGTGAGCAGCGTGCGACGCGGGGTGCCGAATCGCTCGGCCACGTCATCCAGCTCGACGCCCACCTGGGTGCGCACCCGCGCCGGGTCGCCGAGCAGCGCTTCGAGTTCGGCGATCTCTTCCTGCAGCTTGTCGCGCTCGCGCTCGAGTTCGATGCGCGAGAATTTCGTGAGACGGCGCAGCTGCAACTCGAGGATGTAGTCGGCCTGCAGCACCGACAGTTCGAAGACCTCGATCAGCCGGGTGCGCGCGGCGGCGGCGTCATCAGACGAACGCACCACCTGGATGACCTCGTCGATGTCGAGGATCGCGATGAGCAGGCCGAGCACGAGGTGCAGGCGCTCCTGGCGGCGGGTCAGCCGGTACTGGGAGCGACGGGTGACCACCGAGATGCGGTGGTCGAGGTAGACCTGCAGCAGGTCGCGCAGCCCGAGCGTCTGCGGTCGCCCGCCGACGAGGCAGACGTTGTTGATGCCGAAGCCGTCTTCCAGCGGCGTGAGCCGGTAGAGCTGCTCGAGCACGCCCTCCGGCGAGAACCCGGTCTTGATGCCGATCACCAGCCGCATGCCGTTCTTGCGGTCGGTGAGATCGGTGACATCCGAGATGCCGGTGATCTTCTTGGCCTGCACCCCGTCTTTGATCTTCTCGATGACCTTCTCGGGCCCGACGAGGTACGGCAGTTCGGTGACCACGAGGGCGGTCTTGCGCGGGCCGACCTGTTCGACGGTGACCTTGGCGCGGGTCTTGAACGTGCCGCGCCCGGTGGCGTAGGCGTCGCGGATGCCGTCGAGGCCGACGATCGTGCCCCCGGTCGGCAGGTCGGGGCCGGGCACGTACGCCATCAGGTCGTCGAGGGTCGCTTCGGGGTTCTCGAGCAGGTGCTTTGCCGCCGCGGCGACCTCGATGAGGTTGTGCGGCGCCATGTTGGTGGCCATGCCGACCGCGATGCCGGCCGCGCCGTTGACGAGCAGGTTCGGGTAGGCCGCGGGCAGCACCTCGGGCTGGGTGAGCTGGTTGTCGTAATTCGGCACGAAGTCGACGACGTCTTCGTCGAGCCCCTCGCACATCGCCACCGCGGCGGTACGCAGCCGGGCTTCGGTGTAGCGGGCGGCGGCGGGACCGTCGTCGAGCGAGCCGAAGTTGCCGTGCCCGTCGACGAGCGGCACGCGCATCGTGAAGTCCTGGGCGAGCCGCACCAGGGCGTCGTAGATCGCCGTGTCACCGTGCGGGTGCAGCCGGCCCATCACGTCGCCGACGACGCGCGAGCTCTTCACGTGGCCGCGGTCGGGGCGCAGGCCCATCTCCGACATCTGGAACAGGATGCGGCGCTGCACGGGCTTGAGTCCGTCGCGGGCGTCGGGCAGGGCGCGCGAGTAGATGACCGAGTAGGCATACTCGAGGAACGAGCCTTCCATCTCGGTCGCGACATCGACATCGAGGATGGTGCCATCGAGGGTCGCAGGATCGTCTGCGGCGGGGGGAGGAGGTGGGGGAGTCATAAGATCGGGGCCATGTTACCGGCGGCGAAAACTCACCGGTTCAGCCTCACCGACGTGCTGTCGAATTGCCTCTCGTCGGTGCTCGGTGAGCGGGGAAATCTGAGCCTTCCGCCGGTGCAGCACGCGGTCGTGCTGCTCGTCGACGGGCTCGGCTCGGTCGCCCTCGAGGCTCACCGCGGCTACGCCAGGCGGTTGCTCGCCGCGCCGCGGGCCGACGTCATCCAGACGGTGTTTCCCTCGACCACCGCTTCGGCTCTCGCCTCCCTGACGACCGGTGTACTGCCCGGTGTGCACGGGCTCATCGGGTACCTCGGGTTCGACTCGAGCGGCGACCGCGTGATCAACCAGTTGACCGGCTGGGGTGGCGACCTCGACCCGGGCAGCTGGCAGCGGGTGCCGACCCTGTTCGAGCAGGCCGCGGCCGACGGCGTTCCCGCCTTCGCGGTCGGGCCGGGCCGCTACCGCGATTCGGGCTTCACAGCAGCAGTCCTGCGTGGCGCGGTGTACCACCCGGGGGAGTCGATCGGGGCGCGGCTGGCCGAGGTGGCCCGCATCCACGGCACCCACGAGCGTTCGCTCAGCTACGTGTACGCGCCCGAGCTGGACGTTGTCGCCCACGCGAAAGGCATCGCCTCCGACGCGTGGGTCGCCGCACTGGAAGAAGTGGATGCCGCGGTCGGCACCTTTGCCGGCACGTTGGGGCCGCGGACGGGGTTGCTCGTCACGGGCGACCACGGCGGCCTCGACATCCCGCGGGAGCACCACGTCATGGTCGACGCCGACCTTCTCGAGGGTGTGCGGCACGTCTCCGGGGAACCGAGGTGCCTGGCTCTGCATCTGGAACGGGGGGCGGATGCCGCCGCGGTTCTGCAGCGCTGGCGGGCCGTCGAGGGGGGGCGCGCCTGGATCGCGACCCGCGACGAGGTCGTGGCCGCCGGCTTCTTCGGCGACGTCGACCCCGACGTGACCCCTCGCATCGGCGACATCATCGTCGCGGCTCGCAAGCGCATCGCCTACTACCTCGACGAGAACGACCGCGGCCGCACCATGATCGGCCAGCACGGGTCCCTCACCCCCGAGGAAACCCACATCCCCCTCCTCCGCTTCGGAGCCTTCGCGAGCTAGCCTCACAACCCGTTTGTGACCGGCCTGACGACGAGCAGCGAGAGGGGTGAGGGGCCGCCCCTCACCCCGACCCCCGAGTTACAAGTCGTCGTCAGTACGAGCCCCGAAAACGATCTCATCCCACGACGGCATCGACGCCCGCCCCTTGCTGCCACGGCGACCGTTGGGCCCGGTGTCGCGGGCCGTCGGCTTGGTGCGCATCGAGTCGATGGGGTTGTCGCCGGAGCTGTCGAGCGGGATGTCGATGAGTCGCACCGTTCCGGTCGACGGGTGGGAGGCGAGGGAATCGTCGGGGTCGAGATCCATCGGGTCGCGTTCGCCCCGGCGCTTGCGCAGGGCGTCGAGCAGGTCAGCCGTCTGGTTCTTCTTCACCGGCAAGTGTTCGACATCGCCGACGCGTCCGTAGGGGACGGGCTCGAGTAGCGGCCCGGTCTCATCTGCGGGGGCGGCCTGCGTCGGGGTGAGGTTGAACGCTCCGCTGTCGAAGCGCGCGGCATCCGCCTGCTCGTCGAGGGGGACGGCACGAAGGCGGGGCACGAGGTTCGTCGGCTGCTCACCCTGCTGCGAGAGCGCGATCGCTTCCTGGTTGAGCGGCGCGAGCGTCGACTTCTTCGGGTCGAACGACCAGCGGGCGTCGTGGTCGATGGTCTCGGCGACGAAGGTGAGTTTCACGACCCAGCCGCCGCCGTCCTCTTTCCAGGAGGCCCAGCGTTCGCCGATCGCGTGCGCGTCGGCGAGACGTCGACGGATGACGGTGCCGAACGTGACGCCACCTCCGAAGGGGTCGGTGTCGTTGGCGAGTTGCACCGGCACGGCAAGCGCCGACTCGATCACGTATTCGCGTTCCGCGAGCACAGGGCCCTCGAAGCGCTGTACGTAGTCCAGGTCCACGCCGGTGATCGCGGCGACGTCTTCGGCCGACATCCCGGCTCGGATGTGGGCCTGGATCTCCCGCGGGGACATTTTGCGCACATTGCCAGGTTCCGGCGACGACTGACGCAGCCGCGACTGTAGCACGTCGTCGATCGCCACCCGGTAGCGATTACCCTGCTCGGAGGCGACGAGCAGCGAACCGCTCTCCACGCCGATGACTTTCAATTCTTCCATCGGGCCCTCCTTCGGGCCCAGGATGACACGGCGGGGCCGGAATCCCGGGGAATATCCCGGGCGCGCCGCAAGTTGACCTGCACGCGAGGAACCCCTGATTCGGGGTGGTTTGCGATTCCGGTGTCGATCATGCAGACTGACGCCGCCGAATCGAGCACCACGGCAGCAAGACACGAGATGGATGGGCATGGCAACCGACTACGACGCACCGCGCAAGACCGACGAGGACACCGAGTCGATCCAAGCCCTGCAGGAGCGCGTTCCCGACAAACTGTCGGGTGTCGTCGACGTCGATGACGCCGACAACCCCGGCTTCGAGCTCGGCGGCGCCGACCTCTCCGACCTCGACCTCGATGTCGTGGTTCTGCCGCCTCAGGCCGACGAGTTCACGTGCGTGAACTGCTTCCTGGTGAAGCACCAGTCGCAGTTCGATCACGACACGAAGCTCGGCCCGATCTGCGCGGAGTGCTCCGCGTAGGACGCTATTTCGTCAACGCTGCGGCAAGCTCCGCGGGGCGTCTGGTCGACACCAGCCAGTAAGGCGTCGGGTCGGCGTCGTCGGCGATCTCGATGCGCACGACGCCCGAGATCCAGCCGCGCAACGCGAGCCACGCGCGGGCATCCAGTCGCGTTCCCCGCTCGGCCACCGCATCCGCACCGGTGTGAGCAGACACCGTGCCCACGAAGGTGCGCTCGATGCGTGCCCGGCCGACTCGCAGCATCCCGTCGGTGACCTCGATCACCGGGGTCGTCACGAGCAGCGCGACGACGATCGCCGCGTAGAGCGCGATGGCGACCACGACCCCGGCCGCGGGGGAGATGGGGAGGAAGACCAGCAGGCTGGCGGGGATGACGAGAGCCGTCGACAGGAACACCCACCAGGTAGGCCAGAGTCTTTCACGGAAGGAATCGGGTCGTTCGAGATACCGCATGGCTCTATTCGAGCATGGGCTAGCCTCGTCAGGTGACCGAGTCGATCGAGGTGCTGTTCTCAGGCACCCTCCCGGTCTACGCCCATCCCGGCGATGCCGGAGCCGATCTGGTGTCGACCGACGACGTGGTGCTCGCCCCCGGCGAGCGCGCGACCGTCGGCACCGGCCTGAAGATCGCCCTGCCGAACGGGTACGTCGGATTCGTCGTGCCGCGCAGTGGACTCGCGATGAAGCACGGCATCACGATCGTCAACGCGCCGGGCACGGTGGATGCCGGCTACCGCGGCGAAATCCGCGTGACCATGCTCAATACGGATGCCCGCGATCCGTACGCCATCGCGGTCGGCGACCGAATCGCCCAGCTCATCGTCATGGCGGTGCCCAGCGTGCGATTCGTCGAGGTGGAGCGACTCCCGGGCAGCGATCGCGGCGAAGGCGGCTTCGGATCGACCGGCTACGGCACAACAGACAGCCCTACAGGAGCACCCACGACGTGAGCGATATCGAACACCCCAAGTCCGCCCCAGCCGACCGTGCAACGGCCGGCCCGTTCGACGAATCCGAAGTCAACCCCGTGCGGCCCTACGTCGACCTCGGCGGCATCAAGCTGGTTCCGCGCCCCGAACTCGCCGTGCGGCTCGAAGTCGAGGAGAGCAACAAGCGCGTGGTCGCCGTCGCGCTCGACTACGCCGGTTCGACTCTGCAGTTACAGCCGTTCGCGGCGCCACGGTCGAGCGGTCTGTGGAACGAGATCCGCGAGCAGATCGTTCAACAGATCGAGAAGCAGGGCGGTCGCACCGTCGCGAGCACCGGCGCGCTCGGCCCCGAGTTGCGAGCCGAGATCCCGGCACCCGGCGGCCAGGGCACTCGGATCGCCCGGTTCGTCGGCGTCGACGGTCCGCGCTGGTTCCTGCGCGGCGTGATCAGCGGCGAAGCAGCGGTCAATGCCGAAGCCGCCGCGAAGGTGGAAGAGTTGTTCCGCAGCGTCGTCGTCGTGCGCGGCACCACCCCGATGCCGCCGCGCGACCTGGTCCCCCTGCACGTTCCGGGGTCGGTCGCCGGGGGGCCTCCGACGGGCGCCACCCCGACCGGTCCGGCAGCTCAGGTCTGACGATGGCCGACCAGCAGCCGATGGATGACGACGCGCCGACGCTCCGCGAGGCGATGTCGGCCGCGGCCCGACGTTCGGGATTGGGCAAGGTGACGCCGGGGGAGACCCCGACGGCGAGCGCCCTGCTCGCCGCAATCGGCGGGGCGCGGGGCCTCATCGAGTCGATCGTGCCCGGTCTCGGGTTCTTGGTGACCTACACGATCACCCAGAATCTGGTGCCGTCAGTACTCGCGCCACTCGGACTCGCCGTGATCTTCATCATCGTGCGGGTGGTCACCCGGCAGCCCGTCACGACTGCTCTCGCCGGCGCCCTCGGCATCGGCATCTCGGCGGCCCTTGCCCTGTTGACCGGCAACGCGAACGACAACTTCGTGCCGGGGTTCTTCATCAACGGCGGGGTGCTGTTGGTGATGATCGTGAGCCTTGTCGCGCGTCGCCCGTTCGTCGGGGTGATCGTCGGGTTGTTGCTGGGCGACGACGACTGGCGGCGCAACGCCGCCAAGATGCGGGTGGCTGCGGTCGCGACAGTGCTCTGGGCGACGCTTTCGGCGGTGCGACTCGCGGTGCAGGTGCCGTTGTATCTCGCGGGGTCGACCGAGGCGCTCGCTGCTACGAAGTTGGTGATGGGGGTGCCGCTCTACGCGGCGCTGCTCTGGGTGACCTGGCTTCTCGTGCGCACCGCGTGGCGCGCTCGTGAAGAACCCGCCGACGGGCGCTAGAATTATCTCGACGTCAAGATAAATCGCGACCGACCCGGCCTAGAATTGCTGGACGGTCAGCGGTGTCAGAGGAGACAAAGTGTCGAAGGTCAACAGCTTCAACTCGAAGGACACCCTCACGGTCGGCGACACCGACTACGAGATCTACCGCATCGACGCCGTGCCCGGGCACGAGAAGTTGCCGTTCAGCCTCAAGGTGCTGCTCGAGAACCTCCTGCGCACCGAAGACGGCGCCAACGTCACGAAGGCGCAGATCGAAGCGCTCGGCGCGTGGGTGCCCGAGGCCGAGCCCGACACCGAGATCCAGTTCACCCCGGCCCGCGTCGTCATGCAGGACTTCACCGGTGTTCCCTGCATCGTCGACCTCGCCACGATGCGCGAAGCGGTGACCGCGCTCGGCGGCGACCCCGACACGATCAACCCGCTCTCGCCCGCCGAGATGGTCATCGACCACTCGGTGATCGCCGACCTGTTCGGCACCGAAGACGCCCTCGAGCGCAACGTCGAGATCGAGTACCAGCGCAATGGCGAGCGTTACCAGTTCCTCCGCTGGGGTCAGACGGCCTTCCAGGACTTCAAGGTCGTTCCGCCCGGCACCGGCATCGTGCACCAGGTCAACATCGAGCACCTCGCGAAGGTCGTCTACGACCGTGAGGTCGATGGGGTGCTCCGCGCCTACCCCGACACCTGCGTCGGCACCGACTCGCACACCACCATGGTCAACGGCCTCGGCGTGCTCGGCTGGGGCGTCGGCGGCATCGAGGCCGAGGCCGCGATGCTCGGTCAGCCGGTTTCGATGCTCATCCCGCGCGTCGTCGGTTTCAAGCTCACCGGCGAGATTCCCGCGGGCGTCACGGCGACGGATGTCGTGCTCACCATCACCGATCTGTTGCGTAAGCACGGGGTGGTCGGCAAGTTCGTCGAGTTCTACGGCAAGGGCGTGGCCTCGGTGCCGCTCGCCAACCGCGCGACGATCGGCAACATGAGCCCCGAGTTCGGCTCGACCGCCGCGATCTTCCCGATCGACGATGTCACGCTCGACTACCTGCGGCTCACCGGGCGTGACGAGCAGACGGTCGCCCGCGTCGAGGCCTACGCCAAGCTGCAGAAGCTCTGGCACGACCCCGAGCACGAGCCGGCGTTCAGTGAGTACCTCGAACTCGACCTGTCGACCGTCGTGCCGTCGATCGCCGGGCCGAAACGTCCGCAAGACCGCATCCTGCTCGCCGACTCGAAGGCTCAGTTCGAGAAGGACATCCTGAGCTACATGACGCCGACGATCACCACCGACATCGTCGACCTCGAGTCGAAGCACTCCTTCCCGGCCTCCGACCCGGGTTCGGTGCCCGGCGAGGAAGAGGAGGCGACCCGCGAGGTGCACATCTCGTCGGGTGCCCCGGCCGCCGCCTCGCGGCCCGTCAAGGTCACGACGCCGGAGGGCACGTCGTACATCCTCGACAACGGTGCGGTGACGCTTGCCGCCATCACCTCGTGTACCAACACCTCCAACCCGTCGGTGATGATCGCGGCCGGGCTGCTCGCCCGAAATGCCGTCAACAAGGGGCTCAAGCGCAAGCCCTGGGTCAAGACCACGCTCGGCCCGGGCTCGAAGGTCGTCACCGATTACTACGAGAAGTCGGGACTCGACAAGTCGCTCGAGGCGGTCGGCTTCTACACCGTCGGCTACGGCTGCACGATCTGCATCGGCAACTCCGGCCCGCTGATCGAGGAGGTCTCCGAGGCGGTCAATTCGCACGACCTCGCGGTGACGGCGGTGCTCTCGGGTAACCGCAACTTCGAGGGCCGCATCAGCCCCGACGTCAAGATGAATTACCTCGCGTCGCCGCCGCTCGTCGTCGCCTACGCGCTGGCCGGCTCGATGCACTTCGACTTCGCGGTCGACCCGCTCGGTCAGGATGCCGACGGCAACGACGTGTTCCTCAAGGACATCTGGCCCTCGCCCGAAGAGGTGCAGAAGACGATCGACACGTCGATCTCGCGCGAGCAGTTCATCAAGCAGTACGCCACCGTGTTCGACGGCGACGAGCGCTGGAAGAGCCTGCCCACCCCCGACGACGCGATCTTCCAGTGGGACGAGAACTCCACCTACGTGCGCAAGGCGCCGTACTTCGACGGTATGACGATGGAGTTGACCCCGGTCGCCGACATCCACGGTGCTCGGGTCATGGCGACCCTCGGCGATTCGGTGACCACCGACCACATCAGCCCGGCGGGCAACATCAAACCGGGCACCCCGGCGGCCGACTACCTGACCGAGCACGGCGTCGACCGGGTCGACTTCAACTCGTTCGGCTCGCGTCGCGGTAACCACGAGGTGATGATCCGCGGCACGTTCGCCAACATCCGGCTCAAGAACCTGCTGGTCAGCGCGGTCAACGACGGCGCTGTGGTCGAGGGCGGCTACACCCGCGACTTCACGAAGCCCGGCGGCCCGCAGTCGTTCATCTACGACGCCTGCATGAACTACCAGGCGCAGGGCACCCCGCTCGTCATCTTCGGCGGCAAGGAGTACGGTTCCGGCTCGTCGCGCGACTGGGCGGCGAAGGGCACCTCGCTGCTCGGCGTTAAGGCCGTGATCACCGAGAGCTTCGAGCGCATCCACCGCTCCAACCTGATCGGGATGGGCGTCGTGCCGCTGCAGTTCCCGGCCGGTCAGAGCTGGGAGTCGCTGGGTCTCGACGGCACCGAGATCGTCTCGATCGCAGGGCTCGAGCAGCTCAACGAGGGCGTGACGCCGAAGACCGTGAAGGTCACGGCGGCGCCCAGCGAGTTCTCGGCCGCGGGCAAGCCGACGGTCGAATTCGACGCGGTCGTGCGCATCGACACCCCCGGTGAGGCCGATTACTACCGCAACGGCGGCATCCTCCAGTACGTGCTCCGCAGTTTGGTCTAGTGGGCGCTTAGGCTCGCGGTATGACTTTGCTCGGCGGCATCCACGGTCCGCGCGACCTCGACGCGCTGAGCACGGAACAACTCGCCGAGCTCGGCGACGAGATCCGCCGCTTCCTCGTCACCGAGGTGTCGAAGACCGGCGGGCACCTCGGGCCGAACCTCGGCGTCGTCGAGCTGACGATGGCGATTCACCGGGTGTTCGACTCCCCGCGTGACGCCGTCGTGTTCGACACCGGTCATCAGAGCTATGTGCACAAACTGCTCACCGGTCGGCAGGACTTCAGCCGACTGCGCATGAAGGGCGGTCTCGCCGGCTACCCGCAGCGGTCCGAGAGCGAGCACGACATCGTCGAGAGCTCGCACGCATCCTCGTCGCTGTCGTGGGCCGACGGCATTTCGCGGGCGTTCGCGATGACCGGGCAGGGCGACCGCTACGTCGTCGCCGTCGTCGGCGATGGCGCCCTCACCGGCGGGATGACGTGGGAGGCGCTCAACAACATCAGCGATGACAACTCCCGCCGCCTGGTGATCGTGGTCAACGACAACGGGCGCTCGTACGCGCCGACCATCGGCGGTATGGCGCGCTTCCTGAACGATGTGCGTACCCGCCGCTCGTATCGACGCCTCTACCGCACCAGCCAGCAGGTGTTCGATCGGTTCGGCACCGTCGGCCGGGCCTTCTACCGCGGCACGCGCGGCGCGGTGCACGGGTTCCTCTCCCGCTTCGCCAACAACCAGGCGCTCTACTCCAACCTCGACATCAAGTACCTCGGTCCGGTGCACGGGCACGACCTCGCCGCGCTCGAGTCGACGCTGCGCCAGGCGAAGGAGTACCAGGCGCCGGTCATCGTGCACGTGATCACCGAGAAGGGCCACGGCTACGGGCCCGCGGTGGCCGACATCGCCGACCAGTTCCACGCGGTCGGTCAGATCGACCCCGAAACCGGCGAACCCGTCGAGGCCCCGTCGCGGCCCTCGTGGACGAGCGTCTTCGCCGACGAGATCGTCGAACTCGCCGACCAGAACCCGCGACTGGTGGGCATCACCGCGGCGATGCTGCGGCCGACGGGGCTCCACCGGTTCGCCGAGAAGTACCCTGATCGGGTCTTCGACGTCGGCATCGCGGAACAACACGCCGTCACCAGCGCGGCGGGGCTCGCCTACGGCGGGCTGCATCCGGTGGTCGCCCTGTATGCGACGTTCGTGAACCGAGCCTTCGACCAAGTGCTCATGGATGTCGCGCTCCATCGGGCGGGCGTGACCTTCGTGCTCGACCGAGCCGGCGTGACCGGGCCCGACGGCCCCAGCCACCACGGCATGTGGGATCTCGCGATCCTGCAGGCGGTGCCGCACATCCGCATCGCCGCGCCGCGCGATTCCACCCGGTTGCGGGAACAGCTGCGCGAGGCGGTGCAGATCGACGACGCCCCGACGGTCGTGCGTTTCTCGAAGGGCAACGTCGGAGGCGATCTGGATGCCGCCCGCCGCACCGAGGACGGCGTCGATGTGCTGCGCGAGGCTGCGCACCGCGATGTGCTGATCGTCACGGTGGGTCCGATGGCGAAGCTCGGGCTTCAGGTCGCCGAGCGACTCGCCGCCCAGGGAATCGGTGCCACCGTCGTCGACCCGCGCTGGGTCATCCCGGTGCCGGCCTCGATCATCAACATCGCCCGCGACTACCGCCTCGTGGTGACGATCGAAGACGGCATCCGGGTCGGCGGCATCGGCACGCGCATCCGCCAGGAGCTGCGGGCGGCCGGCGTCGACACGGCGGTGGACGAGTTGGGTCTGCCGGACAAGTTCCTCGACCACGGCGATCGGGCCGAGATCCTCGCCGACGTCGGCCTGTCGGATCAACAGATCGCCCGCGACATCGTCGCGCAGGTGCTCGGCACCCGCATTCCCGTCGCCCGCCCGCTACCGAATGAGGCCGCGGTCGAGGAAGAGTCGCCCATTCGGGAATAGGCTCCGCGGGCTGAGGGTTGTTCACTCACGGCGCAACTCGCACGGTGAGTCGTGTCGGACCCTGGCGCTAGCGTGAAAGTCCGGCACCTGAAAGTCCGGCAGTCGCCGAGCATCCCTGGAGGAATCGTGAGTCATCCGAGCACGTCGGAAAGCGCGACTGCCGACCACGCCGACCGCCTTGACCCCAAGGCTCGGATGGCGCTCATCCTGCTGCTCGCGGCGGTCTTCGTCGTGTTCCTCAATGAGACCACGATGTCGGTCGCGATTCCCACGATCATCGCCGACCTCGGAATCTCCGCGGCTGAGGGGCAGTGGCTCACCACCGGATATGCCTTGACGATGGCAGTGGTGATCCCGATCACGGGCTGGCTGCTCCAGCGGTTGAACACGCGGCCGATTTTCGTCGCCGCGATGAGCTTCTTCACGGCGGGCACGCTGATCGCGGCGACGGCTCCGGTGTTCGAGGTGCTCGTCGTCGGTCGCATCGTGCAGGCCACCGGAACCGCGATCATGATGCCGCTGATGATGACGACGATCATGACGATCGTGCCCATGCACATCCGGGGTCGCATCATGGGTCGCATCTCGATGGTCATGTCGCTCGCGCCCGCGATCGGCCCCACCGTCGCCGGATTCCTGCTTCAGGCATTCGACGGGTACTGCCGCGGACTGTTCTGGGTGATGCTGCCGCTCGCCATCACCATGCTCGTCGTGGGCATCGTGCTCGTGCCCAACGTCACCGAGACCCGCGCCGTCCCACTCGACGCACCCTCGGTCGTGCTATCGGCGCTCGGCTTCAGCACGCTCGTGTACGGACTCAGCAGCATCGGTCTCGCGGCCGAGTCCGCGGCGGTCGTGGCGCCGTGGTTGCCGATCGCGATCGGTCTCGCCTTCCTGGTGGCGTTCGTGCTCCGGCAGTTCGCGCTCCAGCGCCGGGATGCGGCATTCCTCGACCTGCGCACGTTTCGCGCGCGTACCTTCTCGCTCGCGATCGTGATGTTCTCGCTCGCCATGCTCATGATGTTCGGCTTCGTCATCACGATGCCGATCTACCTGCAGTACTCCCTTCTGCAGCCGACCGAGGTGATCGGGCTCATCATGCTGCCGGGCGGCCTGCTGATGGGTCTACTCGGCCCTTTTGTCGGCCGCTTGTATGACCGGTTCGGCCCACGACCGCTCGTGATCCCGGGCGCCCTCGCCGTCTCGACGTCGGTTTGGGCGTTCGCGCTGGTGCTCGACGTCACCAGTTCGGTGTGGCTCGTCGCCGCGATCCAGACCACGCTGTTCCTGGGCTTCGCATTCCTGTTCCCGCCGTTGTTCACCGCCAGCCTGGGCTCGCTGCCGATGCACCTGTACTCGCATGGCAGCGCGCTCATCGCGACGATTCAGCAAGTCGCCGGGGCGGCCGGCGCGGCGGTCTTCGTCGCACTGTTCACGGTCGCGTTGGCGGCGTCGGGAACGACCGACGTCACCGTTGCCGCGCCCGGCGACATCGCCGACGGTGCGCGCGCGGCTTTCCTCGCGGGGGCATTCGTGTCGCTCGGCATCGTCGCGGCTGCACTCTTCGTGCGCAGGCCGGTCGCGCCCGAGTTCTCTGACGCGTCGCTCAGTGCGGAAGCAGAAGCCACCGCTCACTGATGCGGGCGGGCACGAACCTCAGGCGACGCCGATGATGCGCGGCGTGTGGAAGGTCCCTCCGAAGACGCGCTCGCTCGCGCCGACCCGGTCGAGATAGGGGGTCGCGCCCCCCATCGGGAACGGCCAGCCCGCGCCGAGGATGAGGCACAGGTCGATGTCCTCGGGCGCGCCCACGACCTCGTCCTCCAGCATCCGGTGGATCTCGTCGGCCAAGCCGTCTTCCACTCGCGCTCGCAGCTCGTCGGCGGTGTAGGGCGTGCTGTCCGGGATGCGGTGCTTCTGGACGATCTTCAACACCTTCGGGTCGATGCCCTTCGACGCGCCCTTGGCATCCTTCTCGAACAGACGGCCGTACTCGGCCAGTTCGTGCAGCGCGGGACTCTCGAAGAACCGCTCAGGGAAGGCGGCGTGGTGGGTGTCGAGTACGTGCGCGCCGACCTTCAAGCCGACGAGTTCGAGCAGCACGAAGGGATCCATCGGCAGGCCGAACGGTCTGACGGCCTCGACCACGGTGTCGAACGGCGTTCCGACCTCCACCGCGTGCATCGCCTCTCCGAGCAGCTTCGCGAGGATGCGGTTGACGACGAACCCGGGGGTGTCGGCCGTGATGACCGCGTTCTTGCGCAGCTTCGCGGCCGTCACCATCGCTGTGCTGAGCGCCTCGTCGTTGGTCTTCGGCGTCTTCACGACCTCGATGAGCGGCATCACCGCCACCGGGTTGAAGAAGTGGAAGCCGACGACCCGCTCGGGGTGCTTGAGCCTCGCGCCGATCTGCTCGACCGACAGCGATGAGGTGTTGGTCGCCAGGATCGCTTCGGGGGAGATGTGCGTCTCGACGTCGGCGAACACCTGCTGCTTGACGCCGAGTTCTTCGAAGACGGCCTCGATGACCCAGTCGCAGTCGGCGAAGTCGGCCTTGTCGGTCGTGCCGGTGACGAGAGCCTTCAGACGGTTGGCCTCATCCGACCCGATGCGACCCTTGCCCAACAGGTCATCGATCTCGCCGCGAATCGTCGCGACCCCCTTGTCGACGCGTTCCTGGTCGAGGTCGGTGATGACGACCGGCACCTGGAGTCGTCGCACGAAGAGCAGCGCGAACTGCGTCGCCATCAGGCCGGCGCCGATGACGCCGACCTTCGTGACGGGGCGGGCGAGTGCCTTGTCAGGCGCCCCCGCGGGCTTCTTCGCACGCTTCTGCACGAGGTTGAAGGCATAGATGGAGGCGCGGAACTGGTCGCCCGAGATGAGGTCGGCGAGCGCCTCATCTTCGGCGGCGAACCCGGTCTTCTTGTCAGTGTTCTTCGCCGCCTTGAGCAGCTCGAGCGCGCGATACGGGCTCTTCGCGACCCGTCCGATGCGTGAGGCGAGCATCTTGTCGGCGATGCCGATGGCGACATCCCACTTCACCGCCCGCTCGATCTTGCCCGGCTCGTTCTTGCGCTTGACCTTGGTCTTTCCGGTCAGCACGCTGTCGGCCCACTTCAGCGAATCCTCGAGGAAGTTGGCGGGGCCGAACATCGCGTCGGCGATGCCCAGCTCGAGCACCTGCGGCGCCTTCAGCATCCGGTTGTTCTTGAGCGGGTTCGAGATGATCACCTCGAGGGCGTTCTCGATACCGATCAGGTTCGGCAGGATCCACGCGCCACCCCAGCCGGGGATGATGCCGAGGAAGACCTCGGGCAGCGCGAAGGCCGGCACCGAGGAGTCGATCGTGCGGTAATGGGCGTTGAGTCCGATCTCCACGCCGCCGCCGAGGGCGAGACCGTTGTAGAACACGAACGACGGCACGCCGAGCTCCGAGAGCTTGCCGAGCGTCTCGTGGCCGAGCTTGGCCATGAGCACCCCGGTCTCACGATCGGGGATGTCTTCCACCTTCGACAGGTCGGCGCCCGCGGCGAAGATGAACTGCTTGCCGACGACGGCGACGCCGTCGATCTCCTTCTTGGCCGCGCGAGCCTTCAGGGCGTCGAGCACGCCCGACAGCTCGAGCAGAGTGGCCGGGCCCAGGGTCGACGGCCGGGTGTGGTCACGACCGTTGTCGAGGGTGATGAGCGCGATCGTCGTGCCGCTCGGCATCCGCACATCGCGCAGATACGAGTGTGTGATGACTTCGTCGGGGTCGAGCCCGACCAGCTTGCTGAAGTCGGTCATCTACTTCTTCCCCTTGTAAGCCGGGTTCTCCCAGATGACGCTGCCGCCCTGGCCGAGACCGACGCACATCGCGGTCAACCCGTAGCGCACCTCGGGGTGCTCCTCGAACTGGCGGGCGAGCTGGATCATCAGGCGCACGCCGGATGCGGCGAGCGGGTGCCCGATCGCGATGGCGCCACCCCATGGGTTGACACGCGCGTCGTCGTCGTCGATGCCGAAGTGGTCCAGCAGCGAGAGCACCTGCACCGAGAACGCTTCGTTGAGTTCGAACAGGCCGATGTCGTCGATCGTCAGGCCGGCCTTGCGCAGCGCCTTCTCGGTCGACGGAATCGGGCCGATGCCCATCACCTCCGGTTCGACGCCCGCGAACGCGAACGAGACCATGCGCATCTTCGCCGTCAGGCCGAGCTCTTTGGCGACGTCGGCGTTGGCCAGCACGGCCACGGTTGCGCCGTCGGTGAGCGGTGACGAGTTGCCGGCGGTGACCCGCCCGTGCGGGCGGAACGGGGTCTTCAGCGAAGCGAGACCCTCCATCGTGGTCTCGGGGCGCATCCCCTCGTCTTCGGTGGCGAGGCCCCAGCCTTCCGCGCTCTTGATCGCGACCGGGATGAGGTCGGGCTGGATCTTGCCCGCGGCGTAGGCGGCGGCGACCTTCTGCTGGCTGCGCAGCCCGAAGCGGTCGGCACGCTCCTTCGTCAGCGACGGGAACCGATCGTGCAGGCGCTCGGCGGTGTTGCCCATGTGGAGCGCTTCCGGGTCGACGAGTTTCTCGGCGAGGAACCGCGGGTTCGGGTCGGCGCCGGCGCCCATCGGGTGTCGACCCATGTGCTCGACGCCGCCGGCGATGCCGATGTCGTACTGTCCGAAACCGATCATGCTGCCGATCGACGCGACGCTCGTCATCGCCCCGGCACACATCCGGTCGATCGCGAATCCGGGAACGCTCAGCGGCAGGCCGGCGAGGATCGCGGCGGTACGGCCGATCGTCAGGCCCTGGTCGCCCGTCTGTGTGGTCGCGGCGATGGCGACATCGTCGATGCGCTCCGGGGGGAGGTTCGGGTTGCGCTCGAGCAGCCCGATCATCGCCTTGACGATGAGGTCGTCGGCGCGGGTGCCCCAGTATTGGCCCTTCTCACCGGCTCGACCGAACGGGGTGCGAACCCCATCCACGAAAACGACGTCGGATCTCTCGGCCACGATGCCCTCACTCCAGTTGATTCGGCGCGAACTGTTGTCGCTGTGCGTACGACAGTCAGCCTAGGCAGGGCCTTGCGGGCCTCAGAATCCTTTGATTCTTCCTACGACGTGGGCTCTTCGGGCGATTCGGGCTCTTGGGGGACTTCCACAAAGGCTTGGGCGATCAACTGTGCAGTTGCCTCAACCTGCCAGAGTCGGGCGCCCAGCTCGGCAAGCGCTTCGCCGACGGTGTCGGCTGTGATCTCGGCCGGGGGAGCCCAGGCGACGCGGCGCAACGAGTCGGGGGTCAGCACGTTCTCGACCGGGATGTCGAGTTCTTCGGCCCGAGCCATGACCGCGGCACGGGCGCGCTTCAACCGGCCGTCGGCCTCCGGGTTCTTGTCGGCCCAGATCCGGGGCGGCGGCATCCCGTCGCCGGGCGGGCGCGCTACCGGAAGGTCGGTGGTCGCGAGCCCGCGTTCGATCGCGGCCCACCAGCGGTCGATCTGCGACCGGCTGGCGCGGCCGTTGAAGTCTTTCATCGCGGCCAGATCGTGTTTCGTCGCCGGAAGGGTGCGAGCCGCAGCGAGCAGCGAGGCATCGGGAACGAGTCGTCCGGGTGCCGAATCGATCTCACGCGCGTAGTCGTCGCGGGTCTGCCAGAGTTCGCGGGCAACCGCGAGGTTGCGCTGCTGCCGAAGAGCATGGATGCCGGAGAGCCGACGCCAGGGATCCTGCCGCGAGACGGGCTCGCGATGCAGCACCGCTGCAAACTCTTGACGCGCGATCTCGCCCTTTCCGGAATCCTCGAGCAGCTGGGCGATCGCATCGCGAAGATCGGGCAGCAGTTCGACGTCGAGGGCGGCGTAGACCAGCCAGCTCTGGGGCAACGGCCGGGTCGACCAATCGGCGGCCGAATGCTCTTTCGCGAGGTGGATGCCGAGCAGGTCTTCGACGACGGTTCCGAGCCCGACACGGGGGAGCCCGGCGAGCCGTGCGCCGAGTTCGGTGTCGAAGATGACCTCGGGGTCGAGTCCGACCTCACGCAGGCAGGCGAGATCTTGGCTCGCGGCGTGCAGGATCCACTCCTCACCCGCCATGAGATTCGCGAGTTCCGAGAGGTCGCCGATGGCTGGCGGGTCGAACAGGAACACGCCGGCTCCGCGGCGGTAGACCTGGATCAGGTACGCGCGCTGCGAGTACCGGAATCCGGATGCGCGTTCCGCATCCACCGCGAAGGCGCCGTGCCCGGCAGCGAGTGTGGCAACCGCTGCCCGGTAGCCCTCGACGGTGTCGATGACGTCGACGGGCTCGTGTGTTTCGGGGAGAGCGGGCGTCGCCTCGTCGGGAACCTCAGCCACGCGCCCCTCGCCGGTCCGGCAGCAAGAGGGTGGCGTCGGCGGTCGGTGGCAGGCCCGCGAGGCGGCACAACAGATCACCCCAGGCTTCGACGGACGCGGCGATGGCGTCGGCGTCCGGAGTCCAGGAAGCACGCACCTCGAGCTGCGCGCCGTCGCTCTGATGGGCGAGTTCGCCGAAGCCGGTGGAGAGCACTTTGGTGGCCGTGCCCGAGGCGGCGGTGTAACCGGCCGAGCGGGCGGCGAGCGAATCGGTGAGCCACGACCAGGCGACCTCGGCGACGAACGGGTCGAGCCCGATGTCGGTCTCGAGCGGCGCCTGGGCGAAGCAGACGACCCGGAATGCACCACCCCAGGCGTCGGGCTGTTCGGGATCGAAGAGCAACACGAAGCGGCCGGTGCCGAGCACGGAGTCGAGACCGTGCTTCACCGGGATCACGTCGGCCGCCATCGCGATCGCGTGCGGGGCGAGCCCGGTCGGCGCAGGGATCTCGGTGACCTGAAGCTCCGGACGAATGGTCGCGCGGCGCACCGCGGTCAGGGCACGCCCGAAAGCGGCCGGAACGACCGGATCTGAGCGAACTGTGGCCACGACTGAACACTATGGTTTGAACAGGGAGCCCGTCACGTGCCACGCCGACCGCAGGCGGTGGCGACGGGGCTCTCGACCCTGAGGAGGACCGGATGCGTGCCCGCACGAGGATCGCGCTCGGCGGCGTCATCGGCATCCTTTCGTTGGTCGGCGCGGCGGCCGTGGCGACCGCTGCGGTGAGTGTGATCGTCGCGCGCCGCGTGATCATTCCGCCGTCGCGACGGGAAGAGGATGTCGCCATCCGGTCGGTCGACCTCGACGCGGGCCTTGTCGTGCTCGATGCGACCGCCGACTCGCGGCTGCCCGGGGAGTACAGCTTCTGGTTCACCCGGGAGTCGGGCCATGCCCGCATCGGCGAGATCGTCGCGTCGACGCCGACCACGGTGACGCGACGCCTGCTCGGAGTCGATTCGGGCGACATCACCACGGCACGACGCGGCCGGCTCACCGGGTGGTTCTACCTCACGCCCGCCGATCTCGGCGTGCCCTTCGAAGATGTCGCGATCGCGACGCCGCTCGGCGACGCGCCGGCCTGGCTGATACCGGCTGCGGATTCCACCCGCGACCGTTGGGCGATCCACGTGCACGGACGCGCGGTACGCCGCCCCGAGACGCTCCGCGCGGTGCCGATCTTCCGGGAGGCCGGCTACAACTCGCTCGTGGTCTCGTATCGCAACGACACCGAGGCGCCGCGCAGCGATGACTTCCGCTACGCCCTCGGCGACCGGGAGTGGCTCGACATCGATGCTGCGATGCGTATCGCCGTGCGACGCGGGGCGACGCAGATCGTGTTGGTCGGCTGGTCGATGGGTGGGTCGATGGCGTTGCAGGCGCTCACTCGCTCCACCGTCGGCGATCGGGTGACCGGCGTCATGCTGGAGTCACCGGTCGTCGATTGGATCGCCGCACTCGACTTCCAGGTGCGGCTGCGCCGGCTTCCGGTGATGGTCCGCTCGTTCGTGATCCTGCTCTACAAGAGCCGGTGGGGGCGGATATTCACCGGACTCGCCGAGCCCCTCGACATCGACCGGCTCGACTTCGTGACGCGTGCGAAAGAACTCGACCGACCGGTGCTCATCCTGCACAGCGACGACGACGGCTTCGTGCCGTCGACGGCATCCCGGGCGCTCGCGATCGCGCGCCCCGACATCGTGACCTACGAGGCGTTCGAGGTCGCGCGTCACACCAAGTTGTGGAACTACGACCGGGGGCGCTGGGAGGGCGCGATCCGCAAGTGGCTCGCGAAGTTGCCCGCGCCGAAACGTCAGCGGGACGGGCGCCAGCGCGCGTAGAGGGCGCCGGTTTCGTCGGCCAGCAGTTGCAGCAACTCCAGCTCCCGGGGCCCGGGAGCGGCGCCGCCGAAGAGCAACTGCGCACGGCCGAGGATGCGCGGCACCGTGGTGAGGCAGATCTCGTCGACCAGATCGGCGGCGAGCAGTTGACCGACGAGCCGTGGCCCGCCTTCGCAGACGACGTGCGCCAGGCCGCGATCACGGAGCGCGTCGAGCATGACGTGCAACGGCACCGCGCGGTCGCCGTCGACGGCGAAGTATTCGAACGGTGCGGCGAAGGTACGGCGGGCTCGGTCTTCGGCGCCGGAGGGGCCGACGACGAGGATGCGCCCGGGCTCGATGTCGTCGCGCACGGCCGCTCCGGTGAAGTCGCCGGTGGTCGTCAGCACCGTCAGGTGGGTCGAGCGTGGAACGAGTTCGCCTTCGGCGCGGAGCGTTGCGGCACCCACCAACACGGTGTCGCTCACCGAACGGATCGCGCCGAGCACGGCACGGTCGGCACCTGAAGTGATGCCGGCGCTCGTGCCCTCGGCGTCCATCGTGCCGCCGTCGAGCGTTGCGACCAGGTTCACTCGCAGGCCGGGCGGCGGGTAGAGTGCAGCGATGCGTGCGCGGGCGTCGGGGGCAGCGGTGTCGATGGCGTCGCCGACCGGCGACAGCGGCTGCAGGATCACGCCGCGGTCTTCTCGCGCACTTGGCGCTTGGTGCGGCCGAGGAGGGCCGACATCCCGCGGATGCGCAACGGACTGACGGCCTCGGTGAGTCCGAGCGTCAGCGGATAGTCGTCGGGCACGTCGAGAACCTCGTCGACCGTGAGCCCGGCGAGGCCCTGCGCGAGGATCGACGCGAAGCCGCGCGTGGTCGGCGCCTCCTTCGGAGCCGTCGCGTGCAAGTGCACGATCTCGTCTTCGACATCGACGAAGATGAACACCGGCGACTGGCATTCCTCGACCCGTTCGAGGAGGTCGGGATGGTCGGCGTACTTCGGCGGGAGTTCCGGCAGCGAATTCGCGAACTCGAGCAGCAGAACGAGACGTTCGTGCTGCTCGAGCGCGAGAAAGTCGTCGCGGATGGTCGCGAGCGCCGACGGAAGGTCTGACTCGCTCACCCCTGAAGCTTACTTCGCGGGGAGAGCGCCGGGCTCGACGCCCTTGACGATCGGCACCCGCACCGCGCTGCCCCACTCGGTCCACGAACCGTCGTAGTTGCGCACGCCCTCGAAGCCGAGCAGGTGGGTGAGCACGAACCAGGTGTGGCTCGACCGCTCGCCGATGCGGCAGTACGCGATGACGCTGTCGCCGTCTTTGAGGCCGGCGCCGTCGCGGTAGATCGCGTTCAACTCGTCGGTCTTCTTGAAGGTGCCGTCGTCGGCGACCGCCTTGGCCCACGGCACGCTCTGCGCAGTGGGGATGTGGCCCGCGCGCAGCGTGCCCTCCTCGGGGTAAGCGGGGGCCGTAGTGCGCTCGCCCGAGTACTCCTCGGGGGAGCGCACGTCGACCAGAGGGTTGCCCAGGTGGGCGAGTACGTCTTCCTTGAACGCGCGCAGCTTCGCGTCGTCGCGCTCGACGACGGGGTAGTCGGTGGCATCCCGCTTCGTGGTTTCGGTGACGTAGGGCCGGCCTTCGGCCTCCCACTTCGCGCGACCACCATCGAGCAGACGCACGTCTTCGTGACCGAAGAGCGAGAACACCCACAGGGCGTAGGCGGCCCACCAGTTGTTCTTGTCGCCGTAGATGACCACGGTGTCGTCGCGCGAGATGCCCTTCGCCGAGAGCAGCTTCGCGAAGCCCGCGCCGTCGAGGTAGTCGCGCACCAGCGGGTCGTTGAGATCGGTGTGCCAGTCGATCTTGACGGCGCCGGAGATGTGGCCCGTCTCGTAGAGCAGCACATCCTCATCGGATTCGACGACGACGAGGCCCGGGGTGCCGAGGTTCTCGGCCAGCCATTCGGTGCTCACGAGGCGCTCGGGGTGGGCGTAGCCGGCGAAGGCGGGGGAGGCGTCGGTCTCGACGGTCATCGGTTGCTCCTGCAAGTAGGGTTTGATCGTGCCCTCTCAGGGTAGGCAGTCGATCCTGTGTGCGCCTCCGTGCCGTAAGAGTTCGACACTTAGTTTTCCCGATCAAAGGCCCCGCCCGCATCCATGAGCTCTTCCTTCGTGTCGCTCCTCGACCGCGCCCCGACGATGTCGGGTGACGAGATCGCCGCATCCCTCGTTCCGCCGCGACAGTTCGACGACGCGACGATCGACAACTACCGACCCGACCCCGACTACCCCTCGCAGGCCGAAGCCGTCGAGCGTGTGCGCGCGTTCGCTGCCGCCTGGAAGGGCGGAGGCGGGGGGCTGTTCCGTAAGAAGGGACCGGAGCAGAAGCCCGGCCTTTACCTCGACGGCGGCTTCGGGGTCGGCAAGACCCACCTGCTGGCGGCCCTGTGGAAGCTCGCGCCGGGCCGCAAGTACTTCGGCACCTTTATCGAGTACACCGCTCTGGTCGGTGCCCTCGGCTACCAGGCCACGGTGAGACTCCTCACCGGCTCGACGTTCGTCGCGATCGACGAGTTCGAACTCGACGACCCCGGCGACACGATGATGATGACCCGGTTGCTCGGCGAACTCGCCGAGAGCGGCACACGCATCGCGGCGACGTCGAACACCCCGCCGAACGCCCTCGGGGAGGGGCGGTTCGCGGCGGTCGACTTTCTGCGCGAGATCCACGCGCTGGCGGCGCGCTTCGACATCCTGCGCATCGACGGTCTCGACTACCGACGGCGCGACCTCGAGGGTCACGCCGTCGCGTTCGCGGATGATGAAGAGCTAGATGGCGCTCTCGCCGCGACGACCGGCACCGTCGCGATCGACGACTTCGACGCAGTGCTGCGCCACCTCGCGACCGTGCACCCGTCGCGCTACGTGAAACTGCTCGGCGGGCTGTCGGCGGTCGGGCTTCGAGGCGTCCATGTGCTGCACGACCAGACCGACGCATTGCGGTTCGTCGCGGCCGTCGACCGGCTCTACGACGGCCAGGTGCGAGTGCTCGCCACCGGCGTGCCACTCGACCAGGTGTTCGGTGACGACATGCTCGCCGGTGGCTACCGCAAGAAGTACCTGCGCGCGATCTCTCGGCTCATCGCCTTGACCTCGGCCGCTACCGAATAGCGCTCAGGCCAACAGGAACACCGTCGCCAGGTACGCGACGATCGACAGCACGATCGCGTAGGGCAGCGCCATCCACATCATCTTGACGTACCCGAGGCGAATCAGCGGGGCGAGGGCCGACGTGAGGAGGAACAGGAAGGCGGCCTGCCCGTTCGGAGTCGCGATGCTCGGGATGTTGGTTCCGGTGTTGATCGACACGGCGAGCAACTCGAACTGCTCGCGGGACAGGCTTCCCGCGAGGAATGCCTGCTCGACCTCGGTGATGTAGATCGTCGCGACGAACACGTTGTCGCTGATCGCCGAGAGCACGCCCGCGGCGATGAAGATGAACGAGAGCTGCCCGGTGCCTTCCTGGGCGAGCACGGCGTCGATCACCGGCTTGAACAGCTCCTGCTGTTGGATGACGGCGACGATCGCGAAGAAGGTGACGAGCAGCGCGGTGAACGGCATCGCCTCTTGGAAAGCCTTGCCGATCGCGTGCTCGTTCGTCACTCCGTTGAACGCGGTGGCCAGCACGATGACCGACAGGCCGATGAGGCCGACCTCGGCGACGTGCAGCGCCAGTCCGACGACGAGTGCCAGTGCGGTGAATCCCTGCACGATGAGTCGGGCGCGCATCTTGGGGGTGCGACCTTCGCTCTCTCGCGCATCCCAGTGCTCCATGACCTCGCGAACCGAGGCCGGGAGCTCTGCGCCGTAGCCGAACAGGCGGGTGCGTTCCAACAGCACGCACATCAGCAGCCCGACGATGAACACGGGAATCGACACGGGGGCGACGCGCAGGAAGAACTGCGCGAAGTCCCAGCCCATCGTCTCGCCGATGAGCAGGTTCTGCGGTTCTCCGACCAGCGTCGCGACCCCGCCGAGGGCGGTGCCGACCATCGCGTGCATCATGAGGCTGCGCAGGAACGACCGGAACGTCTCCATATCGCTCTCGCGGCCCGGCTGAACGTAGTCGTCGTCGTCGTGATCGTGGTCGTCATCGAATCCGCGACCCGAGATGAAGCGGTGATAGACGGTGTAGAGGCCGGTGGCGACGGCGATGACGACTGCCGCGACGGTCAGGGCGTCGAGGAAAGCGGAGAGCACCGCCGACAGCGCCGAGAAGGTCAAGGCGAGCAGGATCTTCGACTTGACCGCGACGAGCAGCTTCGTGAACAGCATGAGCAGCAGGTCGCGCATGAAGTAGATGCCGGCGACCATGAACATCAACAGCAGGAGGACGGGGAAGTTCGCCTCGGTCTCCCGGAAGACGTCGTCGGGGGAAGCCATGCCGAGGGCGACCGCTTCGATCGCGAGGAGGCCGCCGGGCAGCAGCGGGTAGCACTTGAGCGCCATCGCGAGCGTGAAGATGAACTCGGCGACGAGCAACCACCCGCCCACGAAGGGATCGATGGCGAGGAACATGATCGGGTTCGCCGCCAGGAAGGCAAGGATCGTGATCTTGTACCAGCGGGGGGCGTTGCCGAGAAAGTTGCGGGCAAGCGAGGGGGCGAGGGTCTTCACAGGTCTCCTATTCGTCACGACGCGTTCGCGTCGGCCGACCAGGCTTCCCGGCGCTCCTGACTAGAGCTTATCGGGGCGCATCGGGGCCGGTCGGCGGGGACTCGAAGCGAATCGGAGGGCCTCCGAAACACGATGTTTACACCGGCAGGGCGTGTGTAACATTCGCGAAACATTTCCCACGCGCCCCGGTAACCTCACGCCGCCAGACTGAGCCGCGTACCCGAGGTAGCAAGTCCCCTCACCGAGCGCGACGTTCCAACGGTGCAATCTTGCAAGCTCCCAGAGAGGTAATTGGTCGAATCCAATGGATAGTGGCACTTTTGCATGGGCGGTGACCGCCGGCGCCCTGGTTCTCTTCATGACGCCTGGTCTCGCGTTCTTCTACGGCGGTCTCGTCAAGGCCAAGAGCGTCATCAGCATGATGATGATGAGCTTCGGCTCGATGGCTCTCATCGGCGTCCTGTGGGTCCTGTACGGGTTCAACATGGCGGCCGTCGGTGACCCGGCCCAGTTGTTCGGTGACCCGTTCTCTACGTTCGCGCTCAGCGGCGTGGCGGAGTCGGATCTCGTGCTTGCCTTCTTCGGCGCGACCTTCGCGATCATCACCGTCGCGCTCGTCTCGGGCGCGATCGCTGACCGCGCGAAGTTCGGGTCGTGGCTGATCTTCGCCGGTCTCTTTGCCACCGTCGTCTACTTCCCCGTTGCGGCGTGGGTTTGGGGCGGCGGCTGGATCATGAACCTCGGCAACACCTTCGGGTGGGACGAGTTCGTGCTCGACTACGCCGGTGGTACCGCGGTCCACATCAACGCGGGTGCTGCCGCTCTTGCGTTGGCGCTCGTGCTCGGCAAGCGCATCGGCTTCGCCAAGGGTGCTCACCAGCCGCACAACCCGCCATTCGTGCTTCTCGGCGCGGCGATCCTGTGGTTCGGCTGGTTCGGCTTCAACGGTGGCGCTGAGGCGGCATGGGTCTACGCGGACGGCAGCTACGGCTCGCTCACCGCTGACGGCACGTTCCTCGGAACGATCGTCGTGAACACGCTGGTTGCTCCGGCGGCGGCGGTTCTCAGCTGGCTCATCGTCGAGAAGATCAAGGATGGCAAGGCCACCTCGATCGGTGCCGCGTCGGGTGCCGTGACCGGTCTCGTCGCGATCACCCCTGCCTGTGCGTTCCTTGAGCCCGGCTGGGCGATCGTGCTCGGCATTCTCTCGGGCGCGATCTCGGCGCTCGCGGTCGAGCTGAAGTTCAAGCTCGGCTTCGACGACTCGCTCGACGTTGTGGGTATCCACCTCGTCGGCGGCATCGTCGGCACGCTGTTCCTCGGCTTCTTCGCTAAGGGCACCGGCCTGATCTACAGCGGTTCGTTCAACCAGCTCGCGCTGCAGGCGATCGCCGCGTTCGGTGTGATGATCTTCTCCTTCGTCGCGGCGTTCATCATCGGCTTCGTCATCGAGAAGACGATCGGCTTCCGCGTCAAGAATGAAGACGAGCTGGCCGGCATCGACACGGTCGTGCACGGTGAAGAGGGCTACGTCCTCGACGCCAAGTAATACCGGTTAGGTCCGCGGACATGTCCGCGCGGGGCGCCGTTCCTTCGGGAGCGGCGCCCCGTACCTTTGTGTCATGACACCGCTCTTCGTCGCGATCTCCTTCGCGGCGGGGGCGCTGGCCACCCTGTCGATCTACCAACTTGTTCGCCCGGTGCTGGGCGGACGGATGGTGTGGCCGGCGACCGCCGCCGCCGTTCTCACGACGGTCGTCACGGCATCCGTCGGGGTGCTCACCGACGCGGCGCGGCTCGACTACCTGCTGGGCATCTCGGCTTTCACCCTGCCCGTGTTGGTGCTGCTTGAAGCGGCGGCCAGCGGGTCGGGGGCCGATGGGTTGGCGCGCTGGGTGCTGATGCTCGCATGGGGCCTGATCGTCTTCCCCGCGGCCGTGCTCATTCCGCCCCTCGTCACCGAGGGGTGTCGCTTCGAGGGCTGCGGCATCGTCGACTTCGGCGGAGGGCTCCCGCTGTTCGTCTCGTCGTCGGCGTATGTGCTGTTGGCGTGGTCACCGATGCGCGCCCGCGCGGTCGCCCTCGTGCGGGGGAGCGAGGCGATCGCCGGCATCCTGGGGTTCTGGATCGCGTTCGCGGTCTGGCTGGTGAGCCTCGAGGTCGCCCTTGACGCGTACGTGCCGCGTATCCTGCTCGCCGGAGTGGTAGGCCCGGCGTCCGGGGCGCTCGGCTGGCTCCTGGTCGACACCCTGAAGGCGACCGGACGGCCGGTGACTCGCTCGCTGGGCTTCGGGTTTCTCGCCGGCATCGCCGCGACCGCATCCGGTGCCGTCACGGTGTCGTTTCCCTGGTCGGCGGTCGTCGGCGTGCTGGCGGGAATCGCGGCCGCAATCGTGCACGCCGCACGGCCCCTCGCCAGCGCGGGTGTCGCCCCCCGTTGGGGACTCTCCCTTCTCGCAGCAACGGCGGTCGGGTTCCTCGCCCCGCCGATCTCCGGCGACACGGTCGGCATCCTGTTCAGCGCTCAGGTCGGAGTGCTGTGGACTCCGATCGTCGCCTTCTTCGGGGTTGCCGTGGGTGCGGCCGTCGTGTCGGCACCGGTTTGGGTGCTGCTTCAGCGCCGGCAGTCGACGTGATGCTGCCCGAGCCGATCCGGCGTACCGCACCTCCCCTCGCGGGCCGCACGATCGCGAGCCAACGCTGGAGCGACCTCACCTTTCTGCACTGGCGCGTCGCCCCTGCCGTCGTCGCTCCGCTGTTGCCGCCCGGGGTGGTGCCCGACGAACACGACGGCGGCACGTGGGTGGGCCTCATCCCGTTCCTGCTCGACCGGGCGACCCTCTTCGGCAGCCCGCCCGTGCCGTACGTCGGCAGCTTCGTCGAGGTCAACGTGCGCCTCTATGGCGTCGATGCGACGGGGCGCAGGGGAGTGGTGTTCCGGTCACTCGAGGCGTCGCGTCTCGCGGCGGTGCTCGCGGCGCGCGCAGTGTTCGGGTTGCCCTACTTCTGGTCGCGAACGACGATGGATGCCGCGGACGGCGTCATCCGGTACAGCTCGCGACGGCGTGGGGGAGGGCCGGCGAGCACGATCGTCGCGCGGCCCGGCGCTGTGGTGCAAGCCGATCCGCTCGCCGACTTTCTCACCGCGCGCTGGGGGATGTTCACCGCCCGGGGTGGGCGCACCCGGTTGCTGCCGAACGAGCACGAGCCGTGGCCGATCCACTCGGCGGAGCTGCTGGAACTCGACGACGAGCTCGTCGCGGCCGCGGGGCTGCCGGGGGTGACGGGTCGGGCACCCGACTCGGTGCTGTTCTCACCCGGGGTGACGACTCGATTCGGGTGGGAGGTCGGGCGCGGCGAGTAGCGTGCCGCCATGACCCAGGATCGCGGCTTCGCGGGCGCCTCGGCCTACCGTGAGAGCCTGCGGCAGGCCGGGTCCCGTGACGCGCGGGCCTGGCGTGCCGGAGCGGTGGGGGAGGCCATCGTCGGTCGGATGCTCGCCGACGCCGCCGTGCGCACCGTGCACGACCGTCGCGTTCCCGGCAGTGACGCCAACATCGACCACATCGCCATCGCGCCGAGCGGCGTCTACGTGATCGACGCGAAGAACTACACCGGACGACCGCGGGTCGACACCTACGCCGGCAGTGACACCACCCCGCGACGCCTGCTCGTCGGGCGCGACGACCACACCCACCTCGTGCACGCCATGCGCCGCCAGGTGCGCGTGGTCGAGGCGGCGCTCGACGATCCCGCGGTGCCGGTGCGCGGCATCCTGTGTTTCGTCGGCGTCGAGTGGGAGGTGATCAACGGCTACCTCGTGCACGGCGTCGGCATCACCTCGCCCGACGGGGTCGCCGCGCTGCTCGCTGTTCCGGGGCCGCTCGACGGGGGGCGACTGGGTGCCGTGCACCGAAAGCTGGCGGCGGCGCTCGAACCGGCGTGAGGCAGCTAGGTCGGGCATAGTCGAGGGGTGGCGGGTCAACGGCAGCGGCAGTCGCGACTGCAGGGATTGCTGACCGACCTCGGGCGCAAACCGGCTGGTGTGCGTCCGCCCGCGCCGCGGCTGGACAACATGCCCGCCGAAGCAGCCGAGCGCGTGCTTGAGCTCTTCCGCGCGCTCGGAGGCACAGCGGAGTCGATGGTGGTCTTCCGCCCGGGCGTCTGGGACATCGTGCTCGCCGACGGTTCGCTCGTCGAACTCGACGAGGAGCAGCACTTCAATCGATACCGCCGCATGTCGCTCGAGCCGGCGTGGGCCGAGTCGTTGCCGTGGACCGACGACTACCGCCGATACTGCGATGAACACGAGATGGCCAGCCTGCGCAAGGCGAGTCGCGGCGGCTACTGGGCCAGCCCCTCGACGGAGCGGATGTTCGGCCCGGCCGACCCACCCGGAACGTTCGGCCCGTCGGGCTCACCCCGGTGGAAACAACGCGCCCTCTATGACGCGATGCGCGACGCCCTTGCGGCCGCAGGAGCCGTGCGGCTGTCACGCGTCGCCGTGTGGGATGAACTCGGTGGCACGACGCTCGCACGGGTGCTCGACGATCGCGCGGAGGCCGACCACGAGGCGTTGGCCGAACTGGTCGCGCTCAGGTCGACGTGACGAGAGAGACGGGAGGTGGTGGGCGATACCGGACTCGAACCGATGACCTCTTCCGTGTGAAGGAAGCGCGCTACCAACTGCGCCAATCGCCCGCGGCCTCCATCTTGCCACAAGGGTCGACGCCGAATCGCTGTCCGGGAGGTCGCGTAACACGCCCTCGGTTGGTTTGGCCGGGGTCGGGGCATCGGCTAGAGTCGAACCCGCACGCGCAAGCGTGTAACGCGGATGTGGCGCAGTGGTAGCGCATCACCTTGCCAAGGTGAGGGTCGCGAGTTCGAATCTCGTCATCCGCTCGAGGGAGAAGTCTCACGGTTCATCCGCTGTTCGGGATGGCCGCTCACGTGGTGGCGTGGCCGAGAGGCGAGGCAGCGGCCTGCAAAGCCGTCCACACGGGTTCGAATCCCGTCGCCACCTCTCTCAATCCGATCCGGTCGCCAGCCGGGAGCGGGCGATTGGCGCAGCGGTAGCGCGCTTCCCTGACACGGAAGAGGTCACTGGTTCGATCCCAGTATCGCCCACCAATTCTACGAAACCCCTGGGTTGACCAGGGGTTTTCGCGTTTCATCGACGGCCCGCGATCGCGACCCGCGACCCGCGCGGAGCCCGTTGAGGATTGTCGCCACATCGATCCCCTCCTGAACAAGTGCTCCCGCGATCGCGGGAAGCACCCCGGTGGCGGCGATGAGCATGAACACGATGCTGAGGCCGATGCCGATCGCGATGCTCTGGCCGGCGATGCGCACGGTGCGGCGGGCGGTTGCGACGGCTGTGCCGACCCGGCTGATGTCATCGAGCAGGATGACGACATCCGCTGATTCGCTCGCCGCTGTCGAGCCCCGCGCTCCCATCGCGACGCCGACGTCGGCGGCGGCAAGCACGGGGGCGTCGTTCACGCCGTCACCGACGACGAGCACGGGGCGGTCGGGCAGCGCCGAGACGACGGCGACCTTGTCGGCGGGCAAGAGCCCGGACCGCACGTCGATGATGCCGACCGCGCGAGCGACGTGCCGCGCCGTCGCGTCGGCGTCGCCGGTCAGCATGACGACCGCGCCCACGCCTCCCGCGCGCAGGAGCGCGATCGTCGCCGCCGCATCCGCTCGTACCTCGTCGCGTAACACGATGCGTCCCACCGGCTCGCCGGCGACGCCTACGTAAACCGCCGTCTCGCCGGGCGCCAGTTCACCCAACTCGAAAGGGCCCGTCTCTGCCGCAACGAAGGCGGCCTTGCCGAGGCACAGCGCAGATCCGTTCCACCGCCCCCGCATCCCGTGAGCGGTGAGCTCCTCGAGGTCGGTGACGTCCTCGGGGCTCAGCGCACGTTGGGCGGCGGCGTCGACGATGGCCGTGGCGAGCACATGGTTCGATCCCGCCTCCATCCCAGCGGCGAGGGCGAGGATCTCGTCGGCCGAGCTGGTGCCGAACGCTTCGACGCGATCCACCTCCGGTCGCCCGCGTGTGAGCGTTCCGGTCTTGTCGATGGCGACGGTGCGTGGTCGGGCCAGTCGTTCGAGGCTCTCGCCGCTCTTGATGACGACGCCTTCGCGAGCCGCGCGTCCCATCCCGGCGACGAACGCGACGGGAGCGGCGATGAGCAGCGGGCAGGGCGTCGCCACGACGAGAACCTGAGCGAAGCGCGTGGGGTCGCCGCTGATCGCCCAGGCGAGTCCCGCGATGAGCAGTGCGAGGGCGGTGAACGGCAGCGCGTAGCGGTCGGCCAGCCGCACGAAACGGCCCCGGGATGCCGCGGCGCCCTCGACGAGGGCGACGATCTGCTGGTACTGGCTGTCGGCGGCACGAGCGGATGCCCGCATCCTCACCGTCGTCGACCCGTTCACCGAGCCGCTCAGAATCGGCGACCCCGCCGGGTGGGTCACGGGCAGGCTCTCCCCGGTGAGCGAGGACTCGTCGAAATCGGCCTCGCCATCGAGCAGTTCGGCATCCACCGGCACGACCTCGCCCGGGGTGACCACGAGCACGTCGCCGGGGGAGACCTCGGCCACGTCGACTGCGTGCGGTTCACCGTCGGAGCCGATGCGCCGAGCGCGTCGAGGGACGCGCGACAGCAACGCGCTCAACTGCCCTCGGGCGCGGTGTGACGCGTAGTCTTCGAGCGCCTCGCCGCCCGCCATCATGAGCGCGACGATCAACGAGGTCCAGTAGTCGCCGAGCACGGCGGTGCTGCCGATCGCGAGAACGGCCAGGACGTCGAGGCCCCACCGCCCCGCACGGGCGTCGCGCACCATGTTCACGACCTGCGCGAGCGCGACAACAGCCGCTACAGCCGTAGCCGTCCAGCGCGCGGCCGGCTCGACACCGGCGAACGCGAAGACGCCGGCGAGGAGTCCGCCGACCAACACGAGGATGACGAGCGGATAGCGCGCCAGAATTCGTGTGGCCGCGCGGATGGTCATGTCCAGATCATCCGCCCGCCGGCAGAGGGTGGCGAGGGGCCTTGGTCCCGGCACGTAACCCCCCGCCCAGCGAAAAGCAAGGGCGTTGCCGGGCTCCAGCCGACGAGCCACGGTGAAACCATGACCCGAGACGACGACCCGACCCAGCCGTTGCCGGCAGCAGGCGACGCCGAGCCGCAGCCCGCCACCGCGGCGACCGAGCCGCTCGTCGCGCCGCATGTGCCCGTCGCCGACGTCGGCCCGGCAGATGTGATGGCGCCTGAACCGATCGGCACGGTACCTCCGCGATCCGGAGCGCGACGCGCGTTCATCATCGGGTTGTCGGCTCTTGCCGTCGCGGCCATCGCGGTGCTCGCGCTCAGTACGCTGCCGCGCGGCGAAGCACCCGCACCCGTCGACTCACCATCGCCGCCGGTCGCGCCGTCGCCCGTGGAGTCGGACGGCACCGTCGACGGGGGTACCAGTCCGGCACCAGCGCCCGAGCCGGAACCGGAGCCGGAACCCGAGCCGGAGCCCACGCCGGAGCCGACCGTCGAGCCCACCCCCGAGCCGACCCCGGAGCCAACTCCCTAGAGCGCCTGCTCCCGTGCGGGACTACTTCTTCTTGACCGCGTTGACGATCAGACCGACGACGGTCGCGACGATCGCACCCGCGACGCCGCCACCGACGAGGTTGCCGGCGATCGCGCCGAGGTCGAGACCCGCACCTCCCGCGAGCAGGGCCTGCACGATCGCACTGCCGGCGGCCCCGCCGATGGCGCCGAGGATGCCGTTGACAATCGGTCCGAGCGCGTTCTTCTTGACCGCGGCGCCCGAGCCGACACCGCCGAGCGCGCCGCCGATGATTCCGATGATCCACTCCATCCGTGAACTCCTTTGTTCAACGCCGACACGGGCGTTACCGTGCCGGTCGAGGGCAGGCTAGCAGCGGCCTGAGGTGCGGGTGGCGCGCCGCTATCGTTGAGCAGGTGAGTTCCAAGACCGGGTTCGACCTGTTTCCCGACCGTGCCGTGATCGCTCTGCGCATCAACGGCGTGCTGGCGGACAAGGCCACGACAGTCACCGAGACGGATGCCGTGGAGCCCGTCGAGATCGACTCGCCCGACGGGCTCGGCATTCTGCGGCACTCGACCGCTCACGTGCTCGCCCAGGCTGTGCAGCGCATCAACCCCGAGGCGAAGCTCGGCATCGGTCCGCCGATCGACGACGGCTTCTACTACGACTTCGACGTCGCGACCCCTTTCACGCCCGAGGACCTTCCGGCGCTCGAGAAGGAGATGGACCGCATCATCCGCTCGGGTCAGCGTTTCGTGCGCCGAGTCGTGAGCGAAGACGAGGCGCGCGCGGAACTCGCGAACGAGCCGTACAAGCTCGAACTCATCGGGCTCAAGGGAGCCGGCGACGACGCCGAGAGCGTCGAGGTCGGCGGGGCCGAACTCACGATCTACGACAACGTCGACCGCGACGGCACAACGGTCTGGAAAGACCTGTGCCGCGGGCCCCATGTGCCCAACACCGGCGCACTCGCTGCGCACAAGCTCACCCGCATTGCGGCTGCGTATTGGCGCGGCTCGGAGAAGAACCCGCAGTTGCAGCGCCTCTACGGCACCGCGTGGCCCGACAAGGGTGCACTCAAGGCGTACCTGGAGCGTCTCGAGGAGGCGGCGAAGCGCGACCACCGCAAACTCGGCAAAGAGCTTGACCTCTTCTCGTTCCCCGAAGAGATCGGCTCGGGCCTCTCGGTCTGGCACCCGCGCGGCGGCGTCGTGCGCATGGAGATGGAACAGCACGCGCGCAAGCGGCACATCGAGGCGGGCTACACCTACGTGTACACCCCGCACATCTCGAAGCAAGACCTCTTCCTCACCTCGAACCACCTGGTGACCTACGCGGAGGGGATGTTCCCGCCCATTCGCATGGACGAAGAGCGGGATGCCGACGGCAACGTCACCAAGCAAGGCGTCGACTACTACCTCAAGCCGATGAACTGCCCGATGCACATCCTCATCTACAAGGAGCGCGGCCGCAGTTACCGCGACCTGCCGATGCGCCTCGCCGAGAACGGTACCGTGTACCGCAACGAACTCTCCGGCGCCTTGCACGGGCTCACCCGCGTGCGCGGCTTCACGCAAGACGACTCCCACCTCTTCGTCACCCCCGAGCAGCTCGAGGCCGAGACCGCGAAGGTGCTCGAGTTCGTCATCTCGATGCTGCGCGACTTCGGCCTCGACGACTTCGAGCTCGAGCTATCGATGCGCGACGACGAGAAAGACAAGTGGATCGGCTCCGACGAGTTCTGGGAGTACTCGACCGACGCGCTGCGACACGTCGCGAAGGCGTCAGGCCTGAAGTACACCGAGGTGCCCGGTGAGGCCGCGTTCTACGGCCCGAAGATCGACCTCAAGACCCGCGACGCGATCGGCCGGGTCTGGCAGCTTTCGACCGTGCAAGTCGACGTCAACCTCCCGGAACGCTTCGACCTGGAGTTCACCGACCGCGACGGCGAGAAGAAGCGCCCGATCATGATCCACCGCGCGCTGTTCGGCTCGATCGAGCGGTTCTTCGCGATCCTGCTCGAGCACTACGCGGGCGCGTTCCCTGTGTGGCTGTCGCCGGTGCAGGTCGTCGGAATCCCCGTCGCCGAGGAGTTCGCTGACTACCTCGGCGCCATCATCGACCGACTCAAGTCCGAAGGCGTGCGCGCCGAACTGGATGTCAGCGACGAGCGCATGCAGAAGAAGATCCGGTCGCACACCCTCATGAAAGTGCCGTTCCAGTTGATCGCGGGGGAGCAGGACCGCGCCGCGGGCACCGTGAGCTTCCGGTTCCGCGACGGCACCCAAGACAACGGCGTGCCGATCGAGGATGCCGTGAAGCGCATCCACGAAGCAATCGCGACGCACGCACAGGTCTGAGATGCCTACTGATTACGACGGCACCGAGTACCCCGATGCGGAATCATCGGCGGGGCTCGCCGGCATCCCCGACGGCTTTCAGCGGCTGTGGACCCCGCACCGCATCGCCTACATCGAACAGGGTGGCGTCTCGCCCGGGGATGACTGTGTGTTCTGCACCGCCCCGACCTTGACCGATGAACAGGCGCTCATCGCGCATCGCGGCGAACTCGCGTACGTCATCCTCAATCTCTTCCCCTACAACAGCGGCCATCTGCTCGTCGTGCCGTACCGCCACATCGCGACCTATGACTCGGCGACGCCCGAGGAGGTCGCCGAGATCGGGTCGCTCACCCAGACCGCGATGCGGGTGCTCACCCAGACCGCTCGTGCCGACGGCTTCAACCTCGGCATGAACCAAGGCGCGATCGCCGGGGCCGGCATCGCCGCGCACCTGCACCAGCACGTCGTGCCGCGCTGGGCGACCGACGCCAACTTCTTCCCGATCATCGCCCGCACCAAAGCCATCCCGCGGCTGCTCGGCGAAGTGCGCGACGAAATCGCCGCCGCCTGGCCCCCCTCGTCGCTGGAGTAGCCGCGCAGCGGGGCCCGTTTCGGTGGTCGAGTAGCCGCGCAGCGGCGTGTCGAGACCGGACTCTGCGCTCACCCGCCTGTCGCCGCCGTCTGTTCGGTGCGGTCCAATTCCCGTGGTGTGGCTCCCGCCGCTGCGGGTCGGCAGCACGCGGCGCGCGTAGAATCGATCGTTATGAGCACGATCGACACGACCCCGCACTCGACTCCGGAGCTGGGCACGAAGGGCGTCAAGCGCGGACTCGCGGAGATGCTCAAGGGTGGCGTGATCATGGATGTCGTCACCGCCGACCAGGCGAAGATCGCCGAAGACGCGGGCGCCGTCGCCGTCATGGCACTCGAGCGGGTTCCCGCCGACATCCGCGCCCAGGGCGGCGTCGCACGTATGAGCGACCCCGACCTCATCGACGGCATCATTGCGGCGGTGTCGATTCCGGTCATGGCGAAGGCTCGCATCGGCCACTTCGTCGAGGCCCAGATTCTGCAAGAGCTAGGCGTCGACTACATCGATGAGTCCGAGGTGCTCTCTCCCGCCGACTACGTCAACCACATCGACAAGCACGCCTTCACGGTGCCGTTCGTGTGCGGCGCCACCAACCTCGGCGAGGCGCTGCGCCGCATCACCGAGGGCGCGGCGATGATCCGCTCAAAGGGTGAAGCCGGCACCGGCGACGTCTCCGAGGCGACCAAGCACATCCGCACCATCATGGGCGAGATCAACTCTCTGAAGTCGAAGACCAAAGACGAGCTGTACGTCGCGGCGAAAGATCTGCAGGCGCCGTACGAGTTGGTGGCGGAGATCGCGGCGACGGGCAAGCTACCTGTCGTGCTGTTCACCGCGGGTGGCGTCGCGACCCCGGCGGATGCCGCGCTCATGATGCAGCTCGGCGCCGATGGCGTGTTCGTCGGCTCGGGCATCTTCAAGGCGGGCAACCCGGCAGCGCGGGCCGCGGCGATCGTCAAGGCGACGACGTTCTTCGACGACCCGGCCGAGATCGCCGCCGCGTCGCGGGGCCTCGGCGAGGCGATGGTCGGCATCAACGTCGCCGACATCCCGGCGCCGCACCGCCTCGCCGACCGTGGCTGGTAGCGATCTCGGTGGTCGAGTAGCGCCCGCAGGCCGCGTGTCGAGACCCAAGGTCGGCGTTCTCGCCCTCCAGGGCGACTTCCGCGAGCACCTGCTCGTCCTGCGCGAGTTGGGGGCGGATGCCGTGCCGGTTCGCCGGGCGTCAGAACTCGACGAGGTGGCCGGGTTGGTGATCCCGGGCGGCGAGTCGAGCGTCATGGACAAGCTCTCGCGCACGTTCGGACTCGCGGAGCCGCTCAAGAAGCGCATCGCCGAGGGGATGCCCGTCTACGGCACGTGCGCGGGCCTCATCCTGCTTGCCGACACCGTGCGGGATGCCATCGCCGGCCAGCAGACCCTCGGCGGGCTCGACGTCGTCGTGCGACGCAACGCTTTCGGCAACCAGAACGACTCCTTCGAAACCGATCTCGACATCCCGGAACTCGGCGGGCCCCCGGTGCATGCCGTATTCATCCGCGCGCCCGTTGTGGAGTCGGTGGGGCCCAAGGCCCACGCCCTGGGCGTACTCGATGACGGCCGCGTCGTCGCGGTGGAGCAAGGCCCCCTGCTGGGGACGGCCTTTCATCCCGAGGTCACCGACGACTATCGCTTCCACTCCCGGTTCCTCGACAAGGTTCGCGGGTGAGCACACCGCCCCCGGAACAGCCCGGCTGTCGCGCCGCCTCCCCGGCGCTCGAAGCTGCCGTGGATCATCGGCGGCGCCGCGCTCGCCCTGCTGATCATCGTCGGAGTCGTCGTCGCGATCGTCGTCAGCAGCGTCCTCGGCGCCGTACGGGCTCCGCAGGAGGTCATCGGACAGTACGACAAGGCGTTCGATGAGGTCGATTGCGAGCTGTACTTCAGCATCACGACCGAGGAGTATCAGGAGTCGTTCGAGCCCACGTGTGAGGGCTTCGAGAGTGTCGCGCAGAACTTCCTCGACAGCCACAGCGACTACAAGGTGATCGTCACCGACACCTCGGTGTCGGGTGAGACGGCGACGGTACAGACCACGCCTGGCTGATCGATCGGCTCGACCTGGCCTGACCACCGCCGCGATCACGCTGCGCGCGGCATCCTGTGCCAGGAAGATAAGAGAATGAAGATCTACTCCGACTTCGCCGCACGCCGCACCCGCCAGATCATCGCCGATGTGCTCGCGCTCAGCGCGATCGCCCTGTGGGTCTGGTTCGGCTACACCGTGTTCACCCTGATCAACAACCTCGCCGTCTTCGGGGTTCAGATGGAGGACGCGGGAGCAGGCTTCCGAGAGACGATGACGGAAGTCGGCGAGACGCTCGGCGGTGTTCCGCTCATCGGCCCCGGCATCCGCCTGCCCTTCGACGGGGCGAGCGACGCGGGTGGTTCGCTGGAGGCTGCCGGGCAGGCACAGCAGGATGCCGTGCTGCAGCTCGCGACGACCCTCGGCATCGGCACGGCGGCGCTTCCGGTGCTGACGATCCTCATCATCTGGCTGGTGCCGCGCATCCTGTTCATCCGGCGCGCGGGGCGGGTGAAGGCGATCGTCACCGCCGACGCCGGGCTCGACTTGCTCGCGCTCCGAGCCCTGACGACCCAGAAACTGTCGGCGATCACCAGCATCGACTCCGACGCCCTCGGCGCCTGGCGCCGCGGCGAACCCGACGTCGTCCGGCGGCTGGCGCAGCTCGAGCTGAAGTCGTCGGGGGTGCGGCTGAAAGAGGGCTAGAGGCTGTCGGTGCGGAGGGTGACCTCCACCGGCGCGGCAGAGGCGACCGCGCGGAACTCGGGGGAGCGGCGGATGGTGCGCTCGAACTCGGCAACCTGGGTCGGCGTGAAGCACCAGGCGTGTCCGCGACCGAGCGCCCGTCGCGCCGGCGTCCAGCGGTAGGCCAAGCAGAGCGTCACCTGAACGATCGGCTGGTCGTCGCCCTCGCGGATCAGCTGCCGGGTGACGCCCGCAGTGAACCGGGTGGCATCGGCATCCGGACCCCACTGCCAGAGCAGCCCGTCGCCCTCGTCGAGGATGCGAGCGTGCTGGGCACGCGAGTCAGTGTAGAAGCCGGTCGCCGCTTTGAGGGCACCGCCGATGCGCAACGACTCGAGGGGCTCGCCGATCTCGGTGAGGTATCGCTGAAATGCATTCTCTGCGAAGGAGATGCGGAACCAGCGGGCAGGCACCTCGTGAGCCTAGAGCGGGGCTCGGCAAGGGCGCCAGCTAAGATTGCGAGGGCTTTTGACGCGAGAAGGAGCACCGTGAGCGGGCATTCCAAGTGGGCGACCACGAAACACAAGAAGGCGATCATCGACAGCCGTCGTGCCAAGTCGTTCGCCAAGCTCATCAAGAACATCGAGGTCGCGGCCAAGATCGGCGGCGCCGACCTCGCCGGCAACCCGACCCTCTTCGACGCGGTGCAGAAGGCCAAGAAGACCTCGGTTCCCAACGACAACATCGACCGCGCCATCAAGCGCGGCGCGGGCATCGGTGGCGAAGCCGTCAGCTACGAGTCGATCATGTACGAGGCGTATGGGCCCAACGGTGTCGCCTTCCTCGTCGAGTGCCTCACCGACAACAAGAATCGCGCGGCAGCCGAGGTGCGCACCGCACTCAACCGCAACGGGGGCACCCTCGCCGACCCGGGCAGCGTCGCCTACAACTTCAGCCGCAAAGGCGTGATCTCGATCACGAAGGTCGACGGCGTCGACGAGGACTCCATTCTCGAAGCCGTGCTGGATGCCGGGGCCGAGGAGGTCAAAGACCAGGGCGGCGGATTCGAGGTCGTCACCGATCCGTCCGACCTCGTGCGGACCCGATCCGCACTCCAGGAAGCGGGCATCGACTACGACTCCGCCGAAGCCGAGTTCGTGCCGAACCTGCACATCGAGGTCGACGCCGACACCGCCCGCAAGGTGTTCCGGCTCATCGACGCGCTGGAAGACAGCGACGACGTGCAGAACGTCTTCAGCAACTTCGAGATCCCGGACGCGGTCCAAGCCGAACTCGACACCGACGAGTAGCCCGCGCCCCTCGTCGGTTGAGTAGCCGCCGCAGGCGGCGTGTCGAAACCATTCGTACATTCGTTCGATTAGCCTGGCCGAGTGCGCATCCTCGGAATCGACCCCGGCCTCACCCGGTGCGGTGTCGGCGTCGTCGAACTCGGCGCCGGGCGTCGGGTGCGCTTCATCCATGCCGGCGTCATCCGTACTCCGGCCGGCGACCCGCTCGAAACCCGGCTGTTGGCCGTGTCGCGCGGGATCTCAGCTCTCATCGCCGAGTTCACCCCTGGTGCAGTCGCCGTCGAGCGCGTCTTCGCGCAACACAATCTGCGCACCGTCATGGGTACCGCGCAGGCGAGCGGCATCGCCCTCGCGGTGGCGGCCGAGCACGGGCTGCCGGTCGGGTTGCACACGCCGAGCGAGGTGAAGGCGGCGATCACCGGATACGGGTCGGCCGCGAAGGCGCAGGTGGGCAACATGGTGATGCGCATTCTGGCCCTCGACGAAGTGCCGAAGCCGGCGGATGCTGCGGATGCTTTGGCGCTGGCGATCTGTCATGGGTGGCGGGGTATGCCGGGCGTGGGTCTCGACACGCGGCCTTCGGCCGCTACTCGACCACCGAAGGAAGGGCTCACAGCGGCACAGGTTGCGTGGCGGGAGGCCGAGAAGTCGGCGGGCAAACGTAGGGTGGCGTCGTGATCTCGTCGGTGCGTGGCACGGTGCTGAGCGTCACGACCTCGCACGTGCACGTGGATGTCGGCGGGCTCGGGTACTCGGTGCAGGTCACCCCGCAGCACGCGCTCACCCTCCGGGTGGGCAACGAGACCCGGCTGCACACCGCCCTCATCGTGCGCGAAGACGACATGAGCCTCTTCGGGTTCGCGACGCTGCCGGAGTTGGAGATGTTCGACCTGCTGCGCGGCGTCTCCGGCGTAGGGCCGAAGTCGGCTCTCGGCGTGCTCGCCACGCTGACCCCCGACCAGATTGCCTCCGCGGTCGCCGCGGAAGACGACGCTCCCTTCCGCAAGGTGTCGGGAATCGGGCCGAAGACGGCGAAGCTCATCGTCGTCTCGCTCGCCGGCAAGATCTTCGCTCCGGTCGGAGTCGCTCCTGCTGCTGCACAGCCGTCTTCGACGGCGCAGAACGTTGTCGCCGCGCTCGTGGGACTCGGCTGGAACGAGCGGGTCGCCATTCAGGCGGTCGACGAGGTCATCGACGCCGCGACTGGCGACGGCGCATTGCCCGTGCCGGCTCTCCTGCGTCTCGCGCTCGCGCGACTGGGGCCACAGCAGGTGCGGTCGTGACCGACGACGCGGTCGACATCGGACTCGTGCGCCCGGCACCCGAGTCGGAGGCGGAACTCGCGTTCGAGGGAGCGCTGCGGCCGCGGAGTCTCGCCGAGTTCGTCGGGCAGGCGAAGGTGCGCGGGCAGTTGCAGCTGCTGCTCGACGCGGCCGCGATGCAGAATCGCACCCCCGACCACATCCTCTTGGCCGGCCCGCCCGGGCTCGGCAAGACAACCCTCGCCATCATCGTCGCGCACGAGTCGGGCCGACCGCTGCGGATGTCGAGCGGCCCCGCCATCCAGCACGCCGGCGACCTCGCTGCGCTGCTGTCGAGCCTCGTGCCCGGCGAAGTGCTGTTCATCGACGAGATCCATCGCATGGCCCGCAGCGCCGAAGAGATGCTGTACCTGGCGATGGAAGACTTCCGCATCGACATCATGGTCGGCAAAGGCGCGGGCGCGACGAGCATCCCGCTCGATCTCGCGCCGTTCACCCTCGTGGGGGCGACCACTCGGTCGGGGCTGTTGCCCAACCCTTTGCGGGACCGGTTCGGGTTCACCGCCAACCTCGAGTTCTACGACGACGACGAGCTCGACCAGGTGCTCGCGCGGGCTGCGCACCTGCTCGACCTCGAGATCCCGCCCGACGCGCGCCGCGAGATCGCGAGTCGCAGTCGCGGCACCCCGCGCATCGCCAACCGGCTGCTGCGCCGGGTGCGCGACTTCGCGCTCGTGCGTGGCGGGGGGGCGGGCATGGCCGCTGTCAACGGCGCACTCGAGTTGTATGACGTCGACCCGATCGGACTCGACCGCCTCGACCGGGCGGTGCTCGAGGCGATCGTCTCGCGGTTCGAGGGCGGACCGGTGGGCCTGAGCACCCTCGCCGTGAGCGTGGGTGAAGAGGCCGACACGATCGAGTCGGTCGTGGAGCCGTTCCTGGTGCGCGTTGGGATGCTCAGTCGAACCCCGCGCGGCCGAGTCGCCACGCGGCGGGCTTGGGACCACCTCGGCATCCGTCGGCCCGATCGAGGGGCGCTCTTCGACGATGACATATGATTCAGGGGGTTCGCCCAAGCCGTCTACGTAGGCTCTGCGCGTTTTCCCTCAATCCCCGGAAGGCCTCTCGTGTTCGAAGACCCGCTGTCCCTTGCTCTCATCGCCATTGCGGCGGTGCTCATCGTGTTCATGTTCGTCAGCTCGCGGCGCCGCAAGCGTGACGCCGAGACCATGCGCGAGAAGATCGTGCCCGGCGCCGAGGTGATGACCAGCCAAGGCATCTTCGGCACCCTCCTCTCGGTCGACGAGGAGAAGAACGAGGCGATCATCGAGACCACGCCCGGCACCAAGCTGCGCGTGCACAGCCAGACCATCGCGAAGGTCGTCGAAGACATCGTGCCCGTTGCCGATGATGCGGCCGACGAGCCGCGCGCCCTGCTCAACGAGAGCAGCGTCGAGCCGATCGCGGAGCCGGAGTTCGGTGAGCGCGACGAGCAACCGAAGCCGCGCCCGCGCAAGAAGCCGACCGAGTAGTCGTTACCCTGGGGTGCTGACTCGGCGTAAGCCGGGTCTCATTGGGCGCGCGTGAGCGCGTCTGCCTGACTTATCAAGAAAGAAGAGGCGCGTGGCCACGAAGTCGTCGAGCCCCGTCCGCAAGGCCGGCCGTTCGCTCGCCTGGCTGGGGGCGATCATCGCGGTTCTCGCGGCGGTCGTCGCCGGCAACTCCATCTGGGGTACCTGGAAGCCGGAGCTCAAGCTCGCGCTCGACCTCTCCGGCGGCACGCAGATGATCCTGGCGCCGCTGATCGATGAAGCGACGGATGTCAGCGCCGAAGAGCTCGAGCAGGCGGTCGCGATCATCCGGCAGCGCGTCGATGCCACCGGTGTCGCCGAGGCCGAGATCTCGACGCTCGGCAACAACATCGTCGTCGCGATTCCCGGCACACCCGACCAGGCGACGCTCGACCGCATCCAGGCGTCGGCGAAGCTTGAGTTCCGCGCGGTGTTGCTGGCCGACGCGGCGTCGAACGTCGTTGTCGCTCCGACACCCGATCCGACGGCAACCGCCACGCCCGACCCCGCAGCCACTCCCACCGTCGAGCCGACCGATGGCAGCGACCTCAACTGGGTCACGCCGGAGCTGCAGGAGGAGTTCAACTCCTTCGATTGCGCCACCCTCGACACCGCGACGACGAATGTCGCCGACCCCGACGTGCCGCTTGTCACCTGTGAAGCCGACGGTTCGATCAAGTACCTTCTCGGTCCGGTCGAGGTCGATGGATCCAATGTCGTCGACGCGACCGCGGGACCGCGGCTGGGGGCGAACGGCGTCGCCACGAGCGAGTGGGCGGTGCGCCCCGAGTTCGATGCCCAGGGCACCGAAGCCTTTGCGGCGATCACCACGCGTCTGGTTTCTCTCACCGGGGTGCGCAACCAGTTCGCGACCGTGCTTGACGGCCGCGTCATCATCGCCCCCAGCACGATCGCCGCGATCACGAACGGCCAGCCTGAAATCACGGGCGGGTTCACGCCGGAGTCAGCGTCGGCGCTCGCGGATCAGTTGAAGTTCGGTGCGTTGCCGCTGTCGTTCGAGCTGCAAAGCCGCGAGACGATCGCCCCGACCCTCGGCGAGGCTCAGCTCCAGGCTGGCCTTCTGGCCGGGCTCATCGGCCTCATCCTGGTCGTGGTCTACTCGCTCTTCCAGTACCGGGCGTTGGCATCGGTGACAATCGTGTCGCTGCTGGTCGCCGGTGGACTCACCTATCTGGTAATGACGATCCTCGCCCAGCACTACAACTACCGGCTCTCGCTTGCCGGCGTCGCCGGTTTGATCATCGCCATCGGTATGACGGTCGACTCGTTCATCGTGTACTTCGAACGCGTGCGCGACGAGCTGCGCGACGGTCGAGGAGTGATCGGTGCCGTCGAGGCGGGCTGGAAGCGCGCGTTGCGCACCATCTTCGCCGCGAAGGGTGTCAACCTGCTCTCGGCGGTCGTGCTGTACATCTTCGCCGTTGGCAACGTGAAGGGCTTCGCGTTCACTCTGGGCATCACGGTGCTCATCGACGTTCTCGTCGTCGTGCTCTTCACACACCCGATGCTGCAACTGCTGGCACAGACCAGCTTCTTCTCGTCGGGGCATCCGCTCAGCGGGCTCGACCCGAAGGCTCTCGGCGCTGTCTACCGCGGACGCGCTGAGTTCCGGATTTCGAAGGAAGCCCGCCGTGCCGGTGCGTCGCGAGAGGCGGAACGTCGTCAGACGATCGCGGAACGCAAGGCCGCCCAGGAGGGACAGAAGTAATGGCTCAGCGTGACAAGAACGCCGGCAACGCGCTAACGCGCTTCGGAAACAACCTGTACACCGGCGAGACGTCGGTGCCGTTCGTCGGCAAACGCAAGGTCTGGCTCAGCATCGCCGTCGTGTTGATGGCGCTCGCCATCGCGGTTCCGTTCATTCGGGGCGGTGGCAACCCCGCCGAAGGCTTCAACTTCGGAATCGAATTCCGCGGCGGTTCGCAGTTCCAGGTGAGCGGCGTCGACACCACCAACCCCGACCTCGCAGCAGAGGCCATAGCTGAGGTCGTCGAGGTCGAGCAGGTGAGCGTCACGCAGGTCGGCGAGGACGGGCTCCGTGTTCAGACCGAAGCGATGACCGAGGCGGAAGGCCTCGAGGTCGCGGAGGTACTCGGCGCAGCCTACGGATCAGCCGACGTCGGATTCTCGCTCGTCGGCCCCACCTGGGGTGCCGACATCACCCGTCAAGCCCTTCTCGGACTCGGGGTCTTCGTCGGTCTAGCGCTCATCATCATGGCGGTCTACTTCCGCACCTGGAAGATGTCGATCGCTGCCATCCTCGGTCTCGCTCACGTGCTCGTCATCACGATCGGTGTCTACGCCGCGACCGGTTTCGAGATCAGCCCGGCGGCCGTCATCGGCTTCCTCACGATCCTCGGCTTCTCGCTCTACGACACCGTCGTGGTGTTCGACAAGATCCGCGAGAACACGTCGGAGATGGGCGACGACTCCACCCGCACCTTCGGCGAGACGGTGAACCTCGCGGCGAACCAGACCCTCGTGCGCTCGATCAACACCGCCGTCGTCGCGTCTCTGCCCGTCGCGGCGATCCTCGTGATCGGTGTGGGAATCCTCGGGGCCGACACGCTGCGCGACATCTCGCTCGCGCTGCTCGTCGGTACCGTGATCGGCGCCTACACGACGCCATTCATCGCCGCTCCGCTCTACGCGGCGTTCCGAGCCAACGAGCCCGAGATCGCCCGCCGCGACAAGCGCACCCTCGAACTCCGCGAGAAGTCTTCCGTTTCGGCGTGACATCCCGCGGGTTGAGTAGCGCGTCCGCGCAAGCGGACTCGCGTATCGAAACTTAGACTCAGCGCATGTCCGACACTCAGGCGCCGAACACGGCAACCCTGAGAACGCTGCTGCCCAGAATCTTCTCCCGAGCCCAGCCGACCGGTGCGGTCGACCGTCTGCTGAAGACGGTGCGAACGCACCACCCGAAGGCGGACGTCGCCCTCATCGAGCGCGCGTACGCGGCCGCCGAGAAGGCGCACACCGGGCAGAAACGCAAGAGCGGCGAACCCTACATCACCCACCCCGTCGCGGTCGCGCAGATTCTTGCCGACCTCGGAATCGGGGCGAAGACGATCGCGGCCGCCCTGTTGCACGACACGGTCGAAGACACCGACTACACGCTCGACCTCGTGCGTGCCGACTTCGGCGACGAGATCGCGATGCTCGTCGACGGCGTCACCAAACTCGACAAGCTGAAATACGGCGACAGCGCTCAGGCCGAGACGGTGCGCAAGATGGTCGTCGCGATGAGCAAAGACATCCGTGTGCTCGTCATCAAGCTCGCCGACCGGCTGCACAATGCCCGCACCTGGGGCTTCGTGGCCGAAGAGTCGGCGAGGCGCAAGGCGCAGGAGACCCTCGAGATCTACGCGCCACTGGCGCACCGTCTCGGCATCCAGACCATCAAGTGGGAACTCGAAGACCTGTCGTTCGCGGTGCTTCACCCGAAGCTCTACGTCGAGATCGAGAGCTTGGTGCGTGACCGCACGCCGCAGCGCGAAGAGTTCGTGCAAGCCGTCATCGACTCGGTGAACGAAGACCTGAAGGCCGGCAAGATCAAGGGTCAGGTGGTCGGTCGGCCGAAGCAGTACTACTCGATCTACCAGAAGATGGTGCAGCGCGGCCGCGAGTTCAGCGAGATCTACGACCTGGTCGGCATCCGCATCCTGGTGAACAACATCCGCGACTGCTACGCCGTGCTCGGCGCGATCCACGCCCGCTGGAACCCCATCCCGGGGCGCTTCAAGGACTACATCGCAACGCCGAAGTTCAACCTGTACCAGTCGCTGCACACGACCGTGATCGGGCCCAAGGGCCGCGCGGTGGAGCTGCAGATCCGCACCCACGACATGCACCAGCGCGCCGAGTTCGGCGTCGCGGCGCACTGGAAGTACAAGGAGCGGGTCAACTCCGGTCGCGGCGAATCGGATCGCGGCCCGAACGACACCGAGATGGCGTGGCTCGCGCACATCAGCGACTGGCAGGCCGAAACCGAAGACGCGGGGGAGTTCCTCGACAATCTGCGTTTCGAGATCGGGGCCAAAGAGGTCTACGTCTTCACCCCGCAGGGCAAGGTCATCGGTCTGCCGGCCGGGGCCACCCCTGTCGACTTCGCCTACGCCGTGCATACCGAGGTCGGGCACCGCACGATGGGGTCGAAGGTCAACGGCCGCCTCGTGCCGCTCGAGAGCGTGCTGTCGAGCGGTGACGTGGTCGAGGTGTTCACGTCGAAGAACCCGGATGCCGGCCCGAGCCAGGACTGGCTCAACTTCGTCAAGAGCCCCCGGGCACGCAACAAGATCCGCGGCTGGTTCACGAAGGAGCGCCGAGAGGAGGCCATCGAGCAGGGCAAGGACTCCATCGCCCGCGCGATGCGCAAACAGAACCTACCGCTGCAGAAGCTGATGAGCACCGACGTCTTCGCCGAGGTCGCCGCCGCGATGCGCTATGACGGCGTCGAGGCGCTGTATGCGGCCGTCGGCGAAGGCCACGTCTCGACCCAGTCGGTGCTCGAGAAGGTCGTCGCCTCACTGCAGTCCGAGGCGGAGGCCGACGAGGCCGAGATCCCGTTCACCCCGAAGGGCCGTGCGCGGCAGTTGCGCCCGAGCGACTCGGGAGTTCTCGTCCGCGGCGCCCCCGACATCCTGGTCAAGCTCGCCAAGTGCTGCACGCCGGTGCCCGGTGACCCGATCGTCGGATTCGTGACGCGCGGATCGGGCGTCTCGGTGCACCGCGACGACTGCCTCAACGTCACCTCGCTGCGTGAAGACCCCGAGCGCATGATCGACGTCGAGTGGGCGCCGACCTCGTCGAGTGTCTTCCTGGTGCAGATCCAGGTGGAGGCGCTCGACCGTTCTGGACTGCTTTCCGACATCACCCGCGTGCTCTCGGAGCATCACGTCAACATCCTCTCGGCGAACGTCTCGACCTCGAGCGACCGTCTCGCGATCAGCCGGTACGTGTTCGAGATGGGCGACACCGTGCACCTCGACCGCCTGCTCAACGCCGTGCGCCGCATCGACGCCGTGTACGACGTATACCGCGTGTCTACGGCGTAAGCAGGCGGCGCAGATTCTCGACGCCTCGCGCCTTCGACGGGATGCCGACTCGGCTCTCTAACGACGCCAGGCAATCGTGGGGGCTGAAGCCGCCGATGGCCGCCAGCCGGTACGCGACCGTCGGGTCGAACGGCTCCTCGCTGCGCGCGAACTCGATGACCGTGCGCAGCGGAGTCGTGACCTGGCAGCCGTCGAGTGCGGTCACGTCGCCGGGTTCGTAGACGATCTCGCGCACTGTCGCGTGGTGGGCGGGGCCGAGACGGGCGCGGGCGTCGGGCGTGACGGCGAACTCGAGCCCGCCGAGGGTGTCGACCGCGCCCCAGATCCAGGCCGCGGTGCCGAGCTCGGCGATCAGCCGCGGCGACCGCCCGGCGAGCACCGCCCTCGCGCGGTGGCGCGGAGTCTCCAGCTCACCCAAGAGGCAGTAGGAACCGGCGAGGTCGTACACCTCGCCGTCGAGTCGGGCCGCCTGCAGTTCGGCAGGGCTGAGGTCGGCATCCACGAGAACGGGCGAGAGGCGCATTCCGTCAGGCTGGCATCACCGCCGACGGCAGGATGCCATTCGGTGTCATTCGGTGGACAGGCGAGGCTGTGGAGAACAGCGCTCTGGAAATCTCAGCCGAGCGCGTCGAGCCAGATGCGGCGGGCGGCGAGCGCCTCTTCGGCATCCTTGATCTTGCGCGGATCGCCGCTCGCCTTCGCGGCGTCGAGTTCGCGCTCCAGCTTCTCAATGGCGCCGGTGAGCTGGGCGGCGAGACCGGTGGAGCGCGCGACCTTCTCGGGGTCGGTCTTGTTCCAGTGGTCGTCATCCAGCTTCTTGACGGCCGCCTCGACCTTGCGCAGCCGGTCTTCGACGGTGCGCAGGGAGTCCCGCGGAACCTTGCCGATGGCATCCCACCGGCGCTGGATGCCGAGCAGCGTCTTCTTCGCGACCTCGCGGTCGGTCTCGGTCAGCAACTTCTCGGCCTCGTCGAGCAGTGCGAGCTTCTGCTCGAGGTTGCCGGCGAACTCTTCGTTCTCTCGCGCGTCGACTTCGGCCTTCGCGGCGTAGAGGGCGTCACCGGCGGCCTTGAAGCGGGCCCACAGGGCGTCGTCGACCTTCTTGCCCGCCCGGCCCGCAAGCTTCCACTCGTCGAGCAGGCGCCGATAGTCGGGGATCGCCGCGGTGCCTTTGCTGACGAGTGCCTCGGCGCGTTCGGCGAGTTCCTGCTTGCGGGTGCGGGCTTCCTTGTGCGTACTGTCCAGCTCGGCGAAGAACGCCTTGCGGTGGGTCTCGATCGTCGTGCGTGCCGCACGGAAGCGCTTCCAGAACTCGTCGCCGACCGACTTCGGCAGTCGCGGCCCGTCCTTCTGGGCGGCCTGCCACGCGGCGAACAGCTCGTCGAGCTTCGTCGAAACCTGTTTCCACTGCGCCTTCGCGGGGTCCTGCGCGGCGAGCGCCTCCACCTCGGCGACGAGTGCTTCGCGTTCGGCGATGGCGGCATCCACCGCGGCGCGTGCCTCGGCCTGCTGTTTCTCGGTGAGCTCGCCAACGCTGCCCGTGAGCTTGTCGAGTCGGTCGGTGAGCGACGCCAGGTCGCCGACGGCGTTCGCGGTCGCGATGGCCTCGGTGAGCGAGGCGATCGTCTTGGCGACATCGGCAGCCGGGGCGCCGCCTCGCACGCGCTGTTCGACCAGCGACACCTGGCCCTGCAGCTCGACGAACTTGCGCTCGAAGTAGGCGAGAGCCTCTTCGGGCGTCGCGTCGGGGTAGGAACCGACAGCGCGTTCGCCGTCGCCTTCACGCACGTACACGGTGCCGTCGTCGCCGACGCGACCCCACGGTGCCTGTTCGTTCGCCACTTACGCTTCCTCGCTGTTTTCCCAGAGCCGCTGGGCCTGCCCGAAAGTCCCGAGTGCCTCCCCCGGACCCGAGCCAGCCTATTGCACTGCCCGGACGCCGGTCTCGGCCCGGCGGCGCTACTCGATGGTGAAGCCCGTGATCGTCACCGGTTGCAGAGGGAAGCCGCTACCGTCCTGGCCGACCGTGGCCGGGTCGACGCCGCCCGCGACCAGCGTGGCCAGCGCGTCGAGGCCCGACGTCACCGTGCCGACGATCGTGTAGCCGCCGGTCGACCCGTCGAGGGTCGTGTCGCTGAGCACGATGAAGAACTGGTGACCGTTGCTGTATGGGTCGGCTCCGCGCGCCATAGCGATCGAGCCGGCTGGGTAGAGGTCATCCGCGGGGGCGTTCTCGATCGGTCCGTACGAGAACCCCGGGTCGGGGCTGCCGGTGCCATCGATCGAGCCGCACTGGAGGAAGGACAGGTCGGCCGCGAGGCGATGGCAGACCTTGCCCGGGTAGTAGCCGGTGCCGAAGTCATTCACGAAGCCGGCAACCGCTTGCGGGGCGAGGGTGCCGTCGAGTTGGATGCCGACGGTCGTTGTGTCGTTGAAGGTGAACTCGCCCGTCCACACGCGGTCCTCGGAGAGGTCGGCGTCGGGCGCGCCCACGTTCTCGCCGGCGACAGCGGTTTCGGTGGGCGTCGGGGTCGGGGCGCCCGGGCCCGACTCGAAATAGAAGAACTGGGCGAAGCCGGCAAGGGCGGCGACAGCCACGACGCCGACGACGGCGATGACGTTGTCGCGCACCCGGCGCTTGTTCTGGGTGGCGTTGAGTTGCTGTCGCGCCTCGTACCGCTTGAGCCGCGCCGCGGCCTCCCGCTGCTGCTTGTTGACCGATGCCACGCGTTCAGAACCCTTTCGTTGCCGTGGAGAACTCTAGCGCGGGCGCAAACCCCCGCTCGGCGCGCGTGCCAGACGTGGCGGATACGCTGGCCGGGTGACTCAGCCCGGACTCCGCGCGGGTGCTGCGCCGCTCGCGGTTCGGATGCGGCCGCGCACCCTCGACGAGGTGACCGGCCAGTCGCACCTGCTCAAGCCGGGCTCGCCGCTGGTCAACCTCGCGAACGATACGACGGGGGAGTCGGGCGCCGTGTCGCTCATCCTCTGGGGTCCGCCCGGCACGGGGAAGACGACGCTCGCGCAGGCGATCGCGCACTCCTCGGGCCGCCGGTTCACCGAACTGTCGGCCGTTTCGGCCGGGGTGAAAGACGTGCGGGAGGTGATGGAGAAGGCGCGCGCCGACCGCGACCTCTATGGCGTCTCGACGGTGCTCTTCCTCGACGAGATCCATCGCTTCTCGAAGGCTCAGCAAGACGCGCTGCTGCCCGGCGTCGAGAACGGCTGGGTCATCCTCGTCGCCGCGACGACCGAGAATCCGTCGTTCTCGGTGATCGCGCCGTTGCTCTCGCGCTCGCTGCTGCTTACCCTCCAGCCGCTCGGCGACGACGACCTCGCGCTGCTGATCGACAGGGCGGTCACCGATGCCCGCGGGCTCGCCGACAGCGTGAAGCTCGAGGATGAGGCGCGCGCCGCGATCGTGCGGCTCGCGTCCGGGGATGCGCGACGTGCGCTCACGGCCCTCGAGGCAGCCGCGACGGCGGTGCTCGCCGACGCAGAGGATGACGATATCCCGTCGATCTCGGCGGAGCTGGTCGCGGCGACGGTCGATCGTGCCCTCCTGCGGTATGACCGTCAGGGCGACGAGCACTACGACGTCATCTCGGCGTTCATCAAGTCGGTGCGGGGCTCCGACGTCGACGCCTCGCTGCACTACCTCGCCCGCATGATCGAGGCGGGGGAGGATCCGCGGTTCATCGCCCGGCGCGTGATGATCCTCGCCGCCGAAGACATCGGCATGGCCGACCCGCAGGCGCTTCCGATCGCGGTCGCGGCCGCCGAGGGCGTCGCGCTCATCGGCATGCCGGAGGGTCGCATCCTGCTCGCCGAGGCGGTCGTGTATCTGGCGACAGCACCCAAGTCGAACGCGTCGTACAAGGCGCTGGATGCCGCGATCGCCGACGTGCGTGCAGGACGGATCGGCCGCGTGCCGAATCACCTCCGCGACGCCCACTACCCGGGGGCGAAGCGTCTCGGCCACGGCAAGGGCTATCAGTACGCACACGACGCCGAGTTCGGTGTCGCCCCGCAGCAGTACTTGCCGGACGAGCTCGTGGGCACGACGTATTACGACCCGAGCGCGTTCGGGTACGAGCGGGACGTCTCCGCGCGGTTGGAGAAGATCCGGGCGATCCTCCGGGATGAGTGAGGCTCTGCTAAAGTAGGCGGGTTCGTCTGGATGACGGACACATCCCACTCTTCATTCCCTTCGAGGGCGTCGCGACGTGCGTCTTCGGTGCCGGGGGAGCGCGATGTACGTCCGTGAGTCGCGACAGCCGCGTCCACGTGTTCGAAGGAATCACTGTGGTTACGAAGTCCCAGGACCGCCGCAAGGTGCGTCTCTCCCGTGCGCTCGGCATCCCGCTGACGCCCAAGGCCGCCAAGTACCTCGAGAAGCGTCCGTACGCTCCGGGTGAGCACGGCCGCACCAAGCGCAAGACCGACAGTGACTACGCCGTGCGTCTGCGCGAGAAGCAGCGTCTGCGCGAGCAGTACGGCATCCGTGAGAAGCAGCTGCGCATCGTCTTCAACGAGGCGCGCCGCACCCAAGGCCTGACCGGTGAGAACCTGGTCGAGCTGCTCGAGATGCGTCTCGACGCGCTCGTGCTCCGTGCCGCGTTCGCCCGCACCACGGCGCAGGCGCGCCAGATGGTCGTGCACCGCCACATCCTCGTCGACGGCCAGCTCGTCGACCGCCCGTCGTTCCGGGTCAAGCCGGGTCAGACGATCCACGTCAAGGAGCGCTCGGAGGGCACCGAGCCCTTCCAGGTCGCCGCCGCCGGCGGTCACGTCGACGTGCTGCCCAAGACCCCGGGCTATCTCGACGTGCAGCTCGACAAGCTGCAGGCCACGCTGCTGCGTCGCCCGAAGCGCGCCGAGGTTCCGGTGACGGCCGAAGTTCAGCTCGTCGTCGAGTACTACGCGGCCCGGTAACTAGATCGCTCAGGCAACGGGGAAGTCGCAGCTCTAAGCTGGGACTTCCCCGTCGTCGTATCTCCAGGAGGATTCCATGAAGGGTCTGCTGCTTCTCACCGTCGGTGTCGCCGCCGGATTCGCGATCGCCCACCAGGTCTCGAAGACCCCCGAAGGGCAGAAGTTCTTCGCGGATGTCGACAAGAAGGCCAAGGAGTTCAGCGACTCGGTCGTTCAGGGCTACAAGAGCCGTGAGGCCGAATTGAAGCAGACGGTCGACGGCGTCGTGTCCGACATCGGCGCTCGCGCCCGCACCGCCGCCAAGTAACCGCCGACCCCGGTCCGGCGGTCGCCCCGCCGGGCGGTCCGCCGCGCCGCAGGACCCCAAACCCGCCCTCTGGGCGGCGAACGAAACCCAGGGAAATCCCGTGCAGACCGCCGACATCCACCGCCGCTGGCTCACCTTCTTCGGTGAGCGCGGGCACACCGTCGTTCCCTCCGCGTCGCTCGTCAGCGACGACCCGAGCCTGCTGTTCACGGTGGCCGGCATGGTGCCGTTCATCCCGTACCTCACCGGCGTGGTGCCGGCGCCGTACCCGCGCGCGACGAGCGTGCAGAAGTGCATCCGCACCAACGACATCGAAGAGGTCGGCAAGACCCCGCGCCACGGCACGTTCTTTCAGATGAACGGCAACTTCTCGTTCGGCGACTACTTCAAAGAGGGCGCGATCGGCTACGCCTGGGAGCTGCTCACGAGCCCCGAGAGCGCGGGCGGCCTCGGCTTCGACGAGAAGGACCTCTGGGTCACCGTCTACGAAGAGGATGCCGAGGCGCGTGAACTCTGGAAGAGCGTCGCGGGCCTTTCGGATGACCGCATCCAGAACCTCGGCAAGGATTCGAACTACTGGTCGACCGGGCAGCCCGGCCCCGCGGGCCCGTGCTCGGAGATCTTCTTCGACCGCGGCCCGATGTACGGCGCCGACGGCGGACCGGCGACCGACGACGACCGCTACGTCGAGATCTGGAACCTCGTCTTCATGCAGTACGCGATCCAGAACGTGCGCAGCAAGGTCGACTTCGACATCGTCGGCGAACTGCCGAAGAAGAACATCGACACCGGCATGGGCATGGAGCGCGTCGCCTTCATCAAGCAGGGCGTCGACAACATGTACGAGATCGACCAGGTGCGTCCGGTGCTGGATGCCGCGGTCGCGTTGTCGGGCAAGAAGTACGGCGCCGACCATGGCGACGACGTGCGGTTCCGCGTGATCGCCGACCACGTGCGGTCGGGACTCATGCTCATGACCGACGGCGTCACCCCGGGAAACGAGGGGCGCGGCTACATCCTGCGTCGCCTGCTGCGCCGAGCGATCCGCTCGATGCGCCTGCTCGGCGTCGACGCGCCGTCGTTCGCCGAGCTCTTCGACGCCTCGCGAGTCGCGATGCGCGACGCCTACCCCGAGGTCGAAGAGAACTGGGACCGCACCTCGCGCCTCGCACTGGGCGAAGAGGAGACCTTCCTGTCGACCCTCGCGAGCGGCACGACCATCCTCGACACCGCCGTCGCCGAGGCGAGGAAGAAGGGCGACGAGACGCTGCCGGGCGACACGACGTTCCTGCTGCACGACACCTTCGGATTCCCGATCGACCTGACGCTCGAGATCGCCGAAGAGGCCGGGCTCACCGTCGACCGCGACGCGTTCGACAAGCTCATGACCGAGCAGCGCACCCGCGCCAAGGCCGACGCGAAGGCCAAGAAGGGCGCGATCGCCGATCTCGCGATCTACTCCGACCTGCGCTCGATGGGCGAGACCGTGTTCACCGGCTACGACGCCCTCGAGACCGAGACCAAGGTGCTCGGCATCCTCGTCGACGGTCAGCCGGTCACGACGGCCACCGCGGGGCAGGTGGCGGAAGTCATCCTCGCCGAATCGTCGCTGTATGCGGAGTCCGGTGGCCAGGCAGCCGACCAGGGACGCATCGTCGGCAGCGGCTTCGACCTCGAAGTGCTCGACGTGCAGCGGCCGGTGAAGGGGCTCATCAGTCACACCGTGCAGGTCACCTCGGGCGAGGTGGCGGTGGATGACGTGGCCGCCTCGGTCGTCGACCCGGTCTACCGGCACGCGGCGTCTCAGGCGCACTCGGCGACCCACCTCGTGCACGCGGCACTGCGCCAGACGCTCGGCAGCGAAGCGCACCAGTCGGGCTCGTACAACAAGGCCGGCTACATGCGGCTCGACTTCTCGTGGAACCAGGCGTTGTCGCCGGCCACGAGGTCGGAGATCGAAGAGGTCGCCAACAACGCGGTGCGCGACAACCTCGAGGTGACGACGCGCATCCTGTCGCTCGACGAGGCGAAGGCGGCGGGGGCGATGGCGCTGTTCGGCGAGAAGTACGGCGACACCGTGCGGATGGTCGACATCGGCGGCCCGTGGTCGCGCGAACTGTGCGCCGGCATCCACGTGCGCACGTCGGCCGAAGTCGGCATCGTCAACCTCGTGAGCGAGTCGAGCGTCGGCTCGACCAACCGCCGCGTTGAGGCGCTCGTCGGGCTCGACGCGTTCCGCGATCTGGCGGCCGAGCGAGCGATCGTGTCGCAGCTCACGAACACCCTCAAGACGCCGCGCGAGCACCTGCCGGAGCGCATCACGTCGCTCGTCGAGCAGCTCAAGGCTGCCGAGAAGAAGATCGCGGCGTTCGAGGCGCAGAAGCTCTCGGGTCGCATCCCCGCCCTCGTCGAGAACGCGACACGTGTCGGCGCGTACCGCGCAGTGGTCGAAGACCTCGGCGAGCTGGGCACCTCTGACGAACTTCGATCCCTTGCCACGAGCGTGCGCGAGCGGATCGGGTCGGATGCGGCCGTCGTCGCCCTTGCAGCTCGCATCGACGGCAAGCCCGCCGTGATCGTCGCGACCAACCAGGCCGCGCGGGATGCCGGAGCCAAGGCCGGTGCACTCGCCAAGCAGGCGGCGGCGACCCTCGGCGGGGGCGGCGGAGGCAAGGACGACCTCGCCCAGGGGGGCGGCAGCGACGTCACCGCGATCGCCGCAGCGCTCTCGGGCATCACCGAATCGCTGCGGAGCTGATGCGACCCGGAGTGCGCCTCGGCGTCGACGTGGGCAAGGCCCGCGTCGGGATCGCCGTCTGTGATCGCGACGGGTTGCTCGCGACCCCGGTTGCGACGCTCCGGCGGGAGGATGCCGACGAGCGCGCGTTCCGCATCCTGGTGGAAGAGCACGGCGTGACCGAGATCGTGATCGGACTGCCGCTTTCGCTCAGTGGCGGCGACACGGCATCCACGACCGATGCCCGTGACTTCGCCCGCGCGGTCGCGGGCTGGATCGGTGTGCCCGTTCGTCTCGTCGATGAACGCCTCTCGACCGTGTCGGCGCAGCGCGCGCTGCACGCCGTCGGGCGACGCACCAAGGGCTCGCGTGCCGTGATCGACCAAGTTGCCGCTGTTATCATCCTGCAGAACGCCCTCGACCATGAGCGCTCGGCGGGCCGCCCGCCTGGGGCGCTGGTCGACCGCCAGGGAGAAGAGTGACCAACACCGACGAACCGAGCTGGGACGAGATCTTCCGTCCCGCCGGTGGCGAGCCCGCCCGGCCGCAGACCCCGCCGACGCCGGAGCCCGACGTCGGAGCGTACCCAGGGGTTCGAGCATCCGACCCCTTCGCGGTCGCCGCAGCTGAAGCGGGATCGCAGTCCCAGCGCGCCGCAGCTGAAGCGGGATCGCAGTCCCAGCGCGCCGCAGCAGGCGGCGACGAGACCATGACTCGGCGACAGTTGCGCGAGCTCGAGGAGCAGCAGGCACAGCGCGGGGGCCGGGGTGGCGGACGACCTCCCTCGGACAACCTCGCGAAACCCAAGAAGAGGCGGCGCTGGCTGGTCGTCGCGATTGTCATCGCGGCCGTGCTCATCGGAGGCGGGGGCGCCGCAGCCTTCGCATGGATCAACTACGAAGACAAGGTGCGGGAACTGCTCGGCTGGGAGCTGTCGAACGACTACCCGGGCGAGGGCAACGGCACAGAGGCGATCGTGACGATCGCTTCCGGCGACCTCGGCGACGACGTCGCTCGCAAACTCCGTGACGCCAAGGTCACCCTCAGCTTCGACGCGACATGGGAATACCTCCTCGAACGCGAGGCCGCGGGCGATCCCGTCGTCTTCTTCCCCGGCAGCTTCCGCCTGCAGGAAGAGATGAGCGCGGCCTCCGCAATCGCGGCGGTCACCGATCCTGCGAACCAGCTGGTCAACCAAGTGCTCATCACCGAGGGGATGAGCTACCCTGCCGCACTCGACCAGATCGCGGCCGCGACCGAGATCCCGATCGAGGAGTTGCAGGCGGCCGCCGAGGACTACACCTCGTTCGGCGTTCCAGCGGAGGCACCCAACCTCGAGGGCTGGATGTTCCCGGCGACCTACCAGTTCGATCCGGGAGTCACCGCGCAGCAGGCGATTCAGGTGACCGTCGACGAGATGTTCGCGCGATTGGATGCCCTGGGCGTCGCGCCCGAGGGCCGGTTGGACATCCTCAAGATGGCGGCCCTCGTGCAGCGCGAGGCGGGGTCCAGCGAAGACATGCCCAAGATCGCGCGGGTGTTCTACAACCGGCTCGCCCAAGACATGCTGTTGGAATCGGACGCCACAGTCGCCTATGGCACGGGAAACACCGACACGGTGTGGACCACGGCGGACGAGCGAGAGAATCCCGACAATCTGTACAGCACCTACGTGCATCCGGGACTGCCCTATGGCCCGATCGGTCTGCCGGGCGAGGAGGCGATCAAGGCGGCGATCTCACCGGCGGACGGTCCCTGGCTCTTCTTCGTGCCGATCAACCTGCAGACGGGGGAGACGGTGTTCTCAGAAACCGCGAGTGAACACCAGGCTGCGGCTGAGCAGCTGTACGCGTGGTGTCGCGCGAGCGACGAGAACGCGTCGTACTGCGAGTGAGCGGGGCCGCACCGGTCGAGCGTCATCTCGCGGTGCTCGGTTCACCCATCGAGCACTCGCGCTCGCCCGACCTGCATCGGGCCGCGTACCGTGTGCTCGGCCTGCCCTGGGATTACGAGCGTCGGGAGGTGTCGTCCGGAGCCCTTGCCGAGTTCCTCCACGAGCTCGATGCATCGTGGCGCGGCCTTTCGCTCACCATGCCGCTCAAGCGCGAGGTGCTGCCGCTGCTGGCCGAGCGTACCGATCTTGTCGAGATCTCGGGGGCCGCGAACACCGTGCTCCTGACGCCCGACGGACCGCGCGGGTTCAACACGGATGTCGCCGGGATCGTGGGCGCGCTCGGCGATCACGGCGTGACGGATGTCGACACGGTGCACGTCATCGGCACCGGCAACACGGCGTCGTCGGCGTTCCTCGCGGCCGAGCGCCTCGGGGCCTCGCGCGTGTTGATCTCGGGTCGCAGCCTCGACGGCATCGCCGCGCTCGAGCGGCTCGGTGACCGGCTCGGCGTCCACACCGAATGGCGCCTGTACGGGTCGCACGTGCCGGTGCGCTCCGACCTTGTGATCAACACTCTCCCCGGCGGCGTCGACCCCGACGACGTGGCCGACGCCGACCTCGGCGAGGTGCTCATGGAGGTTCCGTACGACCCGTGGCCGACACCTCGTGCCGCGCGTTGGGCCGAGCGCGACGGGCTCGTCGTCAGCGGCCTCGAGATGCTGTTGCACCAGGCGATCGGACAGGTGCGCGTCTTCATCACCGGGACCGAGGGCGGGCGAATCGATCGGGAAGACGAGGTGATCGCGGCGATGCGCGAAGCGGTCGGCCTGGAGCTGGAAGACTGAAGCCGTCCTCAACAGATTGGTAGTCATGTTGCGCTGGTTGACCGCGGGGGAGTCGCACGGGCCCGAGCTGGTGGCGATCCTCGAGGGGATGCCCGCCGGCGTCCCGGTGTCGAAAGCCGCGATCCAAGCCGACCTGCAGCGGCGCAAACTCGGTTACGGCCGGGGCGCGCGTATGAAGTTCGAGGAGGATGTTCTCGACATCTCGGGTGGCATCCGCTTCGGCCTCACGATGGGTTCCCCGATCGCCCTGCGCGTCGGCAACACCGAGTGGCCGCGCTGGGTCGATGTCATGAGCGCCGAGCCCGTCGACCTCGAGACCTTGCCGAAGGGCCGAGGGGCGCCCCTCACCCGACCGCGACCCGGCCACGCCGACCTGGTGGGCATGCAGAAGTACGACTTCGAGGAGTCACGCAATGTGCTCGAGCGCGCGAGTGCCCGGGAGACTGCCGCGCGGGTGGCCCTCGGCGCCGTCGCCCGCGCGTTCCTCGGCGAGCTCGGCATCCGTCTCGTCGCTCACACGCTCGCCATCGGCGAGGTGCGCGTTCCCGACGGTGCCGCCCTGCCGACCGCCGACGATGTCGACGCACTCGACGCCGATCCGCTGCGCTGCTTCGACGCCACGACCTCGGCCGCGATGGTGGCCCGCATCGACGAGGCCCACGACACCGGCGACACGCTCGGCGGCGTCGTCGAGGTGCTCGCCTTCGGCCTTCCGCCGGGACTCGGCAGCTACGTGCACTGGGACCGCAGGCTCGACTCGCAGCTCGCGGGCGCGCTCATGAGCATTCAGGCGATCAAGGGCGTCGAAGTGGGCGACGGCTTCACCACGACGACTCGCCCCGGGTCGGCCGCCCACGACGAACTGGTGATCGGCGCCGACGGCATCACCCGGCTCTCCGACCGCGCGGGCGGCATCGAGGGCGGGATGTCGACTGGCACGCTGCTGCGCGTGCGCGCCGGGATGAAGCCGATCGCGACCGTTCCGCATGCGCTGCGCACCGTCGACGTCGCGACCGGTGAGGCTGCGGGAGCCCACCACCAGCGCTCTGACGTGTGCGCCGTGCCGGCGGCCGGAGTCGTCGCCGAGGCGATGGTGGCGCTTGTTCTGGCCAACGCGATGCTCGAAAAGTTCGGCGGCGACTCGATCGGCGAGACCCGCCGCAATCTCGAGGCCTACCGCGCGGCGATGCCCGAGTCGTTGCGCACCGCTTCCGCATCCGAAGCGGAGGCAGCGCCCTCCGACCGAGAATGATCGTCTTCATCGGTCCGAGCGGGGCGGGCAAGTCGCGGCTGGGCAAACGCGTGGCGCGGATTCTCGGCGTGCCGTTCGCCGACAGCGACCGCCTGCTCGTCGCCGAGTACGGCCCGATCGCGCAGATCTTCCGTGACCACGGTGAACCGCACTTTCGGGCCCTGGAACGAGAAACCGTGCACGGCGCCCTTCAGGGCGAGGGTGTGCTGTCGCTGGGCGGTGGAGCGGTACTCGACCCCGAGACTCAAGATGAATTGACCGCGCATCGGGTCGTGTACTTGACAATCTCGCCGGAAGCCGTGGCACGACGGCTGGCCGGCGACACCGACCGGCCGCTCGTGCGCAACGGCGTTGAGGACTGGGTGGCGCTCAACGCCCCGCGGTGGCCGATCTACACTCGGCTCGCCGATGTGACCTTCGATACGTCCCACCGCCCCAATGACGAGATCGCGAAAGAGGTAGCGGCATGGCTGACGACCCCATAGCGGCAGGCGCCGCGACGACGATTCCGGTCGGCGGCAGCCCCGGATACGACGTACTCGTCGGTCGCGAGCTGCTCGGACGGCTGCCCGAGATGCTGTCGCCGAAGACGGCGAAGCTGCTGATCGTGCACGCGCCGACTCTCGGGGCGCGGGCCGAGGCGCTGCGTGAACAGCTCAGTGGCCGCTACGAGGTGTACCTCGCCGAGGTGCCCGACGCCGAGAACGCCAAACGCGTCGAGGTGGCGGCGTTCTGCTGGGGCGTCATGGGGCAGACCGATTTCACCCGCACGGATGCCGTGATCGGCCTGGGCGGGGGAGCGACCACCGACCTCGCCGGCTTCGTCGCAGCGACCTGGCTGCGCGGCGTCGACGTCGTGCAGATCCCGACGACGGTGCTCGGCATGGTGGATGCCGCGGTCGGCGGCAAGACCGGGATCAACACCGCGGAGGGCAAGAACCTCGTCGGGGCGTTCCACGCGCCGCGGGCGGTGCTCTGCGACCTCGAGCTACTCGACGCCCTGCCGAAGAACGAGATCCTCGCCGGATTCGCCGAGATCGTGAAGGCCGGGTTTATCGCCGAACCCGAGATCCTCGACATCATCGAAGCGGATGTCGAGGCGGTCACTGACCCCCGCACGCCGCAGTTCCGGCGCGTCGTCGAACTCGCGATCGGCGTGAAGGCGCGCGTCGTGGGGGAGGACTTCACGGAGCAGGGGCTGCGCGAGATCCTCAACTACGGGCACACTCTGGGCCACGCGATCGAGCACGCCGAGCGCTACCAGTGGCGCCATGGTGCGGCCGTCGCGATCGGGATGGTGTTCGCCGCGGAACTCTCCCGGCTGACCCGCAACCTCGGCGACGACGCCGTCGACCGGCACCGCAGCATCCTCACCTCGCTGTCGCTGCCCACCAGCTATCCCGCCGCGCGCTGGCCGTCGCTCCTCGCGACGATGCAACGCGACAAGAAGGCCCGCGCCGGGATGCTGCGCTTCATCGTGCTCGACGCGATCGGCCGCCCCACCACCCTCGAGGGCCCCGACGAGTCGCTGCTCTTCCTCGCCTACCAGAACGTCGCCGAAGCCTGACCCGCGTCCTCCCCAGCGCGCCGACCCCGCGGGTTGAGCAGCGCCCGAAGGGCGCGTGTCGAAACCACACGCGGTCGATCGCGAGGATGCAGACATGGGCTGGGTCTACATGCTGCGGTGCCGCGATGGAAGCTACTACGTCGGCAGTACGACGAACCTCGAAGCGCGAGTCTTCCAACACCAATCCGGCGTAGGTGCGGAGTACACGAAGTCGCGCCTCCCGATCGAGCTGGTCTGGGCACACGAGTGCGAACGAGTGGACGAGGCGTTTGCGCTGGAGAAGCGCATCCAGGGATGGTCGCGGGCGAAGCGCGAAGCGCTGATTCGGGGCGACTACGACGCACTTCCATGGCTGAGTCGCGGTTCGTACCGCAGGTGACCCGAGCGTTGGTTTCGACACGGCGCCTGCGGCGCCTGCTCAACCAGCGGGGTGTGGTGATGTCGGTACGCTCGGAGCATGTTGCGCGTGCTGGTGCTCAATGGGCCGAACCTGGGGCGGCTGGGGAGCCGCGAACCGGATGTGTACGGGGCCCAGGATCTGTCGGCACTGAGGGTGCTGCTCGCCGAGAAGGCGACCGAAGGTACCGAGATCGATCTGCGGCAGACCGACGACGAGGCTGAGCTCGTCCATTGGCTACACGAAGCCGTCGACTCGCAGACCCCGGTGATCCTCAACCCGGCGGCGTTCACCCACTACAGCTATGCCCTGCGCGACGCGGCGAAGATGGTGACCACGGCCGGCATCCCGCTCATCGAGGTGCACATCTCCAATCCGCACGCGCGCGAGGAGTTCCGGCACACCAGCGTCATCTCGGGCGTCGCGACCGGCGTCATCGCGGGTTTCGGGTTCGATTCGTACGTGCTGGCGCTCGGAGCGCTCGGCCGCAGCTAAGCTCGTTCTTCGTGGCAACGACCAACGACATCAAGAACGGCAGCGTTCTCAACCTTGATGGCCAGCTCTGGAACGTCATCGAGTTCCAGCACGTCAAGCCGGGCAAGGGTGGCGCGTTCGTGCGCACCAAGATGAAGAGCATCATGTCGGGCAAGGTGGTCGATCGAACTTTCAATGCCGGCACGAAGATCGACTTCGCGATCGTCGACCGCCGTGATTTCCAGTACCTGTACAAGGACGGCGACGGCTTCGTGTTCATGGACACGACCGACTACGACCAGGTGACGGTCCCGACGGGCATCGTCGGAGACGCCGCCAACTTCATGCTCGAGAACCAGACGGTGACGATCGCGACCCACGACGGCGACCCGCTCTACGTCGAGTTGCCGACCTCGGTCGTGCTCGAGGTCACCTACACCGAGCCCGGACTTCAGGGCGACCGGTCGAGTGCCGGCACCAAGCCTGCGACGCTCGAAACGGGCCACGAGATCCAGGTGCCGCTCTTCCTCGAGCAGGGCACCCGAGTCAAGGTCGACACCCGTGACGGGTCGTATCTCGGGCGCGTGACCGACTGAGCGCCCGCACCAAGTCTCGCAAGCGCGCCCTCGACATCCTGTTCGGAGCCGACGTGCGCGGCATCGAGATCGCGACTCTGCTCGGCACCGAGGCGGAGCGCGCCGAGACGCAGCCCGAACGCGGAACGTCGTGGCCGTACGCCCGCGAGATTGTCGAGGGTGTCGACCGCCACCTCGCAGAACTCGACGACGAGATCGAAGCGCATTCGCAAGGTTGGAGCCTTGCGCGGATGCCGGCTCTCGACCGCGCGATCGCCCGATTGGCGGCATGGGAGATCCTGTACAACGACGAGGTACCCGACGGGGTCGCGATCGCCGAAGCCGTCGACCTCGCGACGTCCCTCAGCACCGAGGAGTCGTCGGGCTATCTGAACGGTCTGCTGGGCGCGATCGCGCGCAATCGCGAATCCCTCTGAGGGTTCCCCGTCGGCGCGTGTTGCGTTTCGTGACATCCCGCTTTGTGCCGTCGGTCGGCCTTCCGTAACTTCGGTCGGGTGCCCGCATCCGTCGCTGTCTCGGCTCCCGCCCTCCGGGTGAGCCTGCGCGGCGTCGGACGGACCTTCCCGGCGCCCGGGGGCGGACTCAAACCGGTGCTGCGCGACGTCGACCTCGACATCCGTCCTGGCGAGATCATCGCGCTGCTCGGCCCCTCAGGCTGCGGGAAATCGACTCTGTTGCGTCTCATCGGGGGTCTGGACACGGCGGATGCCGGCGCGCTCGCGCTCGACGGAACACCGATCGCCGAGGTCGATCAGCGGTCGGCGATCGCCTTTCAAGAGCCGCGTCTGCTGCCGTGGCGGTCGATCGAACGCAACGTGAGCCTGGGCCTGCCGCGCGGTACCGACGCTGTGGAGGGCCGGGGGCGGGTCGCCGAGCTGCTTCGCCTGGTGCAGCTCGAGCACGCTTCGGCGCTGCGGCCGCGACAGGTGTCGGGCGGGATGGCGCAACGTGCGTCGCTGGCTCGGGCGCTCGCGCGGGGACCTGGCGTGTTGCTGCTCGACGAGCCGTTCGGCGCTCTCGATGCCCTGACCCGGCTGACGATGCAAGACCTGCTGCTCGACATCCACTCGACCGAACCGGCGACCGTCGTGCTCGTCACCCACGACGTCGATGAGGCGCTGACCCTCGCCGATCGCATCGTGCTGCTCGGCGAAGACCCGGCTGCCCCGGGAACCGGATCGTCGATCCGCTCGATCCTCGAGGTCGGCAAACCGCGGCCCCGCGATCGTGCCGATGCGGCCCTCGCGTTGTTGCGCGCCGATCTGCTCGAACGGCTCGGCGTCGACAGCCACCACACCCCGAATTACGTCACCGCCGCGCTGCGCAAGCAGCGGAAACAGGTCGGCGATCGGCCCACGGGCACGACCGACGAGCCGACCCGGCCCCACGCGTTCTAACCCGCACATCCATTCCAACCGTTCCACAGCAAAGGAAACCCATGAAGAAGAGTCCCCTCGCCGTTATTGCGGTGATCGCGACCGCCACGGCGCTTGCCCTCACCGGCTGTGTGCCCGGCGAGAACGCCGGCACCGACGCCCCGCCCGCCGACGGCGACTGGAGCGCGTCGACCCTCAGCATCGACTTCGCGACGTACAACCCGCTGAGCCTCATCATCAAGGAGCAGGGCTGGCTCGAGGAGACCTTCGGGGACGACGTCGAGGTCACCTGGACCCAGTCGCTCGGCTCGAACAAGGCGAACGAAGGTCTGCTCGCCGGGGCGCTCGACGTCGGCTCGACGGCTGGTTCGGCCGCACTCCTCGCCCGCTCGAACGGCTCGCCGATCCAGACCATCGCGATCTACACCCAGCCCGAGTGGTCGGCGCTCGTCGTTGCCGAAGGATCCGACATCGAGTCGGTCGAAGATCTGCGCGGCAAGACCATCGCGGTGACGATCGGCACCGACCCGTACTTCTTCCTGCTCCAGGCGCTCGACGAGGCCGGCATCGGGCTCGACGAGGTCAACGTGCAGAACCTCCAGCACGCCGACGGCGGCGCCGCACTGCTCAACGGCACGGTCGACGCCTGGTCGGGCCTCGACCCGATGATGGCCGCGAACGAGATCAACTCGGGTGCCGTGCTGTTCTACCGCAACATCGACTTCAACACCTACGGCTTCCTCAACGCCACCGAGTCGTTCATCGCCGACCACCCCGACCTCGCGCAGGCCGTCGTCGACGCCTACGAGAAGGCCCGTCTGTGGTTCCTCGAAAACCCCGAGGAGTCGGCGGCGCTGCTCGCCGAGGTCGCCGGAATCGACATCGCGGTCGCCGAGAAGGTGTTGCTCGAGCGCACGGTGGTCGACCTCGACCCGGTCCCGGGTGATACGCAGTACTCGGTGCTGGAGAAGGTCGGGCCGATCCAGGTCGCGAACGGCGACATCGCCAGCCAGGACGATGTCGACAAGGCGCTCGACTCGCTCTTCAACACCACCTTCATCGACGCTGCCGACCCCGACCGGGTGGGCTGACCGTACCGATGGAAGTTATCTCCACGGTCCGCGGCGGGGTCGGCGGACCCCCCGCGGACCGGGAGCGAGAGACCACCGACCGCCGGCCCCGCTCGGGTCGGCGGTCTCGGTGGTTCTGGCTTCTCGGCGCCGCCATTCCGGTGGCGCTCCTCACCGTGTGGTGGCTGGCCTCGCATCTCGGCTGGGTGGCGTCGCACAAGCTCCCGACACCCGATTCGATCGTCGTCGCGGCCGTCGACCTCTGGAATCGGGGTCTGCTCGGACTGCACACGGCGATCTCGATCCAGCGCGTGTTCATCGGCTTCGCGATCGGGGCGGTCGTCGGTCTCGTGCTCGGTGCGGTCGTCGGCCTCTCCCGGCTGGCGGAGGGCTTCCTCAGCCCCACGGTCGGGGCGATTCGTGCCGTACCGTCACTCGCGTTCGTGCCGCTGCTGATCCTCTACCTAGGTTTCGGCGAAGACTCAAAGGTCACTCTCGTGGCCATCGGTGCCCTCTTCCCGGTGTACACAACGGTCTCCGGCGCGCTCCGCCACGTCGACCCGCAGCTCGTCGAGATGGGCCGCGCGTTCGGGCTCGACCGCATCCGGCTGTTGTTGACCGTGCAGTTGCCCGCCGTGATCCCGGCGATCGTCTCGGGCCTGCGGCTTGCCCTCGCCCAGTCCTGGCTGTTTCTCGTCGCCGCCGAACTGGTCGGATCGACGATGGGGCTGGGCTACCTCCTGATCGAATCGCAGAACAACCTGCGCACCGATCGGCTCTTCCTGGCGATTCTGATGCTCGCGGTGCTCGGCAAGCTCAGCGACGCACTGATCGGTGTGCTCGAACGGTTCCTGCTGAAGCGCTGGGGCTAGGCGCCACGAGCGCGCGGTCCGCTACACTGGCCACGCAACAGACCACCTTTAAGTCCGTCCTGAGAGACGGGGAAGGAGGTCAGGATGACTGCACGCCCCGTGCTGCAGCAGGCTGACATCACGCGGGCGCTCACCCGCATCGCCCACGAGATCCTCGAGTCCAATCACGGTGGATCCGATCTCGTGCTTCTCGGCATCCCGACTCGTGGCGTTCTACTCGCCGAGCGGATCGGCGCCATCCTCGAGGGGCTGGAACCCGGCACGAGCCGAGTCGGCGCGCTCGACGTGACGATGTATCGCGACGACCTGCGGTCGCAGCCGACGCGCAGCCCGCAGCCGACGCGCATCCCGGAAGGCGGCATCGACGGCAAGACGGTCGTGCTCGTCGACGACGTGCTCTACTCGGGTCGCACCATCCGGGCCGCCCTCGACGCGCTCAGTGCTCACGGTCGGCCGCGAGCGGTGCGCCTCGCTGTGCTCGTCGATCGCGGGCACCGTGAACTGCCGATCCGCGCCGACTTCGTGGGTAAGAATCTGCCCACCTCGGTCGCCGAACGCATCAACGTGCGGCTCGTCGAGACCGACGGCGAGGATGTCGTGGAGATCGACGGGGCTGAGTCATGAGGCATCTGCTCAGCACCCGCGACCTCGACCGCGACACCGCGATCGGCATCCTCGACGTCGCAGAAGACATGGCGGATGTCGCCCGCCGCGCGGTGCCGAAGCTGCCGACCCTGCAGGGGCGCACGGTCGCCAACCTGTTCTTCGAGGACTCCACCCGCACCCGGTTGTCGTTCGAGGTTGCGGCGAAGCGCCTCTCGGCCGACGTCATCACGCTGAGCGCCAAGGGCTCGAGCGTGCAGAAGGGCGAGAGCCTCAAAGACACCGCGCAGACCGTCGCGGCGATGGGGATCGACGCGGTCGTGCTGCGGCATCCCGCGTCGGGGGCCGCGCGCACCCTCGCCGACGGCGGCTGGATCGACGCCGCGATCGTCAACGCGGGAGATGGGACGCACGAGCACCCCACGCAGGGGCTGCTGGATGCCTACACGATGCGCAAGCACCGACACGGCGACGCCTCGCGCGGCAAGGATCTCGACGGCCTGCGGGTGACGATCGTCGGCGACATCCTGCACTCCCGGGTGGCGCGTTCGAATCTGTGGCTGTTGACCACCCTCGGCGCCGAGGTGACCCTGGTCGCTCCCGCGACGCTGCTGCCGACCGGTGTCGCAGGTTGGCCCGCGTCGGTCGGCCATGACCTCGACGACGAGCTCGCGCAGAACCCGGATGTCGTGATGATGCTGCGCATCCAGAGCGAACGGATGAATGCGGCCTTCTTTCCCAACGAGCGCGAGTACGCCAGGGAGTGGGGCCTTGACGACGCCAGGTTCGCCCGGCTGAGCGCCGATACGATGGTCATGCACCCCGGACCGATGATGCGCGGGCTCGAAATCTCTGCAGGCGCTGCCGATTCGGCCCGCTCGCTCGTGCTCGACCAAGTCACCAACGGGGTCTCGATACGAATGGCGGTTCTGTACCTCGTGCTCGCTGGCGGTGCCGCATGACGCTCCTCATCAAGGGTGCGACCCTTCCCGACGGAACTCGTCGCGACCTGGCGATTCACGACGGTGTTTTCGCGGAGGCCGCGGCGAAGTGCGCCACCGTCATCGACGCCGACGGGTTGCAGGCACTTCCCGGTCTCGTCGACCTGCACACCCACCTGCGCGAGCCGGGCTTCGAACAGAGCGAGACAGTGCTCACCGGATCGCGCGCGGCCGCCGCCGGCGGGTTCACCGCCGTATTCGCGATGGCGAACACCAGCCCCGTCGCCGATACCGCGGGCGTCGTCGAGCAGGTCGCTTCGTTGGGTGACCAGCACGGCTACGTCACCGTGCGCCCCATCGGTGCGGTGACGATCGGGCTTGCGGGGGAGCGCCTCGCCGAGATCGGCGCGATGGCTCGCTCGCGCGCCGCCGTGCGGGTGTTCAGCGACGACGGCAAGTGCGTGCACGACGCCCTGCTGATGCGCCGCGCGCTCGAGTACGTCGCGACCTTTGACGGCGTCGTCGCCCAGCACGCGCAGGAGCCGCGCCTCACCGAAGGCGCCCAGATGAACGAAGGCGCGCTGGCATCCGAACTCGGTCTCGCCGGATGGCCCGCGGTCGCGGAAGAGGCGATCATCGCCCGTGACGTACTGCTCGCCGAAGCCGCCAGCGCCCGCCTGCACGTCTGCCACGTTTCGACGGCAGGCAGTGTCGAGGTCGTGCGCTGGGCGAAGGCCCGCGGCATCGCCGTCACCGTCGAGGTGACTCCCCACCACCTGCTGCTCACCGAAGACCTCGCGAGCAGCTACGACGCCAGGTACAAGGTCAACCCGCCGTTGCGGCGCAGCGAGGATGTCGACGCCCTACGCGCCGCGTTGGCCGACGGCACGATCGACATCGTCGCGACAGATCACGCGCCGCATCCGGTCGAGACGAAGGAGGCGGCCTGGGCCGAAGCCTCGTTCGGCATGGTCGGGCTCGAGAGCGCGCTCAGCGTCGTGCAGACCGCGATGGTCGACACCGGGCTGCTCGACTGGGCGGGCGTCGCGCGGGTGCTGTCGAGCGCGCCTGCGGCGATCGGGCGGCTCGGCGGCTACGACGCGGCGTTCCAGGTGGGATCACCCGCGCACGTGACCCTCATCGACCCGACGGCGCGCCGCACCTTCGACGTCGCGCACCTGAAGGGTCGCAGCGTCAACTCGCCCTACCTGGGGATCGAACTACCGGGTCGCGTCGTCGCCACCATCCACGGAGGCGTGCCGACCGTGCTCGGCGGCGAACTCCGCTCCGCTGAGGAGGTGGCCGGTGGATAAGGTCATCCCCGCTCTCGTCATAGCGGCGATCGTGCTCCTGGTCTTCGTGGGCCTCGCGGTCGGCTGGCGCGCGCGCCAGCGGCGGCAAGCCGCGTTGCCCGCCCTCGAAACCCCGCCCGGCGTCCTCGGCACCGCGCTGGCCGTCGACGACGGCTTCTACGTCGCGACGACCCGAGCGGACGCACCGACCGATCGCATCGCCGTCCGCGGCCTCGGATTCCGCGCTCGCGCGGGCATCGCGGTGCATCCCGAGGGCGTGCTGCTCAGCATCGCGGGGCAGCCGGATGCTTTCATCCCCGCCTCGGGGATCGTGGGTGTCGGCCGAGCCAGCTGGACGATCGACCGCGTCGTCGGCACCGACGGGCTCGTCTTCATCCGCTGGAACCTCGGCGGTGCCGAGGTCGACACCAACCTGCGCGTCGCCGAGCCGGAAGCTCTCGTCGCCGCCCTTCAGACCATCGCCCCCGCTTCGAAGGAGGCCGCATGACATCCACCGCAGTTCAGAAAGCAGAGCACGCTGTGCTCGTGCTGGAGGACGGCACCCGCTACGAGGGCCGCGCCTATGGCGCCCGCGGCCGCACCCTCGGCGAAGCGGTCTTCGCGACCGGCATGACCGGCTACCAGGAGACGCTCACCGACCCGTCGTACGCGGGGCAGATCGTCGTACAGACGGCGCCGCACATCGGCAACACCGGCATGAACGACGAAGACCCCGAGTCGCGGCGCATCTGGGTCGCCGGCTACGTCGTGCGCGACCCCTCGCGCGTGGTGAGCAACTTCCGCGGCATCCGGTCGCTCGACGACGAACTCACCGACACCGGAATCGTGGGCATCTCGGGCATCGACACCCGGGCGATCACCCGGCGATTGCGCGACTCAGGTGCGATGCGTGCCGGCGTCTTCTCCGGGCCGGATGCCAACCTCAGCGCCGATGAGCAGCTTGCGATCGTGCGGGCGGCGCCGTCGATGACGGGGCTGAACCTCTCCGCGGAGGTGTCGGTCACCGAAGCCGTCGTCACGCCCGCGCGCGATTCCAATGCGGCTGGCGCCGTGGAGAAGATCGGCAACCTCGCCATCCTCGACCTCGGCATCAAGCAGTCGACCGTCGACAACCTCGCCGCCCGCGGGTTCGAGGTGCACGTGCTTCCGCAGAACGTGACTCTCGAAGAGGTGCTCGCGATCGATCCTGTCGCGGCGTTCTACAGCAACGGCCCCGGCGACCCGGAGGCCTCCGACGCCCACGTCGCCCTGCTCCGCGAGCTGCTCGACCGCGAACTGCCGTTCTTCGGCATCTGTTTCGGCAACCAGCTGCTCGGGCGGGCCCTCGGCTTCGGCACCTACAAGTTGCCGTTCGGTCACCGCGGCATCAACCAGCCGGTGCTCGACAAGACCACCGGCAAGGTCGAGATCACGGCGCACAACCACGGTTTCGCGGTCGACGCCCCGCTCGACGGGCCGGTCGACTCGCCGAACGGCTACGGCCGCGTCGAGGTGAGTCACGTCGGCCTCAACGACCAGGTCGTGGAGGGGCTGCGGGCGCTCGACATCCCCGCGTTCTCGGTGCAGTACCACCCCGAAGCGGCCGCCGGACCCCACGATGCTAACTACCTCTTCGACAGATTCCGCGACATGGTTCTCGATTCTCGCCGGTCGAGTAGCGAGCGCAGCGAGCGTGTCGAGACCACACCAACGAGCAACCCGGGGGCGGGTCTCGACACGCGCCCTCCGGGCGCTACTCGACCGACGAGTCCGGAAGAGGACACGAAGTAATGCCCAAGCGGGAAGACATCCACTCGGTTCTCGTCATCGGGTCGGGGCCGATCGTCATCGGCCAGGCCGCCGAGTTCGACTACTCGGGCACGCAGGCGTGCCGCGTGCTGCGCGAGGAGGGCATCCGGGTCATCCTGGTGAACCCGAACCCGGCGACGATCATGACCGACCCCGACTTCGCGGATGCCACGTACATTGAGCCGATCACCTCCGAGGCACTCGAGGCGATCATCAAGCAGGAGAAGCCGGATGCCATCCTGCCGACCCTGGGCGGCCAGACGGCGCTCAACGCGGCGATCGCGCTCGACGAGGAAGGCATCCTCGCGAAGTACGGCGTCGAGCTGATCGGCGCCAAGGTCGAGGCCATCAAGAAGGGCGAAGACCGCCAGCTCTTCAAGGAACTCGTGCTCGAGTCGGGCGCCGACGTGGCGCGCAGCCACATCGTGCACACCGTCGGGGAAGCCGTGGATGCTGCCGAGGATCTCGGCTACCCGCTGGTGGTGCGGCCGTCGTTCACGATGGGCGGGCTCGGCTCGGGTTTCGCTTACACGCGGGATGATCTCATCCGCATGGTCGGCGACGGCCTGCACCAGTCGCCGACCACCGAGGTGCTGCTCGAGGAGTCGATCACCGGCTGGAAGGAGTACGAGCTCGAGCTGATGCGCGACACAAGCGACAACACCGTCGTCGTGTGCTCGATCGAGAACGTCGACCCGGTCGGCGTGCACACCGGCGACTCGATCACCGTCGCACCGGCTCTGACGCTCACCGACCGCGAATACCAGAACCTGCGCAACATCGGCATCGACATCATCCGCCGAGTGGGCGTCGACACCGGGGGCTGCAACATCCAGTTCGCGGTCGAGCCGAACACCGGGCGCGTCATCGTCATCGAGATGAACCCGCGCGTCTCGCGGTCGTCGGCCCTGGCGTCGAAGGCGACGGGCTTCCCGATCGCGAAGATCGCCGCGAAGCTCGCGATCGGGTATCGGCTCGACGAGATCCCCAACGACATCACCAAGGTGACCCCGGCATCCTTCGAGCCGACCCTCGACTACGTCGTGGTCAAGGTGCCGCGGTTCGCGTTTGAGAAATTCCCGTCGGCGGATGCCACCCTCACCACGACGATGAAGAGCGTCGGCGAGGCGATGGCGATCGGGCGCAACTACACGACGGCGCTGCAGAAGGCGCTGCGGAGCCTCGAGAAGCGGGGGAGCAGCTTCCACTGGGGACCCGAGCCGCGCACGAAGGCCGAGTTGCTCGAGGTGTCGCGCATTCCCACCGATGGGCGCATCGTCACGCTGCAGCAGGCGTTGCGCAAGGGCGCGACGATCGAGGAGGCCTTCGAGGCGACCAAGATCGACCCGTGGTTCCTCGACCAGATCGTGCTCATCAACGAGGTCGCCGATGAGATCGCCGGGTCGCTGCGCTTCGATGCCGCGCTCATCCGATTGGCGAAGGATCACGGCTTCTCCGACATCCAGATCGCGCAGTTGCGCGAGCTCACTGAGGCGGAAGTGCGCAACGCGCGCTGGCAGTTCGGCGTGCGGCCAGTGTTCAAGACCGTCGACACCTGTGCGGGCGAGTTTCCCGCCCTCACGCCGTACCACTACTCGTCGTACGACCTCGAGACCGAAGTGGCGCCGTCGGATGCGCGCAAGGTCGTCATCCTCGGCTCCGGACCGAACCGCATCGGGCAGGGCGTCGAGTTCGACTACTCGTGCGTGCACGCCTCGTTCGCCCTCTCGGCTGCCGGGTTCGAGACGATCATGATCAACTGCAACCCCGAGACCGTCTCGACCGACTACGACACCTCCGACCGGCTGTACTTCGAGCCGCTCACGCTCGAAGACGTGCTCGAGGTCATCCACGCGGAATCCCAGTCGGGCGAGCTCGTCGGCGTCATCGTGCAGCTCGGCGGCCAGACGGCGCTCGGTCTCGCGAAGGGTCTCGAGGCGGCCGGAGTGCCGATTCTCGGCACGTCGCCGTCGGCCATCGACCTCGCCGAGGAGCGCGGGCTGTTCTCGGGCATCCTCGACGCTGCCGGTCTGCTGTCGCCGAAGAACGGCACCGCGACGGATGCTCCCTCCGCGGTGGTCGTCGCCGAAGGCATCGGCTACCCGGTGCTCGTGCGCCCGTCGTTCGTGCTCGGTGGTCGCGGCATGGAGATCGTCTACGACACCCCGAGCCTCGAGGACTACTTCGACCGGGTGCGCGAGCAGGCGATCATCGGCCCCGGCTCGCCGCTGCTCGTCGACCGGTTCCTCGACGACGCCCTCGAGATCGACATCGACGCCATCTACGACGGCACCGAGCTGTACGTCGGCGGCATCATGGAGCACATCGAGGAAGCCGGCATCCACTCCGGCGACTCCGCGTGCACCCTCCCGCCGGTGACGCTCGGCCGCGATGTGCAGACCCGGGTCGTCGAAGCGACCCGCAAGATCGCCGAAGGCATCGGCGTGCGCGGGCTGCTCAACGTACAGTTCGCGATCGGGGCGGGCGTGCTCTACGTGCTCGAAGCCAACCCGCGGGCCTCGCGCACGGTGCCGTTCGTCTCGAAGGCGCTCGGCATCCCACTTGCGAAGGCAGCGTCGCTCGTGATGGTGGGTAAGAGCATCCGCGACCTCGTCGCCGATGGGCTCCTGCCTGCGGAAGACGGAGAGTACGTGCCGCTCGACGCGCCCGTCTCGGTGAAGGAGGCGGTGCTGCCGTTCAAGCGGTTCCGCACGAGCGAGGGGCACGTCGTCGACTCGGTGCTCGGGCCCGAGATGCGCTCCACCGGCGAGGTGATGGGAATCGACGCCGACTTCCCGCGGGCGTTCGCGAAGAGCCAGGATGCCGCCTACGGCGGGTTGCCGTCTTCAGGAACCGTGTTCGTCTCGGTCGCCGACCGCGACAAACGGGCGATCGTGCTGCCGATCCTGCGGCTCACCCAGCTCGGCTTCGACATCGTCGCGACCTCCGGAACGGCCGAAGTGCTCGCCCGCAACGGCATCCCGGCCACGACGGTGCGCAAGTTCTTCATGGGGCAGGACACGGATGCCGACGACCCGTCGATCGTCGAACTCATCAATGCGGGCAGAATCGATGTCGTGATCAACACGCCCTCGGGACGGTCGGCTCGCGCCGACGGGTTCGAGATCCGCACGGCGACGGTCGCCGCCGACAAGCCGCTGTTCACCACGATCGCCCAGCTCGGAGCTGCTGTCGCCTCGTTCGAGGTGGCCCGGGGTGCGATGCGCGTGCGGTCGCTTCAGGACTACGCGAAGGATCGCGCCGCGAGCCTCGCCGCACGGGAGCGGGTCGACCTGGAACCCGTCGCTCGATGACCTTCGCCACCCGACTGTTGGAGACTCTCGCCGAGTCGGGGCAGCTCTGCGTCGGTATCGACCCACACGCCGCGCTGCTGGCGACCTGGGGTCTGCCTGACTCCGCGGCTGGGGTTCGCGATTTCGGCCTGAGAACGGTGGATGCCGTGGCCGGCCGGGCGGGGCTCGTGAAGCCACAGGTCGCATTCTTTGAGCGGCATGGGTCGGCCGGCTACGCGGCGCTCGAAGACGTTCTCGCGGCGGCCCGCGCTGCGGGACTGTTCGTGATCGCCGATGCCAAGCGCGGCGACATCGGTTCGACCGTCGACGCCTACGGCGAGGCCTGGTTGTCGCCGGGGTCGCCGCTCGAATCCGACGCGATGACCGCGTACGCCTACCAGGGGCTCGGTTCGTTGAGCGGTGTGCTCGCGCTGGCGGAGCGGCACGGCAAGGGTGTCATCGTCGTCACGGCGACCTCGAATCCCGAAGCCGCGGCGACGCAGACCGCGGTGCGTGCCGACGGTCGCACTGTCGCCGCGGGAATCGTCGACGAGGTCGCTGCGCTGCCCGGCACCGGCGGGCTGGTGCTCGGGGCGACGATCCGGCTCGCCGATTTCGGGATCGCGCCGGACTCGCTCGCCGGCATCCCGATTCTCGCCCCGGGCTTCGGGGCGCAGGGCGCCCGCCTTGGCGATCTCGTGACGTTGTTCGGGGCTGCCACACCCCAGGTTGCCGCCCACGTGTCGCGCGAGATTCTGAGGGCGGGCCCCGACGGGATCGCCGCCGCGATCGACCGCGCTCAGGCCGAACTGCGGGCCCTGCCCGCGGTGAGCGGGGCGGCATGAAGCCCCCGGAGGTCGACCGCGCGGCCGGATCCCGGGCCGCCGTCGCCGCTCGCCGGGCACGCGCCGAGGTGAAGCGTCAGGTCGCGTCACGCGAACGTACCGCGCTCGACGTCGCGCACAGCGCGTGGGCCGGCGACCCGCTCGCCCCCGAGGCGACGTTGCGGGTGAGCGAACTACTGAAGAGCATCCCGACGCTCGGCCCGACTCGCACCGAGCGGATCATGGCCGAACTCGGCATCGCCGCGTCGAAGCGTGTCGGAGGGCTCGGGTCGCGGCAGCGCGTCCGGCTGCGCGAGTACCTGCTGGGCCGCGAGGGGACGGCCCGGCGCCCCCGCAGTCGCCTCGTCGTGCTGGCCGGGCCGACGGCGGTGGGTAAAGGCACGGTGTCGCGTCACATCCGCGAGACCTACCCCGATGTTCTGCTCAGCGTCTCGGCGACGACTCGTCCACCGCGGCCGGGAGAGATCGACGGCGAGCACTACTACTTCGTCAGTGACGCCGAGTTCGACGCGATGATCGAACGCGGCGAGTTTCTCGAATACGCGACGGTGCACAACGCCTCCCGCTACGGCACCCCGCGACCGCCGATCGACCGCGCCCTCGCCGAGGGCAAGAGCGTGCTGCTCGAAATCGATCTGCAGGGCGCGCGGGCCGTGAAAGCGGCGATGCCGGAGGCGCTTCTGGTGTTTCTGTTGCCGCCGACGTGGGAGGAACTGGTGCGGCGGCTGCTCGACCGCGGCACCGAAAGCGCCGAGGAACAACAGCGCCGACTCGACACCGCGAAGGTCGAGTTGGCGGCCCAAGACGAGTTCGATGTGAAAGTCGTGAACGAAGAGGTCGGCCAAGCGGCGCGCGAGGTCGTAGAATTGTTGGATGTGCCTGCATCCAGGCACTGAGCCTTAGCCGGCACCGTGACTTAGGGAGAACCCCATGGCCGACCGCAACAGCGGCATCATCGACCCGCCGATCGACGAACTGCTCTCGAAGGTCGACTCCAAGTACCAGCTCGTGATCTTCGCCAGCAAGCGCGCGCGTCAGATCAACGACTACTACGCCGACCTGCACGAGGGTTCGCTCTTCGACAACGTCGGCCCGCTCGTCGACTCGACGATCGACGACAAGCCGCTGTCGGTCGCCCTGCACGAGATCAACGAGGACAAGCTGGTCCTCAAGCACATCGCCGAGTAAGCGCCTCCGCGCTCCGCGTATGCGTGTACTGAGCGTGTCGAAGTGAACGTCGTCGTCGGCATCACCGGCGGCATCGCGGCCTACAAGGCCGTCGGCGTCGTGCGTGCCCTCGTGCTCGCGGGCCACGACGTGCACGTCGTCGCCACCGAGAACGCGCTCAGATTCGTCGGCCGACCGACTTTCGAGGCGATCAGCCGCAACCTCGTGCACAGCGACCTCTACGAGGGTGTCGCCGAAGTGCGTCACGTCGCAATCGGGCAGGCCGCCGACCTCATCATCGTCGCGCCGGCGACCGCGAACACGATCGCGAAGATCGCCGCGGGGTCGGCCGATGACCTTCTCGGCAACACGATCCTCGCCAGCACAGCACCCCTCGTGATCGCTCCGGCGATGCACACCGAGATGTGGCAGAACCCCGCGACGGTTGCGAACATCGCGACCTTGCGCGAGCGCGGCATCCACATCGTCGGCCCCGCATCGGGTCAGCTCACCGGCACCGACAGCGGGGTGGGCCGCATGGTCGAGCCCGACGAGATCGTCGCCGCGGCCCTTGCGGTCGTCGGCCCGCGAGACCTGGCCGGCCGTCGCATCCTCGTCACCGCGGGCGGCACGCGGGAGCCTTTGGACCCGGTGCGATTCATCGGGAACCGGTCGAGCGGGCGCCAAGGTGTCGCAATCGCGCGAGCAGCCGCCGACCGTGGTGCCGACGTCGTGCTTGTCGTCGCGAATATCGACGACGGTGTTCTGGACGAGCGGCTCGGGGGGCTCACCCTGCGGCATGTCTCGACGACGGCCGAACTGCGCGTGGCGGCGCTGGAGGAGGCGCAGGCGGCGGATGTCGTGGTGATGGCCGCGGCGGTCGCCGACTACCGCCCCGAAACGGTTGCGGAAGGCAAGATCAAGAAGGAGACGCAGGGCGACATGCTCGACCTGCGGCTGGTGCGCAACCCTGACATCCTGCGCGAGATCGTCGACGCGCGACGCGAAGGTCAGTCGATCATCGGATTCGCCGCGGAGACCGAGGCCGATCCGGATGCCTTCCTCGAGCTGGGGCGGGCCAAGGCGGCTCGCAAGGGGGTCGACCTGCTCGTCCTCAACAGGGTCGGTTGGACTGAAGGGTTCGGCACGGCGACCAACGACGTCGTCGTCGTGACGGGCGGCGGCGATAGAGTGGCCGAGGCGTCGGGCTCCAAGTCCGAAGTCGCCCACCGCATCCTGGATGCTGCGTTGTTGAAGAACGCCGCCCCCGCACCTTCGGAGTAGCCGCTTGAGTCTTCGCCTGTTCACCTCTGAGTCGGTCACCGAGGGGCACCCCGACAAGATCTGCGACCAGGTCAGCGACTCGATTCTCGACGCGATGCTCGCCGTCGATCCGGCGGCACGCGTCGCTGTCGAGACCCTCGTCACGACCGGGCTCGTGCACGTCGCCGGCGAGGTGACGACGTCGAGCTACGTCGACATCCCGACCATCGTGCGCAAGACGATCACCGACATCGGCTACACCGGGTCAGACGTCTGGTTCGACGGCCGCTCGTGCGGCGTGTCGATCTCGATCGGCGGACAGTCGCCCGACATCGCGCAGGGCGTCGACCATGCGTTCGAGGCCCGCGAAGGCACGAGCGTCGACGACCTCGACCGTCAGGGCGCCGGCGACCAGGGCATCATGTTCGGGTACGCCACCAACGAGACGCCCGTGCTGATGCCGCTGCCGATCTGGCTCGCGCATCGTATGTCGGAGCGGCTTGCGTTCGTGCGACACGAGGGCATCGTCGACTTCCTGCGGCCCGACGGCAAGACGCAGGTGACGATCGGTTACGACGGCACGACTCCCGCCACGGTTGAGACGGTCGTCGTGTCGACGCAACACTCGCCGAGCGTCGACACGGCTACCCTGCGAGCCGAGGTCGAGCGACTCGTGATCCGTCCGGTTCTCGACCTCGTCGATCTGCCGTCGGCCGACGCCCGGGTGCTCATCAACCCCACCGGTCGGTTCGAGATCGGCGGCCCGCACGGCGACGCCGGCCTCACCGGCCGCAAGATCATCGTCGACACCTACGGCGGAGCCGCGCGACACGGTGGCGGAGCGTTCTCGGGTAAAGACCCCTCGAAGGTCGACCGGTCGGCCGCGTACGCGCTGCGGTGGGTCGCCAAGAACGCGGTCGCCGCCGGTCTCGCCGACCGCCTCGAAGTGCAGGTCGCCTATGCGATCGGCACCGCCTCACCGGTCGGGCTCTACGTCGAGTCCTTCGGCAGCGGTCATGTGAGCGACGAGAAGATCATCGCCGCGATCCGCGAGGTGTTCGACCTGCGTCCGGCGGCGATCATCCGCGATCTCAAGCTGCTGCGGCCGATCTACGCGGCCACCGCGTCGTACGGGCACTTCGGGCGCGAACTGCCCGAGTTCACCTGGGAGGCCACCGACCGAGTCGACGACCTCCGCGCCGCCGCCGGGTTGTAGCCCTAGATGGCGGGCGTCGCGAGGGTTCTCGTCGATGCAGCCCTGCCGCAACTCGATCGGCTGCTCGACTACCGCATTCCGGATTCGCTCGAGGGAGTCGAGCCCGGCATCCGGGTTTCGGTGCCGTTGCGGAGCGCGAAACGGATGGCGACGGCCTTCGTCATCGAGACGGCGGCGGATGCCGACTTCCCCGGCCCGCTGAGCGAGGTCTCGGCCGTCGTGTCGACGATTCCGGTGTTGCGACCGGAGGTGTGGCGGCTGGCCCGCGCTGTAGCCGATCGGGCGGCGGGGTCGGCGAACGACGTGCTGCGGCTCGCCGTGCCGCCTCGGCAGGTGCGGGTCGAGAAGGCGTGGCTGGCGCGGGTGCCGAGTGAGCGGTCGACGGTCGTCGCGCCGAGTCTCGACGGGTACGCCGGGCTGGCCGAGGCCCTCGATGCCGGGGAGAGGGTCGCCCTGCGGGTTCAGCCTGGGGTGACCGAGTCTGCCGGGGTGGCGGTGTCGCGTTGGGCGCTCGTGCTGGCGCAAGCCGCCGCCCACACGCTGGCGGCGGGGCGTTCCAGCATCCTCGTGGCTCCGGATCATCGCGACCAAGACCAGCTCGAACGCGCGCTGACCGGTTTGGTGCCTGCAGACGCACTGTTGCGCTGGGACTCTCGGCAGCCGAACGCCGACCGCTACCGAGCGCTGCTCGTCGCCGGCGACCGGCCCTCGGTGATCGTCGGCAACCGCTCCGCGGTCTACGCGCCGGCCGAGAGCCTCGGGCTTCTCGCGATCTGGAACGACGGCGACCCGCTCCTCGGTGAGCCGCTTACGCCGTACGTTCACGCGCGCGACGCGGCTCTGGTGCGCCACGAACAGCAGGGCGGAGCCCTCGTGCTCGCCGGTCACACCCGCAGCACCGAGACGCAGCGGCTTGTCGAGATCGGCTGGTTGCGGGAACTCGGGCCCGCGAAGCGCATCCGGCTGCGCATCATCCCGACCGCCGACGGCCCCGGCGACGAGGCGATCATGGCGCAGGCCCGCATCCCGTCGGTGGCGTGGCGCGAGGCTCGGGCCGGGCTCGACCGTGGGCCCGTGCTCGTCCAGGTCGCGCGGCCCGGGTACGCGCCAGGCTTGCGGTGCGCCGAGTGTGGCGAGGCGGCGCGATGCCGTCGGTGCTCGGGGCCGCTGCGGCAGCGCTCGGCGGGAGCGGTGCCCACCTGCACCTGGTGCGGTACGCCGGATCGCAGCTGGTCATGCCCGAACTGCCAATCGCGAAACTTCCGCACCTCAGGGGCGGGGAGCGCGCGCACCGCCGACGAACTAGGTCGTGCCTTCCCGGGCACGCGGGTCATCGTCTCCGACGGTGAGCGACCGATTCTCGAGGTGGACGACCGGCCGGCCCTCGTCATCGCGACCCGCGGCGCCGAGCCCTTCGCCCCGCACGGCTATCGCGCGGTGCTGTTGCTCGACGGCGAACGGATGCTGGCTCGCGAGAGCCTGCGCGTCGCCGAAGACTGCCTGCGCTGGTGGTCGGATGCCGCCGCCCTCGCCGCCGACGATGCGGGAGTCGTGCTCGTCGGGGTCGGCGGAGCGCTGGGCCACGCACTCGCCGGGTGGGACCAGCCCGACTTCGCCCGCACCGAGTACGCGGGGCGCCGCGAACTACGGTTCCCGCCGGCGGTGCGGATGGCGACCCTGCAGGGCAACCCCGATGCCGTCGAGGAGGCGCTCGCGCAACTGCCCGCGTCCGCGGAGGTGCTCGGCACGACCCTGGCAGCAGGGCGTGCCCGGGCGATTCTGCGGTTCGACTACCGCGACGGCACCGAGATCGCCGAGTCGGTGCACGCCGAGGTCATCCGTCAAGCGACGCGTCGTCGTAAGCCAATCCCTGGCACGCCGCCGCGCGGGCGTCAGCCCCTGCCGCTCCGTGCGCGATTCGACGATCCGGAGCCGTTCGAGGAGTAGCACCCCTCTTCACCGGTCGAGTAGCCCGCACCCCCCTCGCTGGTCGAGTAGCCCGCGCAGCGGGCGTGTCGAGACCACTCGACGGCAGTGTTGAATGAACAGATGCCCCTAAGGATCGTGTTCGCGGGAAGCCCCGCTGCCGCGGTCCCCAGTCTCCAGGCTCTCGCGGCGACCGAGCACGAGATCGTCGCCGTCGTCACCCGTGAAGACGCCCCCCTCGGCCGCAAGCGCGTGCTCACCCCAACGCCGGTCGCCGACGCCGCCGAAACGCTCGGCATCCCGGTGCTGAAGGCGAACCGCATCGCGCCCCTGGAGGCCCGCATCGCGACGCTACGGCCCGACCTCGGCGTCATCGTCGCGTATGGCGGGCTCATCCGTGAGCCGCTGCTGTCGACGCCGCGGCTGGGCTGGATCAACCTGCACTTCTCTCTGCTGCCGCGCTGGCGGGGCGCAGCACCCGTGCAGCGGGCGCTCATCGCGGGCGACGAGCAGACCGGCGCTACGGTGTTCCAGCTGGTCGCCGAGCTGGATGCCGGGCCGGTGTTCGCGACCCTGGAGTATCCGATCGGGCGCAACCAGACGGCGGGTCACCTGCTCGAGGTGCTCGCCGAGCGCGGAGCCGGACTGTTGGCGTCGGTCGTCGACGACCTCGACGCCGGAACGGCGCAGGCGGCCACGCAGGTCGGCGACGTGACGCTCGCCCCGAAACTCGACCTGGAGGATGGCCGCCTCGACTGGTCGCGACCCGCCGCCGAACTGGATGCCCGCATCCGCGGCACCACGCCCGAGCCGGGGGCATTCGCCTTGCTCGATGGCGGCGAGCGGCTGAAGGTGCTGGATGCTGCCATCGCTCACGGCGACCCGACGCTGGCGGCGGGCGAGTTCGATCTGCGGGCCGGGCGACTGCTCGTCGGCAGCGGCACCGACCCGTTGCATCTCGTGACCGTGCAACCGGCGGGCAAGCGTGCGATGGCCGCCGCCGACTGGTGGCGAGGTCGCATCCGATGAGCACCAAGCACGGCGCCAGCACGACGGGTCGAGCCGCTCCCGCTCGCAAGGTCGCTGCTGAGGTTCTTGCGGCGGCGCGCGACGACGATGCATACGCCAACCTGCTGCTACCCGCCCGGATCGCGCAGGCGAAGCTCAGCCCAGGGGATGCCGCACTGGCGACCGAGCTCACCTACGGCACGCTGCGGATGCAGGGGCGCTACGACCGCATCATCCGGCTCGCTGCCAATCGCGAGACCTCGGCAATCGACCCGGTGGTGCTCGACGTGCTGCGACTCGGCGTGCATCAGTTGGTCGCAACCCGCATCCCGCCGCACGCGGCTGTCGGCGACACCGTCGCCCTCGCGCCGCGCCGAGCGACCGGGTTCGTCAACGGCGTGCTCCGCACGGTCGCCCGGTCGACGCCCGAGGAGTGGGATGCGCGGGTGACCGGGGAGTTGACGGGCGACGCCCGGCTGGCGGCTGAGTACTCGCATCCCGAGTGGGTCATCGATGCGCTTCGTCGGTCGCTCGACGCTGACGGGCGCGTTGACGAGCTCGAGGAACTGCTCGCCGCCGACAACGTGGCCCCAGCTGTGTCGCTCGTCGCGCTGCCCGGACTCGTGTCGGTCGCTGAGGTGGGGGAGCCGGGCGGCATCTCGCCCACGGGAATTCAGGCGGTCGGCGGGGATCCTGCGTCGGTTCCTGCGGTCGCGGCTGGCACGGCTCGTGTGCAAGACGAGGGCTCACAACTCGCGGCGCTCATCCTCAGCCGGGCACGCGCGATCGTGCCGGGGGAACGGTGGCTCGACATGTGCGCCGGACCCGGTGGCAAGGCGGCGCTTCTCGCGGCCGAGGCCCTGATCGGCGGCGCCGAACTCGTGGCGAATGAGCTGGTTCCGGTGCGCGCCAAGCTGGTGCGCCGCGCCCTCGCGGTGTTCAACCCCGCTCCTCGTGTCGTCGAGGGCGACGCGACGCGGTTCGCGACGAGTGATCCCGGCGGATTCGACCGCATCCTGCTCGACGCGCCGTGCACCGGCCTCGGAGCCCTGCGCCGGCGCCCCGAAGCGCGGTGGCGCAAGCAGCCCGCCGACATCCCAGGTCTCGTCGCGCTCCAGACAAGGCTGCTGGATGCCGCTGTCGCAGCTCTCGCCCCCGGCGGCCTGCTCGCCTATGTGACCTGCTCGCCGCATCCCGACGAGACGCGGGCGGCCGTCGCCCGCGTGCTCAAGCGACACTCGGAGCTCAGTGCCGTCGACACTCGGGCCGTTGCCGCCGATATCGCGACGAGCGAGCTCGGGCCCGGCGTCGGACCCGCGGTGCAACTCTGGCCGCACCGCCACGGCACCGACGCGATGTTCGTGCAGCTGCTCTCTAAGGTGGACGCGTGACAGCGCGCATTCAGCCCAGCATCCTCGCCGCGGACTTCGTGAACCTCGAAGCCGAGGTCGCCCGCATTGCGACCGCGGATGCCGTGCACGTCGACGTGATGGACAACCACTTCGTGCCCAACCTCACATTCGGGCCGCAGATGGTGGGCCGGCTGCAGGCGGTCGCTCCGATTCCGCTCGACGTGCATCTGATGATCTCGGATGTCGACCGCTGGGCTCCGGGCTACGCGGAGCTAGGCGCGTTCTCGGTGACGTTTCATGCAGAAGCGACCTCCGAACCGGTCACGCTTGCTCGTCGACTTCGCGAGATCGGCTCGCGCGCGGGGATCGCCGTCAAGCCGGGCACGTCGCTCGAGCCGTACTTGGAGCTGCTGCCCGAGTTCGACCAGATTCTCGTCATGACCGTGGAACCCGGGTTCGGCGGTCAGAGCTTCATGGCCGACATGATGCCCAAGGTCGCCGCCGCGCGTGCCGCCATCGACGCCGCGGGGATCGACGTGTGGCTTCAGGTCGATGGTGGGATCGCGCTCGACACGATCGGCCAGGCGTCCGAGGCAGGGGCCGACACGTTCGTCGCCGGCTCGGCCGTGTACGGCGCGGCGGATGTCGAGGCCGCGATCACCGACCTGCGTGCGGCAGCAGGAGCCCACGCCCACTGACATGACCGGAACCCGCATCGTGCGTCGGGTCGCGCGGGTGCTCCTGCTCGATCCCGACGACGCGTTGTTGCTCATCCGAGGACATGACCCCGCCAGTCCCGACGCGGGGGATTGGTGGTTCACGCCCGGCGGCGGCATCGAAGGGACCGAGTCGTACCTCGACGCTGCGCGACGGGAAGTTCTCGAGGAGACGGGGACTTCGCTCGCCGATCTGCGGGCGCTTCGCGGCGAACGTCGGGCTGAGTTCGACTTCGACGGGAGCCACTACGTGCAGCGCGAGCGCTACTTCACCGCACGTCTCGACCGGTTCGTCCCGGTTTCGACAGGATGGACGGATCTCGAGCGCCGCTCCACGCTCGAGATGCGATGGTGGTCGGCTTCCGAGTTTGCCGGCAGCGGTGTGGTCTCGTTTCCCAACGATCTGGCGGCGCGCTGGGAGTCCGCCGTTCGGGTTCTCGCGGCTGCGTCGGGCCCAAACCGCTAGGTGGTGCGCTGCGCGTGGACTTCCGCCGCGCGCTTTCCCAACTTCCAGTGATCGCCCCGTCTGACGTACAGGTCGTTGTATGACCCCGCGAGGGACATCCACGAGAGATCGAGCAGCTCCACCTGCGACTGGACGTCAAACCGAGCTTGGGCGCTCAGCCCATCGGCACTCAACACAATCGAGGGATTGGATGTCCAATGGAATGCTCGCAAGCTCGTTTCCCACTGGTGCAGGATGGCGTCGCGGATCTGCTCGAGCCCGCTGAACGCCAGATCGTCGCGCACCTGCCACACGCCATCCTCCGACCACACCGACAGGAACAGGTCGAGGTCGCGGTGATCAGCCCCGCGACAGTAGTCGGCGGACAGCCGGGGGATCTCGCTCGCCGCCTCGAGTCGTTCGACGCGGCGAGCGAGGGCTGCAGTCGGATCGGTCATCCGGTGATCGTACCCACCACAACTCGCGGTGGCGCCCGAGGCGTTGTCTCGGCATCGACCCGTTAGCGTGGACTGGCCAACACGAACCAAGAACTAAGGATGAAACGTGGCGACTGACAAGACCAAGCCTGAGATTGACTTCATCGAAGGCCCCGCCCCGACCGAACTCGTGAGCACTGATATCGAAGTGGGTGACGGCGCGGAAGCGACGCCGGGCGCACGCGTTACGGTGCACTACGTGGGCGTCGACTTCGAAACCGGCGAAGAGTTCGACTCGTCGTGGAACCGCGGTGAGTCGATCGAGTTCCCGCTCAACGGGCTTGTGCGCGGCTGGCAGGAAGGCATCCCGGGCATGAAGGTCGGCGGACGCCGCCAGCTCGTCTGCCCGCCGGAGTGGGCGTACGGCCCCGCGGGTGGCGGTCACCGCCTCTCGGGTCGCACCCTCGTGTTCGTGATCGACTTGCTCGGCGTCGCTTAAGCGGCGCTCCAGGGCAGAGGCAGCACTTCGGCGTCGCCGACCGGCGGTACCACCAGCACGCCGGTCGCTGCGGCGAGTCCGCGCATCATGGCGGCACCCGTCCACTCAACCTCATCGAGCCCAGCACGCACGGGCACGAGGCGGGTGGCTTCGGGATGCCGCTTCACCGATTCCGGAACCGGCACCGTCACGAGCGGGGCGATCACGCGTCCGGTGAACCCGGCGATCAGCACGTCGCCGAGGGAGAGCAGGCCGAGCATCGCGGCGAGGGGGTTGCCAGCCAGCCCGAGAACCAGCGTCCCCCCAGGAAGCTGCGCGAGCAGCGTCGGGCCGCCGGGGCGTGACGCCAGACCGGGCACCAGGTACTCGGCACCGAGGTCGTCGAGGGCGCGCCGTACGTGGTCGGCGTGCGAGCCGCCGGTTCCGCCGGTCGTCACCACGAGGTCGGTGTCGGCATCCCGCAGGGCCGCGACGGTCGCATCGCGATCGTCGCCGATCCGCAGACTGCGGGTGGGGGAGGCGCCGAGCATCCCCAGGATTGCCGGGATCGTCGCGCCGAAGCTGTCGCGCACCATTCCAGGTGCAGGAACTCCCGAGAGCACGACCTCGTCGCCGGTGAACACCGTGGTCACGGTCGGGCGAGTCGCGACCTCGACGCGGTCGGCGGTCGCGGCGGCGGCGAGCGCGAGGTGTGCGGGGGAGAGGCGGGCGCCTACGGCCACGAGGAGCTCGCCGCTGCGGGCTTCTTCGGCGGGCGGTCGGAGGTGGTCGCGGGTGTCGGGGCGATCGAGCACGAGCGTGTGACCGTCGACGTGGGCGTACTCGCTGCGGATGACGGCATCCGCCCCGGTCGGCACCAGACCGCCGGTCACGATCGGCGTCGCTTCACCCGGGAGCAATGTGCCGCCGTCGACGAGCTGCCAGGGCGCCGAACCCGCGACCGCCCAGCCGTCCATCGCTGCGGAGGCGTAGTGCGGGATGTCGATGCCAGCGGTCACGTCGCGCCGCAGCACGCGGCCGACCGCGGCGTCGAGGCTGACCTCCTCGGTGCCCAGCAGCGCAGCGGCTCGAGCCGCGACGAGGCGAGCCTCCGACCAGGGGAGACGACCCGGATGACTCACGAGCGGCGCGCGGCCAGGTCTTTGGCGATGCGAGTCGCGGCGGCGGCGGCAGCGGCGGCGTCCTCGCCGAGCGCGGCTGCCCGACCTGCGGCGAACCCCACGAGGTAGGTCGTCAGGGGCGCGGCGGGGCGCACGACGGAGTGTGCGACGACGCCGGCGAGGCCGAGCACCGAACGGATGTCGACATCCGCTTCGATACCGAGGGCGGCGCGCACCTCGTTCGACCAGTCCGCGAGGATGCCGTCGGTTTCGTCGGGAGTGGGTGGGTCTGACTCCGTCATGTGCTGCTCCTGTCGGTGGGGCGGAAGGCGCCGAAACGCGTGGCGTCATCCCAGGTGTCGATGTCGTCGGTGGAACCGTCGGGAACCACCACCTCGACAAGATCGAGGGTACCGAGCAGTGCGCGCATCGAGGCATTGACCGCCGTCGGTAGCTGATCGAGCGCCGCTGCGAGAGCTGCAGCACGCACGACGATCGCGAGCTGTTGCCTGCGACCCCGGTCGACCGCGATCACACCATCGCCCGAGAACGCGTCGAGCATGACGGGAAGCGCCGCGTTCACGTCGGGCATGTCGCAGGCGATGACGAGCACAGCGTCGGCGTCACCCGGCAGGGAGTTTAGCCCCGCCGCAATCGCAGCGACCGGACCGGCGAACGCGGGGTCCTCTCGAACGGCCGGCACGTCATCCACACCCTCGTCTCCGACGATGACGACGCGACGTGCCCCCGAGCTTCGTACGGCGTCGACCGAACGGCGCAGGAGCGTCTCACCAGCGATCTGCAACTTCTGCTTATCGGAATCACCAAGCCGTGACGAGCGACCCCCTGCGAGAATGAGGGAGTCGACGATCATGCCGAACACTCTAAGTCTCGGCTGCGCATCACTATCGTGATAGGTATTGGACATGGGAAGAATCACCGCAAGGACGCGGGTCACCCGGATCACCCTGGGCGAGAGCTCCGCTGAGACCACCGTCTCGCGCCGCGAAGACGTGCTCGCCGTCGAAGAGCCGCTCGAGATCCGGGTCGGGGGCACGTCGCTCAGCATCACGATGCGTACGCCCGGTCACGACTTCGACCTCGCGGCCGGATTTCTGATCTCCGAGGGTGTCGTCGCCCACACCGGCGAGATCGCCGCCATCCGCTACTGCGCCGGCGTGAATGACGTCCCTTCGACAGGCTCAGGACGGCGCGGCGAGAACACTTTCAACGTGCTCGACGTCACGCTCGCGAAGGGCGTCGCCGCACCCGACCCGAGCCTCGAGCGCAACTTCTATATGACGTCGTCGTGCGGGCTGTGCGGCAAGGCGAGCATCGACGCCGTGCGCACCGCATCCCATCACGCCAACCCGCACGACCCGCTCGTGATCGACGCGAGCGTGCTGGCATCCTTCCCCGACCGGCTGCGGGCCGGGCAAGAGGTGTTCGACAAGACCGGCGGCCTGCACGCCGCCGCGCTCTTCGACGGCCGCACCGGCGAGATGCTCGTGCTGCGCGAAGACGTGGGCCGGCACAACGCCGTCGACAAGGTGATCGGCTGGGCGCACGGCGAAGGGCTGTTGCCGCTCACCGGAATGGTGCTGCAGGTGTCGGGGCGCGCGAGCTTCGAACTGACGCAGAAGGCGTCGATGGCGGGCATCCCGATTCTCGCGGCGGTATCGGCACCGTCGTCGCTCGCGATCGACCTCGCCGAAGAATCCGGGATGACGGTGGTCGGCTTCATGCGCGGACGATCGATGGTGGTCTACGCCGGCGAACAACGTGTTGCGGTGCCGGCACTCGCAGAGGTTGCCCAGTGACTAAGGAACCGGACGGTATCGCCCCCGTGCGACGCGGCGCCGAGCCCGTCGAGCCCGAGCCGTTCGCCGACATCTATCCCGACATCCACATCGGTCACAACGAGCCGTGGGCGGTCGGGGTTCCGGCGATCCTCAACTCGATGGAGCCGGCGCTCACGGAGATGGGCGTCGCGCGCACGGCGAAGCTGTCGCTCGCGATCAACCAGAAAGACGGCTTCGACTGCATGAGCTGCGCGTGGCCCGACCCGGGTCACCGCAACACGCTCGAGTTCTGCGAGAACGGCATGAAGGCCGTCACGTGGGAGGCGACGCCGATCACCGTGCCACGGTCGTTCTGGGCCGAGAACTCGCTCACCAGCCTGCTCGACCGCGACGAGTACTGGCTCGGGCAGCAGGGCCGGCTCACCGAGCCGGTGTACAAGCCGGCGGGTTCCGACCACTACGAGCCCGTCACGTGGCAGCGGGCGTTCGAGATCGTCGCTCAGCGGCTCAACGCTCTGTCTTCGCCCGACGAAGCAGCGTTCTACACCTCCGGTCGCACGGCCAACGAGACGGCATTCCTGTACCAACTCTTCGTGCGGGCGTTCGGCACCAACAACCTGCCCGACTGCTCGAACATGTGCCACGAATCCACCGGAACGGCGATGGGTGAGACGCTCGGCATCGGCAAGTCGACGATCGCGTACGACGACTTCGAACAGGCCGACCTGGTCATCGTCATGGGGCAGAACCCGGGCACCAATCATCCGCGCATGCTCGCCGCCCTCGAAGACTGCAAGCGCGCGGGCGGCCGCATCATCGCCGTGAACCCGCTGCCCGAAGCCGGTCTCATCCGCTACAAGAACCCGCAGAAGGTGCGCGGCATCCTCGGCAAGGGCACCGCGATCGCCGACCTGTTCCTGCAGATCCGCTCGGGCGGTGACATGGCGTTGCTCCAGGCGACCTCGAAGCGCGTGCTCGACGCCGAAGCGGCGGCGCCGGGCACGGTGCTCGACCACGAGTTCCTCACCGCCCACACGTCGGGGCTGGATGAGTTCACCGCCCACATCGCGGGTCTCGACGAGGCCGCCGTTCTCGAAGCCACGGGGCTCACGCCGCTGGAAATCGAGGCGTTCGCGCAGGAGTACCTGAAGGCCGACAAGGTCATCATCACCTGGGCCATGGGCCTCACGCAGCAGAAGAAGGCCGTCGCGACGATCAAAGAGATCGTGAACCTGCTGCTGCTGCGCGGCAACATCGGCAAGCCCGGCGCCGGCGCGTCGCCGATCCGCGGGCACTCGAACGTGCAGGGCGACCGCACGATGGGCATCTGGGAGAAGATGCCCGACCGCTTCATGGATGCCATGGATGCCGAGTTCGGTTTCTCGGTTTCGCGGCGGCACGGCTACGACGCGTTGCAGACGGTCGAGGGGCTGCAACGGGGAGATGTGAAGGTGTTCGTCGCGATGGGCGGCAACTTCGTCGGCGCGATCTCCGACACCGCTGCCGCCGAAGCCGCGATGCGCGGCGCTTCGCTCACGGTGCAAGTGTCGACGAAGCTCAACCGATCACACGTTGTCACGGGTGACGAGGCGCTCATCCTCCCGACCCTCGGGCGTACCGAGATCGACCTGCAGGAGACCGGGCCGCAGTTCGTCTCGGTCGAAGACAGCGTCTGCGCGGTACATGCCTCGCACGGGGCGGTGAAACCCGTCGGCAAGAACCTGCTCTCGGAGGTGGCGATCGTCGCGCGGATGGCGAAGGCGACACTCGGTGATCGCCACGGCATCGAATGGGATGGCTTCGAGCGCGACTACGACACCATCCGCGAGCGCATCGCCCGCGTCGTGCCGGGGTTCGCCGACTACAACACCGTGATTCGCAAGAAGGGCGGATTCATCCTGCCGAACGGCCCGCGCGACGAACGGCGGTTCGACACGAAGACCGGCAAGGCGATGATCACCGTCAACGAACTCGAGCACCTCGAGCGCCCGGTCGGCCGCTTGATTCTGCAGACCCTGCGCTCGCACGACCAGTTCAACACCACGATCTACTCGCTCAACGACCGGTACCGGGGCATCAAGAAGGGGCGCGACGTGATCTTCGTCAACCCCGACGACCTGTTCGAGCTGGGGCTCGCGGATGGTCAGCGCGTCGACATCTACTCCGAGTGGAAAGACGAACCCGATCGCGTGCTGCGCAACTACCGGATCGTCTCCTACCCGACGGCGAAGGGGTGCGCGGCGGCGTACTACCCGGAGGCGAACGTTCTCGTGCCGCTGTCGAGCGCCTCCGAAGAGAGCAACACGCCCGTGTCGAAGGCCGTCATCGTGCGACTCGAGCCCATCGCCGACGGCGGACGACGCGACACGAGCCCGCTACCCTGGGGGCTGTGAAAACCTTCGACGGACTGTTCGAGGAGCTCTCCCGCACCGCCGTCGAGCGGCCTGAGGGTTCCGGTACCGTCGCGTACCTCGACGCCGGCGTGCACGAAATCGGCAAGAAGATCGTCGAAGAGGCGGCCGAGGTGTGGATGTCGGCCGAGTACGAGAGCGACGACCGCACGGCCGAAGAGATCTCGCAACTGCTCTACCACCTCCAGGTGTTGATGCTCGCGAAGAACCTCACCCTCGAGGATGTCGGGCGACATCTGTAGGAACTCGGTGGTCGAGTAGCCGCGAAGCGGCGTGTCGAGACCCCTTCTGCAGAACATCCCGCCGACCTGAAAGACTTCACCCAATGCTTCGAATCGCCGTGCCCAACAAGGGCACCCTCTCTGAGACCGCCGTGGACATGCTCCGCGAGGCGGGCTACGCGGTGCGGCGCGACCCCAAAGAGCTCATCGTTCCCGACCCGCGCAACGACGTCGAGTTCTTCTACCTGCGCCCGCGCGACATCGCGACCTACGTCGGATCGGGCGCCCTCGATGTCGGCGTCACGGGCCGCGACCTGCTACTCGACTCTCACTCGACGGCCGTCGAGATCGACGCGTTCGACTTCGGCGTCTCCACGTTCCGCTTCGCCGGACCGGTGGGGGAGTTCTCGAAGCTCGCCGACCTCGCAGGCACCCGGGTCGCGACCAGCTATTCCGGTCTCGTCGAAGACTTCCTCGAAGCCCAGGGGGTGCGCGCCACAGTCGTGCACCTCGACGGTGCGGTCGAGTCGGCCGTGCGGCTCGGAGTAGCGGATGCCGTCGCCGACGTCGTCGAGACGGGGTCGACCCTGCGCAAGCAGGGACTGGAGATCTTCGGCCCGGTGATCCTCGAGTCGACCGCCGTGCTGATCGCGAGCCGCGATGACGTCGAAGGCCTCGAGACCTTCCGGCACCGACTGCAGGGCGTCATGGTCGCCAGGCGGTTCGTGCTGATGGACTACGACCTGCCCGCCGACCTCATCGAGCAGGCATCGAGGATCACTCCCGGATTCGAGTCGCCCACCGTGTCGCCGTTGCGCGACTCGGGCTGGGTCGCCGTGCGGGTCATGGTGCCGCGCGACGACACCAACGACGTGATGGATTCGCTCTATGCCCTCGGGGCGCGCGCCATTCTCGTGTCGTCGATCCACGCCGCACGCATCTGATGTCTGTCGTACTCTGCTTGTCAGGACCCGCCTCGTGACCGTGGCGGTGCGCGTCATCCCGTGCCTTGACGTCACCGAGGGGCGCGTGGTGAAGGGCGTCAACTTCGAGAACCTGCGCGACATGGGCGACCCCGTCGAGCTCGCTCGTGCGTACTACGAGCAGGGCGCCGACGAGATCACGTTCCTCGACGTGACCGCCACGGTGGATGCCCGCGCCACGATGTACGCGACCGTGACGGCGACCGCGGAGCAGGTGTTCATCCCGCTCACGGTCGGTGGTGGTGTGCGCAGCCCCGAGGATGTCGCTCGCCTGTTGGCAAGTGGAGCCGACAAGGTGGGCGTGAACAGCGCGGCGATCGCGCGACCGGAACTCGTCGGCGAGATCGCCGACCGGTTCGGCGCGCAGGTACTCGTGCTCTCGCTCGACGTCAAACGCAGTCGGCGCACGCCGAGCGGGTTCGTGGTGACGACCCATGGCGGCCGCACCGAGACCGACATCGACGCCCTCGCCTGGGCGCGCGAGGTGACTGAGCGGGGTGCCGGCGAACTGCTCGTCAACTCGATCGACGCCGACGGCACCAAGCAGGGGTTCGACCTGGAGCTCGTGGGCCTGATGCGGGAACTCAGCACCGTTCCGGTGATCGCGAGCGGGGGAGCCGGCTCTGTTGCCGACTTCGCCCCCGCGGTAGCGGCCGGTGCGGATGCCGTGCTGGCGGCATCCGTCTTCCACAGCGGTGAACTCACCGTCGGCGACGTGAAAAACGCCCTGCGGGCGGAAGGGATCGCGGTTCGATGACCGACGACGTACTGGCTCGCGTGAAGTTCGATGACAAGGGGCTGCTGCCGGCGATCATCCAGGAGGAGTCGACGAAGCAGGTGCTCATGCTCGGCTACATGGATGCCGAGGCGCTGCGCCGCACCCTGACCTCGGGTCGGGTCACCTTCTGGTCGCGCAGCCGCCAGGAGTATTGGCGCAAGGGCGATACGAGCGGCAACGTGCAACACGTGCGCGGCGCGGCCCTCGACTGCGACGGCGACACCCTGCTCGTGACGGTGCACCAGGTCGGCCCCGCCTGCCACACGGGCGCGCACGCCTGCTTCGATGTCGATCCCCTCGATCCCGTCGTCGGCTGAGCCTCCGCCCTCTCGGTGGTCGAGTAGCCGCCGGAGGCGGCGTGGCTCTCGGTGGTCGAGTAGCCGCCGGAGGCGGCATGTCGAGACCCTGTGCACAAGAGTTGCGTATCGAACACACATTCGATAGTATGGTCTTGCTCGTGCCGAGCATCTCGTTCTGAATGACGAACTACGAACCTGGGAGATCGGCGTGAGCCTGCCTGCCGTGCCTGAGATCGAGGTCTTCGACCTCTCCGGGCTGGC
>NZ_JBASCU010000032.1:0-26395 GCF_049651805.1 Pseudolysinimonas sp.
GGCCTGGTCGAGCCGCGCGCCGGCCGTGCGCGGCGAGCGGACGCCGAGGACGACGAGGTCGCACACCGCGCCGGTGCGTATGCCGCCCGTCCAGCCGAGCGACGTGTAGCCGTCGACGGTGGCCGCGGCGAGCAGTTCGGTCGGCGTGAAGACGCCGCGAGAGAGACCGCGCAGCCGTTCGTGTCCCTCCAGCGCGCGGAGTTCGTCGAATGGGTCGACGATCGCCTGCTGGTCGCTGCCGATCACGATGCGCGCGCCGGCGTCGGCGAGGCGACGCGCCGGGCCGATGCCGTCGCCGAGGTCGCGTTCGGTCGTCGGGCAGATCGCGACGCTCGAGCCGGCGAGCGCCGCGATGTCGGCGTCATCGAGATGGGTCGCATGCACGGCCGTGAAGCGGGAGCCGAGGGCGCCGGCCTCGGCGAGCACCGCGACCGGAGATGCCCCGAAGGCGGCACGCACCTGTGCGTTCTCGGCCTCCTGCTCGGAGACGTGGGCGTGCAGCGGCTCGTCGCCTGTCGCGGCGACGATGCGCGCCACGTCGTCGGGGTCGACGGCCCGCAGCGAGTGCACGGCGGCGGCGCGCCGTGCGGTTCCGGTGACCGCGATTGCGTCGTGCCGGGCCAGCCAGGTGTCGGTCTCGAGCACGAAACCCTGCTGCTCGGGTGCGGGCGGCAGCGGTTGGCCGTCGGCGTCGCGCCCGCCGTGCCGGTACAGCGTGTCGAGCAGCGTGAGACGGATACCGGCCTCGCGCGCCGCGTCGACCAGCGCGTCCGCCATCACCGTGGTCGGGTCACGGTGCACATAGTGGAACTCCCCGACCGCCGAATACCCGGCGAGGAGCAACTCGGCGAAGAGAGCACGCGCGAGGGCGTGATACCGGTCGGGGTCGAGGCGCACGGCGACCCGATACATCTGCTGCCGCCACGTCCAGAAGTCGCCGCCGCCGTCGTGGGTGCGGCCACGGAGTGCGCGGTGGAATGCGTGCGAGTGGGTGTTCGCGATGCCGGGCAGCACCAGCCCGCGCAGCACGGCATCCGCAAGTTCCGGCTGGGGTGACTCGTCGACGGCGGTGATGACACCGTCGTCGTGGGTGACGACGACGCCGTCGCGCACCTGTCCGTCGACGACGGCGTGCTCGAGCCAGAACGCGCTCATGCGGCCGCCCGCCGCAACACCTCGGTGAGCGCGGCGACGCCTGCAACGGCGTCGGATTCCTCGGCATGTTCGTCAGGAGAGTGCGACACCCCGGTCGGGTTGCGCACGAGCAACATGGCCGACGGGATGCCGGCGAGCGCCAGCACTCCCGCGTCATGGCCGGCGCCCGACCACAGCCGCGGAAGCGCCCCTGCCGCCTCCGTGATAACGCTGTCGAACCGGGTCGCGTCGGTCCAGCTCTCGACCGCGGCCGCGACGCCGAGCTCCTGCTCGACACGCTCGACGAGGGCGTCCACACGCTCAGCATCTGCGCCGCGCGCGTCGATCCACAAGGAGGCATCCGCGGCGATCGCGTTGACCGAGCCGGGCCGTACGCGCACCCGTCCGACCGTGGCGAGGATGCCGAGCTCCTCGGCCCAGCGACGCACGGCGACGACACCCTGCGCCATCGCGAGAACGGGGTCGACGCGCTCCGCGAGCGCCGTCGTACCCGCGTGATTCGGAACGCCGGCAAGGTCCACCCGCCACCGCCCGTGCGGCCAGATCCCTTCGGCGAGCCCGACTGCGGCGCCCGCGCCGGCGAGACCCTGAGCCCCACCGTCGGTGAGCAGTCGGCCCTGCTCGATGTGCAGCTCGACGAACCCGCCGATGCGGGCGCTGCGCTCCGGGTCCGCGCCGACGGATGCCGGGTCCTGCCCCGCTGCCCGCAGCGCTTCGGCGAGGGTGACGCCGTCCGGGTCGGTGAGGGCGAGCGCGCGCTCGGGCTCGAGGGCGCCGGTGAGCAGCCTCGATCCGAGGCACGCCGACCCGAACCGGGCCCCTTCCTCCTCGGCGAAGGCGACGACCGCGACGGGACGCGACGGGCGGAATCCCTCGCCCCGCAGTGCCTCGACGGCCGCGAATCCTCCCGCGACCCCGAGCGGTCCGTCCCAGATCCCGCCGCTCCGCACGCTGTCGAGGTGCGAGCCGACGACGAACGCGGTGCCGGGCAGCTCGGGCTCCCACCACGCCCAGAGGTTGCCGTTGCGGTCGGTCTCGACCTCGAGTCCCGCGCGCGTCGCGCGTTCCGCGAACCACTCGCGTAGCTCCCGATCAACGGGCGACCAGCTCAGGCGCGTGACGCCGCCCGCCGGGTCGACCCCGACATCCTCAAGTTCGCGCAGCAGCACGCTCAACCCTGCTCGCGCATCGGCACCCGCACCCCGCGCTCGTCGGCCGCGTGCACCGCCTCGGGGTAGCCGGCGTCGACATGCCGCAACACCCCGGTCGCCGGGTCGTTGCGCAGCACGCGGGCGATCTTCTCCCCGGCGAGCGCCGTGCCGTCGGCGACGGTGACCTGACCGGCGTGGATGCTGCGGCCGATTCCGACACCGCCGCCGTGGTGAATCGACACCCAGGTGGCGCCCGACGCGGTGTTGACGAGGGCGTTGAGCAGCGGCCAGTCGGCGATCGCGTCGGAGCCGTCGAGCATCGCCTCGGTCTCGCGGTACGGACTCGCGACCGAGCCCGCGTCGAGGTGGTCGCGGCCGATCACGAGCGGAGCCTTCAGCTCGCCCGACGCGACCATGTCGTTGAACCGCAGGCCCGCGACGTCCCGTTCGCCGTAGCCCAGCCAGCAGATGCGCGCGGGCAGCCCCTGAAAGTGCACCTTCTCGCCCGCGAGTCGCATCCAGCGGGCGAGCGACTCGTTCTCGGGGAACAGCTCGAGCACGGCTCTGTCGGTCGCGGCGATGTCGGCGGGGTCGCCCGAGAGCGCGGCCCAGCGGAACGGCCCCTTACCTTGCGAGAACAGCGGGCGGATGTAGGCGGGCACGAAGCCCGGGAAAGCGAACGCGTCGGCGTACCCGGCGGTCTTCGCCTCGGTGCGGATGTTGTTGCCGTAGTCGAACACTTCGGCGCCGCGCTTCTGGAAGCCGACCATGGCCTCCACGTGCACCGCCATCGACTCCCGGGCGCGCTGCGCGAAGCCCGGGTCCTTCCGGGCCTCGGCCCAGTCGTCGACGGCGACGCCGATGGGGAGGTAGGCGAGCGGGTCGTGCGCGCTCGTCTGGTCGGTCACGATGTCGATCTTCGCTCCCCGGGCCAGCAGGTCGGGCACGACCTCGGCCGCGTTGCCGAGCACCCCGATCGAGAGCGGCTGCCGCGCGTCCCGGGCTTCGGCCGCGAGCTCGAGCGCGTGATCCACGGAGTCGGCGCTGACGTCGAGGTAGGCGTGCTCGAGTCGCCGGGCGATGCGGGACGGGTCGACGTCGATGCAGATCGCGACACCGCCGTTCATCGTGATCGCCAACGGTTGGGCTCCGCCCATCCCGCCGAGACCCGCGGTGAGCGTGATCGTGCCAGCCAGGGTGCCGCCGAACCGCTTGGCGGCCACGGCGGCGAAGGTCTCATACGTGCCCTGCAGGATGCCCTGGGTGCCGATGTAGATCCACGACCCGGCCGTCATCTGGCCGTACATCGTGAGCCCGAGTGCCTCAAGGCGCCGGAACTCGTCCCAGTTCGCCCAGTCGCCGACGAGATTGGAGTTGGCGATGAGCACCCGCGGCGCCCACTCGTGGGTTTGCAGCACCCCCACCGGTTTGCCCGACTGCACCATCAGCGTCTCGTCGCCCTTGAGGGTCTCGAGCGTGCGGTAGATCGCCGCGAGGCTCGCGTGGTCGCGCGCCGCCTTGCCGGTGCCGCCGTAGACGACGAGCTCTTCGGGATGCTCGGCGACCTCGGGGTCGAGGTTGTTCTGCAGCATCCGCAGCGCCGCCTCCTGGGGCCAGCCCAGGGTGTGCAGCTGGGTTCCGCGATAGGCGCCGGTCATGTCGTGCTCCCTTCTTTGGAGGAGGTGAGGCTCAGTGCGTTGAGAATGGTCCGCGAGCGCACAAGCTCGACGGCCTCCTCGATGTCGGGGGCGAGGTACCGGTCGGGGCCAGGCCCCGGAATCCGCTCACGAATCGCGGCGACGACCCGGCCGGTCGCGGGCGCCGCCCCCTCGCCCCGCAGCTCGATACCCCGCGCGGCGGTCATCAGTTCGATCGCCAGCACGCGCATCAGCCCGTCGAGTGAGCGCCGCAGTTTGCGGCCGGCGCTCCAGCCCATCGACACGTGGTCTTCCTGCATGGCGCTCGTCGGAATCGAGTCGACCGACGCCGGCACCGCGAGCCGCTTGAGTTCGCTCACGATCGCCGCCTGCGTGTACTGCGCGATCATGTAGCCCGAATCGACGCCGGGCTCGCCGGCGAGGAAGGGCGGCAACCCGCCACTGCGGGTTCTGTCGAGAAACCGGTCGGTGCGCCGCTCGCTCATGCCGGCGACGTCGGCGACCACGATCGCGAGGAAGTCGAGTACGTAGCCGAGCGGCGCTCCGTGGAAGTTGCCGTTCGACTCCAGCCGCCCGTCGAGGGTCACGACCGGGTTGTCGATCGCGCTCGCGAGTTCGCGACCGGCGACGGTGCGCGCGTGGTCGACGGTGTCGCGGGCGGCGCCGTGAACTTGCGGTGCACACCGCAGCGAGTAGGCATCCTGAACGCGGGTGAATCCGCGAGTGGCGTGGCCGGCGATCACCGGCGACCCGGCGAGCAGGTCGCGCATCGCCGCCGCCGAGACCGCCTGCCCGGGATGCGGCCGAAGCTCCTGCAGGTCGGCAGCGAAGACGGCATCCGTACCCGCGAGCCCCTCGACGCTGAGCGCCGCGGCGACGTCGGCGGTCGCGAGCAGGTCGTCGAGGTCGTCGATCGCGAGGGCGAGCATCCCGAGCATCCCGTCGGTGCCATTGATGAGCGCGAGGCCCTCCTTCTCGGCGAACTCGACCGGCGAGATGCCGGCGGCCGCGAGTGCGTCGCCGGGGTCAAGCTCGACGCCGTCGCGATTGCGCACCCGACCCTCCCCCATGACCGCGAGGGCGCAGTGCGCGAGCGGGGCGAGGTCGCCCGAGCAGCCGAGCGACCCGTACTCGCCGATGATCGGCGTCACCCCCGCGTTGAGCAGGTCGACATAGGTCGCCGCGACGACGGGCCGCACCCCGGTGCGCCCGGTCGCGAGGGTCTGCAGGCGCAGCAGCATCGTCGCGCGCACCACCTCCCGCTCGACCTCGGGCCCCGAACTGGCCGCGTGGCTGCGCACGAGCGAGCGCTGCAGGTCACGCCGCCGCTCCGGCGCGATGTGCGTCGTGGCGAGGGCGCCGAAGCCGGTGGAGACGCCGTAGTGCGGGCGATCGTCGTCGGCGAGTGCGTCGATGATGGCCCGGCTCGCCGCCATCCGCTCGACGGCCTCATCACTCAGCACGACCGATTCGTCGCGCCGGGCGACCGCCACGATCTCGGCGATGGTCAGCGGGGTCGACCCGAGCAGAACGGCCATGGGCCCAGTGAACCGAGATCGGCGGGCCGATTCGACCCGTTCTCGACGTGATCTGTCTGAAATCTCAGACAAGTGATACCGTGCGGATCGTGCCCGATGTCCCGGCTGCCCGTCACGCGTTGCGAGTTCTGCGCGTGCTCGCGCAGCGCGACCGCCCGGTCGGCGCGGCCGCCCTCGCGCGCGAGCTCGGCATCCCGCGGTCGTCGCTCTACCAACTGCTGCGCGTGATGATGGACGAGAGCTTCATCGTGCATTACCCCGAGGAGCGCGCGTTCGGGCTCTCTGGACTGCTCACCGAACTCGAGGCCGGGTCGCTACGCACCGACCGGTTGCGGATGCTCGCGCACCCCGTGCTCGAGCGGCTGATCGCCGACACGGGCAGCGCCGTCGTCGCGCACCTCGTCGTGCTCGCGGGCGCCGAGGTGACCTACGTCGACCGGGTGTCGGCGCCGCGGGCGCCGACCACCGTCGTCAACATCGGGGTGCGGTTGCCGGCCCACCTCACCGCCACCGGCCGTGCCGCTCTCGCCGCGATGCCGCACTCCCAGGTGCGCGCGCTGTACCCGAACCGCGAGGCGCTCTACCGCCGCGCGGGCACCGGGCCGACGACACTCGAGCAACTCGACGCGATCCTGCGCGACGCCCGAGAGCTCGGGTGGGCGAGTGAAGACGGCGAGATCACCGCAGGCTACGCCTCCGTCGCGTCGGCCGTGCTCGACCGCAACGGCCGGCCCGCCGCGGCGATCGGGGTCACCTTCCGCTCTGGCACGGCAGATTCCGAGGGGCTCGGTGCGGCGACGCTGCGCGCCGCAGCGGCCATCGCGGCCCGGCTCGCCGGGCGTTAGCCGGCTAGGAGACCGCTGAACAATCTGGCGGGTTAAGGCGCGCCTGCGGGCGGTGGTCGGCTGGTCGTTAAGACTTGGTTCATGCAGGGTCGTGACGATGGGCAGCGTCAGCTTTTGGATGTCGAGTCGTGGGCGGGGCATCTGCTGCCGCCGGGGTCGGTGTTCGCGTTCCTCGCCGCGCATCGGAAGCGGTTGTTCCCGGATGATGCGTTCGCGGATCTGTTCCCGTCCGGTCGCGGTCGGCCGTCGATTCCTGCGGATGTGATCGCGTCGGTGCTGGTGCTGCAGACCCTCCATAATCTCTCTGATCGGGAGACCGCGGAGGCGGTCACGTTTGATCTGCGGTGGAAGGCGGCGTGCGGGTTCGCGATGACCGAGTCCGGATTCCATCCGTCGGTGTTGACGTATTGGCGGCGCCGGCTCGCGGCCAGCGACCGGCCGCACCGGATCTTCGACGCGGTGACCGAGGTGATCACCGAGTCTGGTGCGCTCAGTGGCAGGCGGCGGCGGGCGATCGATTCCACGATCCTTGATGACGCGGTCGCCCGCCAGGACACCGTGACGCAGTTGATCGCGCAGATCCGCCGTGTCGGCCGGGAGGTCCCCGACATCGCCGACGTGATCGCGGGCCTGTCCGGACATGACTACTCGAAGCCGGGGAAGCCGGATATCGCGTGGGATGACCCGGCCGCCCGCGACACGCTCGTGTCGGGGTTGGTCGGCGACGCGCTCACTCTGCTTGCCCGCTTGGAGGGCACTGAGCTGGACGAGAAGCAGCAGGACGCGATTCGCGCTGCTGGCGCTGGTCGCCGGTCAGGACGTCGAACCAGCAGCGGGCTCCGATGGCACCGACGGGCGATGGCGGATCGCCCGGAAGGTCGCCCCGGACCGGGTGATCTCCACCGTCGACCCGGACACCCGGCATGCGCACAAGTCGCGGGAGAAGAAGCAGGACGGCTTCAAAGGACATCTGATCGCGGAACCCGACACGGGTCTGGTCACCGCGGCGGTGCTGTCGAAGGCATCCGGGTCGCAGAACAGTGACGGAGCCCGCGGGATCGAACTGCTCGCCGCGGACACCAGCATCGGTGACACGCCGATCGAGGTGCTGGGCGATTCCGCCTACGGGTCCGGGGTGATGCTCGCCGCGATCACAGAAGCGGGTCATGTTCCCCTGGTCAAGCCGATGCCGCTGCGTTCCGCGGTCCCGGGCGGGTTCACGATCGATGACTTCAGCATCGACGAGGACACCCGGACGGCGACCTGCCCGGCGGGACACACCCGACCGGTCACCACCAAAGGCCATGTCACGTTCGGAGCGATCTGCCGCGGATGCCCCCTCGTCGACCGCTGCACCACCGCGGCCAGCGGCCGCAAGCTCGTCCTCACCGTCCATGACCGGCTGCTCCGCGAGCACCGGGCCCGAGCGGCGACACCGCAGTTCCAGGAACCGTATCGTCAGCACCGGCCCATGATCGAACGCACCATCGCCTGGATGACCCGCGGAGCACGCCGCGTCCCCTACCGCGGCACCATCAAGAACAACGCCTGGTGGAGCACACGAGCAGCCGCGATCAACCTGAAACGCCTGCTCACCCTCGGCCTCGACATCGAAGAAGGCGCCTGGGCGATCGGCTGAGAACGCGCCGCCCACGAAACCGTTGACGACGCCTCCAGAGCAAGCGACGACAGTCCCAGGCGGGCGGGATGACCCCGCTGCCACACCACAGAGTGCTGACCAGAACACGCCGCTCGACGGCCATTGGCGGCATCCCGCCCACCGCCACCTACTACAGCAGCGCCTTGTTCAGCGGTCTCCTAGAGCCCACGAACGGCCCCGCGGCGCGCTCGCGTCTGCCGACGACAAACGGGCTCAGGGAGTCGCCCTGAGCCTCGATGCGATCGAACTCCTAGATCGCGGCGCCTGGGCGACGAGGCCGAACTCGCGCAGGCGATCTTCGAATGGATCGGTCCGACAACCCTCGCGGCGGCACTCCGCCATCGGCCATCTCAGGCCGATCGAGTATGAAACGCTTCACACCGAGACTTCGTAGCAGCATGATCAGGCAAGAACTGTCCGGCGCCCCGGGCAGTCAGCAGACACCGGAGTCGTCGAAAGCAACATTGACTACCGTCGCCCGCCCGGGTAAGCGCCCGAGCCTCGGCCATGCGTTCGCAGGAGCTGATCAACGTCAACAAAGCCGCGAGGCAGCCCGCCTCCGCGCCGGACTGATCGCCGGGGACCCGAACTGCCAAGTCGAGGTCGCCTGGCACTGCTACCAGCAGCTGCGGTCGCTCTATCACCGAGACCGGGCAGCAGACGGACGCCTCATCGCCGAACAGATCCTCGACGGCTCCACAGCTGCCCGCTCCCCGAAATCGCCCGCCTCGGCCGGACCCTGAAGAATTGGCGGCAACAGTTCTGGCCTACTTCGACAGCAGCGGCGTGAGCAACGGCGGCACCGAAGCGATCAACCTCATCATCGAGAACACCCGCCGACTCGCCCACGGCTTCCGCAACTTCAACAACTACCGACTCCGGATCCTACTCGCCGCCGGCGGCCACAAACCCTGGCGCCCGACCGCTACCCCCGCTTCATGACGAAGAGTCCCTTGACTGCCACTCAACGGTGAAGCAGAGTAGCCATTACGAAAGGTCGACCCTGGATAGTCGACCTGAACTCCAGACACGAGCACCGGCTCGGTTCCCGACTGGGATTCTCTTAGCAGAGGAATCTCTTGGATCAAGCAACGCCGGAGCGCCCTCATCGGCATCTACATCTCGACGTGTCAAACGCCGTCTCGTTGGCTCCTGCTAGGCAGGGTGTATGAACCTCATGCATTCTGAATCAGGCACGTCGCGATCGGACCCGGAGGGAATGCCACTGGGGGGAATCATCGCCCTCGGCGGTGCGCTCACGGCCGCCGTTACCGGCGCGATTTTGCTCATCGACGCCTACCGACACAGGGACCCCGGCTACTCCTGCACTGACGTGATGCCCGACACGCAAGCCCTGAACATCGACACCACGGTGGTCGATGGTGTTCGGGGCTCATATGAGTGGTGGCCGTTTGGATTGACATGCCAATTTCCGCGAATCGGCGGAGGAACGGTCACCGTTGGCCCCGACGCCTCGCTCACCATCGTGCTGCTATGTTTCCTCGGCGCAATCGCGATCACGGTCGCCGGACTCGTCGCCGCCAGCATTTCGAGGGCGCGCAGAAAGAACCGCAACAAATAGGAGGAAAGAATGCGTCACAAAGGGACCATTGCAGGCTCTTCGTCATGAAGCGGGGGTAGCGGTCGTGCGCCAGGGCTTGTGGCCGCCGGCGGCGAGCAGGATGCGGAGCCGGTAGTTGTTGAAGTTGCGGAACCCGTGGGCGAGTCGGCGGGTCTTCTCGATGATGAGGTTGATGGCCTCGGTGCCGCCGTTGGAGACGCCGCCGGTGTCGAAGTAGGCCAGGAACTGTTGCCGCCAGTTCCGTAGGGTCCGGCCGAGGCGGGCGATCTCCGGGATTGGGCAGCTGTGGAAGGCGTCGAGGATCTGCTCGGCGATGGCGCGTCCGTCCGCTGCCCGGTCTTGATGATAGGTCGAGCGCAGCTGTTGGTAGCAGTGCCAGGCGACCTCGACCTCGCAGGTTGGGTCCCCGGCGGCCAGTCCGGCGCGGAGGCGGGCGTGTTGTCGCTCGGACAGATGCTCGGCACCGTGGCGCAGCAGCCCACGGATTCCGTAGAGCGGATCACCCTTCCGGCCGCGATGCCCGAGGGTGTTCTGCTGGACGCGTTGTCGGACCTCGTCGAGGGCCTTCACCCCGAGCCGGACGACGTGGAACGCGTCGAGGACCGCGACCGCGTCGGGCAGTTCGTCGCGGATCGCGTTGGCGTAGCCGCGGAACGGATCCAACGCGGCATGCTCCACCGTCGGCACGAACCCTTCCGGCGTCGTGCGCAGCCAGGCGGCGTAAGCCGTTCCCGACCGACCCGGGACCACATCGAGCAGGCGAGCGCGCACTTGCCCGTGTTCGTCGCGGGTCAGATCCACCATCGAGGTCACCGCCCGGTCGGTGCCACGGCGGGACGGTTTCCAGATGTGCTCATCCACGCCGAGGGTGACCACCCGGCCGAGTCGATCAGGGTCATCGATCGGCTCGGCAGCGTGCTGTTGGATCGCCCGCCAGAGCGTGTGCCAGCTGACCCGCAACCGCCGAGCCAACGCCGCGACGGTCGTGTCGTCCGTTTGGAGCATCCCGGTCGCCCACGCCGCCGCCCGGAGGGTGAGCTTCGCCCGCGCCGATGCGAACGGGTGCGCTTCGGAGAACGACCGCACAAGGCAGCCGACCTCGCGACACCGCCAGAGCCGCTTGGACCAGCGCACCCGCACCGGCAACCCGAACGCGGGAGCGTCCGCGAGCTCGTGCACCCGACGCCCCCGCCCCTCCGCGAGCACTCCACAGCCCGGACAGCCGACCGGAGCAGCAGCCGTCTCGACGTCAAGGACCAGCACATCAAAGCGGCTCTTCGTCATGAAGCGGGGGTAGCGGTCGTGCGCCAGGGCTTGTGGCCGCCGGCGGCGAGCAGGATCCGGAGTCGGTAGTTGTTGAAGTTGCGGAAGCCGTGGGCGAGTCGGCGGGTCTGACCCGCCGACGGCAGCAGGATCCGTCGCGCGGAATCCCAGCTCCGACTCAACGCGAAGTTGGCTCACGCTAGCGGGTAGACAGGCCCTTCCGCCAGAAGCAAGTCAGAAGGCGTTTAGGCGGTGGCCTCGGTCAGTCTTCGACCCGCGACTTGCGCCAGCGGATGCCGGCGGCGATGAAGCCGTCGAGGTCGCCGTCGAACACGACGGCCGGGTTGCCGACCTCGTGGCCGGTGCGCAGGTCTTTCACGAGCTGCTGCCCGTAGAGGAAGTACGAGCGCATCTGGTCACCCCAGGATGCCGTGATGGTGCCGGCGAGTTCCTTCTTCTTCGCCGCCTCCTCTTCGCGCTGCAACAGCATGAGGCGGGTCTGCAGCACCCGCATCGCAACGGCGCGGTTCTGGATCTGCGACTTCTCGTTCTGCATCGACACGACGATGCCGGTCGGGAGGTGGGTGATGCGCACCGCCGAGTCGGTGGTGTTGACACTCTGGCCGCCGGGACCACTCGAGCGGAAGACATCCACCCGGATGTCGCCTTCGGGAACCTCGACCTCTTTCGCCTCTTCCATGATCGGGATGACCTCGACCGCGGCGAAACTGGTCTGCCGCTTGTCGGCCGAACCGAACGGGCTGATGCGGGCGAGGCGGTGGGTACCCGCCTCGACACTCAGGGTGCCGAACGCGTAGGGCGCATCCACTTCGAAGGTCGCCGACTTGATGCCCGCGCCTTCCGCGTACGAGGTGTCGAGCACCTTCACCGGGTACTTGTGACGCTCCGCCCAACGCAGGTACATGCGCATCAGCATCTCGGCGAAGTCGGTGGCGTCGTCGCCACCGGCGCCCGATCGGATGGTGACGACGGCGCCGCGGTCGTCGTATTCGCCGTCGAGCAGGATCTGCACCTCGAACTCGCCGAGGGCCTTCGTCAGCGAGGCGAGCTCGTCACGGGCCTCCTGCGCGCTCAACTCGTCGTCGCCCTCGATCGCCATCTCGACGAGCACTTCGAGGTCGTCGAGGCGGCGCTCGATGCCGACGATGCGCGCGAGCTCAGACTGCCGGTGGCTGAGAGCGCTGGTGACTTTCTGCGCTGCGTCGGGGTCGTCCCAGAGGTCTTGCGCGCCGGCCTTCTCGCTGAGGTCGGCGATCTCGGCTTCGAGTCGCTCGACCCCGATGACGCTGCGGATGTCGTTGAACGTGCTGCGGAGGGCGGCGATTTCGGTGCCGAGGTCGAGGTCGATCATGACCTCCTCAGACTACGGCGTAACGTGAGAGCCGATGGTTCCGTCGGATCGCCCCTTCCGCTGGCGCGCGGTGGTCGTTGTGGTCTTTCTGCCGACCATCGTGTTCTCGATGGGGCAGTTCGCGATCATTCCCGTCATCCCGGCACTCGCGCAAGGCCTCGGCGCCGACCTCGGCGGTGCCGCCCTCATCGCCTCGATGCTCGTCGTCGGGCAACTGATCGGCGACATCCCGAGCGGCGCGGTGGTGGCTCGCATCGGCGAGCGGCAGGCGATGATCGCCGCGACCGGGCTCGCGCTGGTCGCCGTGGTCGTGATGCTGGTCGCTGCGCATCCGGCGGTTCTCGGCCTCGGAGTGCTGACGCTTGGGATTGCGGGCGCGTCGTTCGGTCTCGCGCGCCACGCTTTCATGACCAGCTTCGTGCCGGTGCGCTATCGGGCCCGCGCCCTGTCGACCCTCGGCGGGAGCCACCGGCTGGGTGCCGTGGCGGGCCCGCTCGCCGGTGCGGCGCTGCTCACAGTGACGGGTGAGCCGGCGAGCGTCGTCATCCTGCTGGCCGTGTGCTGTTTCGCCGCCGCGACCCTGCTGCTCGTGCTGCGCGACCCCGCCGCCGCGATGTCGCGGGGGCCGGGCACCGTCGGCGAGGCGGAGGTGCGGCAGGAGGTCGTCGGCCTATGGGGCACCCTCGCCGCGCAGAAGAACGTGCTGCTCACCCTCGGTGTCGGGTCGGCGATCCTCTCCGGTCTGCGGCAGGTGCGCCAGGTCGTGCTGCCGGTGTGGGCGATCAGCATCGGACTCGACGAGGCCACCACCTCGCTCATCATCGGCGTCGCCGCCGCGATCGACTTCTCGCTGTTCTTTCTCGGCGGCTGGATCATGGACCGCTTCGGCCGGCTGTGGACGATCCTGCCGTGCGCTCTCGGGCTGTCGGCCGGGCTGATCGCACTCGCCTTCACCCACGACATCGACGCGCGGGTCGGCTGGTATGTCGTCATCGCCCTCTTCCTCGCCCTGTCCAATGGACTCGGCGCCGGCATCCTGATGACCCTCGGTGCCGACCTCGCCGACCCGCGCAACCCGGCGCCGTTCCTCGGTGCGTGGCGGTTCACGACCGACCTCGGCGGGGCGGGTGCCCCGATCCTGGTGACGGCACTGACCGCCGCGTTCAGCCTCTCCGTCGGGGTGGCGGCGATCGGCGTCGTCGGGCTGCTCGGCGCGGTCATCATGCGGGTCTACATTCCGCGCCACGTGTCGGCGCGACCGAGCGAGGGGTCCGGCGGGAGCTGACTCACGGCCCGGATGGCGGAGAATATCCGGGTGCCCAGCCCGCTCGCGCTCAGCCCGTACGCGGTGCTCGGTGTCGCTGCGCACGCCACCCACTCAGAGTTGCGGCGCGCGTATCGGCGGAAGCTGCGCGAAACCCACCCCGACACCGGCGGGGATGCCGTGCAGTTCCACCGCGTGCAACGGGCGTGGGAACAGGTGGGTACGCCCGAGGCGCGCGCGGCCTACGACTCGGGCGCCGACCGGAGTGCGACTCCCGAACGCACGTGGGCGCCGCGCGCTCCCTCGCCGCGCGCCGACTCCTCCCGGCCGCAGGCTCGGATGCACGGGCATCCCGGCGGGTGGTACCGCGAGCGGTACCTCGACCTGCTGCAGGAGTGGGTCGGGCGGGGCGCGTCGATCCCGAACCCGTACGACGCGGCGCTCATCCGATCGGCACCCCGCGAGGTGCGGCACCTGCTCGCCTGCGCCATCGCCGAGGAAGAGACGGCCGTCGTGCTCGCCGGGCTCGGCATCGGGTTCTCGGTGTGGCACGACGTGCTGGCCGGGCCGGTGGTCGGCGCCGACGCCGGCAAGATCGACCACATCGTGCTCGGCCCGACCGGGCTGTGGGGGCTGCTCAGCGAAGACTGGGGCGGCCCGGTGTCGACGCGTCGCGGCGACGTGATCGGCCCCGCCCTGCGCCGCGACGAACGACCGATGCACGAACTCGCAGGCCGGGCCCGTCGCTTCGAGCGCGAGGCGAAGGTGCGGTTCTCGGCGCTCGCCGTCGTCGTGCCCGACGACACCTCGCCTGAGGGGGTCATCGAGCTCGGCACCATAAGGCGGGCTCGCACCCTGCTCGTGCAGCGTCCGCGCCTCGCCGACCTCGTGCGCACTCGCCCTTCGGGTCTCGCGTTCGGCGGAACCGACCTCTTCGAGGTGCGCACTCGCATCCAGGGCGCCGCCCACTTCGTGTAGCCCTAGCCGAAGACGGCGCGAGGTCGCCGAGGAGATCGGGAGGGTGCGCGCCGGCTTCGAGCTCCTCACGAGAGCCTCGAGATCACCATCGCTGCGACGATGACGAATCCCGCGAGAGATCCTGGGATCTCGATCATGACGCCGGGGAGAGCAATGACGACGTTCGTCTGCGGCGGCTCGGGCAGTGTCGGTGTCTTGGCCATGATCGCGTCTCCAAACGTATGGGTCGCGGACCGTCGATCCTCGCGGCTGCGACATCGGGTGGTGTGGCCTTTCATTCCCGCGACCAGGGGCTCGCGAGGAGGCGACTCTATTCCCCCTTCCACATAGGATGGAAGCAAATCCATAACACTTAACTGCGCAATATCTGTAACACTTATCGTCGTGAGTCGTGGACTGGGTGCCATCGAGTCGAAGATCCTCGAGGACCTTCGACGCGTGACAAGCTCGCGCGACCCGCGCCTCAACAGCGTCGAGGTCTGGGACAGCGCATGGTCGCTCGGCTGGGAGTCGTCGAATCGGAAGATGACGGTCGCCGAGTCGTCATCTCTCCGCAGGGCGGCGTGGACGTTGCACGGGAAAGGACTCATCGAAGTCAAGCCGCCGCGCGAGGACGAGGAGCGTTGGGCCGGATTGGAGGCGGCGAACATGCCGGATGGGCGACGGCGACTCGCGGTGCGTCTGCCTCTCACGGAAGACATGCTGCGCGCCGTCGTCGAGAAGCACCGTCGCGCTGTGCGCATCAAGCGCGCGCGGCTTGCGGTTCAGGGCGAGAGAACGCGCTTCGGCCTTCCCCCCGGACCGCACGCCGCCACCTATCGCAACTACATCGATCCAGATCTGCAGTTCCTCGACTGGTATCAGCGCACCTACGAACCGGTCGCCGAAGGTCGCTGGTACGACGAGCGAGAGATCAGGCTCGCGGCAGTCCCGCCTCCGGCGAGTGGCGTGGCAGCCACATCCGACGCCCTCGTCGGGCACACGTTCTTTCTCGGTTGACGGATCTCGTAGTCATCCGAACACCGCGCGTGCCGTTGCGGTGGTCTCGATGCGCAGACCCTTCGGGAAGAAGACGGTCACGATCGGCGGGCGCCACACCGCCGACAGGGTGACGGATGCCGTCTCGCCGTCGCGCGTCGTCGCCTCCTCGATCACGAGCCCCTCGAATCCGCCGTTCGGGGTCGAGGCGAGGAACGCGGTGACGTCCCGCCGCACGTCGGCGGGCTGGAGCACCACACCGGGCGTGCCGTCCGTGACGACGACGTCGTCGAGATCGAATGCCTCGGCGCCCACCAGGGCGGCACCGTCGGCAGCCTCCCAGTGTCGAACGTTTGTTCTACTCTGCGAGGAACGACCGTGAGCGAGAGTCTCGTCGATCGTGCCGCCGATACAGTTTGGGGTGTTCCGAGATGAAGGGTGAAGCCGTGGCGCTGAAGACCTCCCTCGGTGGGCGCGTTCGAAACACCAGCCTGCCGAAGAGCCACTCGCTCCTGCCTCTGCTCGAAGCAGTCGTCAACGGGCTGCAAGCCATCGACACGCGATTCAGTGAAGACGTGAGCGGGGGGCGGCTGAAGGTCACGATCGAGCGGGAGGGGCAGGGAGAGTTCGATTTCGGACCCGCAGGCCCTGGTCGAGTCGCGCTCAGGCCGATCACGGGATTCCAGATCGAAGACAACGGGGTGGGGTTCACCACCGAGAACATGACGTCGTTCGAGACGCTCGACAGCGAGTTCAAGGCCGACATCGGCGGGCGAGGTGTTGGTCGTCTGCTGTGGCTGAAGACGTTCGACCGCGTGTCGGTTAGAAGCACATACCAGGACGACGACGGGGAGATCCAATCGCGGGCGTTCAAGTTCTCGGTGGAGGGCGAAGTCGAGCACGGTGAAGCACTCGAGCGCCTCGCCGAGCCGGGAACCGTCGTTGTCCTCGACGGCTTCAAGAACGCTTTCCAGCAGAGTGCGCGGAAGTCGGGGGAAGCGATCGCACGGGAGATCTTCGAGCACTGCATCTGGTACTTCCTTCGGCCCGGTGGCGCCCCGCAAATCACGGTTGTCGACGACGAGGCAATCTCGCTCAACACGATGATGGACGAGTTCGCGTTCTCCGAACTCCCGAGGTCCACGGTCGAGGTGAAGGGAGTCAAGTTCGACATGGTCAGCCTCCGCCTGAAGTCCTCGGCACCGGTGCCGAAACTTTACTGGTGCGCTGCAAACCGGGTGGTGTTGGAGGAGAACCTCGCGGGCAAGATCCCCGGACTCTTCGGTCGCCTGAAGGATGAGGACTCGACCGAGTTCACCTACGTCTGCTACCTGTCGTCAGACTTCCTTGACACCTTCGTGCGATCCGACCGCACAGACTTTGACATCACCGAGCGATTGGCGGGTACTCCGCTCGAAGATGACCTGACGATGGAGGACATCCGTACTGCAGTCTTGCGAGAGGCCGAACGACTGCTCGCGGGCCCGCTGGGTGCTGCCCGCGCGGAGGGGAAGGAGCGCGTGAGCGACTTCGTGAGCCAGCGCGCTCCGCGGTATCGCCCGGTCTTCGCTCGGATGGAGTCGCGCGGGTTCACCGTAGACCCAACGCTCAGGGATTCCGACCTCGAAATCGTCCTACATCGCGCGCTGCGAACCATAGAGGACGAGACACTTGTCGAGGGCCAAGCCGTCTTCGCGGAAGTCGGGTCGGTCCCGATCGAGGACTACAAAGAGCGGCTAGACAACTACATCGAGACGATCACCGAGATCAACCAGTCCGACCTTGCCGCCTACGTCTCTCGCCGTCGCGTCGTCCTTGACCTCCTCCGCAAACTCGTTAAGTCGAACGACAGCGGCGGGTACAGCCGCGAGGACGCCATCCACTCGCTGCTGATCCCTATGCGCGTCGATTCGAACGACATTGGCCCCGACGCGTCGAACCTCTGGATCATCGACGAGCGACTGGCATTCCACGAGTACCTTGCCTCCGACAAGACGTTGCGAAGCATGCCCGTGATCGGCTCGGATTCCACCAAGGAACCTGATGTGCTCGCCCTCCGGCGCGCGCCTGTCCTCGTATCGGAGGGGCCCAACCCTCCGCTCGCCTCGATCGTCGTGGTCGAGATCAAGCGCCCCATGCGTAACGACGCGTCTGGAGACAAGAACCCGATCGACCAGACGCTTGAGTACGTCAAACTCGTGCGGAGCGGCGGCGTCAAGACCGCGACGGGTCGGCCAATTCCGAGTACGCCCGAGCCGCCGGCGTTCTGCTACATCGTCGCCGACTTGACCCAGACGATGATCGCGAAATGCGAGAACGCGAACTTGCAGAAGACCGAGGATGGTATGGGCTTCTTCGGCTACAACGGGCCCGCGAAGGCGTACATCGAGGTCATGTCGTTCGACCGGTTGGTCAATTCGGCCACGCAGCGCAACCGCGCCTTCTTCGACAAGTTGGGCTTGCCGTCGAGCTGACGGCAACAGGCACACCCGCATTACTCTCGGCAACATGAGCGACGAGCGCGACGACGACTTCGCGGACTTCCCGGACGATTACGACTGGTCGAATGCTCCCGATCTTCCAGACTTGACCAACCTCTCTGAGGAGGAAAAGGTCGCGGCGATCGAAGCGTTCCTCGACAAACTGCCACCGGAGTTCGTCAAGAAGCAGATGCTCAAGTCGGGAATGCTCGACAGCACGCTCGACTGGCTGAAGAAGGCGGCCATGTCGGACGACCTGGAAGCTCGAAGGCTCGCCCGAGAGTCGATCGAGGAGCGCCAACTCGGCCCGCTTCTTGCAGACGAGACGAGCGACGATGACTTGCGCCCGTAGCCCGATGCCCGCCACCGCGAGCACACCTCGCGCAACGCGCCAAGCGCCCGGCGCGCGCGCACCGCGCACCCTCGACCCATGAACGAGTCCCGCGAGGTTGAGCGCGCACGCGCCGTACTCCGCGGCTGCCGCGAGTACGAGCGCGGCCTGATCGGCGCGCGCACCCGCGAGGGGATGATGCAGCGCAAGGCCGAGGGCGTGCACATCGGCCGCCCGCGCATGCTCCCCCGCGAGGTGCTCGACGCATCGCGACCGACCGCGCCGCTGGGCTCTCACTCGCGAAGATCGCCGACGCGCTCACCACCGAAGGCGTCGCCACCGCGCACGGCGCGAAGCGCTGGTACCCGACGACGGTGCGCGCAGTGCTGGCCTCTCTGGCGAGCGTCTAGCCTCCCGGCTTCGGCTTCGCAGGGGGTTTCGGCGCGACCCGGCGCAGCCCTCGCTCCTGCCGCGCGTGGACGAGCGCCCAGAGCAGCGCGCCGAGCCCGCCAAGCGCAAGGACGATGCCGCCGACGATAAGCGGCCCCGCGAACGCGGCGAGCGCGCCCGGTCCCTCGGTTCGCACCCAGACACCGAGCCCGATGCTCGCAGCCGCGAGGGCGTTCGCCACGACCGAGACTACGAACCGGCATGCCGAGGATGGACTCGCGAGGACGGTATCCGTCGATGAGGCGGTCGCGTAGCACGATGAGCGGCTCCCGCGCTCCCGGCTCCCTCACCTTCTCGAGGATGGACACGACTCGCTCAAGTCGGTGCAACCGACCCACGTGGGGGACGAGCCCGACGATCGCGACCCCAATGCCCGCGACCGCCCCGATGAATGCGGCTGTGATGACGGGCTCGCTCCACATGCCGTCACCGTAGTGGGTTGCCGCGGCAGGCTGGTACCCGTCGCGGTGCTGGCCCTCTCGCGAGCGCTTAGCGCGTCGGCTCAATCTGGCCGCCGCTGCCGATCACGTCGATATCGCCGGTCTTCGGCTGGAGTTCCTCAGGCACGAGGGCAGCCGCTATCGCTTCCGCCTGCGCCTCGCTCACGCCAATCCGAGCCCCGAGCGCTGCGAAGTCTCCTCGGCTCTCTGCGACCGCCGACGGAAGGTCGGTGAGCGAGCCCGCCTCGCCTTGCTCGCCGTCGCCCTCCATGACCTCAGCGATGTCGCGAACCAGGAGCCGGGTGCTTCGAGCCTCCCTGGCTAGGTCCCTGATGCCCTCGGCAATCGTCTTCATGCGGCCCGGATTCGAGGTACTTGAAACGGACTCAGTCCCGGTCTTCATCCACCGCGTGTCGAGGCTGATCGTCTCCCGATAGCGGCGGATGCGGGAACCCTTGTACGTGACCGTCACTGTGACCTGATCGGGAGTCGAGAGAGCGTTTTGGCTGCCTCCGCTGCCTGAGTCGCCGGGCCGCCAGGTCCACCAGAGGTTCTTGATCTCCGAGCCGGGAGGTAAGAGCGGGACGGGTACCGCGTACCGCTCGGCCAGGATGCCGGTCAGCCGATCCGCCTTCTGCTCCTCAGTGAAATCCGGGTCGAACCTGACCGAGATGGTCGAGGCCGCAGACGCACCGTAGTTGTGAAGCACGAGGTCGAACGCGCGGTCGTTGTGCGCCGCCATGCGGAAGGACGCAAGCACAATCGGTCGCGAACGCTCTTGACTGTCGCGCGCCGTTGCCCGGAGTGCGAACCCAGCAATCAGCGCGGTGACGATTGCGGCGAGCGCGACGAGCGCGTTCGACTGGTCCGTGACGAACGTCCAGACGTTCGCGCCGAGACTCCACAACCAGTCGCCGACGCTGTCGTCACCCTCCGGCGGAAAGGACGGTGGGAACGGGCCAGGCGTCGGCGGGGGTGCTATGAGCATGCCGAGAGGCTAGCGGTCAGAGCATCCCGCGCGGCGCAGTTAGCCGCTCCTCAGAGGTGATCTCGCGATGCCGGACGGCGTTGGCCCAGACCCAAGCCCGGTGAGTGTCTCCCTTCCGCGTCTTCCACACGACCTCGACGACGCGCGTCGTCCAGGTTTCCTCAACCCGAACACGAGAACGGGTGTCGTGCCCAACGACATGAGCCCCGAAGGGGTCATCGACCTCGGCACCATCCGGGGCGCCCGCACCCAGCTCGTGCAGCGTCCCCGCCTCGCCGACCTGGTGCGAAGTCGCCCCTCGGGTCTCGCCTTCGGCGGAACGGACCTCTTCGAGGTGCGCACCCGCATCCAGGGCACCGCCCGCTTCGTCTAGCCCTAGCCGAAGACAGCACGAGCGGTGGCGGTGGTTTCGATCCGCACGCCCTCCGGAAAGAACACGGTCACGATCGGCGGCCGCCACACCGCCGACAGAGTCACGGATGCCGTCTCGCCGTCGCGCGTCGTCGCCTCTTCCAGCACGAGCCCCTCGAACCCGCCGTTCGGTGTGGAGGCGAGGAATGCGGCGACATCCCGGCGCACATCGACGGCCTCGAGCACCACGCCCGGGCGCCCGTCGGTGACGGTGACGTCGGCGAGGTCGAACGCTTCCGCCCCGACGAGAGCCGCCCCGTCGGCGAGGGTAAACAGCTGCTTGCGTTCCAGGTAGAGCGAGGATGCCGCCGCGGCGACCAGTACGAGCGCGAGCGCGAGCGCGCCGAATCCGGCGACGAGCGGCATCGTGGAGCCCTCCTCGTTACGCCACATGGTCATGAGCCCGCGAACCGCGAGACCTGCTCGGTCGCGACGGAGTCGATCGGAACGCCGGGCGGGATGTCGGCCTCGAGCACCGCAGGAAACAGCGGCAGCGGCGCGACCGTCGAGATCGTGACGGTGACGAATCCGCGCCGGGTGAGACAGTCGTCGGGGTTCGGGCGACACGTGATGACGACCCGGGCGTCGGCGGCGTCGAGACCGTAGTCGGCGAGCGTCACCGCGATGGCGCGGGATGCCGCCGCCTGACCCTGCGCGACCGTCTCGGCCTGCACGAACACCCGCGACGCGTGGCGAGCCGCACCCTCGACCGCGAACGACGCGCTCTGGATCGACGAGAGCGCCAACACGAGGTAGACGGTCGGCACCAGCATGAGGATGCCGACGGTGATGAACTCGATCGACGCCGACCCGTCCTCGCGGAGCAGGTCAGTCCAAGGTCTCGATCGCCGCATGGCCCGACACCTCCAGCGCTCCCCCGACCCCGAGCAGCCCGACCACCGGCAACGTCGTGCGCACCGTCACCGTCACCGCGGGATGTCCCATCCAGTCCCCCGTGGCGACCGCGATATCGGTCGCATAGTCGGACCCGATCGCTTCGGTGATGAGGGTGCGGGTGCGCAGAACGCCGTCGGCGGGCGCGTTGTCGGCGAGTGCCCCGAACCGCGCGCCCTCGGCAGCGGCATCCAGCACCGTGTTGCGCACGTGCAGCGCGAGGCCGAGCTGCAGAACGGCGAGAGTGAGAATCGTCAGCAGCATCCCGACGAGGGTGAACTCGACGACCGCCGAGCCGCGCTCCTCGACAACGCTGACGTCGCGCAGCCGGCGCATCGACTCAAAACCCGGTGACGCGGGCGAGCGCGCTCTCGAAGATCGCCCCCAGCGCCGGCCCGGCGATCGCCCAGATCGCGATCACGAGCCCGGCCGTCATCAACGAGATCAGCACCCAACCCGGAACGTCCCCGCGTTCCTCCGCGCCCGTCGCTACGAACTTTCTCCTGAACGAATTCATGGGAGTCAGGGTGCCGGTTCGTCTGCGTCGGTCGCTCATTCTCTCCACAGGTAAGAGGCCCCGGGTGGGTTCAATCGTTCGACACCGAACCCCATCGCCTCAATAGCGCACTCACCGTCGCCTCATACGCCGAGCGGTCAAAGCGGACAGAGAAGGACGGGACTTCCTCGACGGCGATCGCCTCGGTCATCCTCTAAGCGGGGGCGCAGCGACAATCTGACGACGGAGGCCGAGAAAGCCGCTCCTCCGCTCTTCCCACCGTTCGGATTCCGACCACGTCGTACCGAGCACCGCGACGGGTAGCTCGGGAGACGCCATGACCGACGGTAGCGCTCGCCGACTCCGAGCGCGGATCAGGCGAAACCGAACACCGGCGGCAGCACGAGGATGACGACAAGTACCCAGGCCAGGAACACCGGAAGGTAGCCGGTCTGCCACCGCTCGAGGTGCACCGGCCGGTCGCGCCCCGCGAGCAGACGGCCGGTGAACCACGCGGTGCCGACGAGGTTGACGAGCAGCACCAGATTGAGCCCGAGGGCCGCTGCGCGGTTGACGGTGAAGCCGAGGTCGCCGACGCGGCCGAACATCGCGATGAGCACGAGGATGTCGAGGGCGATCGCCGCGACGACGGCGACGAGGCGGATGACATCCATCACTCCTGCTCCGCTGGTCGCCGGGCGGGCGGAGATGCCGTACACCACGAGGCCGAGCACGACGAGCAGCAGGATGTCGAACACCGCCAAGAGGTCACGATCGAAATTACTCACCAGGCTCGTGGTTGAGTACGCGACCGTCGCGATGATGAGCATCGCGGCGAAGAGCGGCGTGAAGATCGCCGTCAGCACCGGGGCAAGGTTCTCGACGATGCTCTTCTTCGCCTCGACGAGCCACGCGGCCACGACGACCGCGCCCGCGGCCCCTGCAGGCAGCGCCCATATGACGAGCTCGTCGATCAGCTCGGACGAGATCGGGGCGAGCACGAGCACGGTGAGAATGAGCAGCACGAACCCGCCGAGGGCGATGAGCGCATAGTAGATCGCCCACTCGCCGCTGAACCGGATGACATCCATGCGGCGTGACGACGACAGCGTCTCACGACCGGCGTAGGCGATCCCCACGACGAACCACAGTGCGACGGGCAGGTGAATCCAGATCAGTTGGTCGCTCGCCGACCCCGGCTCGAAAGGGAAGAGGTTCGCCGCGAGCGCGAGCACCGCGACGACTCCCGCGAGAACGAGCACCCGCCGCCACGGGACCCGCCGCAACATCGCGAAGTACGCCGCGAGCACCGGCAACACGAAGAGCCCGAGGTCGCGCACGAACCAGGACGAGATCGGTTCGTTGAACAGGAATACCTCGCTGTCGGAGGTGCCCGCGCCGAGCCGAGCTGCCAGCATGATCGCGGCGGCGAGCGCGGCGAACCCGAGCATCGTCAGGATCGAATGCCGTCCGCGCTCGACCGTGACGGGCGTGATCAGCTGCTTCCACATCCGGTCGCCGTGTTCGCGAGCGTATTCGGCGGTGAGCTGGTCGACCTTGCCGAGCCGCCCGACGGCGATCTGGAACGCCTCCTCGCCGGTGAGCCCGGCGGTTTCGAGTTCGGCGATCTGGTCGCGCAGGTGGCCCTCCAGTTCGTCGGCGTCGGGGGCGTCGACCGCTCCACCGCGCTCAAGCGCCGCACGCCATTCGGCGATCCAGGTCTCGCGGGCGTCCATGGTCAACCTCCTGCCGCTGACAGGGTGAAGCCCCAGATGCCGCCCAGGGTGCGAGTGGCGGTCTCCCACTGGCGGCGCTGGTCGGCGAGCTGCGCGCGGCCGGTGTCGGTGATGCGGTAGTACTTGCGGCGCCGGCCCTCGGGCGACTCGCCCCATTCGGCGACGATGTGCCCGAGCCGTTCGAGGCGGTGTAGCAGCGGGTAGAGCATCCCATCGGTCCACTGCACCTCGCCCGCCGAGACCTCGCGCACCCGCTTGAGGATCGCGTAGCCGTAACTAGAGCCCTCAGCGAGGATCGCGAGCACGAGAGGCGTCGCCATCGCGGCGACGAGATCCTTGTCGATGTTCACGTCGCCACTATACATTGTGGTTCTAGGTATATGCATAGAAGCACGATGTATAAAGTGGCGGCCGATTATGCGAGCGGCGCGGCATCGCGTCAACGCCTCCCCCGCCCACCGGGATCGACGCAGACTCGATCGATGACAGATCTGCGCACTCCCGACCCGACGGATCTCGACTCGCCCGAGGTGGAGACCGAACGCATCATGCGCACCGGTCCCACCTGGCTGGGGGTCGTCACGATCACGGCGGCGATCCTGCTCGGGCCGTCGGTCGCCGCCGGCTGGCGCCCCGCCGACCTGCCCGCCCCGTTCGGCGCCGCTTGGTGGCTGTCGGCCGCCGTCGCCGCCGTCGGTGTCGGCTTGCTGGTCTGGGCAGGCTGCCCGGTGCCGGCCTACACACTGGAGCGCGCCCATCGGCAGAAGCAGTTCAGCATCCGGGTCGGCATCGTGATGAGCCTCGGCGGGATCGTGCTCGCCGGTCTCGCCGTGCTGCTCGCCTGACGCGCAGCTCACCTCGGTAGGGTCTGCCCCCGTGGACCGCTTTCGGGATCGAACCGACGCCGGCCGGCGCCTCGGCGAGCATCTCGCGCCGTGGCGATCGCCGGATGTCGTCGTGCTGGGGCTGCCCCGCGGCGGGGTGCCCGTCGCCGCAGAAGTGGCGGCAGCACTTGGCGCCCCGCTCGACGTCATCGTGGTGCGCAAGCTCGGCATCCCGTATCAACCTGAGGTCGCGATGGGCGCGATCGGCGAGGGCGGGGTGCGGGTGCTGGATGACGTGCTCGTCGCGCGGGCGGGCGTCACGAAAGCCGAGGTGAATGCCGTGGAGCAACGCGAGCGGGCGACTCTGGAGTCGCGGGTCGAGCGATTCCGCTCGGGGCGCGAGCGGCTGGACCTCACCGGGCGCACCGCGATCATCGTCGACGACGGCATCGCGACGGGCGCGACCGCGACGGCAGCGGCCCGGGTGGCGCGGCAGCTCGGGGCTACCCGGGTCGTGATCGCGGTACCCGTCGGCGGGCCGGATGCCGTCGACCGGATCAGCGACGCCGACGAGGTCATCTGCCTGCTGCAACCGCCGGGATTTCAGGCCGTCGGCTCGTACTACCACGACTTCGGGCAGACCTCCGAAGACGAGGTCGCTGCCCTCCTAGCTACCGCGCGCTGACGGGCATCCGCGGCGGACTCGGGCTACGACGAGGTGTCGGGTACGTCGCCGAAGGTTCCCCAGCTGAGTTCCGGGCCGTTGGGGCCGAGTACCGACAGCTGGAACGGGATCGAGTAGCCCTCCGGGTCGGCATCCGCCAGTGCGGGGTCACGCAGCTGCGCGTCCACCCGTGCCCGCTGCTCTTCCGTCAGGCGAGCGACCCAGAGCTCGGGCCAACGGTTGCCCTCCGAGGTGAGCGACTGCAATTCGACCTCGCTTTCGGGGTTCTCGACAGCGATTCGGATGACGGCCTCGACCGCTTCAGCCGACATCCGCTCGGGGATGTGCACGACGTGCAGCTTCGGCACTTCGCCGACGTAGGAGTACGTGGCGCCGTCGGCGAAGGCGGGAACCGCGCTCAGGGTGCGGAAGGTCGACGCGAAGGTGTCGAGCGACCCGAGCACCACCGTCGGCCAGCCTTCGGTCGAGATGCCAGTGCTCACCACGTCGGGCAGCTTCTCGAGGGTGAGCACGAGCCTCAGCGTCGCCTCGATCTCATCGGGGTCGCCCGGATAGACGTCCTGGCTCCACGGCGTGAGTGGCGCGATATCGGTGTCTGGATCCGGACCAGCAGCCTCACGAGTGAAGGTCACCGAGCCGGGCCAGTTCGCCTCGTCGGCCCACCCCGCCGCGTCGCGAGCTGCGGCGAGCACGGTCGCGTCGTCGGCATCCTGCGCGATCCACACGTGCACGTACTTCTCCGGCGAGGGGTCGGCGGACAGCACGCCGTCAAGCGCCGCGATGCGTGCGGCGAGCCAGGCCGCAGGCGAGGGCGTAGGCGCTGGCGTGGGCGCTGGCGTGGGCGCTGGCGTGGGCGCTGGAGAACCGGCGAGCCCGGCGCAGCCCGCGAGAACGAGAAGCAGTGGGACGACGGCGAGAGCCCTGATCCGATTCGGCACCTAGTCAGTATCCTGTCGACTCCTGAGAATCGGTCACACTCGAGCCCCAGGTTCCCGCTCGGGGCCGGAGGCGGCGTGGCTCTCGGTGGTCGAGTAGCCGCCGGAGGCGGCGTGTCGAGACCACTGTGGAAAAGGGTTGCGTATCGAACATACATTCGATAGTATGGTCTTGCTCGTGCCGAGCATCTCGTTCTGAATGACGAACTACGAACCTGGGAGATCGGCGTGAGCCTGCCTGCCGTGCCTGAGATCGAGGTCTTCGACCTCTCCGGGCTGGC
>NZ_JBASCU010000033.1:0-10712 GCF_049651805.1 Pseudolysinimonas sp.
GGAGGTGGGGCTCGCCCTGCCGCCGCCCCGAGCCCGACGCCGCTTTGGGCAGCGCCGGCACTACGCGCTGCCGCCGTGGTCGGAGTTCGTCGAGGTGTTGTGGACGCCCGCGGGGGAGTTCTACGTCACGCCCATCGGCGACCGTGTTGTCGGGGTGGCGCTGCTCGCACGACGGGGGGAGCACTTCGACGAAGCCTTGGGTGCGGCCCCGGGTCTTGCCGCGCGACTGCGCGGCGTCGAGGCGGCGAGCGAGCTGCGCGGCGCCGGCCCGTTGCGGCAACGCACCCGCGCTCGGGTCGCCGGTCGGGTGCTGCTGGTCGGTGACGCCGCCGGCTACGTCGATGCGCTCACCGGGGAGGGGCTTCGGATCGGGTTCGCGCAGGCCCGGGCGGCCGTCGCCTCTCTCGTTGTCGGCCGCCCCGACGAGTACGAGGTCGCGTGGGAGCGGGAGACGCGCGACTTCCGGCGGCTCACCGGGGCGCTCGTGCGGCTCGCGTCATCGCCGCTGCGCGGCGCCGTCGTGCCCACGGCATCCCGGCTGCCGGGAGTTTTCGCCGGCGCGGTCGAGCGTCTCGCCCGTTGACGCGCCAGCCCGTCTCCATCCGTGACTTTTCGCGCGGATGGAACACTCGCGTGGACGAAAAGTCGCGGATGGAGGCAGGGCGACCCCGACGGGATGTGTCAGAGGCCGAGCTCGGCGAGCAGTTCGGCCGCGGTGTCGACGACGGCGACGGTGCCGACGGTCTCTCCGGGGGCGCCGTAGCCCCAGGTGACGTAGATCGTGGGCACGTTGTGGGCGGCCGCGCCGACGACGTCGTGGTGCCGGTCACCGACCATCACCGGACGGGTCAGGTCGGCGCCGCGAACCCGTAATCGGCGCAGGGCCTCTTCGACGACATCCGCTTTCGCGCTGCGCACCTCGTCTTCGCTCGCGCCCGTGAACTCGTCGAAGTACTGTGCCAGGTCGTAATGGTCGAGGATGAGCCGCGCCGTCGACTCGGGCTTCGAGGTCGCGAGCGACAGCGGCAACTCCGACGCATGGATCGCCTGCAGCACGTCGCGCAGCCCGGGGTAGAGATCGGCGTCGAAGACGCCGGTCATGACGTAGTGCTCGCGGTAGATCGCGAGGGCCCGTGCCGAGGTGATCGGGTCGAATCCGGCGAGGTCGCGGAAGGAGTCCATGATCGGCGGCCCGACCCACTCCAGCAGCTTCGCGGGAGACGGCACGGCCAGCCCCATCGCCTCGAACGTGTACGCCAGCGACGACGTGATGCCGGGCGCCGAGTCGACGATCGTGCCGTCGAGGTCGAACAGCACCGCGGTGTACGGGAGGTCGGGCATCAGAACAGTCTCGCGTGCCCGGAGTCGAGCCCGCGCATCGCGTCGTAGTCGAGCAGCAGGGTGCGGATGCCGCGGTCGGCCGCCAGCGTGAGCGCCTGCGGAGCGATCGACTGTGCGGCGAACACTCCGGCCACCGGCGCGAGGAGCGGGTCGCGATTCATCAACTCGAGATACCGGGTGAGCTGCTCGACCCCGTCGATGCCGCCGCGCCGCTTGATCTCGACGGCCACGTGGGAGCCGGCGGCATCCCGAGCCAGGATGTCGACCGGTCCGATCGCCGTCATGTATTCGCGCCGCACGAGCTCATGTCCGTCGCCGAGCAACTCGATCTGCTCGGCGAGCAGACGCTGCAGGTCGGCTTCGACGCCGTCCTTCTGCAGCCCCGGGTCGACCCCGAGGTCGTGGGTCGAGTCGTGCAGGATCTCGTAGATCGAGATCACCAGGATGTCGGCGGTCTTCACCTGCGACACCCGCCACAGCTCGACGACCCCGGCTTCGGCTCGTTCGGCGTCGACCTCTTCGACCGCGAAAGTGCACGGCGGGCTCATCCAGTTGAGCGGCTTGTACGACAGCGAGTCGGAGTGCACGAGCACGCTGCCGTCGCCCTTGAGCACGAGCAGCCGGGTCGCGAGCGGCAGGTGCGCCGAGAGCCGCCCGGCGTAGTCCACCGAGCAGCGGGCAACAACGAGACGCACCCGGTCAGCCTAGGTCGGAAGAGCGGCGCAGAAGGTATCGACGGTTGCGGCTCTGCGGCGCGGCCGTCGGGTCGATGGCGCCTTGGTCGACGAGGACTCGAAGCCGCGGTCGGAGGGAGCCAGGGGTGCTCTCCGCAAGGATCGCCAACTCGTGAATGTCGGACTCCCCCAGGATCTCGAGCCAGGCGAGAACCCGCTCGTCGAGGCTCATCGAGTCATGACCGGCAGGGCGGGGCTGCTCGAAAGGGAGATCCACGAGTGGCGGCTGTGAGTCGATGATTCCGCGCGCGAGAATTGCCCCGACGCGATAGGCGTCGCCAGGGCGTCGCGGGTAGGAGAGCCACCCCTGGGAGACGAGCTCGCGAAGCACTTGTTTCGCTTCCTCAGTGTCGATCCCGAGCTGGGAACGGAGGAGCTGGTCGTGAACGTCGAAGCCGTGTCGCACCAGCGCCAAGGCAATTCGTCCATGACGGGTGAGTTCGCGAGCGCCAATGCCATCTAGCCACGCATCGACTTCCGGGGTAAGGATCCCATGTCGGTCGAGGGTCACGCTCATCGAAGTCACCGTCGAGCGAAACCTCGGCGCGGTGAGGCCAGCCTGGCCGAGCACGCCGGTCATCCGAGGAATACCGGAGCCGGCGTTCTCGCTAATCGTCTCATCTCGGTCAGGGAACGGCACTTCGGGAAGCAGGCTGGATAACGTGGCATTGCGAGAACGAGAGCTGCCATCGTAAAGATCGATTTCACCACGACCGCCGTAGATCCCGCCGGGATTGTGGATCTCGACGCGATCAGGGTAGACCTCGATGCGCACCTGCTCGCCGAGCGCGTAGGCGCTGTAGTCCCGATGAGAGAGGGCATTGACGACGGCCTCTCGCAGTGCGTCCACGGGGATCTCGGGCTCGTCGACAGCCCCAGCGCCCCTCGAGACTCGCCTCGTCTTGAGGTTCTGCAGCAGGGCGCTGACGGCATCGTCCACCATTGCCGGGATCGGCCCATCAATGATTCGTCGATCCAACATCCGCACGTCGCCGGCCACGACCGCCTTGTCTCGTCCGGGATACGCGGCGAACGAGATCATGAGCTGCGGAAAGTACTGCTGCGGATAGCGCCCGAAAGCGAGTAGGCCCGCCAAGGTCGGTGAGTTGCGATCGGCGTCGAGCACTCCGAAGCGGACCAGGATCTCGCGATCGTCCCGTAGGTCCGCAACTGCTCGCGGTCGCACCCTTCTTAGCCGACGGACGAATCTTTCGATGAGCGAGGCGTCGAGATCTTCGTAACCCGCCCCGTCGACCGGATGGCGGTCGTCAGTTGGCTGCGCACTGGCCGTGGCGAGAAGGAAGATCGCGTGCGTGCTCATCCTTCGATCGCCGTCCGAGGTGCGCTCGAAGCTGCCGTTCTCCTTTCCACGTGTCGTTACAAACGAGGGCTTCTGTTCCGCCGGAAGTTCTTCGACCTCGACGACAACGACGGGCGAGCCGTCAACGACTCCGACGTCGATGGTGCCTTGTGGTCGTGGAGTGAGCGGCCCGTCAGGGTCGCTGGCGCGACGGGGTCGGAATCCGTCGGACACAGCGTCCCGGATAGCGGTCGCATCGAAGCCGACGGCGGGTCGGAACCCCGTCCTCTCGTCCAGGCCGAGGATGATGAGGCCTCCGCGGCCGTTGCTGAAAGAACTGATGGTTTCCCAGATAGTTGTTGGGAGACCACCCGCGGCGGCTTTGACTTCGACCCGAGCCAGATCGGTCCCGGCCGCGCGGATGCGTTTGACAATGAGGTCCAGGTCGCCCTGACTCGTTTCCACCGATGCCCCTCAGTACAGGATCACTGTAGTCATCAGTGTAGCCACACTGATGCGAGTTTGAGAGGTGAAGTCGACTACGGCGCTGGAGTGCGAAGCGCCGGTTTGCGCGCCGCCGGCACCGCGAACCCCGCGATGACGATGAGCGCGAACACGATCCACAGGGAGTTGAGGATGCCGATCTGCTCGCCAACCAGGCCCAGGATCGGCGGACCGACGAGGAAGGCGCAGTAGGCGATCGTCGCCACGGCGCTCACCCGGGCCGCCGCACCAACGGGGTTGTCGCCAGCCGCCGACATCCCGACCGGGAAGCCGAGGGCGGCGCCGAGCCCCCACACGACGATGCCGGCGACCATGACGGGCGTGAACGGCACCAGGATGACGACGGCGAGCCCGACAGCCGACGCCGCGACCGCGACGCGCAGCACCGACACTCGCCCGAACCGGTCGAGCAGCGGAACGCCGGCGATTCGACCAACCGTCATCGCGACGGCGAAGACTCCGAACATCAGGGCACCCTGCGCATCGTCGAACCCGCGGTCATCGGTCATCGCGAGGGCGAGCCAGTCATTGGCCGACCCCTCCGCGAACGCCATCCCGAGCACCAGCACCCCGATGAGCAGCACGCGGGGCTCGCGCCAGGCGGCGACCTGCGCGCGGAACCCGCCCTTCGCGCCCTCGTCTCCTTCGGCTGCATCGGCTTCCAGTTCACGCGGAAGGAGGCGGGGGATCAGGGCTGCCGTGATGAGCACCGCGATCACCACGCCGGCGAGGTGCAGGGCAGGCCCGATCCCCAGATGGGCCACCACCGCGCCGATGCCGGCGCCCGCGACCGTGCCGAGGCTCCAGGAGGCGTGATACCAGGGCATGAGAGTGCGCCCCATCTCGCGCTCGACCTGGGTGCCTTCGACATTCATCGCGACATCGCAGATCGACCAGGCGACCCCGAAGATCACCATCGCGACGATCGCGAGCGGGAACGACACGAGAAGCGAGGCCGAAACCGCCAGCAGGCCAAGCCCCAGACTGCCGATCACGAAGGTCAGCACCATCGTGCGGCGCGCCCCGAGCCGGTGCACGACCATGGCGGCTGCGAGAAGTCCGGAGACGGCGCCCGCCGACAATCCGAACAGCAGGAACCCCACCTCGGCGACGCTGATCCCGAGGATGTCGCGGATCGCAGGGAGCCGCGAGATCCAGGTCGCGACCGCGATGCCGTTGAGTCCGAAGATCACGAAGACGCCGAACATCGCGTGGCGCAACGAGGACGAGGTGGGGGTGGTGCTGGACATCAGGCTCCGAGGCTGTGCGGCAGATCGAATCGTTTCGATCGAATCGTTTCGAGTACGATAACAACCCATGGAGCCGGAGGCAAGCACGACGCCGCGCCCGACTCTGGCTGCCGTCGCCGCGCGGGCTGGCGTCTCGGTGTCGACGGCATCCCTCGTCTTCAGCGGCGCGGGCCCCGTGGCCGCCGCCACACGCGAGCGGGTGCTCGCCGCCGCCGCCGAACTCGAGTACGGCGGCCCCGATCCGACGGCGCGATCACTCCGGCGCGGTCGCTCCGGCGTCATCGCCGTCGTCACCGAAGACCGGCTCGCCGACGCCTTCCGTGATCCGATGAACCTCGCCTTCCTCGACGGCGTCGCGCAGGCGTTCGGCGACGAGCGGGCGGGGCTGCTCGTCATCCCGCTCGCGGCCGAGCCCGAGACCGACCTCTCCGCATCGCCGATGGATGCCGCGATCCTGTTGGGCTGCAGCCTCGACCTCAGCGCGTCTGTCGAGGCGCTGCGCCGGCGCCGCATTCCGATCGTCGCCGTCGAGGCCGACGCGCTCGACGGGGTGTTCGTCGTCGACCTCGACAACCGCGAGGCGTCGAAGCTCGGCGCGGAGCACCTGCGCGACCTCGGGCACCGGCGCGTGGCCACCGTGACGCTCGCCCTCGACGCGGCTCGCACCCCCGGCCCGCTCACCCCGGAACGGGAACGCGCCGCGACCGGTCACACGACGGTGCAACGTCTCGCCGGTCTTCGGGACGTCTTCCCCGAGGCGAGCGGCCGATCCACCTCGGGCAGCTCGATCGCCGACGGCTATGCGGCGGCGCGCGAACTGCTCGACCGGCCCGCCGCCGATCGGCCGACCGCGATCGTCGCGCAGAGCGACCTGCTCGCCCTCGGCGTGCTCCGTGCCGCCGACGAGCTCGGGCTCGTGGTGCCCCGCGATCTCAGCGTGCTGGGCTTCGACGGGGTGCGCCTCGACGAGGCCGCCCCGCACGTGCTCACGACCCTCGTGCAGCCGGGTGTGGAAAAGGGCGAGGCGGCGGCGGCCGCCGTGTTCGCGGCGCTCGCCGGCGGCCAGCCCGATCCGGTGCTGCTGCAGTGCACCTTGCGCGCTGGGACGACGACCGGTCCCGCCCCCTCGGTGGTCGAGTAGCCGCCCCGCGGCGGGTCGAGACCACGCGCCGGGTCTCGACACGCGGCCTCCGGCCGCTACTCGACCACCGACAGGTGACGCGGCCTCCGGCCGCTACTCGACCACCGAAAAGTAGGGTGGACGGGTGACCGACGCGCAACTCTCCTCCGGAATCGACACAGCCGACCTCGATGAGAAGGTGCGGGCGCAAGACGATCTGTTCCGTCACGCCAACGGCCGTTGGATCGACAGCACCGAGATCCCGAGCGACAAGGCGCGCTACGGATCGTTCTACATCCTCGCGGAGGAGGCCGAGAAGGCCGTGCACGCGATCATCGAAGAGGCGCAGACCGCCCCCGCGGGCACCGAGACGCGCAAGTTCGGCGACCTGTACGCGTCGTTCATGAACGAGTCGCGCATCGAGGAGCTCGGCTGGAACACGATCGCCGACGACCTCGCAGCCGCCGCGGCGGTGACCGACATCCCGTCGTTCGTCACGGCGCTCGGCCACCTGGAGCGCGCGGGCGTCGGGGGATTCGTTCAGGCATTCGTCGACAACGATCCCGGTGACCCGGAGCGCTACCTCGTCTTCCTCGAGCAGAGCGGCATCGGCCTGCCCGACGAGTCGTACTTCCGCGAGCCGAAGTTCGCCGATATCCGCGACGCCTACTGCGCCCACCTCGAGCGGATGCTCGGCATGGCCGGCATCCCCGACGCAGCAGCCGCCGCCGCGCGCATCTTCGACCTCGAAACGGCGATCGCCGCCAACCACTGGGACAACGTGCGCTGCCGCGACTCGGTCGCCACCTACAACCCGATGAGCTGGGATGCGGCGCGTGCGCTCGCCGGCGACAACGCCGCCCTGCTCGGAACGTGGCTCGACGCGCTCGACGTGCCCGCGGCATCCTTCGCCGAGGTCGTCGTGCGACAGCCGAGCTTCCTCGAGGGACTCGCCCCGCTGCTCACCGCCGACCGTCTCGACGCGTGGCGCAACTGGTTGCAGTGGCAGGTCATCCGCGCCTCGGCTCCCTACCTGCACGCGGAGGTCGTGCAGGCGAACTTCGACTTCTACGGCAAGACCCTCACCGGCACCCCCGAGCTGCGCGCCCGGTGGAAGCGCGGCGTCTCGATCGTCGAGGGTGCGATGGGGGAGGCGATCGGCAAGGTCTACGTCGAGCGGCACTTCCCCGACGCCGCCAAGGTCGCGATGGATGATCTCGTCGCCTACCTGGTCGAGGCCTACCGGCAGAGCATCACGAACCTCGAATGGATGACCGACGCCACCCGGGAGCGAGCCCTCGACAAGCTCGGCAAGTTCACGCCGAAGATCGGCTACCCGGTGAAGTGGCGCGACTACTCCACCCTCGCGATCACCGCCGACGACCTCGTGGCCAACGTGCGGGCCGTCGCCGAGTTCGACTTCCAGCGCGAACTCGGCAAGATCGGCAAGCCGATCGACCGCGACGAGTGGTTCATGACCCCGCAGACGATCAACGCGTACTACAACCCCGGCTTCAACGAGATCGTGTTCCCCGCCGCCATCCTGCAGCTCCCCTTCTTCGACGAGACCCGGGATGCGGCCGCCAACTACGGTGCGATCGGCGCGGTCATCGGGCACGAGATCGGGCACGGGTTCGATGACCAGGGGTCGCAGTACGACGGCGACGGGAAGCTCACCGACTGGTGGACCGACGACGACAAGGCCGCATTTCAGGCGCGCACGTCATCGCTCATCGAGCAGTACGACGCCCTCGAGCCGCGCCAGCTGCCCGGCCACCACGTCAACGGCGCGCTCACGATCGGCGAGAACATCGGCGACCTCGGCGGGCTCGGCATCGCCTGGAAGGCCTACCTTCTTTCTCTCGAGGGGGCGGAACCCCCGGTGATCGACGGCTTCTCCGGGGCGGAGAGGTTCTTCCTCGGCTGGGCTCAGGCGTGGCGCACCAAGATGCGCGACGAGGAGGCGCTGCGGCTGTTGTCGATCGACCCGCACTCGCCCGCGGAGTTCCGGTGCAACCAGATCGTCCGTAACATCGACGTGTTCTACGCAACATTCGGCGTCACCGAACGCGACGCCCTCTGGCTCGACCCGGAAGACAGAGTCACCATTTGGTAGATCGCTCGTGGTAGATGTGCACGCCGGAACCCAGCGCCGCGCTCGCGTGCGCTCTGCCAGCGTCCCCCGGCATCGGTCGGCCCAGGCGGCCGAAGACTTCACGGCCACCTTCACCGCCCTCGGCGACCTCGCCTACGACGGCGCGCAGGTGTCGGCATCCGTCACGGATCTCGACACCGGCAAGACGCTCGTCGCGATCGACGAACGCATCGTCTTGCCGACAGCGAGCATCGGCAAGATCCTGCTGCTCGTCGAGGTCTCCGCACGGCTGACCGAGCGCGACTTCACCGGCTACGGCATCCTCGACAAGACCCCGCGCGACGCCGTCGGCGACAGCGGCATCTGGCAGCACCTCCAGGCGCCGTCGCTGCCGGTCGCCGACCTCGCGACCCTGGTCGGCGCGACGAGCGACAACCTGGCGACGAACGTGCTGCTGCGCCAGGTGGGGCTGGATGCCGTGCGCGCCCGCACCGAATCGCTCGGGCTGCTGCGCACCGCGCTGCTCGACCTGGTGCGCGACTCGCGCGGGCCCGACGACGCGCCACAGCTCTCCGTCGGGTCGACCGCAGAACTCGCCTGGCTCTTCGCCGCGCTGGCCCGCGGCGAGATCGTCGACACCCTCACCTCGAGTCGGGTGCTCGGCTGGCTCTCGCTCAACTCCGACCTGTCGATGGTTGCGAGCGCCTTCGGACTCGACCCGCTCTCGCATCGAGGTACCGACCACGGCGTGCTGCTCGTGCACAAGACCGGAACAGACACCGGGGTACGTTCCGAGGCCGGAGTGTTGCGCGGTCCGCGCACCGCCGTTGCCTACGCGGCATCCGTGCAGTTCAACGACAGCGGACTCGCCGCGCGGCTGCGGGTGCTCGACGCCCTGCGGGTCGTCGGCCTCGACATCCTCGAGTACGTGCACTGAAGCTTGATCAAATATTAGCTTGTCCTCATAAATGAGGACTGCTACCTTGGCGGCTGAGAGGTCCCGGCGCGCCGACCCGAAATCGGCGAGCACCCCCGATGGGACCGACCCCCGAGGAGAAACCCCACTGCTCATCTGAACCGCTGACCCCCGAAGCGGCGCACGGAGACCCGAACGTTTCCGTGCGCCCCCCGCCCCTTCGACCGGCCACCCCCCTGTGCCGGCCCACTCGATGGCCGTTGCCATCGCGGCGTTACCCGTGCGCCCATTTCCCTCCCCCCACTTCTTTCACAGAGGACTCGAGAAATGTTGAAGAAACTCCTTGCTGGGCTGACGGCGATCGCGCTGTCCCTCGGCATGGTGGCGCTCACGGCCGCCCCGGCCGGCGCCACGCCCCCCGCCACAACGACCACCGGCGAATCCACGCCGGTCGACACCACCCCCTACGTTCTGGTCGCCTGGGTCATGCCAGGGTGGGCGAACTCCACGACCCCGACCTGGCCCCAGACGTACTTCACGAGCATCGACCTCGCGACGAAAGACCTGAATGCCCTCGACGGGCAGCTGGGGGCCTGTGGCGTCGACTACCAGGTCGACCTCTACAACGACAGCCCGACCACCACGGCCCTCATCGCCGGCGGTGTGCTCAACGGCCCGAACAACCCGGCGGAAGATTTCCCGTCGCCGTCCGGGTGGGGTAAGACGTACAAGCTCATCAACAACGCCGACTGCGTGAAGGAAGCGACTCCGACGAAACCCACCATCGTGCAGGCCGTCTGCACCGGTGAGGAGCAGGTCGGACAGGGCTCCTTCACGATCCCGGCGATCAACGATATTCAGTACAAGATCTGGGACGGCAACTCGTGGGAGAACATTTCCGCAGGGGTCTACCCGGCTGACGACGGCGACGAGGTCCGCATCCGGGCCTATCCGGCCACCACGCACGTCCTGACGGACACCGACCACAACAAGGAGTACAAGTCGTACACCTTGAAATTCGACAACATCAAATCGAAGAACTGCGACGTTCCGGAGACTCCGACCTTCACGCCGAAGGTCTGCACCGGACCGGCCACGACCAACACGGCGTCATACACGATCCCGGTTGACAGCGGCATCCAATACCAGGTGCGCATCAACGGCGGCTCATGGGTGGACGTCTCCGCGGGAACCGTCAACGTCGTGAACTTCCCGCGCCTCATCGAGGTGCAGGCGCTCGCCGATGGCGGCATCATCGTCCCCGGTTCGACGACCTACTGGTCGCAAGACTTCACCGACCCGGGGCAGTGTCTCGAGAAGGCAACCCCGGGTGACCCGAAGTTCGTCGACTCGATCTGCGAGGCGAACACGACGGGATCGACGCAGGCGACCTACGAGATCGTCGCGGCGCCGCACGTCACCTACCAGATCAGCTTCAACGGCGTGGACTAC
>NZ_JBASCU010000034.1:0-30369 GCF_049651805.1 Pseudolysinimonas sp.
GAGGGACTTCGCGGCGATCTTGTCGCCCATCGCTTCGATCGCCGCGGGGCTCGGCCCGACGAACACGATGCCGGCCGCGGCGCAGGCGCGCGCGAACTCGGCGTTCTCGGCGAGGAACCCGTACCCCGGGTGGATCGCGTCGGCACCGACCTGGGCGGCCGCATCCAGCACCGCCTCGATCGAGAGGTAACTCTGCACAGCGGCCGCCGGGCCGATGCGCACGGCGACATCGGCGAGCGCGACGTGCTTCGCGCTCGCATCGGCGTCGCTATAGACGGCGGCCGAGCGGATGCCGAGGCGCCGCAACGTCTCGATGACGCGGCAGGCGATCTCGCCGCGATTGGCGACCAGCACGGTCTGGAACAGAGCCACGGCGGTCACATCCGGAAGATGCCGGCGCGACGCGGCGGCAGCGGGGTGCGCGAGCACACGTCGAGGGCGAGCCCGAGCACGCGGCGCGTGTCGGCGGGGTCGAGGATGCCGTCATCCCACAGTCGCGCGGTGGCGTAGTACGGGTTGCCGGCACTCTCGTAGTGGTCGCGGATCGGCTTCTTGAACGCAGCCTCATCCTCGGCCGGCCACTCCTCGCCGCGGGATTCGAGCTGGTCGCGCTTGACGGTCGCGAGCACCGAGGCGGCCTGGTCGGCGCCCATCACCGAGATGCGGCTGCCCGGCCACGACCAGAGGAACCGCGGCGCGTACGCCCGCCCGCACATCGCGTAGTTGGCGGCGCCGAACGACCCGCCGATGATGACCGTGAGCTTCGGCACGCGGGCGATCGAGACGGCGGTGACCATCTTCGCGCCGTCCTTCGCGATGCCGCCGGCTTCGGCATCCGTGCCCACCATGAACCCGGCGGTGTTCTGCAGGAACAACAGCGGGATGCCGCGCTGGTCGCACAGCTCGATGAAGTGCGCGCCCTTCTGCGCCGACGCGCTGAACATCACGCCGTTGTTGCCGACGATGCCCACGGCGTGCCCATGAATGCGGGCGAAACCGGTGACGAGGGTGTCGCCGTACTCCTTCTTGAACTCCTGGAACGCGCTGCCGTCGACGAGCCGCGCGATGACCTCGCGCGCGTCGTACGGCGCGTGCGGGTCGACCGGCACGACGCCGTACAGCTCGTCGGGGTCCGCCTCGGGCTCGAGGGTCTCGAGCACCTCCCACACCGGCGCGGGCGTCGGCGGCAGGGTCGCGACGATGCCGCGCACGATCTCGAGCGCGTGCTCGTCGTTCTCGGCGAGGTGGTCGGTGACGCCCGAGCGCTTCGCGTGCAGCTCGCCGCCGCCGAGTTCCTCCGCGCTCACGATCTCGCCGATCGCGGCCTTCACGAGCGGCGGCCCGCCGAGGAAGATGGTGCCCTGGCCTCGCACGATCACGGTCTCGTCGCTCATCGCCGGCACGTAGGCTCCGCCCGCCGTGCACGAGCCGAGCACGGCCGCGATCTGCGGGATGCCCTCGGCCGAGAGCCGCGCCTGGTTGAAGAAGATGCGCCCGAAGTGGTCGCGGTCGGGGAACACCTCGTCTTGCATCGGCAGGAACGCGCCGCCGGAGTCGACGAGGTAGATGCACGGCAGGCGGTTCTCGAGGGCGATCTCCTGCGCGCGCAGATGCTTCTTCACCGTCATCGGCAGGTAGGTGCCGCCCTTCACGGTGGCGTCGTTGCACACGACGATCACCTGGCGGCCTGACACGATGCCGATGCCGGCGATGACGCCGGCGCCGGGGGTCGGCCCGTCGTAGAGCTCGTGCGCGGCGAGCGGGGCGATCTCGAGGAACGGGCTGCCCTCATCCAGCAGTCGCTCGACGCGGTCGCGGGGCAGCAGTTTGCCGCGGGCCACGTGCTTGGCGCGCACCGCCTCGGTTCCGCCCTCGGCAGCCGTCGCGAGGGCGCTGCGCAGTTCGGCCGCGAGGGCGCGTTGTGCGGTGTCGTTCTCGACGGATGCGGGGGACGACGGGTCGTGCGAACTGTTCAGGACGCTCACCGGGCACCCCCCGACAGCAACGCAAGACCCGGTTCGGCGAGCAGTGCGCCGACCTCGGCGAGGAACCGCGACCCCTGCTCGCCGTCGACGAGACGATGGTCGAACGACAGGCTGAGGGTGAGCACCTCGCGCAGCGCGATCTCGCCGCGATACTCCCAGGGGCGCCGCACCGCCGCTCCGACGGCGAGGATGCCGGCCTCGCCCGGGTTCAGGATGGGTGTTCCCGCGTCGATGCCGAAGACGCCGATGTTGGTGATCGTGAAGGTGCCGCCGCGCAGCCGCTCGACGGGGGTGCGGCCGCTGCGTGCGACGGTCGTGAGCTCGGTGAGGGCGTCGGCGAGCCCGAGCAGGCTGAGGGCGCCGGCATCCGGGATGTTCGGCACGATCAGCCCGCGCTCGGTCGCCGCCGCGATGCCGAGGTTCACGACACCGTGCTGCACGATCTCTTGTGCGGCGTCATCCCACGAGCTGTTGAGCGATGGATGCCGCCCGAGCGCGTCGCAGACGGCATGCGCCACGAGGGTGAGCAGCGTCACCCGGGTGCCTTCGGCGAGGGGATGCTCGCGCAGCCGGGCGAGCAGATCCATCGTGGGGGTGACGTCGACCGTGAGGAACTCAGTCACGTGCGGGGCGGTGAACGCGCTCGCGACCATCGCCGCCGCGGTGTGCTTGCGCACGCCCGTGATCGGGATGCGGGTGTCGCCTTCCCGGCGGGCGACCGGTCGTTCGGGGGCTGAGCGGGGCGATTCCGCCGCGGCTTCGACGTCGGCACGGGTGACCAGGCCGTGCTCACCCGTGCCGGTGACCGATTCGAGATCGACGCCCAGTCGCCGCGCGAGAACCCGCACCGGCGGGGTCGACGGCTTCCGCTCCGGGCGTCGGTCGACGTCGCCGCGGGCGGGCGCAGCGGTGGTCGCACCCCGGGACCGCGATCGGCGCTGCGGCCGCCCGGAACGCTCGGCGGTCGCCCCGTACCCGACGAGGTTCGGCGGCGCGGGCTCGTCGGCATCCGCTTTCTCCGTCGCTGAGCCCTCCAGCTCGAAGGTCACCAGCGGATCGCCGACGTTGACCGTCTCGCCCTCCCGGGCGTGCAGGGTCGTCACCACCCCGGCGTACGGAGAGGGCACCTCGACGAGCGCTTTCGCCGTCTCGACCTCGGCGATGATCTGGTTGAGCTCGACGCTGTCGCCCTCGGCGACCCGCCAGGCGACGATGTCGGACTCGGTGAGGCCCTCACCGAGGTCGGGCAGGCGGAACTCGCGGGTGGTCATCGCTGTTCCACCGCGCTCTGCTCGACCGGAGCGCGGCCGAGAACCCGGTCGATGCCGAACAGGATGCGGTCGAGGTCGGGCACGTGGTGCTTCTCGAGCTTCGCGGGCGGGTACGGGATGTCGTGGCCGGTCACCCGCACGGGAGCCGACTCGAGGTAGTTGAAGCAGCGTTCGGTCACGGCGGCGGCGATCTCGGCCCCGAGCCCCCCGCTGCGCGCGGCCTCGTGGGCGATCACGAGGCGGCCGGTGCGGCGCACCGAGGCCTCGACCGGCTCGAGGTCGAGCGGCGCGAGCGATCGCAGGTCGATGACCTCGACCGACACGCCCTCGTCGGCGGCGACGATCGCGGCGTCGAGCGCGGTCGGCACGAGGGAGCCGAAGGTCACGACGGTGACGTCGTCACCGACGGTGAGCACGCGCGACCGACCGAGCGGGGGTGCCGTGGCGAGTTCGGTGTTCTCGTCGACCTCGCCCTTGACGTGATAGCGGCGCTTCGGCTCGAAGAAGATCACCGGGTCATCGCTGGCGATCGCCTGACGCAGCATCGTGTGCGCATCCTGCGGGGTGGCGACCGACACGACGCGCAGGCCGGGAGTGTGCGCGAAGTAGGCCTCGGGAGAGTCGGAGTGATGCTCGGCCGCACCGATGCCGCCGCCGACCGGGATGCGGATCGTGATCGGCAGTTTCATCGCGCCGTTGGTGCGGGAGTGCATGCGCGCGAGTTGCGCGACGATCTGGTCGAACGCCGGATACACGAACCCGTCGAACTGGATCTCGCAGACCGGGCGATACCCGCGGATCGCCAACCCGATCGCCGTGCCGACGATGGCGGACTCCGCGAGCGGGGTGTCGATGACGCGGTCGGAGCCGAACTCCGCCTGGAGCCCGTCGGTGATGCGATACACGCCGCCGAGCTGCCCGATGTCCTCACCCATGACGAGCACCTTCGGGTCGTCGGCGAGGGCGCGGTGCAGACCGCGATTGAGCGCCCTTCCCATAGTGAGAGTGGTCATCGGCTCGCCTCAGTCGTCAATCCGACGCCGTCAAAGCCCGCGAGATACTCCGCGTACTCGGCGCGCTGGCGCTCCAGCTCGGGATGCGGCTCGGCGTACACCTCGTCGAACATCGTGAGCGGATCGGGGTCGGGGAGCGCGAGGCATCCGGCCCGCAGCTCGGCAGCGACCGCTTTCGCGGTGGCCTGGATGCGTTCCTCCTCGTCGTCGCTGAGCGCGCCCGTGGAGCGCAGGTGCTCGGCGAGCCGGGAGATCGGGTCGCGGGTGCGCCAGGACTCGAGCTCGGCCGCGTCGCGGTACCGGGTCGGGTCATCCGCGGTGGTGTGCGGCCCCATCCGGTAGGTGACCGCCTCGATGAACGTCGGACCTTCGCCGGCGCGAGCGCGGGCCAGCGCGACCCGGGTAGCCGCGTGCACCGCGAGCACGTCGTTGCCGTCGACGCGGATCGACGGGATGCCGAACCCGGGCGGGCGGTCGGCGAGCGTTCCGCCCGACTGGAGCGTCACCGGCTCGGAGATCGCCCACTGGTTGTTCTGGCAGAAGAACACGACGGGCACCGTGAAGGATGCGGCGAACACCATCGCCTCGGAGACATCCCCCTCACTCGTAGCGCCGTCGCCGAAGTAGACGACCGCCGCGGAGTCGGTGCCGTCGAAGCGGATGCCCATCGCGTAGCCGGTCGCGTGCAGAGTCTGGGCGCCGATGATCACCTGCGGAGTCGCCATCCCGACGGCGTACGGATCCCAGCCGGAGGCCGTGACCCCACGCCACACCCGCACGAGGTCGACCACCTCGACACCTCGCGTGTACGCGACGGCGTGCTCGCGGTAACTGGAGAAGACGAAGTCATCCGATCTGAGCGCCCGGCCGGAACCGATCTGCGCCGCCTCCTGACCGAGCAACGGCGGCCACAGCGCCAGCTCGCCCTGCCGTTGCAGGGCGGTCGCCTCGGTATCCAACCGCCGCACCACGACCATGTCTTCGTAGAGCGCGAGCAGGGCGGCGCCGTCGACGTCCGCGACCACCGGGTCGTACTCCGCAGAAGCGACGCGCGCGCCCGAAGGGTCGAGCAGTTGCAGGAACTCCTGGGATTGCGACGTCTCTGTCACGGGCACCTCCGACCGATGCCCCCACGGTAGGCAGGCATCCGCAGATAGCTCAAGCGCTCGTAGTTGCGCTGAGCTTTTCGCACGGTCTGATGGGCAGGCCGGGATGCTATTCTGCGCACGATGCACCACTACGACGCCGTCGACCTCGACCTGTTGCGTGGACTCGCCGCCGATCCGCGGGCCTCCTACGTGGCGCTCGCCGAACGGCTCGGGCTCTCCCGCAACACGGTGCAGGCGCGCATGACGCGACTCGAAGCCGAAGGGGCGCTCCTCACGTTCGATCGCCGCATCGACACCCACGGTCTCGGCTACCCGCTCACCGCGTTCATCACCGTCGTCGTGCGGCAGCGCGAACTGCCGCGGATCGCCGAGCAGATCGCCGCGATCCCCGAAGTGGTCCAGGCGCACGGCCTGAGCGGCCACGCCGACCTGCTCGCGATCGTGGTGTGCCGAGACACCGACGACCTGTTCCGCGTCGACGCCCTGCTGCTCGCGATCGAGGGCGTCGTGCGCACCGAGACGGCCTTGTCGATGGGCGAGCTGATCCCCTATCGATTGCAGCCGCTGGTGGAGAAGGTCAAGTCCGGGAAGGTCCGACGGAGTGCGAGCTGACCCCGCGGGACCTTCGGCCCGATGTGAGGCCAGCCTTACCTACTAAGCTCGACCACCGTGATGTCCCGACGCGCCCCCGCCCTTCGGGGCGCTGTGCTCGTCGCATCCTTCACGTTGGCGCTCGCCGGATGCGCTGCTCCGTCGGGGGCCGCCACCACCCCGTCGCCGACGGTGTCCGACGGGCGACCGCTCGCCGAGCTCGACCTCCTCACGGACCCCCGCGCCTATGTCGGACCGAGCACGGCGCTGCTCGCCACCGAAGCGATCGCGCCGATCGGCGACGACCCGGTGCAGGACCTTCCGGCGACCGTCACATCCCGTGACCCCGGCGGCGACCGGCAGGTCACCGTCGGCGACACTTCCCGCGTCATCGGGCTCGACCTCGCCGGGTCGATCGCGGCGAGCATCTGGGGCCTCGGGCTCGGCGAGACGTTGGTCGGGCGCGACACCTCGACGACCTTCGACGCCGCCGCCGACCTTCCCGTCGTGACCTCGGGCGGGCACACGATCGACGCCGAGAGCGTGCTCGCCTTACGGCCGACGCTCATCATCACCGACGGCAGCATCGGGCCGCGCGACGTGCTCACCCAGTTGCGCGAGTCCGGGGTCACCGTCGTGTTCGTCGACAACGAGCCTTCGTTCGCCGGAGCGTCGCAGCTGGTGCGGGACGTCGCCGCCGCCCTCGGTGTGTCGGCGGCCGGCGAACTGCTCGCCGACCGCATCCGAGCGGATGTCGAGGCCGAGATCGCTGAGATCGCCGCGATCGCCCCTCCCGACCCGGCCGACCGGGTTCGCATGATGTTCCTCTATCTGCGCGGCGGCTCCGGCATCTACTACCTGTTCGGCGAGGAGTCCGGATCCACCGACCTGATCCGAGGCCTCGCCGGCGTCGACGTCGCGGGCGAGATCGGCTGGACCGGCATGCAGCCGATGACCGACGAGGCGATCATCGCGGCCAACCCCGACCTGATCCTGGTGATGACGGATGGGATCGAGTCGGCGGGAGGCATCGACGAGCTGCTGCGGGCAAAGCCCGCGATCGCGCTGACGGTCGCCGGGCAGAACCGCCGCTTCATCGACATGGCCGACGGCGACATCCTCAGCTTCGGCCCCCGCTCCGCCGCCATCCTCGATGCCCTTGCGCGAGCGATCTACGCCCCGGCCCCCTGACCTCCTCGTTGGTCGAGTAGCCCGCGTAGCGGGCGTGTCGAGACCACACCCACGAAAAGCCCGCGCCCGGTCTCGACACGCGACCTGCGGTCGCTACTCGACCACCGAGGGTCAGCGCGCCGGGTCGTAGCGACGCGGGGGGAAGGCGCGGAGCACGAGGGCGCGCAACGACTCGAGGTCGCCCGCGACGAAACCCTGAGCGCGGGCCTGCACGAGCACGTTGCCGATCGCGGTCGCCTCGACGGGCCCGGCCAGCACGGGAAGGCCGGTGGCGTTCGCGGTGAGCTGGCAGAGCAGTTCGTTCTGCGATCCGCCGCCGACGAGGTGCACGACCTCGACGGGGTGCCCGCTCAGCTCGGCGGCATCCCGGATCGACCGGGCGTACGTGGCGGCGAGCGACTCCAGGATGCTGCGCACCAGTTCCGGCCGGGATGCCGGCGCTGGCAGATCGTGCGCCGCGAGCCAGGCCGCGACCCGGGCAGGCATGTCGCCCGGCGCGAGGAACGCCTCGTCGTCGGCGTCGAAGAGCGGCACGGGCGCCGCCACCGCGGCCGCCTGGTCGAGCAGCGTCGGCAGGGAGATCGTCGTGCCGTCGCGTTCCCAGTCGCGGATGCACTCGGTGAGCAGCCAGAGTCCCATGACGTTGTGCAGGTAGCGCACCCGGCCGTCGACGCCGCCCTCGTTGGTGAAGCCCGCCGCGCGGCTCGCCTCGGTGAGCACGGGGTGCTCGAGTTCCACGCCGACGAGCGACCAGGTGCCGCACGAGATGTACGCGTAGTTCGTTCCGGTCGCCGGGATGGCGACGACCGCCGACGCGGTGTCGTGGGTGCCGACCGCGGTCACGACAGCGCGGGTCTCGCCGATGCCGCGCTGGGCGCTCGGGGCGAGGCCGCCGAGGGCGGTGCCGGCGTCGACGAGTGACGGCAGCAGCGAGCCGGGGATCGCGAGGCGCGTCGCCAGATCGGCATCCCACTCCCGGGTCGTGACCCCGAGAAGCCCGGTGGTCGAGGCGTTGGTGCGCTCGGCGACCGCGGTTCCGGTCAGCCAGTAGGCGAACAGGTCGGGGATCAGCAGGAACGCGTCGGCGACGTCGAGAGTTCCCGCGAGGCGGTCGGCGGTCAGCTGGAACAGCGTGTTGAACGGCAGGTGCTGCAGTCCGTTGCGGCGATACAGCTCCTCGGCGGGAGCCACCGCGTGCACCGCCTGCACCCCGGCAGCGTTGCGTTCGTCGCGGTAGGAGTACGGGGCCCCGATGAGCCGGCCGCCACGCAGCAGCCCGTAGTCGACCGCCCAGGAGTCGATGCCGATGCTCGCGAGCTGCGGTTCCTGTCGCACCGCGGCGGCGAGTCCCTCGACGAGGTCGCGGTACAGCTCGAGCACGCTCCAGTGCAGCCCGTCCAGGGTGCGCACCGGCGAGTTCTTGAAGCGCGCGACATCCGTCAGCCGCAGCTCGTCGTGGCCCACGTAGCCGAGCAGCACCCGCCCGCTGGTCGCGCCGAGGTCGACGGCGGCGACCGCCCCGCCACTCCGCGCGCTCATGACCACATGCCCATCGTGCCCTGCCCTGCCCGATTCAGTGCGGCTCAGCGCAGGAACGCGGCGGCGACGCCCGCGTCGACGGGGATGTGCAGGCCAGTCGTGTGCGACAGGTCGGGCCCGGTGAGCACCGACACCGCATTGGCGACGTTCTCGGGCAGCACCTCGCGCTTGAGGATGGTGCGCTGCGCGTAGAACTCGCCGAGCTTGTCTTCGGCGATGCCGTAGGTTTTGGCCCGGTTCGCGCCCCAGCCGGCGGCGAAGATCCCGGAGCCGCGCACGACGCCGTCCGGGTTGATGCCGTTCACCTTGATGCCGTGCTCGCCGAGTTCGACCGCGAGCAGCCGCACCTGGTGGGCCTGGTCGGCCTTCGTCGCCGAGTAGGCGATGTTGTTCGGCCCGGCGAAGACGGAGTTCTTCGAGGCGATGTAGATGACGTCGCCGCCCATCTTCTGCTCGATGAGCACGGGCGCTGTCGCCTTCGCGACGAGGAACGAGCCCTTCGCCATGATGTCGTGCTGGAAGTCCCAGTCCTTCTCGGTGGTCTCCAGCAGCGGCTTGCTGAGCGAGACGCCGGCGTTGTTCACCACGATGTCCAGGCCACCGAAGGCGAGCACGGCATCCTGCACCATCGTGTCGATAGCCGCGGCGTCGGTGACGTTCACCTGCAGGCCGATCGCGACATCGGGGCCACCGATCTCGGCCGCGGCCTCCTGGGCCGTGGCGAGGTCGAGGTCGGCGACGACGACACACGCGCCGTCCGCGGCGAGGCGGGTCGCGATGGCCTTGCCGATTCCGGATGCCGCGCCGGTGACGAGCGCAATGCGCGTCGCGTGGCTCTTCGGCTTGGGCATCCGCTGAAGCTTGGCTTCTTCGAGGGCCCAATACTCGATCGCGAACTTCTCCGCATCCGAGATCGGGGTGTAGGTCGAGATCGACTCGGCGCCGCGCATGACGTTGATCGCGTTGAGGTAGAACTCGCCGGCGACCCGAGCGGTCTGCTTGTTGGCCCCGTAGGAGAACATGCCGACGCCCGGCACGAGCACGATCAGCGGGTCGGCGCCGCGCATCGCCGGGCTCCCCGAGCCAGCGTACTTCTCGTAGTACGCGGTGTAGTCCGCTCGGTAGGCCTCGTGCAGCTTCTCGAGGCGCTGCTTGATCTTCTCGATCGGCGCGTCGGCGGGCAGGTCGACGAGCATCGGCTTGACCTTGGTGCGCAGGAAGTGGTCGGGGCACGACGTGCCCAGGGCGGCGAGCTTCGGCGCGTTCGCGCTGCTCAGAAATTCGAGCACCGCCGGCGCGTCGGTGAAGTGGCCCACCATCGGCTTGTCGTGACTGGCGATGCCGCGGATCGTCGCTGCGAGGGCCGCCGCCTTCGCGCGCCGCTCGGCCGGCGGAAGGGCCTTGTTCTTCGCGACCTCGCGACCGAACGGCGCCTTCTTGCCCTTCGCGGCGAGGTAATCCTCGGCGGTCGTGATGATCCACAGCGAGTTCTTCTGCGCCTCGGCGCTCGTGCGACCCCACGCGGTGATGCCGTGTCCGCCGAGGATGCAGCCGATCGCATGCGGGTTCTGCTTCTTGATGGCGGCGATGTCGAGGCCGAGCTGGAAGCCGGGCCGACGCCACGGCACCCAGACGACCTTGTCGCCGAAGGCCTTCTTCGTGAGCTTCTCGCCGTCTTTCGCGGTCGCGAAGGCGATGCCGGAATCCGGATGCAGGTGGTCGACGTGAGCCGCGTCGACGAAGGCGTGCATGAAGGTGTCGATGCTCGGGGCTGCGCCGCCGAGGCCGTGCCGGCAATAGTCGAGCGCGGCGACCATCTCGTCTTCCCGCTCGACGCCCGGGTAGGTCGCCTTGAGCGCTTCGATGCGGGCGAGGTTCAGCACCCCGAGGCCGGCTTCCGTGAGCGTGCCGAGGTCGCCGCCGGAGCCCTTGACCCAGAGCAGCTCGACGTCCTCTCCCGTCACCGGGTCGGCGGCGAGGCCCTTCGCCGAGGTGTTGCCGCCGCCGTAGTTGGTGACGCGCGGGTCGGAGCCGAGCTTGTTGCTGCGGGCGACGAGGTCGCGTGCGGGCGTGCTGGTCATGAGAGAGCCACCTTGTTACATTCTGTTAGATCGAACAGGACGTGACTCTAGCGCAGTTCGGTGAGATCCCGATAGGGGTCGAGGCGCTCGTCGCGCGGGTCGAGGTCGGTGACAAGGATGTCGATGCGCCCCCAGTCGAGCCCGTGAGCGACCGCCGTGCGCCCGAGCTTCGACGCGTCGAGCAGCAGGATCGTCTCCTCGGCGAGGTCGGCGAAGACCGCCTTCAGCTGCGCCTCCTCGAGCGACACCTCGCTCGTTCCGTTCTCCGATACGGCGGATGCCGAGGTGAAAAATCGCGCGTAGCCGAGGGATGCCGCTGCTCGACACGCGACGGCGCCCACGAAACTCCCGGAGCGCTCGTCGAGTTCGCCGCCGATGAGTACTGACCGCACGCCGGGTCGCCTCCGTGCGGTCGCGGCGTTGTCGATCGAGTTCGTCGCGACCACGAGGTCGCGCGCCGAGATCTCGCCGAGCAGCACCCCGCTCGTCGTGGAGGCGTCGAACGCGACGGCGCCGGTCGCCGGTACGAGGTCGAGGGCCTTGCGGGCTATCAGCGACTTCGAGGTGGATCGCGTCGACATCCGCTCCCCGAACGGGCGCGGCAGCACGGGCGCGACCGCGCCTCCCCGCACGCGGCGCGCGAGCCCTTCGGCTTCCAGGTCATCGAGGTCGCGCCGCACCGTCATCGCCGAGACGCCCAGCTCCTCGGCGACCGGGTCGAGCCGCACCGCGCCGTCGCGGGTGAGGATCTCGAGCAACCGTGCCCGTCGTTCCTCGCCGAGAAGGGTCGCCATGGCCGCCAGCGTAGCCCGCGGGTCGTCAGCGTCGAGCGCGGGTCGACTGACGCACCACGAGCTCCGGCTGAAAGACCGTCTGGCGGGGCGTCAGCCCGGGGTCGTCCGACTCCTCGATCAACACGCGAAGGGCGGTCTGGCCGATCGTGCGACTCGGCTGCCGCATCGACGAGAGCGGGATGGCCGCCGCTCCGGCGAAGGCGATGTCGTCGAACCCGATCAAGGCGATCTCATCCGGCACGAGCAGCTTGTCGCCGATGACCAGCGATTGAAGGAGCCCGAGCGCGACGAGATCATTCGCGGCGAACAACGCATCCGGCCACTGCCAACGCGGCCGTTCGAGAATCCGGATGCCGGCGGCGACACCCTCCTCCACGCTGAGCGCTCGGGTCACGACCACCTCGAGGCTTACGGCGTGGTGACTGTCTTCGACCGCGACCCGAGCTCCCGCCAGCCGGTCGCTCACCTGCCGCATATCGAGGGGACCGCCCACGTAGGCTATCCGACGTCGTCCGGTGTCGAGGAGGTGCTGCGCCGCGATGCGGCCACCGGTGAGGCTATCGACCGAGACCGAACTGAAGCGACCGTCGACGCTGAGGCGGTCCACGAGCACCACGGGGATGTTGCGGGAGCGGAGCCGCTCGAGCCGAGGGTTGATGTCTCCATACGGGGAGATCAACACACCCCGCACGTTCTGTTCTTCGAAGAGATCGAGGTAGAGCCCTTCACGGTCGGGGTCTTCGTCAGTGTTTCCGAGCAGAATGGCGAGCCCCCGCCCCGCAGCCTCGTCTTCTGCCCCGCGCACGACTTGGTTGAAGAAGGGGTTCTGGCCGTCGAGAACGACAAAGCCGATCGTCGCGCTCGTTCCCGCACGGAGCCGCCGGGCAGCGTCGTTGCGGACGTACCCGAGCTCGCTGATGGCCTGTTGCACACGCGCGACCGAGTCCGACGAGACGCCGCCCGGCCGGTTCAGCACGTTCGAGACCGTCCCGACCGAAACGCCCGCGAGGCGCGCGACATCGCGGATGCTGACGGGTGCCACCGTGCCTCCTTTGGCGCGAAACGGTCGGGTTCAGCGTGAGCGGACGTTGAACCGATTCATGTGACCGTACGCGATCACCGGCCACTTGCGCTAGGCCGTGATCCGCTTGACTCGGCGGCCGGGGGCGTGTTAGCTTCGGCGACGACCTGAATCGATTCATTCAATTGCTCACTCAACGAGGAGATGAGGCTGCCGTGACCGTCGTTCGCGATCCCCGTGCCGTTCTCAGTCTCATCGGCGCGAGCAAGACCTTCGGCCCGGTGATCGCCCTCGCCAACGGCACCGTGCAGTTGCGCTCCGGGGAGATTCACGCTCTCGTCGGAGAGAACGGCGCCGGAAAGTCCACGCTCGTCAAGATCCTGGCCGGCGTTCACCAGCCGGACGGCGGGGAGTTCTTCGTCGGCGACGAGCCGGTGTCGTTCCGCACGGTCGCCGAGAGCAAGGCCGCGGGCATCTCCGTGATCTATCAGGAGCCGACCCTCTTCCCCGATCTCTCGGTCGCGGAGAACATCTTCGTCGGGCGGCAGCCACGCGGGCGGGTCGGGCTCATCAGCCGGAGTCAGATGCGGCAACTGGCCCGGGACCTGTTCGCTCGGCTCGGGGTCGCCATCGATCCCGATCGGTCTGCCGAGGGCCTGTCGATCGCCGACCAGCAGATCATCGAAATCGCCAAAGCGATCTCCCTCGACGCGAAGGTGCTCGTGATGGACGAACCGACGGCTGCGCTTTCGGGCACCGAGGTGGAGCGCTTGTTCGCGGTGGCCCGGGGCCTACGGGATCGAGGCGCCGCCATCCTCTTCATCTCCCACCGCTTCGACGAGGTGTTCGCATTGAGCGACCGCATCACGGTCATGCGCGACGGCCGGTATATCGCGACACACGTCACGAGCCAGACGAGCGTCGACGAGATCGTGCGGGAAATGGTGGGCCGAGACATCGACTCGCTTTACCCCAAAGTCGAGGCTCAGCTCGGCGACGTGGTGCTCGACGTGCAGGGACTCGCCCGGCGGGGGGTCTTCGCCGGGATCGACTTCCAGGTGCGCGCGGGTGAGATCGTCGCCCTCGCGGGACTTGTCGGCGCGGGGCGCACCGAAGTGGCGCGCGCCGTCTTCGGAATCGACCCCTATGACTCGGGCACCGTGACGTTGGGCGGTGTGCCACTCAAGCGTCACGACCCGCGCGCCGCGATTGCAGCGGGCATCGGCTTCGTTCCCGAAGACCGGCGGAAGCAGGGCCTCGTGATGGACCTCTCGGTCGCCCGGAACGCCGCCCTCACCCTGCGTGGGGCGCTCGCTCGATTCGGCCTCATCAACGGCGGGCGCGAACGCGCCGAAGCCGCACTCTGGACCACCCGGCTCCAGGTCAAGGCGGGCTCGCCCGACATCGCGGTCTCGACGCTGTCCGGGGGCAATCAGCAGAAGGTCGTACTCGCGAAGTGGCTGGCCACCGAACCGCGGCTGCTCATCGTCGACGAGCCCACCCGCGGCATCGATGTCGGCACGAAGGCCGAAGTCCATCGCCTCCTCTCCGACCTCGCCGGGCGCGGCATCGCGATCCTGATGATCTCCTCGGAGCTGCCGGAGGTGCTCGGCATGGCCGACCGCGTCCTCGTCATGCGTGAGGGCCGGATCACAGCCGAACTCGCTCGCGCGGAGGCAACTCCCGAGCGGGTCATGCACGCGGCCACCGCGACCTCGGAGGCCGTGCGATGAGCGTGCTCCGCCCCCTCCTCCGCCTGCGGGAGCTCCCGGTCGTCACGGCGCTCATCGTGCTCGTCGTGGGCACCTCGCTCGTCAATCCGAGGTTCTTCACCCCGCAGAGCATCAAAGACCTGCTGCTCAACGCGACGATCGTCATGATCCTCGCCGTCGGTCAGGCGATCGTCATCATCACGCGCAACGTCGACCTCTCGGTCGGCTCGATCCTCGGCATCTCGGGGTTCCTCACCGGAACGCTGTTCGCGACCGTGCCGGGCATCCCGATCCCCGTCGTCTTCGTCGCCGGCGTGGCGATCGGCGCTCTTCTGGGTTCGGTCAACGGCCTGCTCGTGACATCGGTGCGCGTGCCGGCGCTCGTGATCACGCTCGGCACCCTGTACATCTACCGTGGCGTCAACAACGCGTGGGCCGGGGGCAAGGAGTACTTCTCCGGGGATCGACCGCGGGAATTCGGCAACCTGTCCGTCGACACCGTGTTCGGGTTCCCGATCATCACCCTCATCGCGATCGCCGTGCTCATCGTGCTGGCCGTCGTGCTCGGTGCGACGCGCTCCGGCCGTGACATGTACGCGATCGGGTCCGACCCCGACGCGGCGCGCCTCTTCGGCATCCCGGTGGGTCGCCGGGTGTTCACCGCCTTCGTGATCAACGGCGCGCTCGCCGGACTCGGCGGGGTGCTGTATGCATCTCGGTTCAGCTCGGTCGGGGCCACGACCGGCACCGGGCTGGAGCTGGATGTCGTCGCCGCCGCAGTGGTCGGAGGTGTCGCGATCTTCGGCGGCTCGGGATCGGTCACCGGTGCGGCGATCGGGGCGCTCCTCCTCACGACGATCACGAGTTCGCTCACCGCGGTCCGGGTCGACAAGTTCTGGCAGCAGGCCGTCGTCGGCGCCCTGATCCTCGCGGCGATCATCATCGACCGCGTCGCGAGCTTGCGAACGGCGCGACGCTTGCGTGTGCAGGAGGAGACCCGTGTCTGACACGTCCGTCGTCGTCGAGTCGGAGCTCAGGCCCGCTCGGTCGCCGCTGATGCGCGTACTGCTCAGCCGCGACGCGATCTTCATCGGCGTCTTGCTGGTGTTCCTCGTCGTGGCGAGCCTCGTTCTTCCACGATTCGCCTCGCCGGTGACGGTCGGGTACCTCTTGCTCGGTGCCGTTCCGGTGTTGTTGCTCGCCCTCCCGATGACCCTGATCATCGTCACGGGTGAGATCGACCTTTCGGTCGCGAGCCTGGTCGGGATGACCGCGGGTCTCATCGGAACGATGACACTCGGCGGAGCGCCGTTCCCGGTCGCGGTGCTCGTCGGTCTGGCGGCCGCCGTACTCGGAGGCGTGCTCAACGGGGTGTTGATCGCGTTCCTCGGGCTGCCGTCCCTCGCCGTGACGATCGGCACGCTCGCCCTGTACCGGGGACTCGCGCTCGTCTTCATCGGCGACAATTCGGTCTCGAGCAGCAACTTCCCCGCCGAGGCGACCGGCTTCATCAACGCCAAACTCGGGGCGACGGGCATCCCGCTCGTGATCATCCCGGTGGTGTTCGTCGTCATCGCCTTCGCCGTCGTGCTGCATTTCACCCCCTTCGGCCGCGGCATCTTCGCCCTGGGCTACAGCAAGGAGGCGGCGCGATTCGTCGGAATCCGGATCGCGGCGACCAAGTTCGGGCTCTACGTCACCAGCGGCCTCGTCGCCGGGCTGGTCGGGGTCTACTGGGTGCTCTACTACAGCGCGCGCAGTGACAGCGCGACCGGGCTCGAGCTGACCGTGATCGCCGCCGTACTGCTCGGCGGGATCTCGATCTTCGGCGGCAAGGGCACGATCCCCGGAGCGATCGCCGGGGTGCTGCTCATCGCGTCGGTCAACTACGCCTTGCGACTGCAGCGCGTGCCCGATGTCGTGCTCATCATCATCACCGGCTCGCTGCTCATCCTCTCGGTCGTCGCGCCGAGCGTCTTCGCAGCCATCCGACAGCGCCTGCACGTGCGGCGCATGCAACGCAGTCTTCCTGGGACCGGTCCGGTCTGAGGTCGAGGGCGCGCCCCGCACCGGCGCCCCGTTCACATAGGAAAGGAAAAGACAATGGAGTTGATCCGCAATCACGGGCGCCGCGCGCGTCGTGCCGCGGCCTTCGCCGCCGCTGCTGCGATAGCGATCGCTGTGACCGGTTGCGCCGCGGGAGGAACCGGGGGTGGTGACGAGGAGGTCTCGATCACCTTCATCCCCAAGAACCTCAACAACCCGTACATCACGCTCGAACTCTCGGGTGCCAAGGAAGCGGCAGAAGAGCTCGGGTTCTCGTACAACGAGGCTGCTCCGCTCGATGCCGGCGCCGACACCCAGATCCCGTTCATCCAGACAGAAGTGCAGAACGGCACCCAGATCCTCGCCGTTTCGCCCAACGACCCGGATGCCGTCTGCCCGGCCCTCGAGGACGCTCGTGCGGGTGGCGCGAAGATCATCACCTTCGACTCCGATTCGGCCGTCGAATGCCGTGACCTGTTCATCAACCAGGTCTCCGTCGAAGCGGTCGCTGCCGGCCAGCTCGAGCAGTTGTTCGAGCAGATCGGCGGAACGGGTGAGATCGCCATCCTCTCGGCCACCGCCGCGGCGCCGAACCAGAACTCCTGGATCGCCGCAATGGAGGAGCTCATCGCCGAGAACGACGACTACGAGTGGGACCTCGTCGCGACCGTCTACGGTGACGACGACGACACGAAGTCGTTCCAGGAGGCCCAGGGCCTGTTGCAGTCGTACCCGAACCTGAAGGGCATCATCTCGCCCACGACGGTCGGCATCGCGGCAACCGCGCGCTACCTCTCCACGTCGGAGTACAAAGGCCAGGTCGCCCTCGTGGGCCTCGGGCTTCCGGGCCAGATGAAGGAGTACCTCGAGGACGGCACCGTCCAGGCGTTCGCGCTCTGGGACCCGTCGGAAGTCGGCTACCTCACGGCGTACGCCGGTAAGGCACTGCTCGACGGCACCATCACTGGTGCCGAGGGCGACACGTTCGATGCCGGAAAGCTCGGCTCGTACACGGTCGGCCCCGATGGTCTTGTGCTGGTAGGTGAGCTGCTGAAGTTCACCCCTGAGAACATCGACGAGTACGACTACATCTCGTTCTAACCGATAGCGGTCCGGCGGTGCGTCACTCGACGCGCCGCCGGACCTCACTCGTTCGCGTTCCACGGGGACGCCCATCTGGAGGACCACATGTCGACCACCCGCACCGCGACCCAGAAGCTCCTTCCCCCGAAGGAACGCCGAAAGCCGCGGATCGGGCTGGTCGCCGGCGGCCTGGGCACCTACTGGCCCCAGTTCCCCGGTCTGCTGCCGCAACTGCAGGAGTCCGCACGATACGTCTCCGAGCGCTTTTCGGCGATGGATGCGGAGGTCACCGACGTCGGGTTCGTCTCGGATGCGCAGGAGGGCGCCCGCGTCGGCGAACAGTTGCGTCAGGCGGACTGCGACCTCATCGTGCTCTTTCTGACGACCTACCTCACCAGTTCGATGGTCCTTCCGATCGCTCAACGGTCGGGTGCGCCGGTGCTCGTGATCGACCTGCAGCCGACCGAGAAGATGGACCACGCCAACTTCGACACCGGCGCCTGGCTCGCCTACTGCGGCCAGTGCCCCGTGCCCGAGGTCGGCAACGTCTTCCGCCGTGCCGGCATCGAGTTCCGGTCTGTGTCGGGATGGCTGCGGCAGGAGTCGGCTTGGCGCCGGATCGAGGAGTGGATCAGTGCCGCGCACGTGCGAGCCGCTCTGCGCCACGCCCGGCACGGGCTGATGGGCCACGTCTACCCCGGGATGCTCGACGTCTCCACCGACCTCACGCTGCTGCCCACGACCTTCGGCTCGCACGTCGAGGTGCTCGAGTTCGACGATCTGCGGGTGCGCGTCGAGGAGGTGACCGACCGCGAGACGGCGGACCGGATGGAGTTGGCGCGCCAGATCTTCACCCTTGACGACACGGTCGTCGAGGAGGACTTCGCCTGGGGGGCCCGGGTCTCGGTCGGCCTCGACCGCCTGGTCGAGGACTTCGAGCTCGACTCGCTCGCCTACTATCACCGCGGGCTCGCGGGAGAACAACACGAACGGCTCGGCGCCGGGATGATCTTGGGCGCCTCGTTCCTGACGGCGCGCGGGATCCCCGCGACCGGCGAGTACGAATTGCGCACGACCGTCGCCCAGCTCGCGACCCAGGTCGTCGGCGCAGGTGGGTCGTTCTGCGAGATCCAGGCGCTCAACTTCGAGGACAACGTCGTCGAGATGGGCCACGATGGCCCGGCCCACCTCGCGGTCTCGTCGCGAGATCCGCTCTTGCGGGGGTTGGGGGTCTACCACGGCAAGCGTGGATGGGGTGTCTCGGTCGAGTTCGATGTGCGGCCCGGGCCGGTCACGCTGCTGGGTCTCGGCCAGGATCGTGACGGTCGCCTGTCGTTCGTCGCGTCGGAGGGCACCGTCGTTCCCGGCCCCCTGCTCGCGATCGGCAACACCACGAGCCGGGTCGATTTCGGTCGGGATCCCGGCGAGTGGGTCGACGAGTGGTCGGCGACCGGAATCGGTCATCACTGGAGCCTCTCCCTCGGTCACCGATCCGGCACCTATCGCGCCGCAGCCTCACTGCTCGGCCTCGACTTCCGGACGGTGTGACGTGGCCGTCTCGGTTGTTGCGGTGCTGACTGCGAAACCCGGTCGGGGGCGCGACGTGATCGAGTCGTTCCGCGAGGTCTCGCCTCTCGTCCACCGCGAGTCCGGCTGCGAGCTCTACGCCGCGCACCTCGAACAAGACGGTGACGTGGTCGTGATGGTCGAACGCTGGACGACGCGAGAGGATCTGGACGCTCACGCCGCCGGCGCCCCGCTCGCCCGGCTGAACGACCTCAACGCCGACCTGCTCGAGCGCCCCTACGACGTGTGGTTCCTCGACGCGGTGCCTCTCGGCGATCCACAGAAGGGCGTCGTGCCGGAGGTCGCTCGATGAACCGCTATTGCTTCCAGCTGCAGGTTCACCGGGATCACCTCGACGAGTACCGGGCGCGCCACGCGGCGGTCTGGCCCGAGATGCTCGATGCGCTGGCCGCGACGGGCTGGCGCAATTACTCGCTGTTTCTTCGCGACGACGGCCTGCTGATCGGCTACTTCGAGTCGGAGTCGACGCTCGACGACGTGCTGCGCGGAATGGCCGAGACCGAGGTCAATGCGCGGTGGCAGGCCGACATGGCACCGTTCTTCGTGGCCCTCGATGGCTCGCCCGATGAGGGGTTCACGGTGCTCGAGCAGGTCTTCAACCTCGAGGATCAGCTGCGGCAAGCCGGCCGGTAAGGCTCAGGCCCCCCAGCCCGCCTGCGCCCCGCCGACGCGGCCCTCGATGATCGAGGCGGCATACCCCGACTCGGCGTAGGCCGCCATCGGGTCGGCGGGCAAACCGCGTTCTTCCCGCCACGACGCGAGCATCGGGCGCACGTCGGTGTAGAAGGCGTCCATCAGGATGCCGTGAGCAGCGAGAACGTCGCCGGCGAGTTGGGCAGCCGACAGCGCCGCCCGGTCGACGAGCAGCGCCCGCGCGGTCATCTCCTGCACGTTGAGCACGCTGCGGATCTGGCCGGGGATCTTGTCTTCGATGTTGTGGCACTGGTCGAGCATGAAGGCGGTGTCGCCGTCGGAGCCGTACCCGCCCCCGCGGATCACCTCGACGATGATGCGGAACAGCTGGAACGGGTCGGCCGCGCCGACGATGAGGTCGTCGTCGGCGTAGAAGCGCGAGTTGAAGTCGAACGAGCCGAGCTTCCCGAGCCGCAGCAGCTGCATGACGATGAACTCGATGTTGGTGCTCGGGGCGTGGTGGCCGGTGTCGAGACAGACGGTCGCGCGGTCCCCGAGCGCGGCCACCTGGGCGTAGCTGGTGCCCCAGTCGGGAACATCCATGTGATAGAACGCGGGCTCGAAGATCTTGTACTCGAGCACGAGCCGCTGGCCCTCGCCGATGCGTTCGTAGATCTTCTGCAGCGAATCGGTCAGGCGGTCCTGACGGCCCCGCATGTCGTCCTGGCCGGGGTAGTTGGTGCCGTCGGCGAGCCAGATCTTGAGGTCGCGCGAGCCGGTCTCGCCCATGATGTCGATGCACTCGAAGTGGTGGTCGATCGCCGTCTGGCGGGTCTTCGCGTCGGAGTGGGTGAGGCTGCCGAGCTTGTAGATGTCGTCTTGGAACGTGTTCGAGTTGATCGTGCCGAGGGCGACGCCGTGGTCTTCGGCGTGCTTCTTCAGGTCGGCGTACGACGCGACCTTGTCCCACGGGATGTGTAGCGCGACGCTCGGCGACAGTGCCGTGTACTTGTGCACCTGGGCGGCATCCGCAATCTTCTCGAACGGGTCGCGCGGCACCCCCGGCTGGGCGAAGACCTTGAACCGGGTACCGGAATTGCCGAACGCCCACGAGGGCAGTTCGATCGCCTGCTCGGCGAGGCGGTCGGAGACGTCGGCGAAGTTCGTCATTGAAGTTCCTTAATGAATCGTTTCAGAGGTCAGGATAGCAGCGTGACCACCACCCGCGCGAGCAGCATCCGCGACGTCGCCGCTCTCGCAGGTGTTTCGGTCGGCACCGTCTCCAATGTGCTCAACGGCTCGCCGCGCGTCTCGCCGGAGGCCACGGCCAAAGTGAGGGCAGCGATCGCCGAACTCGGCTACGTGCGCAACGACGCCGCGCGCCAGCTGCGAGCGGGTCGCAGCACGACCGTCGGGCTCGTCGTGCTCGACGTGCGCAACCCCTTCTTCACCGACGTCGCCCGCGGCGCCGAAGACGAGGCGGCGAAGTTCGGGCTCTCGGTCATCCTCGGCAACTCCTCGGAAGACGCGCAGCGCGAGTCGGGCTACCTCGACCTCTTCGAGGAGCAGCGCGTGCACGGCGTGCTCATCTCTCCCTACGGCGACATCGAAGACCGGCTGCGGCAACTGCGCGACCGCGGCACGCCGGTCGTGCTCGTCGACCGCGAGAGCCGGGATGCCCGGGTCAGCTCCGTCTCGGTCGACGACATCGCGGGGGGCCGGCTCGCGGTCGAACACCTGCTGGCCACGGGCCGGCGGAGGCTGGTCTTCGCGGGCGGGCCGCTCGAGATCCGCCAGGTCTCCGACCGACTCGCGGGGGCCCGGGCCGCGATCGCCGCGGTGCCGGACGCCACCCTCGAGGTGTGCGAGACCGACGCACTCACCGTGATCGAGGGCCGGGTGCTGGGCGAGCGCCTCGTCGCCCGCGCCGAGCGGCCCGACGCGATCTTCGCCGCCAACGACCTCGTCGCGGTCGGTCTCCTGCAGGCCCTCGTGATGTCGGGCGCCGCGCGCGTGCCCGACGACATCTCCCTCATCGGGTTCGACGACATCGACTTCGCGAGCGCCGCGGTCGTGCCGCTGTCATCGATCCGGCAGCCGCGTCACGAGATCGGGGCGACGGCTCTGCGCATCCTGCGGGAAGAGGCAGCCGAGCCCGAGTTGCCGCCGCGTCGAATCGTCTTCCAGCCCGAGCTCGTGGTGCGGGCCTCGACCGGCGCGCTGACCGAAACACGCCGGTCGGAGGTGCGGGTTGAGTAGCGCCGCCCCCGGCGACGCGTATCGAAACACCACCGCAACATCCCGCCCCTAGGCTCGCAGCATGGGCGACCTGTTCGACGGCTACGGAGCCACCGCCACCCGGCGACGGGGCGCTCCGCCGTGGGACGAGATGTTCTCCGACATCGCCGACGCGTCAGAGTCGAACGCCCGCGACGCGTATCGCGAGATCCACACGACGCTCGCCCGCATGACCCAGGCCGAGCTGCGCGGACGCACCGAGGCACTGGCGTCGTCGTACCTCGCGCAGGGCGTCACCTTCGACTTCGCCGGCGAGGAGCGGCCGTTCCCGCTCGACGCGGTGCCGCGCGTCATTCCGCAGGCGGAGTGGGTGACCGTCGAGGCGGGCGTCAAGCAGCGGGTGCTCGCGCTCGAGCGCTTCCTGGCGGATGTCTACGGCGAACAGCGTGCCGTGAAGGATGGCGTCATCCCGGCGCGCCTCATCTCATCGAGCGAGCACTTCCACCGCGAGGCGGCGGGCATCGAGCCGGCAAACGGAGTGCGCATCCAGGTGTCGGGCATCGACCTCATCCGCGACGAGCGGGGCGCCTGGCGGGTACTGGAAGACAACGTGCGGGTCCCCTCGGGTGTCTCCTACGTCATCTCCAACCGCCGGGTGATGGCGCAGACGTTGCCCGAGCTGTTCATGTCGATGCGGGTGCGCCCGGTCGGCGACTACCCGCACCGGCTGCTCGGCGCACTGCGCGCGGCCGCACCCGAGGGCGTCGAAGATCCGGTCGTCGTCGTGCTCACCCCCGGGGTCTACAACTCGGCCTACTTCGAACACACCCTGCTCGCCCGGCTCATGGGCGTCGAACTGGTCGAGGGGCGCGACCTGTTCTGTTCTGGCGGGCGAGTGTGGATGCGCACGACCGCCGGCCCGACCCGGGTCGACGTGATCTACCGTCGGGTCGACGACGAATTCCTCGACCCGCTCCTGTTCCGCGCCGACTCGATGCTCGGCTCGCCGGGGATCATGCTCGCCGCCCGGCTCGGCAACGTCACGATCGCCAACGCTGTCGGCAACGGGGTGGCCGACGACAAGCTCATCTACACCTACCTGCCCGACCTCATCCGGTACTACCTCGCCGAAGACGCGATCCTGCCGAATGTCGACACCTGGCGCCTCGAAGACCCCGGTGCGCTCGAGGAGGTGCTCGACCGCCTCGACGAGCTGGTCGTGAAACCCGTCGCGGGATCCGGGGGCAAGGGTCTCGTCGTCGGCCCCGACGCCTCGAAGGAAGAGCTCGACGAGTTGCGGGTGCACCTGCGGGCCGACCCGCGCGGCTGGATCGCCCAACCCGTGGTGCAGCTCTCGACGATCCCGACTCTCGTCGAAGACGGGTTGCGACCCCGCCACGCCGACCTGCGGCCCTTCGCGGTCAACGACGGCACTGAGGTCTGGGTGCTTCCCGGTGGCCTCACCCGCGTCGCGCTGCCGGAAGGTCAGCTCGTCGTCAACTCCTCGCAGGGCGGGGGGTCGAAAGACACCTGGGTCGTCGGCCTCGACCCGCTGCGCACCCTCGAGCACGACATCGGCGGGCTCGTCGCCGACCAGGCCGCGGTGACGACATCCATTCCCGTCATCTCGGCCGAGACGCACCTGCAAGACCACAACCCCGCCGACTCCCCCCGCCAGGACCAGCAGCAACAGCAGCAGCAGCAGCAGCAGCAGCGACTTCGCGTCATAGAACCCTCTCTGGCCCCAGAGACCCCCGCGCACGGGGCTCCCCAACGCCACAGAACCCTCTATGACGGGTGTCGAGGTACCGCATGCTGAGCCGCATCGCCGAGAGCCTGTTCTGGATCGGCCGATACATCGAGCGCAGTGATGGCACGGCGCGGATCCTCGACGTGCACCTGCAACTGCTGCTCGAGGATCCGTGGATCGAAGAGAACCTCGCCTGCCGGTCGCTGCTGTCGGTGATGGGCACTGAGGTCGATGAGGATGCCGAGGTCACCCGCAGCGACGTGCTCACGATCCTCGCGGTCGACCGCAACCAGCCGGCATCCATCGCCTATTCGCTGAACGCCGCCCGCGAGAACGCCCGCCGCGCGCGCGAGGTCGTCAACACCGAACTGTGGGAGGTGCTCAACACCACGCGGGCCCGGATGCCGCGCAAGGTCGCCAGCGACAAGGTGCACGAGTTCTTCACCTGGGTGCGCGAACGCTCCGCGCTCGCCGTCGGCATCGTCGAGTCGGCCACCAACCGGGATGAGGCGTACCGGTTCTTCACCCTCGGCCGGTCGATCGAACGCGCCGATATGACCGCCCGGCTGCTCGCGACCCGCAGCCTCACCGAGGCCTCGGGCCCGTCGTGGACGACCATTCTGCGCAGCGTCGGCGCGTACGAGGCCTACCTGCGCACCTACCGCGGGGTGCCGAGCGCACAGAAGGCCGCCGAGTTCCTGCTGCTCGACCGGCTGTTCCCGCGCAGCATCCTCTACTCCGTGACGCGGGCCGAGCAGCAGTTGCGCGAGATCGAACCCCGCGCCGACCGCTTCGGGGTGAGCGACCACGCGCAGCGGCTGCTCGGCCAGATCCGCAGCGAACTCGAGTACCGCCCGGTCATCGACCTCATCGCCGACCTGCCGACCCATATGGATGCCGTGCAGAAGACCACGACGGCGGTGAGCGAGGCGATCCGCCAGCGCTACTTCCCGACGAACGACGTCGCCGCCTGGGTGGGAGAGAACACGTGAAGCGGCTGCGCATCAAGCACATCACGGGCTTCCACTACGACGGCGAGGTCACCGCCTCCTACAACGAGGCGCGGATGCTGCCGGTCAGTGCCGACGGGCAGTTGGTGCTCTTCTCCAACCTCGAGATCCTGCCGATCTCGAGCCACCACTCCTACGTCGACTACTGGGGCACCCGGGTGTCGTCGTTCGAGATCCTCACCCCGCACGCCGAACTCTCGCTGACGGCAACCAGCCTGGTCGAGGTGCGCGACCGCGACCATCCCGAGCAAGGGCTCGAGTGGACCGCCCTCGCCGACGAGATCGAGACGGCGACCGAGTACGTCGAGCAGCTCGGCCAGACCCACCGCACGCGACCGCCGGCCGAGGTCGTCGACCTCGCCCGCGAGATCGTCGCCACGGCCGAATCGCCGTGCGACGCTGCACTCGCGATCTGCCAGGCGATCGGCGCCCGCATCGAGTACGTGTCGGGTGCGACGAGTGTGTATACGACGGCCGCCGAAGCCTGGGAGCACAAGAAGGGCGTCTGCCAGGACATCACCCACCTCGCGATCGGCGCGCTGCGCGCGGTCGGCATCCCGGCCCGCTACGTGAGCGGCTACCTGCACCCGCAGCCCGACGCGCCGATCGGCATGACGATCGCGGGCGAGTCGCACGCCTGGGTCGAATGGTTCTGCGGTGCGTGGAAGGGTTACGACCCGACGAACCTCATCGACATCGGCGACCGGCACGTCACCGTCGGCCGGGGCCGGGACTACGCGGATGTCGCCCCCCTCCGCGGCGTCTACGCCGGCCCCTACGGCAGCCGGCTGTTCGTGACCGTGGAGATCACGCGCGAGAGTTGACGGCTGCGGGAAAGCGCCATTCTCGCGGTGCGCCCCGCGAACGTACGATGAGGAACATCAAGGAGGCGACGATGCCCAAGTTCACCGCAGCACGTGGGGACTACACGTTCGAGGATGCCGAGGGCGTCACCATCCACTACTACGAGTGGCGCGCCGGTCACCCCAAAGGGGTCGTGCAGATCGTGCACGGGGTCGGCGAGTATGCGACCCGCTACGAAGACCTCGCGCAGGCGCTCGTCGCCGCCGGCTACACGGTGTACGCGGGCGACCTGCGCGGACACGGGCAGACGGGGCTGCAGCAGTGGGGGCACGACACCAAAAAGCTCGGCCGACTCGGCCCCGGAGGGGTGCGGGCGACGATCGCCGGCATCCGGCAGCTCTCCGGCATCGCCCACGCCGAACACACGAAGCTGCCCCTCGTGCTGCTGGGGCACAGCCTCGGCTCGATCTTCGCGCAGATGATGCTCAACGACGATGCGTCGCCGTACTCCGCCGCGGTGCTCTCCGGAACGCCGTACCGCACGCTGCGGCACATGAACGGTGGCGACCTGTCGAAGCGACACCGGCCCGCGGGCGGGGGCGGCACCGGCACCGAGTGGCTGAGCCGCGACCCCGACGTGTGGACCCGGTTCGCCGCCGATCCACTCACCTTCGATGCGAAGGTCGCGAAGCTGTTCGGGCTGAGCGAAGCGCTGCGGCTGATGGGCCGCCCGAAGAGGCTCAACCGCGATCTGCCGCTGCTCATCCTGATCGGCAGCGAAGATCCGCTCGGCGGGCCGAAGAGCGTCGAACTGCTCGCCACGGCCTACCGCACCCGCGGAGGCGTGACGGATGTCACGGTGAAGATCTACGACGAGGGTCGCCACGAGATGTTCAACGAGATCAACCGCGAAGAGGTGATCGCCGACCTGGTGGAGTGGCTCGACACCAGGCTCGAAACCCCCGCCGGAAGTTAGGCTGGCCTACGCCCACCCGAGGGCGCTGGGAGGACGACATGCACGGGGAGTTCAAGGTGCCCGGCGGCAAACTCGTCGTGGTCGACCTCGATGTCGCCGACGGCCGGCTGGCGAACGTGCGCGTCTCGGGCGACTTCTTCCTCGAGCCCGACGACGCGCTGCCGGCGATCGACACCGCGCTCACCGGGCTGCCGGTCACGAGCGAGGCGAGCGACATCGCCGCCGCGGTCACCGCCGCGCTGCCCGAGGGTGCCGTGCTGCTGGGCTTCTCGGCCGACTCGATCGCGACCGCGGTGCGCCGAGCGGTGAAGCGTGCCACCCAGTGGAGCGACTACGCGTGGCAGCTGGTGCATCCCGGCCCGCTCGACCCGCTCATGCACCTCGCCCTCGACCAGGTGCTCGCCGAGGAGGTCGGCGAGGGTCGCCGGGCCCCGACCCTGCGCATCTGGGAGTGGGCGTCGCCGGCCGTCGTGATCGGTTCGTTCCAGTCGGTGAAGAACGAGGTCGACCCCGTGAACGCCGCGGAGTACGGCTTCCCGGTGGTGCGCCGCATCTCGGGCGGGGGTGCCATGTTCATCGAACCGGCGGGGGCGGTGACCTATTCGATCTATGCCCCGATCGACCTCGTGCAGGGCATGTCGTTCGCCGACTCGTATGCCTTCTTCGACGAGTGGGCGGTGCAGGCGCTACAGAGCCTCGGCATCGACGCGAGCTACGTGCCGCTCAACGACATCGCCTCGCCGAGCGGCAAGATCGGCGGAGCAGCCCAGAAGCGGCTCGGCAACGGCGGCGTGCTGCATCACGTCACGATGGCCTACGACATGGACGGCGACCGCATGGCCCAGGTGTTGCGCATCGGCCGCGAGAAGCTCAGCGACAAGGGCACCAAGTCGGCCAACAAGCGGGTCGATCCGCTGCGCAGCCAGACCGGCATGACCCGGGAGCAGATCATCGAGCGGATGGTAGAGACCTTCCGCGGGCTGCACGGTCTGACCGAGGGCGCGCTCACGGACTGGGAGCTCGGGCGAGCGACCGAGCTGGTCGCGACGAAGTTCGCGACCGACGAATGGTTGTACCGGGTCCCGTGACGCGCACTTCTCTGACCCGCGTGATCGTCGGCGTCGCGCTCGGCGCCCTGCTGCTGGGCGGCATCCTCGCGTCGGCATTGTTGGGTCAGTTCCCGGTGACGCCTGCCGAGGTGATCGGTTCGCTGCTGCGGGCGGGCGGCATCCCGAACGGGTGGGCACCCGACGACCCGATCACCGAGTCGACGCTGTGGGTGATCCGGTTCCCGCGCATCGTGATGGCGATTCTGGTGGGCGCGGCGCTCGCCGCCGCGGGCGCGGTGATGCAGGCCATCTTCGGCAACCCGCTGGCCGAGCCGGGGGTGGTCGGGGTTTCGGCGGGTGCGGCGCTGGGCGCGGCGATCGCGATCGTGATCGGCGTTGCGGCGCTCGGTGACTACGCGATCGCGGTGTTCGCCTTCGCGGGCGGTCTGCTCGCGACCTTGCTCGTCTACCTGGTGTCGCGCGCGAACGGTCGCACCGAGGTGGTGACGCTGCTGCTCACCGGCATCGCCGTGAACGCCTTCGCGGGGGCGGGGCTGGCGTTCGTGCTCTTCGTCGCCGACACGGCCAGCCGCGAACAAATCGTGTTCTGGCAGCTCGGCGACCTCAACGGGTCGCTGTGGCGGGAGGTCGTCGTCGTCGCGGTCGTCGCCGTCGTGGGCGTTCTGGCCGCGGTCCTGTTGGGGCGGCGGTACGACCTGCTCGCCCTCGGGGAACGCAACGCGCGGCATCTCGGCCTCGACGTGGAGCGGCTGCGCATCGCCTCGATCGTGCTCGTCGCGCTGCTCACCGGCGTGGCGGTGGCGTTCGTCGGCATCATCGCCTTCGTCGGCCTTGTTGTGCCCCACATCATGCGGATGCTGCTCGGCCCCCGGCATCGCGGGCTGATCGTGGCGTCGGCCTTCGGCGGGGCGGTGCTGATCCTCGCCGCCGACCTGTTGGCGCGCACGATCGTTCCCGGGGCGGGGCTTCCGATCGGGATGCTGACCTCCCTCGTCGGCGGGCCGTTCTTCTTCTTCCTGTTGTGGCGTCAGCGGCGCCGGTCGGGGGGTTGGGCGTGAGCGGGCCGGGCGCGCCGCTGATCCGCGCGACGGGGTTGACCGTCACCCTCGACGGCCGCACCGTTCTCGATGACATCTCGCTCGATGTCGAGCCGGGTGAAGTTCTCGCCCTGGTGGGCCCGAACGGTGCCGGCAAGTCGACCCTGCTGTCGGTGCTGAGCGGCGAGCGGGCGCCGGCGTCGGGCACGGTGATGATCGACGACCGCGACATCCGTTCCTTCTCGCCGCTGGAGCTGGCGCGCCGACGGTCGGTGCTCACTCAGGACAATTCGCTGAGTTTCCCGTTCCGGGTGATCGACGTGATCACGATGGGGCGAGCGCCGTGGATCCGCACGGACGAGATCGCGGGGGACTCGGCGGCGATCGCGTCGGCGGCGACCCGTGCCGACGTGACGCACCTGGCGGGACGGCGATTCACCGAGCTGTCGGGCGGCGAGAGGGCGCGGGTGTCGCTCGCGCGGGTGCTCGCGCAGGACACGCTGATCGTCTTCCTCGACGAGCCGACCGCAGCCCTCGATCTGCGGCATCAGGAGGACGTGTTGCGCATCGCCCGCGACCTCGCCCGCGCGGGTCGCGCCGTGGTGGTGGTGGTGCACGACCTGTCTCTCGCCGGGGCGGTCGCCGACCGGGTGGCGCTGCTGTCGGCGGGCCGCCTGGTGGCTGCGGGCGCGCCGTCGTGGGTGTTGACAGCGGACGCGATCTCGGCGGTGTACGGCCTCGCCGTGCGGGTGGTCGATATCGACGGCCGACCGCTCATCGTTCCGTTGCGCTAGGAGGCCTCCCCGCCTCGCCCGGTATCCTGTGCCGGTGGAGTGGATCTGGTGGGTCGCGGTGCCGGTGGCAATCGTCGTGGTGTGCGTGATCGGCCAGGTCGCCGGCTTCATGGACTTCTCCACGAAGGGCAAGGATGGGCTGCGGTCGGCCGGCAACATCTTGGGCCCGATCGAGGGCTTGTTCGCCCCGAGCCGCCAGGAGGCGTTGCTGGAGCAGGAGCGCCAGACCGAACTGCCCGCGCCCGCCCCGGCGCCCGGCGAACCGCTGCTCGACCTCGATAAGGGCATCGCCCGCATCGACGTCTCCGAGCAGAAGTAGCCCGGCAAACGGGCGGAGCTCTCCCTCGGGCCCGAGCGCTACTGCTTTCGCCGCAGTGGGTTCTTGCTGGTGAGTTCGATCGGCTTTCGGATGCCGGGTCCACCGGGTGGTGGATACATGAGCCATTTCCCGTTGGGGGTGTCGGGTGGTCGGATGGTCCAGCCCATGTTGTGGGTGAGCATGTGGTGGAAGCGGCACAGCAAGACCCCGTTTCGAATGTCGGTGGGGCCGCCGTTGTCCCATTCGAGGGCGTGGTGGGCTTCGCACCAGGAGGGGGGTCGGTCGCAGTCGGGGTGGGCGCAGCCGCCCCAGATCGCGGCGAGGGCGATGCGCTGCCGGGGGGTGAAGAGTCGCTGGGTGAGGCCGACGTCGATGGGGCCGCCGGGTTGGAAGATGACGGGGATGTAGCCGTCGGTGCAGGCGAGGCGTTCGACGGTGGCGATGGAGACGGCGACGGTTTGTCCTTCGAGGTGCCCGGCTCCTTCGCGCTTCTGGAGGTCGCGGGCGTCGACGTGGACTCTGACGGCCGGTTTGCGGGATCCGAACAGTCGCCCGGGGTCGGCGGCTGCGGCGATGCGGACCATTTCCACGAGGGCGTCGTGGGTGAGTTGTTCGGTGGTGCGGGGGTCTTTCATGATGGCTTCGGCGCGGGCGCGTTCGGTGTCGTCGATGAAGCGGGGTCCGTTGCGGCGGGGGGCGGTGACGCAGTCGATCG
>NZ_JBASCU010000035.1:0-7380 GCF_049651805.1 Pseudolysinimonas sp.
TCAGCAGCCGCGCGAACTCGCGTTGCTTATCCACCATCGGAGGCCGTCCCGGACGACGGCTAGAACCAGATCGCATACCCACCTACTTACCTCAGGTGTAGCTACGATCCCTGGAATCCGCCGAGCACAACTGGGGAATTTCAGTGAGCGCCGTCACCGGCGCTCAGCGAATCGCAAATGCCGAGAATGAACGGAAATGCTGGGACCGCGCTTGAGTGCGATTTCAGCTGGCCAGGCGCGGTTGAACATCGGAGCTAGGCGGCCGCCCGTCGCGGACGTAGGTGCCTGGCCGCGAGGCAATGTTTGACCGCAAACTCGACGGAACCGGCCTCGTCGACCTCGACGTTGTGGCTCTAGGCCGACCGAGGAAGCTTGACGACAGGGCGAATCTTCCTCGGGCCGCTAGCGGATGGCCCAGTCAAGAAGCGCTCGGGGAGATCGCTCGTCACGTCGAAGGCCGCGCGTGCCTCCACAACGATCGCTTCGTGGCGCCATGCAACCGCTACGGACTTGAGGACCGAATAGAGCGTGACCGGAGAAGCAAGTGCGACGTGCCTTGAGAAGGCGTACTCCATGATGGAAGGGTCCCTCGCTAGAAGGGCGGAGAGGTGGGCTTCGCTTGGTACAAACGCAACGATCATCTCCGGACTCGGCTCTAGGTCGTTCCAATAAGAAGGCGAGCCGAGGCGGGTGACGTAGGCCCGAACGTCCTCAGGCTCGCCATCCAGCGATTCGAGCGGGATCTTTGCGTCGATAGCAATGCTCTTTCCGCCCGGAAGGCTCACGACCATGTCTGGCCTGCTGTGTTTGCTCTCGGGATTAACCACGCGGGCGTCAAAGTCGACGTGTTGGAGCATGCCTGCGGTTTCCGCGACCGACCGAAGCTGGGTCTCGCCTCGCGCTTCGCGAGCTGCGTTTGTCGTTAGCTCGGCGAGCGTCGTTGCCGTCGCGAGGAGACTGCTCGATGGTTCTTCGTTGCCGCGAATCTGTGACACGCGACCGGGGGAGATGTTCAGAAGGTGCGCAGCATCTCGTACGGACCAACCCAGCTCTGACAGCTCGTGCACGAGGGTCGTTGTCTGATCAGCGAGGGCAGATTGCACCCGATCTAGTTCAGCGCGGTGCCTGCCGATAAGTGATGCGGCGCGGGCGACCGCGTCAAGGCCCTCGTACTCATAGTCAAGCTCGAGGGCCGCTTCGGCACCCTCAGGTAGATCCTCGACAAGGGCGATGACCTCGCGGATCGCCTCGTCGAGCCGAGTGAGGTTACCGGCTTGAGTGTGTGCGCCAGCGAGTGCAGGGACATCGGCGACCCAGACGTCGCCGTCGTGTGTAACTTCCACCGTGAAGCGAGTGCTCACCTCAACCATCCCTTTCCGAAAACGGGCTCGAGGTCCCGCTCGATTTTGGCTCGAAGGCCCTTACCGATCTCGTGGTCGGGGACCGTCGTGAAGGCGACAATGCCGTTAGCTTCGACCCGGTAACGCATATGGGAACCGCGCTGACGCACGAACACACCACCCAGAGCTTCGATCTGACGGATGACCTCTCGCGACTTCACTTTAGCAGTTTACCCACTAGACACCACAAGTGTCTAGTGGGTAAACAGATCGTCGCGACCTTGGCGTTCGGCAAACGAAGGCAGTCTCGCACGATGTAGCCCAGCGGCACGATCGCGGCCAACGACAGCACCAGGTGTACGCGACCGGCGTCCCCGCCACGCCCGGTGTCACCTCTCGCCGCACCGTCAGCGGAGGGCGACGATTCCCACCCGGAGCGAGGTTCACACGATGTCGAAGAGAGTGACCGGTGGCGATGACTCGCTTGCGGAGCGCGCTTACGAACCGGTGACAGTCTCCATTCGGCAACTCTGTCAGCACCGCCCGGTTGAAGACTGGACCGGTGAGCACCGCACGCACCCCTGTCGCCGTGATCGGCGGGTCGGGCCTCTACTCCCTCTTCGAGCTGGCAGTCTCCGCGAATCGCACGATCCCAACTCCTTACGGCGTCGTCAACGTGACCGAAGGTGCCCTCGGCGGTCGCCCCGCGGTCTTCCTCCCCCGCCACGGCACCAGCCACTCGGTCGCCCCTCACCGCATCCCGTACCGCGCGAACATTTGGGCACTCGCATCCCTCGGCGCCCGCGCAATCATCTCCACCGCCGCAGTAGGAGCAGTCGACCCCGCCTACCCCGTCGGAACCCTCGCGCTTCCCGACCAGTACCTCGACCGCACCCGCGGACGCGACGACACCTTCTTCGACGAAGACGACGTGCAGCACCTGCCGTCGGCCGATCCGTTCTGCCCCGAACTCCGCGAAATCGCGAAACCGACAACAGACAAACACGAAGCCACCGTCGCTGTCATCCCCGGCCCCCGCTTCTCGACCCGCGCCGAGTCGGTCGCCCTGCGGCAGGCCGGCGCGCACCTCGTGAACATGACCCTCTACCCCGAGGTGCCGCTCGCGGCGGAGTTGAACATCGGCACCGTCACCCTCGCCTTCGTCACCGACAACGACGCCACGCCGAGCGACGAGCCTGTCACCGCCGAAAGAGTGTTCGCCCGATTGAAAGCAGCCCAGCCGCGCATCATCGCCGCCATCGAGGCGATCGCCGCCGGCATCCCCGACGACTACCGCGCGCGCGAACTCATCGATCCCGCCGCCGTCGCCCGCGTGCTCGCCAGGCCGACGCGGTGAGGCTTCTCGTCACCGGGGGCGCAGGCTTCATCGGGCAGGCCGTCGTCGCCGACGCGCTCGCCGCCGGGTATCGGCACTTTGATCACCGCAGATGTTCGGCCGAGTCGAGGGCCAGACGCAGCCGAGCGATCCCATCGGCTGCACCGTCGAGGGGCGCCGCGATCGAGGGGTCGGCGACAGTGCGGCCGATCGCATTACGCACTCGCTGGAAGTCGCGCGTCGAGTAGACGGTGAAGTCGTCGCCGCGGCGGATGAGGGTCGAGAGGATGACGAGATCCTGCACGTGCCGCTTCCATCGCGGGTCATCGGCGATCTCGAGTGCCGCCGCCTTCGCAGCGATCGCGCCGACAAGTGTGGGTCTCGGCACCTCGCCCGTCCTGCCGGCCACGGTCACCTCCACGCGCTCGGTTCGGTCGAGCGCGCCCTGAGCGCCCGGCGCGGCGATGGTCCGCTGCCCACCAGCGCCGCGGCGCGAGGAGGCGCGCTCGCCGAGGTGGCGTGGGATCAGCACGTCGATGACCGCGAGGTCGCGTACCCAGCGGTGTTGCACCCTGAGGGCAGAGGGAGTGTCGGAGACGAAGCCGAGATCGAGGAGGGCATCGGTGAAGTTCCGCAAGATGTCGGGATGCGCGCGCACGTCGAGCGCCGCGTCACCGTCGTCGGTCGGGCGTGATGGCGAGGCGCCCCTCTCGCGGCAGTGCAGGTGCACCAGTTGCCCGCCGACGAGCGTCCAGCCTGCGTCGAACCGTGCGCCCAGCTCGATGAGCGCTTGCCACGCCTGCGTCTGGGCCGCAGACATCGGCGGGAAGACGATTGGGCTCATCTGATGCTCGCGAGGAGGTCGACCACGCGCCCGTCTTCTCGCGGACCGTTCCAGTCGGCGAGGTCGGCGATGACGAGCCCAAGGGGTGCCACCGCATCTCGCTGCTCCAGGCCGCTGCGGTGTACAACGACGTTGCCCTTCACATCGGCCAGGAGTAGATAGTCGCCCTCCAGCTCGGCGAGCTGGGAGTAGTCGCGCAGCCACACCTCCGCGACGTCGCCCGACGCCAGGCCCGATCGTGGATCCGAGACTCCTGAGGGAAGCACACGAGGATCTTGGAGGAGATCACCGACATCCGCCGGCTGTGCGCGGAACACCAGCCGCTCGCCGCGCCTCCGAAGCCACGACGACATCAACTCGGGAGCCTCCTCGCCGGCGTCGAGAAGTCGCTCTCGATACTTGCGGAGGCGATCGACTCGTACGGCTGGCACGTCAGGATGCCGGGCATCACCGCCCAGCGACGCGATCAGCGCCCACGCCATCGACGGCGACATCGGCTGCCCGAGCGGTCGACGCACGGAAAACGCGGCATCGTCGACGATCCACTGTCGCGCCCCGATGCGGTGGCCAGGAAGCTCGCCCGCGCGCAGGAGTTCGCGAACGCGCTGGGCGCTCACTCCGCGCCACGCCGCATACTCATCGACCGAAGGCATGTCACAAGTCTTTCGTTATCGAAATCCTTGTGTCAAGGTGGTGGGGCGATGTCGGTGCCTGTGTGCCCTACCAAGTCCGATCGCCGCACGCTGCCGCTCCTTACGGTCGGGTCACGAGAGCGGCGGTCAAGGTCGCCAAGCGTGCCGCCGGAACGTCGACCCTCCCGAGGCGTCGTCGGTCTCGAGCCAGCGCATGAAGCGCTGATGCCGAGTCTCGCCGAGCGCCGATCAGCTCAGCGTCGCCGAGGCGCCACTCGCCGATCTCCTCGTCCGAGTAGCTATGGGCGATCTCCAGCAGCCGGTAGATGTCTTCGATGTCGCGGTCCTGCTGACGGGAGCCGTAGGTGAGCGCCTTCACAATGATCGCGATTTCGACGGTCGGTACGCGCGCCGTGAATTCGAGGAGAGTTCCGTCGAGCAAGGTCGCGCCCACATCGATGACGATCGGCGCAGCGGCGAGTGCGAGCGCGAGACCAGGTGCGGCGTCGAAGGCTCGTCCGCCGTGCTCGCTGGAGTGGAACCGGCCATCCAGCGAGGGAACGAGCAGGTCGACCGACTGCTCCGGTGGAAGCATGCCCGGGGTGGCGAGTTCGGGAACCGCTTTGCTGTAGCTGTTGCCCGACGTCGCTGAGTACCCGAGGTCGATGAGGCGATCGTGGAGCAGTCCAGTGCCCGCGAACTCGGTCGTGACCGCCGTATCGGCGTCCCGGGTTCGCCTCGGGTCGACCCCGGCCACCGGGAAGGCGGTCAAGAGAAGTGAGGTCATCTGCCCACCGACGACGCGAGCGTTGTCATCGGCCGTGACACGTGCGACATCTGCGAGCGCACGCAGTGAAAGGTCATCGGCGCGCGAGGTCGCGATCAGTTCTGCGCGACGGGTCATGACCGCGCCGAATCGTGCAGCGCGCGTTCCCGGATGCGCGCCACGGCGGACTCGACGTCGCCGCCCGAACCGCGGGAAACGTCCCAGGCGGTGATGAGCGGGTCCGCAAAGCGCCGCTGCGCGCCGTTGCGGTCTCGCGAGATCCGAGACATCGCGTAGATCGTCGGATCCCTCGGCACGCGCAGCTCGATCGTTGCGTCGGCGCCCCTCACCGTTGCGAGGCCATGCTCATCGAGGGGCGGCTGTCGAGTGACATACGCGGTGATGCGAGTCGGGCGTCGCCATGGCGCGTAGAAGTCGGCCGCGATGTCGCCCGAGATCACGAAGTGCTCGTGATCGTGCATGATGCGCTCCAGTCGTGCGAGTTGATCGGCGAGATCGCCCGTAGCTGACCAGAAGGTGGAAAGACCACGGGGTCCGGGGTACTGGGCCATGAAGGCATCCCAGCAATCGGCCCTGTGGAGGGCTCGCCACCCGTTCGGTGAGCGTTCGATCAGCGGCTCGAGGGATGCCAACTGCTTGCCGACCGAGACATGGGAGACGCCGATCTGCCGAGCTAGCTCGCTCTGTGTGAGCGAGCGGTCGACGAGAGCGAACACGCGGAGTGCCCCGAGCCGCGTCCAGCTGGTGCGAGCCGACCCGGGCCCGCGGCTCGGGTTCGGGATGCCCGCGTCGTGGAGTTCCCCGAAGATCCGCACCACGCCTTGATCGACTGCTGCGTAGGCGACGTGCGCATTCTGCTGCGCTGCTGCCGTCAGAGCCTGTCCGGCTCGCGCGACCACGAAGAGCACTCCGTCGTGCGGTCGCTTCCGCGCGCCCTGCACCACCAGCTCGATCTCTGAGGGGCTCGGCGAGTGTCGAAGCACCTTGACGTGCCAGAGTCTCCAGCGACCGGTCGGGTCGCGGATCTCGACGTCGGCGCTGCCGACCACCCGACGCTCCAAGCCGACGTCGAGCAGCAGCTCGATTCCATCGGCGCTTTCGACTCTCATGAGATGTAACTTACCTAGAAAATCGCTATTTAGGTTACAAATGGCGAGTGCGTCTCCGCTTACGAACCTGTGACAGTCTCCTCCCAGCCGCTCGCGGCAAGCGCAGCGGTTGAAGACTGGACAGGTGACCACGGCATCCGCCCCCGCCGCCGTCGCCCGAGTGCTCGCCAGGCCGACGCGGTGAGACTTCTCGTCACCGGGGGCGCCGGCTTCATCGGGCAGGCCGTCGTCGCCGACGCGCTCGCCGCCGGGTGGCAGGTGCGGGTGCTCGACTCCCTGCGCGCCGACGTGCACGGCGCACCACCCGAACCCACCGAAGGCGTCGAATGGATGCCGGGCGACGTTCGCGACCCAGCGACCGTCGCCGAGGCGCTCAGAGATGTGGATGCCGTGAGCCACCAAGCCGCGAAGGTCGGGCTGGGCGTCGACTTCGCGGATGCTCCCGACTACGTCTCGTCGAACGACCTCGGCACCGCCACCCTGCTCGCCGCGATGGCCGCCACCGGAACCACACGGCTTGTGCTCGCCAGCTCGATGGTCGTCTACGGCGAGGGCAAGTACCTCGGCCCCAACGGCCCAAGCCGACCCGCCCCGCGCACCCAGAAAGACCTCGACGCCGGACGCTTCGACCCGCTCGACGCCGACGGGCAGCCACTCGCGCCAGCGCTCATCGACGAAGACGACGCCCTCGATCCGCGCAACGTGTACGCCGCGACGAAACTCGCGCAAGAGCACCTCGCGGCATCCTGGGCGCGTTCCACCAGCGGCGTCGCCGTCGCGCTGAGGTACCACAACGTCTACGGACCCGGGATGCCGCAGAACACCCCCTACGCCGGTGTCGCCTCCCTGTTCCGCTCGGCGATCGAGCGCGGCGAGGCCCCGCGGGTGTTCGAAGACGGGGCGCAGCGTCGCGACTTCGTGCACGTGCGCGACGTGGCATCCGCCAACCTCGCCGCCGTCGACCACACCGCCGCCGCGCCCCCGGGAACCTTCCGCGCCTTCAACGTCGGCAGCGGCGAAGTGCACACGATCCTCGACCTCGCGGCAGCACTGGCGACAGCCGGCAAGCCGCCCGTCGTCACCGGCGAGTACCGGCTCGGCGACGTGCGGCACATCACCGCGAGCTCGGCCCGGCTGCGCGACGAACTCGGCTGGATGCCGGCGGTGTCGTTCGACGACGGGATGCGCGAGTTCGCCACCGCGCCGCTGCGGGCGGCAGTGCAATGAACGCCGTGGATGTCGTCTTCCCCTGCCTCGACGAAGAGCAGGCGTTGCCCGGCATCCTCTCCCGGCTGCCGCAGGGGTATCGCGGGATCGTGGTCGACAACGGGT
>NZ_JBASCU010000036.1:0-72188 GCF_049651805.1 Pseudolysinimonas sp.
GGGTAGGGGTCCCCGCTCTCTTCACTCCCCGAGATGATCCGACCCCGACCGAGCAAGAGCTCACCGAAGACGCGACGTGCGCTCCAGCAGCTCTTCCACTTCGGACACTCCCAGCGGCACCTGAGGCCCGCCGATCGGGTTCATGAGGTCGCGGGAGGTTTCGTCGACGAGGGCGGAGAGCATCCCGACGGCGTCGTCGACGATCTCGGTCGACTTCGTCTCGGTGCCGTGCAGCAGCCACTTGGCGATTTCGAGTTCGGAGAGCAGCGCGGCCCGCTGGCGCAACTGCCGGTCGACGCTGCCGCGCACTCGGGAGTAGGCGGCGAACGCGGAGTCGGCGACGTCGAGGGAGGCGCCGGCGAGCCACTGCAGGTCGGCGGCGGGGTCGCCGACGCGGAGGTTGTGCCAGCCGAGCATCCCCGTGACGTCGTCGTTGGCGGAGAGGAACGAGTCCGAGCCGAGGGCGCCGTTGATGACGGTGGGGGTGAACTGCCAGAGGGTGGATTCTTCGCTCGCGCGTTCCCAGCGGGCGAGCAGCCCGGCGGGCACGAGGCCGGTGGCGGCGGCGCGGTCCATCACGGCGACGACGGCGCGCAGGGCTTCGACGGCGGAGTGCGAGGGGAGGCCCGCGTCGATGACGACGTTGGGCGGCAGCGCGTGGATGGCGGCAATGGACGATCCGATGGATGCCGCCAGCTCGATGCTCATCGACCCGAGGGGCACTTTGGAGCCGTAGACGAATTCGGAGACGACGGCACGGGTGCCGTCGACCGGTACCTGTCCGGCGAACGTGGAGACGGTGAACGGCAGTCGCGCGCGCACGCCCGCGCTGAGCGCGCGCAGGGCGACGAGGTCGGCGGATTGCTCCTGTTCGGCACGCTCGCTGCGCGGCACCCGCACTACCCAGTGGCGGCCATCGCGCCCGGTGAGGAGGGCGGCGTCGAAGTCACCGCCGGGGGCGCCGAAACTCTGGGCGCCGACGATGTCTAGGTCAGCCACAGCGCACGTCGCGAGCGCCGCTAGAGTGAGAGGGGATCTGGCCATGTGCACAGGGTAGGTCGGCCCAGGAGGAGTCCGGATGTCCGACACTCCCGGCCCTGCTGATTCACCGGCTGGCAGCAGCTTCTCGTCGCGGCTGCCGCTGGCTCGGGCGGCTCTGGATCGCGATCACCTGGGCCGCGCGGGCGGGATCGACGCCCTCCTCGACGACGCCCGTACTCGCGCGATCGTGTTGCACGAGGGCCGCGCTCTCCTCGCGACGCCGACGTCGCTGGCGATCCTGCCGCCGTCGATCGTGCCGCAGGCGGCACTCGCCGTGTATCTCGGGCGGACGACGAACCCTGCCCCCGACCTCGCCGAAGGAACGCCGATCGTGGCGCTCGCTGTCGACTCCACCGACGGGTTCGAGCAGCTCGACGACATCCCGTCCGGTCCGTCGCAGTGGGGGGACCTGCGTCGCATCGGTGCTCACCTCGACGAGCGTGACGCGGGCCTGTTCACGCAGGCGCTCGCCATCCTGAACTGGCACACCGTATCGCGGTTCTCGCCCCTCGCCGGCGTCGAGACGGTCCCCGCGCAGGCCGGGTGGGTGCGGCAGGACGAGAGCGGCAAGGAGTACTTTCCCCGCACCGACGCTGCCGTGATCGTCGCGGTGCTCGACGCCGACGACCGGCTGCTGCTCGGGTCGAACGCGATGTGGGAGACGAACCGCTTCTCGCTGCTCGCCGGGTTCGTCGAACCGGGCGAGTCGCTCGAAGCAGCCGTCATCCGCGAGGTGTTCGAGGAGTCGGGAGTGCGGGTCGAGAATCCGCACTACCTCGGCAGCCAGCCGTGGCCCTTTCCGGCATCCCTGATGGTCGGGTTCGAGGCTCGCGTCGTCGCCGGTGCCGACAGTGTCGGCCGCCCGGACGGCGACGAGATCGTGGCCCTGCGCTGGTTCACCCGCCACGAGCTTGCCGAGGCCGCCGCGGCGGGTGACGTGCTGCTGCCCGGCAAGACCTCCATCGCCCGCGCGATCGTCGAGCACTGGTTCGGTGGCGAGTTGACCGACGGACCACGAGAACGAAAGTGACCAGCGACCTTCTCGACGGGCTCGACGCTGAGCAACGCCACGCGGCCGAGACGCTGCTCGGGCCGGTGTGCATCCTCGCCGGAGCCGGCACCGGCAAGACCCGAGCGATCACCCACCGCATCGCGCACGGCATCCAAGAGGGTGTCTACTCACCGGGCACGCTGCTCGCCCTGACGTTCACCGCGAAGGCGGCGGGCGAGTTGCGGCACCGCCTGCGGGTGCTCGGCGCGCCGGGGGCGGTCGTGCGCACGTTCCACGCCGAGGCCCTCGCCCAGCTCGGGCACTTCTGGCCCGACCTGGTCGGCGGGTCGGCACCGCGGCTGCTCGACAACAAGGCGCGGGCGATCGTCGAGGCGGCGGAGCGCGCGAAGATCCGGCTCGGCTCGGGCGCGGTTCGGGATGTCGCGGGCGAGATCGAGTGGCGCAAGACCTCCGAGTTGAGCATCGACGCCTACCCTGCGGCGGCGCGGAGCCGGCCGCTGCCGAGGGGGCTGGATGCCGACGCGATCGCCGAGATCCAGCGGCAGTACGAAGAGCTCAAGGATGAGCGTCGACGCATCGACTTCGAGGATGTGCTGCTCGTCGCCTGCGGGATGCTCGACTCCGAACCCGCAGCTCGCGAGCGGGTGCGCACCCAATACCGGCATTTCGTCGTCGACGAGTTTCAGGATGTCTCGCCCCTGCAGCACCGCCTGTTGAAGTTGTGGCTCGGCCCGCGCACCGACCTGTGCGTCGTCGGCGACGCCAACCAGACGATCTACACGTTCGCGGGGGCGTCGAGCGCCTACCTGCTCGGGTTCGAACGCGACCACCCGGGTGCCGAGGTGGTGCGGCTGGAACGCAACTACCGGTCGGCCCCGCAGGTGCTCGATGTGGCGAACCGGCTGATGCGCGGTCGCCCCGGTGCTCTCGAACTGCGGGCGGCGACCGCGGTGAAAGGGGTCGTCGCCGAGCCGGTCGGCTACGAGGATGACGCGGCCGAAGCCGCCGGTGTCGCCGAGGCGATCGTCACCGAGCTGGCCGCCGGAACCGCGCCGGAACAGGTCGTCGTGCTGCATCGCGTCAATGACCAGGCGCCCGCGTTCGAGCAGGCGCTCGCCGCGCGCGGCGTCGTCACCCGGTCGCTCGCGGGTACCCCGTTCTTCGAGATCCCCGCGGTGCGCAAACTCACGTCGGCGCTCGCGGTGCAGGCGCAGCGGTTCCCCGACGACCCGGTACGCGGCTTCATCGCCGACACCGCGCGGGCGGCGGGCTGGACGGTCGACCGCTCCCACTCGAAGCTCGCGCCGCAGGATTGGGCGGGGCTCGACGCGATCGTGCGCTTCGCCGAAGCCACTCCCGAGGATGTGACCCTCGCGCGCTTCGCCGCCGAACTCGACGATCGCGAGCAGGCGAAGGGCGAGTTGCCGATGCGGGCCGTCGTGCTCGGCACCCTGCACTCCGCGAAGGGGCTGGAGTGGGAGTCGGTCTACCTCGTCGGCCTCGCCGAGGGGCTGCTGCCGGTGTCGCACGCGCGCAGCGCGGCCGCGATCGACGAGGAACGGCGGCTGCTCTACGTGGGGCTCACCCGAGCGCGCCGACGGCTGACACTGTCGTGGGCTCGTCGCGGCCAGCGCGATCGGGAACGGCAGCCCAGTCGGTTCCTTCAGGAGCTGCGCACCGGCAGTCGGGATGCCGCCCCCACTGCCGCCCGCTGACCACACCGCCGCTCAGCCGCCACGACATCCCGATCTCGCCTGACCCCGAGAGACGATCCAGCACCCGCCGCGCCACGAACGCCGCCGCCTCCAACACCGCGAGTGCATCCACCTCGCGCGGTTCACGCCCCAGCAACTGGCTCGCGATCGCCACCCACGCGGCATCCTCGTCGACCCGAGCCAGGTTGACGCAGTGCAGGCACGGCCCGACCCCGGGCTCGACGAGCGGCCCCACCGTCACCGCCCGCTCCGAAACGACGACCGGAAGGTGCGGCACGTCCCGGTTCAGCCACCGCAGGTGATCCGCGGGGGCCACCACCCAGTCGGCGACGAGCACGACGACAACGGCATCGTCGGGCGACCCCAACACCCCGGATGCCGAAAGCAGCCCCGCGACCGATCGCGCGAGAGCAGAGTCCCCCAACACCGCGGCGACCCGCGATGGCGATTCGGTCTCGCGGGCGAGTACCGGCGCCAAGACGTCAAGGAGAGCTTCGGATCGATCGGGGGCGACCTCCAGAGACTCGGCCAGCATCGCGAACCCCGACTCGGACACCCCCGCGGCGAGCGCCGCGATCAGCCGATCCTCGCCTTCCGACACCTCGTCGAGGACGACCGCAGGCTCGTCCGACCCGAACTGCGCGCTCGACGGGGTGCGCCACAACAGCGGCCACCCGGGATCGAGACGCAACACCACCCCGCCAGGATGCCAACCCCGAGCCGCTCGCCGTCGCCGTGATCCACAGGACGGGTGTCTTTCGGCGACCACCGAGGGGGTCAGTCCTCGCGGGGCCGGTCGCCGGAGTCGTCGGCGAGCAGGTCTTCCAGGGCGCGGTCGACGTCATCGGGTTCGGGGGCCCCGCCGGAGAGTCGGGCGACGAGGGCTGTCGGGTCGTCGATGTCGGCGTCGCCGGGCACGACGTCGGGATGCGACCAGAGGTCGTCGCGCACCTCCGCGCCGACGGCGTCGTGCACGGCCTGCCACATCGCGGCGGCTTCGCGCAGGCGCCGGGGTCGCAGTTCGAGGCCGACGAGGGTAGAGAACGCCGACTCGGCCGGGCCGCCGGCAGCCCGTCGCCGCCGAACCGTCTCGGCGATGCCGACCGCGTGCGGCAACCGCGTGGTGGCCGCGGCGGTGACGACATCCACCCACCCCTCGATGAGGGCGAGCATCGTCTCGAGCCGGGCGAGGGCAGCGAGCTGGTCGTCGCTCTTCGGCGGGATGAGGGCCCCAGAGGTGACGGCGGCCCGCAACTCTTCGGGGTTCTGCGGGTCGAAGTCGGCGGCGAGTTCTTCGAGCCGCGACGTGTCGATGTGGATGCCGCGGGCGAAGTCGGTGATCTGGGTGAGCAGGTGCAGGCGCAGCCACTTGGCGTGCCGGAAGAGCCGGGCGTGGGCGAGTTCGCGCACCGCGAGGTAGAGGCGGATCTCGTCGATCGGGATGTCGAGGCCGGCCCCGAAGGCGTCGACGTTCTGCGGCACGAGGGCGGCTTGGCGGGTCTCGCCGTCGAGCAGCGGGATGCCGACATCCCCGCCCGAGACCGCTTCCGAGGCGAGCTGCCCGACGACTTGGCCGAGTTGCATGGCGAACAGGGTGCCGCCGATGTTGCGCATCAGTTTGCCGGCGCCGCCGATCATTCCCTCGAACTCGCCGGCGGCGTGTTCTTCGAGCACGTCGGTGAGGGCGTCGGCGATCGAGTTGGCGACCGGTTCGGCGAGTTGGGTCCAGACGGGCATGGTGGCGTCGGCCCAGCCGGCGCGGGTGAGCAGTACCGGTTCGGTGGTGAGGCTGCTGATGTCGGTGGCTTCGTCGAGCCAGAGCGCGGCGACGTGCAGGGCCTGCTCGAGGGAGGTTCGTTCGGCAGGCGTGGACGGCACGGCGGAGCGCCCGGCGAGGGCACGGGCTTGCTCGGTGGCAAGGCCCCAGTTGATCCCGTCGCCGCTGTTCTGCAGCGCGTGCTGCAGCTGCCCGATGAGGCGTTGCACCATCTCGGGGTCGTCGGGCAACCCGGCGGCGCTCGCCAGCTTCGCGGGGTCGAGGTCGGTGTTGCCGGCGAGGAACTCGCGCAGCATCTCTCGGAACTCTTCGCTGCCGTCGTCGCCCTCGCCTTCGTCGGGCGTGTTCTCGGCCATGACGACTACGCTAGCCCGAGCATCTCGGCTTGGCCCGGCTCTCATCTGCGCCGCAAGCGAACACGGAGGATGGCCGGTGTCCCTGTCTGATCTGCTCGCTGCCGAGCGTCCCCCTCGCGAGCGACCGCACGCCGAGCGGGCTCCGTGGACCACCTATCTCGGCTTCGGTCTGCTCATCGCCGCCGTCGTCGGCACGGTGTTGTTCGCGACGGCGCCGTCGCCGTACGTCGTCGAGCGCCCCGGCCCGGTCTTCGACACTCTCGGCGAGGTGGGCGGCGCCGACGGCGATCCGGTGCCGTTGATCGAGATCCCCGACGAGACCACCTATCCGACATCGGGTCGACTCGACCTGCTCACCGTCTACGTCGACGGATCGCGCGAGAACCCGCTTACCTGGCTCGAGGTGGCGCAGGCGTGGTTCGATCCGAGCCGCACGGTGATGCCGATCGAACTCGTCTATCCGGAGGGGCAGACCGAGCAGGAGTCGAACGACGAGAGCGCCGCGGCGATGGAGACGTCGCAAGAGGATGCCGTCGCCGCCGCGCTGACCGAACTCGACATCGCGTACGGCAGCGTGCTGACCGTGGCCGGGGTGATCGACGACACCCCGGCTGACGGGGTGCTGCAGACCGACGATGAGATCCTCACCGCGGAGGGCCGGCCTGTGGTGAACGTCGACGAGCTACGGGCCGAACTGGCTGCCGCCGGTGTCGGGGTCGACGTCGAGCTCGGCATCCGTCGCGATGGGGCGGAACGCACCGTCACGCTGGCTCCCATCGCCTCGGAGGAGGACGGGTCGCCGGTGATCGGGGTCTATGTGTCGTCGGTGTACGACTTTCCGATCGACGTGCTCATCCAGTTGGAGAACGTCGGCGGGCCGAGCGCCGGCATGATGTTCGCCCTCGGCATCTACGACAAGATGACGCCCGGCGAGCTGACCGGCGGCGAGCACATCGCCGGCACGGGAACGATCGGCGGCGGCGGCGAGGTCGGCGCGATCGGCGGGATCGTGCAGAAGATGTACGGCGCCCGGGATGCCGGGGCGACCTGGTTCCTCGCGCCGGAGTCGAACTGCGCCGACGTCGTGGGGCAAATCCCGGCGGGTATCGAGGTGTTCTCGGTCGCAGACCTCGATGACGCGATCGACGCCGTCGAGGCGATCGCCGCCGACGACGTGGCCGACCTCGCACGCTGCGGCTGAGTTCGCCGAGGGCGGAGCTGCTTCGGCCGGTTCGCGCCGGGTTCGCCACGTAAGCTTTGAGTGATCCGAAGGAGCCGACGTTGTCGACGACCCGCCCCGCCGCCCCGCCCGCCCGTAGCCGCACTCGTGCCGCCATCGCCATCGCAGCCGCCATCGTCGCGGCGCTGGTGATCGCGTTCTTCGTGTTCTCCGGCTTCTACAGCGACGTGCTCTGGTTCGACCAACTCGGGTTCCTGGGGGTGCTGACCACCCGGTGGGCGTCGTTCGCGGTGATGTTCGGCATCGGCTTCGTCGCCATGGCGTTCTTCGTGTGGTTGAGCATCGCCCTCGCCTTCCGGGCGCGCCCGGTGTACGCGAAGCTCAACTCGCAGCTCGACCGCTACCAGCAGGTCATCGAGCCGCTGCGCAAGGTCGCGATGATCGGCATCCCGCTGGTGCTCGGCCTCTTCATGGGCGTCTCGACGGCGACCCGCTGGGAGACGGTGCAGCAGTTCCTGAACCGCACGCCGTTCGGAGAAGTCGATGCCCAGTTCGGCCTCGACATCGCGTTCTACGTGTTCGAGCTTCCGCTCTACCGCGGCGTGATCGCCTACGCGTCGGCTGTCGTGCTCATCGCCGGTCTCGCCGCGCTCGCCACCTCGTACATCTACGGCGGCATCCAGGTGACGGGCCGCGAGGTGCGCGTCACCCGCCGCGCCCGCGTGCAGCTGGCCATCACGGCCGCGATCTACATCGTGTTGCAGGGCGTGAGCATCTGGCTCGACCAGTACGCGACGCTGACCGACGAGAAGTCGATCCTCACCGGTGTCTCCTATGCCGACGACAACGCCACGATTCCCGGTCGCGCCATCATCGCGGGCATCGCGGTGCTCGTCGCTGTGTTCTTCCTGGTGACCGCCATCATCGGTCGGTGGCGGCTGCCGATCATCGGCACGGCGCTTCTCATCGTCTCCGGGCTCGTACTCGGCTCGATCTACCCGGCCATCGTCGACCGGCTACAGGTGCAGCCGAGCCAGGGCTCGCTTGAGGCGCCCTATATCGAAGAGAACATCGCGGCGACGCGGGCGGCTTACGGCATCGACGACGTCGAGGTGCAGTCGTATTCGGCGCAGACGGATGCGGAGCCGGGTGCTCTGCGCGACGACGCCGAAACCACCGCCAACATCCGCATCCTCGACCCCGCCCAGGTGTCGCCCACGTTCGCCCAACTCGAGCGGGTACGCCAGTACTACCGGTTCGCCGGCCACCTCGATGTCGACCGCTACGTGATCGACGACGTGACGCAAGACACCGTCATCGCGGTGCGCGAACTCAACCAGCGCGATACCGACTCGTGGTACACCAACACGCTCGTCTACACCCACGGCTACGGGGTGGTTGCTGCGTACGGCAACCAGCGGGATGCCGGCGGTGAGCCGCAGTTCCTCGAATCGGGCATCCCGTCGAGCGGAGAGCTGGGCGAATACGAGCCGCGCGTCTACTTCGGCGAGTACTCGCCGACGTACTCGATCGTCGGTGCCCCCGACGGCCAGACGCCCGACATCGAGATCGACTACCCGTCCGGCTCAGAAGACAGCGAGAGCAACGCGACGACGACGTTCACCGGCGAGGGTGGCCCCGAGCTGGACGGCATCTTCACCCGGCTGGTCTACGCCCTCAAGTTCCAGGCCGAAGAGATCCTGCTCTCGAGCCAGGTCAACGACGGGTCGCAGATCCTCTACGACCGTGACCCGTTGACGCGGGTCAAGAAGGTCGCCCCGTATCTGACGGTCGACAGCGACGCCTACCCGGCGGTCGTCGACGGTCGCATCGTCTGGATCGTCGACGGCTACACGACGACGGCGAGCTACCCGTATTCGACTCTGCAGTCGCTGTCGGATGCGATCGTCGACACCAACACGCTGCCCGAACCCTTCGCGATCGACGACATCAATTACATCCGCAACTCGGTGAAGGCCACCGTCGACGCCTACGACGGCACGGTGACGCTGTATGCGTGGGATGAGCAAGATCCCATCCTCAAGACGTGGGAGGCGATCTACCCGGGAACGATCACGCCGAAGAGCGAGATGAGCGACGAGCTGCTCGCCCACGTGCGTTACCCGGCCGACCTGTTCAAGGTTCAGCGCTCGATGCTCGCGACCTATCACGTCACCGACCCGGTCGAGTTCTACAACGGAACCGACGCCTGGGCGACCCCCGACGAGCCCACCCAGGCGACCGAGGTGGCGCAGCCGCCGTACTACCTCACGATGCAGGTTCCGGGTACCGACGCCCCAGCGTTCACCCTGTATTCCACCTACATCCCGCGCACGACGGGCGACAGCCAGAACATCCTCACCGGATATCTGGCGGTCAACTCCGACGCAGGGGAGGACTACGGCAAGCTCACGCTGCTGACTCTGCCGAAGGACGACACCGTGTCGGCCCCGGGCCAGGTGCAGGCACAGTTCAACTCCGACGATGTCGTCGCCGAGACGCTCAACATCCTGGAGCGCGGCGGCTCGACCGAGGTCATCCGCGGCAACCTGCTGACCCTGCCGGTCGGCGGCGGGCTGCTCTATGTGCAGCCGGTCTACGTGCAAGCGACGGGTGGCACCAGCTACCCGCTGCTGCGCAAGGTGCTGGTCGCGTTCGGTGACCAGATCGCGTTCGAAGACACCCTGGATGCCGCGCTCGACGAGCTGTTCGGCGGCGACTCCGGAGCGGATGCCGGCGACACCGACGTGCCCACGGATCCGACGGCTCCGACCGATCCGACGGAACCGACGGAACCGACGGAGCCCGACGGCAACCTGACCGAACTGCAGCAGGCGCTCGCGGACTACCAGACCGCTCTCGCCGCACGCGAAGCCGCGTACGCCGACAACGACCTCGTTGCTGCGGCGCAGGCCGACCAGGACATGCAGGACGCCATCGAACGAGCCATCGCCGCAGTCGACGCAGCGCAGTAACCCTCATTCGGTGGTTGAGTAGCGCGCCGCGAAGCGGCGCGCGTGTCGAAACCACACCCGCCACGCGTGCTAAGCTCGATCCTTGTGACGCGGGGTGGAGCAGTTCGGTAGCTCGCTGGGCTCATAACCCAGAGGTCGCAGGTTCAAATCCTGTCCCCGCAACAAAACGAAGGCCCTCGTCGAAAGACGGGGGCCTTCGGCATTGGGATCCGGCTCATAAGCTCCCCGCGCGCACGCGGTACTCGCGCGGAAGCATCCCGAACTCGCGATGGAACGCGCGAGTGAACGTCGTCGCGTCGGCGAACCCGCATCGGGCGGCGACCTGCGTCACGGTGCCGACGTCAGATCCCGCCAGCATCCCCGCTGCACGGTGCAACCGGAGCCGACGCAGGTGCTCGCCCGGCGTCTCGTCGAACGGCTCGAAGAGTTCGTACAGCAGTCGCCGCGAGATGTAGTGCGCCTCGGCGATGTGGGCGACATCCAGCTCGGTGTCGTGCAGGTTGCCGCGCATGAACGAGCGCACCGTCGCCAGCATCCCGCGCCGGGTAGACGGCAGCACCCGCGCACCGGTCACCGACGCTCTAATCATCGTTCCGGCGAGGTCGCGCATGGTCTCGCCGATGACTGCGTCGCCCCGCCCCCGCGACTCGGTGAGTGTCGCGAACAACACGTCGGCGGCATCCGGAGCCGCGACCAGCAGCCGGGCGCACGATGCCTCGACTAGGTCGACCGGGATGCCGAGTGCGCGTTTCGACACCTGCACGAGCAGCTGCCGCTGCCCGGGTGCCGAGTAGTCGAGCTGGTAGGCGCGATCGGTCGCGTAGGTCGTGACGGATCCCGCGGTGACCCGGGCCTCGTGACCGTCCTGCCGCACGATGCCGGGTGCGCCGAGCTGGAAGGTGAGATGGATGTCGTCGCTGTTCGCGTGGGCGGCTTGGCGGGCCGTGCGGTCGACCGCGAGGCCGTCGGTGGTGACGTGAGAGACCATGAGCGTCTCGTCGAAGCGCTCGAACTCGATGCGCCCGTGGAAGTCGGGCTCGATCGCGACGCAGTTCAGCGGAACGAAGGCGTCGCTCGTGACGTGCTCCCACTGGTCGGCGCTCAGGGCCTCCACGACCTGCATGCGAACACGATAGCCCCGGCTGTGCACAAAACGCCGAGTGCCGGTGAAGGCCCCCGGCGTACCGTCGAAGAGTCCCGTCGAGACGAAGGAGTCAGACCATGACCATGACCGACAACACCGCGACCGCGGTCAGCACCCCCCTCTACATCGGCGGCGAGGCCCGCTCGACCGCCGAGACCCTCGCGATCGCCGACCCCGGCAAGCCCGGTGTGATCGTCGGCCACGCGGCATCCGCATCCACGCAGGATGTCGCCGACGCGGTCGCCGCCGCGAAGGCCGCCTACCCCGCCTGGTCGGCCCTCACCCCGCAGCAGCGAGCCGCGCAGATGGCCGCCGCGATCGAGGGGGTCGCCGCGTTCCGCGACGAGGATGCCGCCATCCTGTCGCAAGAGAACGGCAAGGTGCGCTTCGAGGCGTGGGTGGATGCCCTCGTCTTCGAGATCCGCTGGGGTCTCGCCCTGTCGCTCGCCGACGAGGTCGAGACGAGCAAGGTGCTCGAGCCGATCCCGGGCGCGATCCCGACCCGCACGACGGTCGCCTACCAGGCGCTCGGCGTCGTCACGGTGATCGTGCCGTTCAACTGGCCCATCGCGATCCTCGGCGCATCGGTGCCGCACGCCCTGCTCGCCGGCAACGCGGTGATCGTGAAGCCCCCGCTGACGGCGCCCCTGGCGACCGCGCGGTTCATCCAGCGCATCGCCGAGAAGCTGCCCCCGGGCGTGCTGAACGTCGTCACCGGCGTCGACGCGAACATGGCGGGCCTCATCCAGAACGACGACGTCGCGAAGGTGTGCTTCACCGGAAGCGTCGGCGGCGGCAAGCGCATGATGGAGATGGCGTCGAAGTCGCTCACCCGCGTCACCCTCGAGCTCGGCGGAAACGACGCGGCGGTGATCCTCGAGGACGCGATCATCGACGACACCCACCTCGACCGGCTGTTCGCGGCGATCTACGACACCACGGGTCAGATCTGCATGAACGCGAAGCGCGTCTACGTGCACCGCACACGACTCGACGAGGTCGTGAACGGTCTGGCCGCGCGGCTCGAGAAGGCGAAGCTCGGCTACGGCCTCGACGAGGGCACCACGATGGGGCCGCTGCACTCGCCCGTGCAGAAGGCGTTCGTCGACGAGCTCATCGAAGAGGCGAAGGCCTCGGGAGCCGACGTGCGTGAGTTCGGCGAGCTGCCGGGCGGCGACCTCAAGGGCGGAAACTTCGTGCGCCCGGCGATCGTCGTCGACCCCGACCCGAACCTGCGCGTCGTGACGTTCGAGCAATTCGGCCCCGTCATCCCGGTGCTGCCGTTCGACACCGAAGAGCAGGCCGTGACGATGGCGAACGACACCTGGGGCGGCCTGTGCGGCTCGGTGTGGACGGCATCCGCCGACACCGCGAACCGCGTCGGGTCGCAGCTGGTGTGCGGCTACGTCTGGGTCAACGACCACGGCGCGGCCCGGCTCGACCTGCGGGCGCCGTTCGGCGGCATGAAGCAGTCGGGCTTCGGGCGTGAGCAGGGCATCGAGGGGGTGCGGGCCTTCCAGGACTCGCACTCGATCTCACACCTCGACCCCGAGGTTCTCGCCTCGATGCACCACTAGCGAGGGCGATAGATGTCGGCGCGGTGGTCGACGTGGATCACGACGACCACCAGCCGGTCATCGACGATCTCGTAGATGATCCGGTACGGTCCGCGGCGGGTGCTCCACAGGCCCGCGAGGTCGCGTTGCAGTGGCTTGCCGACCCGCCGCGGGTTGCGGGCGAGGTCGCCGTAGAGGAACTCGATGATCGCCGGCACGATCCGCGGCGGCACGCGCCGCAGATCACGCCGGGCGGTACCAGCGAGTTCGACCTCGTACGAGTCTTGGGGGCCCGCCACTCACGACGCCGACCGTCGCGGCACCCCGAACTCCGACCGGATCTCTTCTTCACCCACGGTGGAGCCTTCGGCGAGTTCGCGTCGCGCCTCCGCGATGTCTTCGAGAATCCCGGGTCGCGAGAGCCAGAACAGAGTCTCTTGCAGCGACTCCCACTCGTCGGCGCCCACGAGCACGGCCGCAGGTGTGCCGTTCTTCGTGATCGTCACCTGCTCGTGAGTGAGTGACACCGAGTCGACGAACTCGTTGAGCCGGTCCTTGACCTTGGAAATCGGCAGGGTCTGCATGCGATCCATTGTAGGCCTGAATTACGGCCTATTGCGGGTTGGAGTTCTGGTCGACCGCGGGCGCCGCCGCCAGTTCCTCCGCCATCTTCTGCTCGAACCGCTTCTGGCGGCGACGCAACCACAGCCCGACGCCGATCAGCACGGCCATGACCGCGTACGCGGTCGCGGCGAACGGATGCGTCACCAGCGTCGTCAGGTCGCCCTGGCTCAACTGCAGCGCCAGTCGCATCCGCTGCTCTGCCATCGGCCCGAGGATCATGCCGATCACGAGCGGCGCGATGGGGTAGCCGTAGCGCCGCATGAAGTAGCCGATGAGGCCGATCACGATGAGGATCAGAATGTCGAGCACCGCGAAGTTGAGCGCGTACGCGCCGAACGCGGCGAACGTCAGGATGCCGGCGTAGAGGTAGGGCCGCGGGATCTGCAGCAGCTTCACCCAGATGCCGACGAGTGGCAGGTTGAGCACGAGCAGCAGCACGTTGCCGATGTAGAGGCTCGCGATGAGCGCCCACACCAGCGCGGGCTGGTTGGTGAACAGCTGCGGGCCGGGCTGGATGCCGTACGACTGGAACGCCGACAGGATGATCGCCGCGGTCGCGGTCGTGGGCAGGCCGAGGGTGAGCAGCGGCACGAGCACACCGGCGGCGGCGGCGTTGTTCGCCGACTCCGGGCCGGCGACGCCTTCGATCGCGCCGCGGCCGAACTCGTGCTTGTGCTTGCTGAGCTTCTTCTCCGTCGCGTACGACAGGAAGGTGGCGACATCCGCCCCGCCCGCGGGGATCGTTCCGATCGGGAAGCCGATCGCGGTGCCGCGCAGCCACGGCTTCCACGAGCGGCGGAAGTCGTTTTTCGTCATCCACGAACGCCAGCCCTTGCTGAGCGGAATGAGGTCGATCTTGCCGCGACGCAACATCGAGGCCACGTAGATGGTCTCGCCGACGGCGAAGAGGCCGACCGCCACCAGTACGACATCGACGCCGTCGGCAAGTTGAGGAATCCCGAGGGTGTAGCGCTGTTGCCCCGACAGCCGGTCGGTGCCCATCAGGCCGATGAACAGCCCGACGCCGAGCGACACCATGCCGCGCCACACCGAGTTGCCCAGCAGCGCGCCGACGGTGATGAAGGCGATCACGATGAGGGCGACGTAGTCGGCGGGACCGAGTTGCACGGCCAGAGCTGCGAGGGTCGGGGCGAGCAGCGTGAGCCCGAGGGTCGCGATCGTGCCGGCGACGAAGGAGCCGATGGCGGCGGTCGCCAGTGCCGCGGCACCGCGTCCGAGTTTCGCCATCTTGTGGCCCTCGATCGCCGTCACGATCGTCGCCGACTCGCCGGGCGTATTCAGCAGGATGCTGGTCGTCGACCCGCCGTACATCGCGCCGTAGTAGATACCCGCGAAGGTGATGATCGCCGCCGACGGATCGAGTGTCATCGTGAGCGGCAACAGCAGCGCGACCGTCATCGCCGGGCCGATGCCCGGCAGCACGCCGACGGCGGTTCCGATGAGCACGCCGAGGAAGGCGAAGATGAGGTACTCGGGGCGCAACGCCGTCGCGAAACCCTCGAGCAGCAGGTTGAAGTTGTCCATGATCCTGGCCTAGAAGAGGGGGCCGAGCCACGCGAGCGCGGGGCCGAGGGGAAGGGAGAGGCCAAGCATCAGGCCGAAGACGATCTGCACCGTGAGGCCCATGCCGAGCCCGACGAGCAGAGCCACCCACCAGCGCTTCGCGCCGAGCGACCAGGCCGCCCCGCCGAACAGGAGGGCTGCGGCGAACGCCCAGCCGATGAACTCGATGAGCAGCAGGTGCGCGACGAGCAAGCCGACGAGTTTCGCGATCGTCAGCCAGTCCGGCTTGTGCGTGAGGTCGGCATCCTCCGACTCGTCAGGGGTGCCGAGGCGTCCGCGGAACACGCCGATGAGCACGGCGACACCGGCGATCATCAGGATGATGGCGACCAGAGTCGGGAAGACCGTGGGTCCGACGCGATTCGACTCCGGAACCCGGATGCCGAAGCTGCCGACGAGGGCGAAGATGCCGAGGCCGATGGTGAGCGCGGCGAAGATGATTTCGCCCAGGGGCGCCCGTAGCCCGGGCGCCCGAAGGCCGGGCGCCCGAAGGCCGGGCGTCTGCGGACGCCCAGCCTCCGGGGTGGTGACCTGGTCGGACATCAGATGAGGCCGATGTCCTTCAGCGTCTGGACCACGGCGGTGATGTCGCCCTCGAGGAAGGTGTCGAACTCGTCGCCCGCGAGGAACGCGTCGGCCCAGCCCTTCTCTTCGAGCACCGAGGCCCAGGCGCCGGTGGCGTGCATTTCGGTGACGAGATCGATCAGCGCGGCGCGGTCGGCCTCACTGATTCCGGGAGGGGCGATGACCCCGCGCCAGTTCGTGAGGGCCACGTCGTAGCCTTCGTCGATGATCGTCGGCACGTCGGGCAGCAGGTCGACGGGAGCCTCCGACGAGACGGCGAGGGCCCGCATCGTGCCGGCCTCGATGTGCTCGACGAACTCGCCGACACCGGAGACACCGGCCGAGACGTTGTTGCCCAGCAGCAGGGTCACCGCTTCGCCACCGCCCGAGTTCGGGATGTAGTTCAGCTTCTCGGTGATCTCCGCCGGGCTGAGACCGGCTTCGCCGAGCAGCAGACCGACGAGGATGTGGTCGGCGCCACCCGCGGAACCACCGGTGATGGTGACATCCTGACCGTTCTCGACGATGTCATCCACGAGGTCTTCGAGCGTCTCGTACGGCGACGCGGCGGGCACGACGACGACGAGGGCTTCCTCGGTAAGGCGCGCGATCGGGGTGTTGTCTTCGATGCGGTTGGCAGAGGCGTTGGTCTCGACCGCCCCGACCATCACGAGGCCCATCATCATCAGGGTGTACGGGTCGGTCTCGGTGGCCAGGCTGGCGAGGCCGACGGTTCCGCCGGCGCCGGGGATGTTGGTGACGCCCGCCGAGTCGACGAGGCCTTCTCCGGTGAGGGTGTCGGCGAGGGCGCGACCGGTCTGGTCCCACCCACCGCCCGGGTCGGCCGGAACGATGACGTTCAGGTCGGTGATCGTGACCGTCTCGTCGGGCTCAGACGGGGCTGGCGTCGAGCAGCCGGCCAGGGCGAGAGCCCCGACGACAGCGACGGCAGCGAGTGCACGGATACGCATTTTTCTCCTCATTGAGCTGGTGTGCCGGATGCGTCGTCGCAACCGGTGGTGCTGAGCACGCACGCTAAACCGCCCCTCGAGGGGATCGCTATTTTCGTAACTATTGGAATCGGCACACCCTCGTCGTGCGGGCGTGAAGTCCGCGAGAATGGCGGAATGCGGTCGATGACGCTGCGGGTTCAGCTTCTGCTGTTGCAGGTGCTGATCGTGCTGGTGGTCACCGTCGGCACCGGCTTCTTCGCCGGCGCCCTGCAGGAGCGCGCGATCCGCGACGCCTATCAAGACCGCATGCAGGCCGTCGCCCTCTCGGTGGCGCGGCTGCCGGCCATTCTCGAAGCGCTCGACGACGAAGAGCCGGCCGAGATCATCCAGCCGATCGCCGAGGTGATTCGCGAGGCCTCCAACGTCACCTACGTCGTCGTCACGGATGCCGAGGGCATTCGCTACTCGCACCCGAACCCGGAACGCATCGGCGAGATGGTGTCGACCGACCCGTCGGTTCCGCTTTCGGGTGAGATCTATGTGGGAACCCAGACCGGCACGCTCGGGGCGTCGTGGCGGGTCAAGGTGCCGATCTTCATCGATGACGAGATCGTCGGCACCGTCTCGGTCGGCATTCTCGAGTCCGAGCTCACGGCCGAATTCGTCTCCAACCTGTACTGGCTGCTCATCGCGATGGGTGGCTCGGCCGTGGTCGGATCACTCGGCGCGGCCCTGGTAACCGCGATCATCCGCCGGCGCATCTATCGACTCGAACCGAAAGAGATCCGCTCACTGGTCGAGAACCGCGAGACGACCCTTCATCGGCTGACGGAGGGAGTCGTGACGGTCGATGAGCGGGGCACGATCGAACTGGTGAACGACGCCGCCGCCGACCTGCTCGGAACTCCAGCCGCCGACCTTGTCGGCCGTTCCGCCGCGGAGGCGCTCGGCGGCGCGCTCGCCGAAGTGCTGGAGCAGGGTGAGCAGGAAGGGCGTCTGGTGCTCGCCGGCGAACGCGTGCTCATCGCCCGCAGCACCGGAACCGACGACTCCGGTGAAGCGGTCGCCGCCACCCTGCTGTTGCGCGACCACACCGAGCTGCACGAGATGCTGCGGCGGGTCGACGGTGCTCAGTCGCTCACCGACGGCTTGCGGGCGCAGGCGCATGAGTTCGCCAACGCCATGCACGTGGTCACCGGTCTACTCGAAATCGGGCGCAGCGACGAGGCGCGGGCGTTCATCGCCCGGCGCACCCCGGGCGGCTCGATCGGACTGCGCGACGACGCGACGCTGCTGGGCGACCCGGAGCTGACCGCGCTGCTCTCGGTGAAGGCCGCCCAGGCGCGCGAACTCGGCATCGACCTCGACGTGTCGCAGTCGGGCGACCTCGGCACCGCGATCGACCCCGATTTGGCGGCCGACCTGGTGACCATCCTCGGGAACCTCGTCGACAACGCGATCGAAGCGTGCGGAGTCGGAGACCGCATCGATGTCGCCGTCGACCTGACCGCCTCCGAGCTGGGGGTGACCGTCGACGACTCCGGCGCCGGGGTGCCGGAGCACCTGCGCGGCTGGATCTTCACCGAAGGGATGAGCACGAAGGGCCCCGACGGCGAGCCGCAGCCCCGACGCGGAATCGGCCTCGCACTGGTGCGCCGCGTCGTGGAGCGTCGTAGCGGCACGATCGACGTCGACGAAGCACCGCTCGGCGGAGCGCGGTTCCGGCTCGTCATCCCGCGCGCGACCCGACGCAGCCCTCGTAAGAGACCCGCGAAGGCGGTCGGGTGAACGAGCCGCTGCGCGTTCTGATCGTCGACGACGATGAAGTCGTCGCCCAGCTGCACGAGGCGTTCCTCGCCTCGCTCGAAGGGTTCGTCGTCTGCGGGATCGCGAGCACGGGGCCGGAAGCCGTCTCGGCCATCCGCACGACCGCCCCCGACATCGTGCTGCTCGACATGCACCTGCCGGGATTCTCGGGCCTCGAGGTGCTGCGCGTCGCGAGGGCCGATCCGGGAAGGCGCTTCGAGGTCGTCGCGGTGACCGCGGCCCGCGATGTCGACACGGTGCGGGAAGCCCGACGCGCCGGTGTGCGGCACTATCTCGCGAAGCCGTTCTCCTCCGACGACCTTCGCCGCCGGCTCGCCGACCTGCGCGACGATTTCGCGGCAGCGCGTACCTCGACGTTGGCGCAGTCGCAGATTGACGAGGTGATGGCATCCCGCACCTGGACCGGAACCCTGCCGAAGGGGCTCAGTGTCGAGACTCTCGAAGCGATCCGTGCGGCGCTGGAGGAGCTGCCGGGAGCGTCCGCGGCAGAGATCGGCGACCATGCCGGCCTGTCGCGCGTGAGTGCGCGCCGGTACCTCGAACACCTCGTCAACGGGGGCGCGGCGAACCGGTCGCTCGACTACGCCTCGGCCGGACGCCCGACGACGCGCTACCGGCCCACCGCCTGACGTTCGGCATACATGAGCAGGACTCACCCTGCCCGTTTGCGGGATGTCAACCCGCTGTCGGGTGGGAGCCGTTGACTTTAGCGTTCAGACGTGGCCCGACTGCGGGCTGCGGAAGGAAGGCAGCACATGAGTATCGGAACGGGCGTCGTTCTCTTCGTCATCGGCGCGATTCTGGTTTTCGCCCTCAACTTCGAGACCGAGATCGTCAACCTCGACATGATCGGCTACATCCTGATGGGTGCGGGCTTCATCGTCTTCGTGATCGGGCTGGTGCTGCTTGCGCGGCGCCGCCAGGCCGTGACGACCTCACGGACCGGCACGGATTCCGTGACCGGCGAGCGCGTGTCGCAGCGCGTCACCGAGATGGATGACCCGGCAGACCGCGTCGTCTGACCTCGCATTCACGAAAACGCCAGCGGGGCCCGGAGCGATCCGGGCCCCGCTGCCGTGTGAGCGTCGGGTCAGTCGAAGAAGCCTTCGTCCCATCCCATGAGGATCTTGGTGATCTGACCGCCCTCGATCCCGAACGAGACGATCGTGCCGTCGGCTGCCCGCCCGGTGATGTCGTCGCCGGTGAACAGGTAGCCGTAGTAGGTGTTGGTGTGCCAGGGAGCCACCGTCGCTGCGGGCAAACTGAAGTTCCACGGGCCGGGCGCCCCCGTCACGTAGGAGAGTTCTGCGACGGCTTCGGCCCGGCTGATGTCCCAGCAGCACTCGGTCGACATGATGATGACGCGCACCGGGTCTGACAGGTACGGTTCGATGGCTGCCGTGTTTCCGCTGATGATCGCGTCGCGCACGTTCGCACGGTCGGCCGCGCTCAAACCCGGCTCCAGCTCCGGTTCGGGTTCCGGTTCGGGTTCCGGTTCGGACTCGGGGGATTCGTCGGGTGCCGCGGTTGCGGTGACCGTCGGGGTCGGGCTTGCCGACTCGCCGGCATCCGGGGCCGGGGGTGTGGGGCTCCCGCAGGCGGCGAGCAGCATCAGGAGGGCGACGACGGGGATGACACGCAACATGGGCACGGCTCCTTTTCGGTACGTCACTGGCACGACGGTGGAGAGGCCTCCCGAGGTTGACGCGTAGCCTAGGGGAATGGAGACGCCGTCTGGCCCCGTCGCCATCGCCGTCGCGCAATTCGCGCCCGGTGACGATGAGGCGAAGAATCTCGACACGATCCGTCGGCTCGCCGAAGATGCGGCATCCCGTGGTGCGCTCCTCGTCGTCTTCCCCGAGTACTCGTCGTACTTCACCCCCGACCTCGGCCCCGACTGGCCCGAACACGCGCAGTCGCTGCACGGCCCGTTCGTGCGGGCGCTCGCCGAGATCGCAGCAGAGCTCGGCATCCATCTCGTCGCCGGAATGATCGAACTCGTACCGGGCGAAACCGATCGTGTGGCCAACACCCTCGTCGCCGTCGACGCCGCGGGCGAAGTGGTGGCGCACTACCGCAAGATGCACCTCTACGACGCCTTCGGCATGCGCGAGAGCGACCGCATCGTCGCCGGCAACGTCTGGGCCGACGGCGCCGCGCCGACGTTCGCGTGGGGCGGCTTCACGGTGGGGCTGCAGACCTGTTACGACGTGCGGTTCCCCGAGGTCACGAGACGCCTGGTGGATGCCGGTGCCGACCTGGTACTGCTGCCGAGCGAGTGGGTGCGCGGGCCGCTCAAAGAGCACCACTGGCGCACCCTCGTCACCGCCCGCGCGATCGAGAACACCGTCTACGTCGCCGCCGCCGACCACGCCCCACCGATCGGCGCCGGCAACAGCATGGTCGTCGACCCGATGGGCGTCGAGCTGGTGACCGTCGGAGAGGCGACGGATGTCGGCGTCGCCTGGATCTCGCCCACGCGCGTCCTCGAGGTGCGTCACATCAACCCCGCGCTGAGACTGCGGCGGTTCACGGTCGCACCGCGGTAGTCCTCCCCAGGGGGTTGTCGGGGTGCTCGGTGTGGATATCTCGCCGCGTGCGGTTGGGGCGTAGGTACCGTAGGGGCCATGCGAATGCTGGTCGGTGCCGTGACGATTGCCGGGATGCTTCTGCTCGCGGGATGCGGCGGGGGTGACCCGATTCCCACCCTTCCCCCGACGCCCTCTGCTACCCCGATCTTTGCGTCGGAAGAGGAAGCCCTCGCCGCCGCCGAGGATGCGTATGCGGCTTACCTCAAGATGTCGAGTCTGATCGGGAGCGAGGGGGGAATCGACCCAGAGCGAATCTCGCCCCTAGTCACCGTCGACCGGCTCGATGTCGAGCTCCGTGGTTTTGAGACCCTTAGAGAGTCGGGTTTGCGACTCGTTGGGCACACAACTTTCGATCTGGTCGACGTGCAGCGTGTGGAGCAAGTCGGCAACGATGTCGAGGTCGTCTTCTACGCATGCTGGGACGCATCTCAATCTCGCGTAACGAACGACTCGGGCGAGGATGTGACACCCCTGGACAGAGTCGACCGCGCTGTGCTTGAAGTTGTCATGGTTACCGCAGGCGGCCAGCCACCCCTGATTCTTGCGAGCGACGACGCGTGGCCCGACTCCTCCTGTTAGCGGTATCAGTCGCGGCGCTCATTGCAATCCCATCCCCCGCGCTCGGCGTACAGGTTGCAGGGGATTGCAGCGATATAGAGCGGCAGCTCGGCGTGTGCTCGTCGGTCGACAACGGCGGAGTCCAGCTGCGAGGAGAGGGCCAAGCGCCGGGAGCGCCAGAACGGCCAGGAACGCCTGGCGGTGACCCGCGCAACGCACCGCCGCCGAACATCCAAGACCCCGCGTGCCTGAGGCCACAGCCCAACCGGCCGGCATCCTGCTATGAGGCCGATGAACCGGGGGAGCCTGGCATCCCCACCATCACGATTCGTGACATCGCGACGTTCATCCCGACTCCGGGGCGGCAGCAGATGGAACCCGATGGGTGGGCGGTCGCGGGGCTCGACACGAACTTCTACGCAATCACCAGCACCCACTTGGTGAACGGGACGCTGCTCGGCCGCCCGGCCGACGTGCGTTTCACTCCGACGACCTACCGCTGGGCGTACGGCGACGGCACGTCGGCGACGAAGCACACCCCTGGTGCAAGGTGGGCCGCGCTCGGCATCGCCGAGTTCGAGCCGACGCCGACATCTCACGTGTACGAGCAGGTCGGCGACTACACGATCACGTTGTCGATCGTGTTCGCCGCTGAGTACCGCTTCGACGGCGGGCCGTGGCGACCCGTCGTGGGGTCGATCACCCTGCCGGCGAACGATCTGCACATCCGAGTCGGCACGGCCAAGACGGTGCTCGTCGAACACGACTGCCTGGCAAACCCCAGCGGTCCGGGGTGCTGAGAGCCGTGCCCCGGGAAGCGAAGTAGGCTCCCAGCGCAGCCATAACAGACGCACAGAATTCGGCGAGATGCTGGCTGCGCCGAAAGGAGCACCTCGATGTCCGAGTCCGACCAGAAGCCCGCCCCCCGCGTCCGCCGCCCGCGCGTCACCCGCACGCCCGAAGCGGCTGTTGAACCCACGCCCGAGGAGTCCGCCGAACCGACGCCTGCGGCATCGACCGACCCCACGCCAGACGCCACCCTCGAGATCGAGCCCACGCCCGCGGCGTCCCGGCCGCGCAACGGCGCCGCCACCCTCGTCGCCGTCGCCGCGGCTGCCGCTCTCGTCGGAGGAGCCTCGGGAGCCGGCATCGCCGCATGGGCGATTTCGGCGAATGTCGCCGACGGCCCGAGCGGTTCCGTCGACCCGCAGACGATCACCGTGAACGACCCCGAGGGCGTCAATGTCGTCAACGCGGTTGCCGCGAAAGCCGGCCCCTCGGTTGTCACGATCAGCGTGGCATCCCAGCGCGCCGGCGGAAGCGGGTCGGGCGTCATCCTCAGCGAAGACGGCTACGTGCTCACCAACAACCACGTCGTCACCCTCGACGGTGCGTCGAACGAGGGCACCATCGAGGTCACGACCGCCGACGGCCGCATCTTCGCCGCCGAGATCGTCGGCAACGACCCCACCGTCGACCTCGCCGTGATCAAGCTGGTCGATGCGAGCGGCCTGACTCCCATCGAGTTCGGGGATGTCGACGCCCTCGATGTCGGCGACCGGGCCGTCGCGATCGGGGCCCCGCTCGGTCTGGCCAACACGGTGACCGACGGGATCGTCAGCGTGCTCGAGCGCAGCATCCAGATCGCCTCGTCGGCCGTGCCCGACGACGGCAGCGAGGAGGACGGCGGACAGAACCCGTTCAACTTCGACATCCCGGGGCAGCAGTCCACCGGCGGCTCCGGAACGATCTCCATCCCCGTGATTCAGACGGATGCCTCCATCAACCCCGGCAACTCGGGCGGTGCGCTCGTCGACGACTCGGGCAAGCTCATCGGCATCGTCGTCGCCATCGCGACCGCCGGGGGGTCCAGCGGCTCGTCGGGGTCGATCGGTGTCGGCTTCGCCATCCCGGCCGACCTCGCGCAACGGGTCGCCAACGAACTCATCGAGAACGGCACCGCCACACACGGCCTGCTCGGCGCGACGGTGCGCGACGCCTCCAGCACCGACGGGTCGATCGTCGGGGCGGTCATCGTCGACGAGAACGGCATCGTCCCCGGCGGCGCGGCCGAGGAAGCCGGCTTACAACCCGGCGACATCATCACCGAGCTCGGCGGCGTCGGCATCACGGGCAGCGTCGATCTCACCGCCCAGGTGCGCTGGCACGCCGCCGGGGCCGACACCGAACTCGTGTACGTGCGCGACGGAGAAGAGCACACCGTCACGGTGACCCTCGGTACCCTCCAGCTCTGACCGCGTTAGGCTCGACCGGGCCCGGCGGTCGCCGGGCCCGGTCGAGACCGGGAGTGAGACGCGCGATGCCGAACGCTCCTGTCGCCGTCTCCTACGTGATGCCGGTGCTCAACGAGGCCGGCTATCTCGAGGCGGCGATCGCCAGCATCGTCGAGCAAGACCATCCCGGCGACTTCGAGATCGTGCTCGCCGTGGGCCCCTCGACCGACGGCACCGCCGAGATCGTGACCCGCCTGATCGCTGCGGATGATCGCATCCGCATCATCGACAACCCGGGCATGGACATCCCGATCGGGCTCAACCTCGCCATCGCGGCGAGCCGTCATCCGATCATCGTGCGCGTCGATGCCCACACCGAACTTGCCCCCGGCTACACCAGCCGTGCCGTCGCGACGCTCGAACGCACCGGGGCCGCGAGCCTCGGCGGGGTGATGGTCGCCACCGGCAAGCCGGGTCTTCAGGCCGCCGTCGCGCGCGCCTACAACAGCAGGTACGGGCTCGGCGGCGGGGCGTACCACGGTGAGAGTGCATCCGAAGGTCCCGCCGAGTCGGCCTACATGGGCGTCATGCGCGCGGACGCACTCCGCGAGATCGGCGGCTTCGACGAGACCCTGCGCCGCGGCGAAGACTGGGAACTCAACTACCGCCTGCGGCAGGCCGGCCACATCGTCTGGCTCGACCCGCAGCTGCGGGTCAGCTACTGGCCCCGCAGCACCCTGCTGAAACTGCACCGCCAATTCTTCGCGACCGGAGTCTGGCGCGGCGAACTGGTGCGACGGCTCGGCGCCCGCAACCCGCTGCGGTTCTTCGCCCCGCCGGTGCTGCTGATTTCGGTCGTGCTGTCCGTCATCCTGCTGCCCCTGCACCTCACCGGGGTGCTGAGCGGCTGGCTGGGGTGGATGCTCGCGCTCGTCTACCTCGGACCGCTCGCCTACCTCGGCCTGCTGGTGGTCGCCGGCGTCACGACGCCCGGGTCGTTCGCCGACCGGGTGCGCCTCGCCGTCGTGCTCGCGACCATGCACCTGAGCTGGGGTGCGGGATTCCTCGTCGGAGCCCTGCGCGGTGCCCGGGATGTCGTCGACCGCTCCCGCACGGAGTCCTAGCCCGGCCCTTCCTCCCGTTCATCCGTGAATTTTCGTTCGCGCGGATGGTCGATCCGCGCGAAAAGTCGCGGATAGACCAGGTCGACCCCGAAACCTCAGCCCAGCCAGCCTTCGGCGAGCATGCGCTCGACGACGCGACGGCCGGCGCCACCGTCGTCGCGCGGGGTGAAGCGTTCGCGCCAGGCGGCGGCCCGCGCGGCGTGGTCGGGGTTGCCGTCGGCGGCGGCCAGGATCGCGGCGAGCAGCTCCTCGCGCGTCGCCACCACGGGCCCGGGCGCCTCTGCGAGCAGGTCGAAATAGAAGCCGCGCAGGTCGGCGCTGTAGTGGGCGAGGTCGGGAGTGAAGAAGACGATCGGCCGACCGGTGCCGGCGAAGTCGAACATCACCGACGAGTAGTCGGTGACCAGCACGTCGGCAACGAGCAGCAGGTCGGCCATATCGGGGTAACTGGTGACGTCGATGAGTCCCGCGCCTTCGAGGTCGTGCCCGTGGGCGAGGGTGCGAGAGTGGCCCCGCGCCAACACGACATGGCCCGCGTCGAGGTCGCGGGCGAAGGCGGCGAGGTCGACGAAGTCCACCATCTCGGTGCGGTCGTCGCGCCAGGTGGGGGCGTAGAGCACGACGCGCGCGTCGCTCGGGATGCCGATCGCGGCACGCACCGCCGCGGCCCGTCCATCGGAGTGCAACACGTCGTTGCGCGGGTAGCCCTCCTGCCAGATCGGGCGGCGCATCGCGTAGGCCGATCGGAAGATCTCGGCCGAGTACGGGTTCTGCGCGAGCAGGGCATCCCAGCGGTCGCGCTCGCGCAACACCGCGACGCGTGTTCGCAGCCCCCGGCCACCGCGGTCGAGTGCGAGCTTCTTCAGCATCGTGCCGTGCCAGGTCTGCAGCACCTTCTGATGGCTGCGCCGACGGTAGCGCTTGCGCAGCCAGTCGTTGACGACGAGGGCTCGGGCGGCGGCGCGCACCCGCCACCACTCCCGCGAGCCTTCGATGATGCGCACCGCGCCGTCGGGCACGGCGACCGAGCCGTCGACGACGCTCCAGTACCGGCGCACCTCGGGGCGCAGCTCGGCGAGGGCCCGGTCGATGCCGAGCGGATTGCACGACGCCGACTGGCCGTAGAAGCTCTCGAAGAAGACGGCGTTCTCGGGTTGCGGATGCCAGCCGCGATACTCGTGCTCGAGTCGGCGCTGGGCGACCGCGCCGCGTTCGTCGTCGGCGAGCGGGGCGGCGACGTGCACGACGACACCTCCGGCGTGCGTGCCCACGCTCGCCCGGAAGAGTTCGTGGTCGAGGTCGGCTGACGCGGTGGTGACCGCTCGTGAGGTCCACCCCCGGGGCGTCGCGAGCTGCAGCCGGTACCGGTCCGAGGGCAGCGCGAGCCCCTCGACGCCCCACCGCGGGCCGAGCAGCTCGAACTCGGCGACGGTGAGTTCGCCGGCAGTGGACAGGATGCCGTCGACCCGTGCCCGGCGACCTTCGAGTCGCGCGGCCGTCACGTCGCCTGAGATCGTCAACCGCAGCGTCGAACCTTCTGCCGACTCGATCGCGACGATCGGACGCGGCCGCACCTCGACGCCGTGAGCCGCAGAGCCCCCGGTGCGCGCGAGGATCTCATCGAGCACCGCGTTCGTCGCGTCTCCCGACACGTCGACGTACTCGTCGCGTAGCCACGCGCTGTGGCGCACCGCATCCGGGTCGCCGTCGAGCGCCGCGTCGAGAAGCTCGAGCGCGGTGGCCCAGCCGGTCGCGTAGCGTCCGCCGCTGAACTCCCGGTACGAGTCGTAGAGCCCGCGACGTTTCGCGTACGGCTCCAGGTCGCCGGCGAGGAACACGATCGGCCGGCCGAGCAGCGCGAAGTCGAACGCGATCGACGAGTAGTCGGTGAGCAGCACGTCGATCTCGGGAAGCACGGCGTTCACGTCGCGGGCCCGATCGGAGCCGAGCATCCGCACGCGGGTACTGGTCGCCGGACCCGACGCGTAGTCGCCCGCACCGAGCGGGTGAGCGCGCACGTAGAGCACGGCATCGCGGCGCTCGAGCCAGGCCACGATGGAGTCCCACTGCTCGGGTGTCGGAGCGACCGGGTCAGGTGCGCCGTCGCGCCAGGTCGGCGCGTAGAGGATCGAGCGGGCCGAGCCGGCGTCGAGCAGGGCGCCGTCGCGCGGAGCGGTGAGCGCATCGTCGCGCGGGTCGCCGGTCACGACGATCCGCGCCAGGGGCACGCCGAAGGCGCTCGCGATGCGTGCCGCGACGAGGTCGGAGGCGACAGGAAAGAGCCGGATGCCGCGCCCCGCGAACCGGTAGGCGCGCCTCAGAAGCGCGCGCACCAGGCGGTGGTCGGGCAGGAAGGACACGCGGAGGGTCGCGGGGGAGTCGAGGTGGAGGCGCTTCAAGGGGATGCCGTGCCAGAGCTGCACGACGAAGCCGCCGCGGGTCGCGAAGCGGTTGACATCACCGAAGCCATGCGTCACGACGATCACCCGAGCGCGCAGGGTGAGCCAGAAGCCCCGCCATCCGGTCTTGCGTTCGGCGTCGAGCCCGAGCCCGCGCGCCTCGGCCAGCTCGGCATCCGTCGTCGCGAGCCACACGAGGCGGGTCGCGTCGCCGAGCCTCTCGCGCGCCGCCCGGTAGAGCGGCAGGGCACCCTCGCCGACGCCGATCCCGCAGCCGAACACCCACAGCCGCGAACTGCGGGGCACGACGAGCGTCGCGAGCGCGCCAAGCGCATACAGCGGCAGTCGCAGCAACTTGAGGGCGTTGCCGGTGCCGAACGTGAATCTCGCCATGGCGGGAGTGCGGGGGCCCTTCTCGCTGCGCTCGTCACGCGGCATGGTCACGATTCTGTCACGACCGCAACCCCTCGCATCCGACCTGCCTGCCCTGTTGTGATCGAAAGGTGCAGATTTTCGTGACCATGATCCGCCGGCTCGCGCAGGACGCGCGCACGGCGTCACGCGTGCTGCTCAACGGGTTTCGCGCCCGTCAGGCTCGCAACGCGGCCGAACGCCTCGCGGCGACGATCCCGCCGCCGCGGCCGGGCAGCATCCGTGTCGGCCTCTACTTCGCCGACACCCGGGTCAACCTGTACCAGGTGCGGCAGTGGTACGCGTCCCTCGCCGGACTCGCCGAACGGCAGGGGGTTGCGATCATCACCCGCAGCCCGGGGGCCTACCTCGAGATATCGCGCGAGACGACCATCCCGGTGCTCTACCTGCGCACCATCAGCGAGATCGAGGAGTTCCTGGCCGAACAGGATGTCGCCGTCATGCTCTACGTGAATCAGAACGTCAAGAACTTCCAGATGCTCAGGTACGGCCGTGTCCTGCATGTCTTCATCAACCACGGCGAGTCCGACAAGGCCTACATGACGTCGAACCAGTTCAAGGCCTACGACTTCGCGTTCGTGGCGGGTCAGGCCGCGCTCGATCGGCTGGGGCGCGAACTGTGGGACTACGACGTCGCCCGGCGAGCGATTCCGATCGGTCGACCGCAGACCGATCACCTCAGCGCGGCGAACATGCCGATTCCGCGCGACGACCGCACCGTCGTCTTCTACGCGCCGACCTGGGAGGGTGACCGGCCGACCATGGCCTACGGGTCGCTCGTCAGCCACGGCGTCGACCTCGCCCGTGCGGTGCTCGCATCGCCCGCCCACCGGCTGGTGGTGCGCCCACACCCGCGCACCGGGGTGAACTCCCCGGAACATCGCGCCGCTCGCGACGAGATCGCCGCGCTGATCGCAAGCGCCAATGCCGCAGACCCGTCGGCCGGGCATCTGTTCGACGAGGGCGCCGATCTGGGCTGGCAGTTCATCGTCGCCGACGTGCAGATCACCGACATCTCGGCGATGGTCTACGACCGTCTTGCCACGGGCAGGCCGCTCGTCGTCACGCGCCCGGTCTCCGCGGAGGCCGAGATCGACGAGCGCGGGTACCTGGCGGCCGCGGAGTGGCTGCGAGCCGAGGACGCGTCGCGGGTGCTCGAGATCGTGGAGCGCGCGATGCACGACAACGCGTCGCGCGCGACGCTCGCCCACTGGTCACAGCATCACTTCGGTGACACCTCGCCGGGGGCGTCGACCGCACGATTTCAGGATGCCGTCGACCGATTGCTCGCGCTCTGGGCGGACCGCACGTCCGCCGGTCGGGGGGATGGCCCGCGACTGCAACCCGCGTACGCGCCGCTTGAGGATGACGACGACCCCCATGTGCCGCCGCGCGAGTGAACCTGCCCGCACTGATTCAATGTCAGGGTGAGCCTCCTCAGCGACTTCAGAGCCGTGCGCCGCGTGATCCGCAATGCGGTGCGGTCGCGGGCGACTCGTTCGGAACTGGCGGCGCGTCACCAAAGCGCTCCGCAACCCGGAACCATCCAGATCGCGGTGTACTTCGCCGACACCCGCGTGAACCTCTACCAGATCCGTCAGTGGTACGCGCCGCTCGCCGAACTCGCGAAGCGGCATCCCGTCGCGATCATCACGCGCAGCCCCGGCGCGACCCTGACCCTGCTCGACGAGTCGCCGGTTCCCGTCGTGTATCGCCGCCGCGTCGTCGACCTCGAACAGTTCGTGGCGGAGCAAGATCTGCGGCTCGTGCTCTACGTCAACCAGAACCAGAAGAACTTCCAGATGTTCCGGTATGGCCGCATGTGGCACGTCTTCGTCAACCACGGCGAGAGCGACAAGATGTACATGACCTCCAACCAGTACAAGGCGTACGACTACGCCCTGGTCGCCGGCCAGGCGGCTCTCGACCGGCTGTCACGCAAACTCTGGGCGTTCGACGTCGAGCGTCGCGCCATCCCCATCGGTCGACCGCAAGCCGACCACTTCGGCGGTGAGCTGCGTTACCCCGACGATGACCGCATCGTGGTGCTGTATGCGCCGACCTGGGAGGGCGACCGGCCGGCGGCTGCCTATGGGTCGATCGCGACTCACGGCCGGGCGCTCACCGCGGCCGTGTTGGCCTCGCCGAGGCACCGGTTGGTCTACCGGCCGCACCCGCGGAGCGGCGTCATCTCGCGCGAGTACCGCGAGGCGCACCAGGCGATCATCGCGGCGATCGCGGATGCGAACCGAGCAGAGCCGAGAGCCCACCACGTCTACGACGACGGCCCCGAACTCGGCTGGCAGCTCGCGGCCGCCGACGTGGCGGTCACCGACATCTCGGCGATGATCTACGACCGGCTCGCCACCGGAAAGCCGATCCTGGTGACCCGGCCCTCGGCGCCCGACGCCGAGATCGACGAAGACGGCTTCCTCAGCGTCGCCGACTGGCTCAGCGCCGACGAGGCCGGCGACATCCTGGCCATCGCGGACCGGGCCCTGCTCGACCCGGCCGCGCGGGCCAAGCTCGCAACCTGGTCGACGCACTACTTCGGAGACACCACTCCCGGCGTCGCGACGCAGCGCTTCCACGCCGCGATCGACGCCCTCATCGCGGAGTGGGATCGGCACGCCCTCATCCACATCGGCGACCGCCGTTCGTCGGAGTCCGACCCGCTCGATGACGACGAAGACGAGGAAGGGTTGCCGCAGAGCGGCGATTGACGAAAGCCCGCGTCGTGCACCCGACGTTCCGCCGGCCTGGCGTTACACTGCCGACATCCTCGACAGCGCCGATGTGACGCGCTCGTACCGGCGCTGTCGAGTGGCGGGCAGTCAGCTCGCGGGCGGCAACATCGGGTAGTTCGCCCGGCCTCGTGGCAGCTTCTGGGGGCGCGGCATCTTCGCCGCCGTGATCGCCTTCGATGCGCGCGGTGGCTTCTGCGGCTTGATCACCGCATCCAGCGTCGCCGGGAAGATCGCGGGCGCCGGGCCGAACGCGGTGCGCGCCGAGTTCACGACCCGTCGCCCGAGCAGGTGATTGCCGCCACCGCCGATCGCGGCGCCGATGCCGAACGGGATGGCGCGGCCGATCACCGAGGAACCCTGCGTCGCCGCGAACTTGCGCACGAATGCACGCTGAACCCGATCGCCGAGTGGGCCGAATACCGCCGCCGGCAGGCTGCGGGTCACCAGTTCGCCCCAGTAGGCGGTGCGGGTCGGACCGGCACCCGCGGCTTGGGTGGCGAATTGACGGATGAGCTCTTGCCCGCCGTTGCCGAGGATCATCGCCATCACCAGGGTGCGGGCGCGCTCGCGGTCGAGATCGGCGATGCCGTGCACCTCGGTCACCGACTGCGCGAACAACGCGCTCGCCTCGAGGAACCCGGCGGTCTCGACGCCGGAGAGCACGACCGACACGCCGACTCCCACCGCGGGGATCGCCGCCGACGCGCCGACGAGCGCACCCCCGGTCGTGACCGCGGTGAGGTACCGGCGTTCGAGGATCGCAATGACCTGGGCCGGGTTGGCGTCGGGGCGACGAGATCGGATACTGCGGATGTGCGCGAGCACCACGGGCCGTTGCACCGACAGCAGGGCATCGAGTCCGCGCTCGGCCGCCGAGGGCGACCGGCTGTCGCTGCGCACTTCGAGCTCGTCAGGCACCCTTCACACCGTAGTCGGCCTTGTAGCGGTCGACCACGTCGCGAATCGGGGCGTCCAGTACCAGTTCGCCCTGGTCGAGGTAGAGGCCGCGCGTGCAAAACCGCAACAGATCTTTCTCGTTGTGCGACACGAAGAACAGGGTGCGACCGCCGGCGAGCAGCTCTTCGATGCGGGTGTAGCACTTGGCCTTGAAGGGGGCGTCTCCGACGGCGAGCACCTCGTCGACGAGGATGATCGGCTCTTCGAGCCGCGAGATGACCGCGAACGCGAGGCGCACCCGCATGCCGCTCGACAGATGCTTGTAGGGGGTGTCGACGAATTTCTCGAGTTCGGCGAAGGCGATGATCTCGTCGAACCGTTCGGCGATCTCGCGCGTCGTCATGCCGTGCAGGCCGGCGGTGAGGTTGACGTTGTCGCGCACCGTGAGGTCGTTGACGAAGCCGCCGGTGATCTCGATGAGCGGCGCCACACCGCCCTCGACCCGCACCTCGCCCTCGTCAGCCAGCATGACTTGGGCGACCAGCTTGAGCAGCGTCGACTTGCCCTGGCCGTTGCGGCCGACGACACCGATCGCCTCGCCGGGCTGCACGTCGAATGACACGTTGCGCAGCGGCCAGAACTCGTCGGGGCGGCGTCGCCTGGTGCGCCCGCCGAAGAGGTCCTTGAAGCTGCGGCGCGCGGCACGGTTGCGGGTGAAGCGGATGCCGAGATCCCGCACGCTGATCGTGCCCTCCGGCGGCTGGTCGTCAGGAGGCGGCGCCATCAGATCTCCTTCAGCACGCGCCGGATGCTGCCGCGGTACACGAGGAATCCGACGATCAGGAACACGACCGTCATCCCCGCACTGATCGCCACGGCGAACCCGTCGAGTTCCTGCGGGAAGAACGCGGCCCGGTACAACGAGAAGATGCCGGCGAGCGGATTGAACGCACCCCAGAACTGCAACTCCTTCGGCAGATCGCCGAGGCCGTAGATGATCGGTGAGGCGTAGAACAGGAAGCGCAGCACCAGCTTCACCGCCCGCTCGAGGTCGCGAAAGAACACCACGAGCGGTGCGACGAGCAACCCGATACCGAGGGTGAGCGCCGCCTGCAGCGGGATGGCGAGCAGCCACCAGAGCGCCTCGACGTGCACGATGGCGCCGAACAGCACGACGAACAACACGAGAACGGGGATGCTCGCGACGAACTCGATGCCCTTGCTGAGCACGAGACGGGCGACCCAGATCGTGCGCGGGATCGTCGTCGACCGGATGAGCTTCGCCTCCTTCGTGAAGGCGCGGGTGCTGTCGGAGATCGCGCCCGTGAACCACATCCAGGGCAGCAGCCCGGCCAGCAGGAAGACGATGTACGGCTCGTAGCCCACCGGCCGGTCGAACACCTGCGTGAAGACGAACCAATAGATCGCCGCCATCACGAGCGGGTCGAGGATCGACCACAGGTAGCCGAGCGCGCTCGTCGAGTAGCGCACCTTCAGGTCACGCGTCGTGAGAATCCACAGCGACCGTCGGTAACGGGCGGCGGGGGACCATCGCCGACGCACCTCGGGGCGCGCGAAATCGTCGACGGTCACGCAGCAACATTAGCCGCGCGGCGTGACCGGATCAGGTCACGGCAAACTCAGACGAAGAGGTTGGCCCGCTCGAGGTCTTCGGCGAAGTCGATCTCGACCGCGTAGAGGTCGGAGATGTCGACGGGCTCGAAGCGCAGGTCGTCGAGCTCGATCGCGAGCTCGATGCCGCGCTCGAAGTAGTCCTGGTCGCCGACCTGGCTGAGCCGACGGATCAGCGCCGCCTTGTCGTCGCGGGCGACGAAGTTGATGCCGACGGCTTCGCCGAGGCCGCCTTCGACGGTCTTGGAGAGCTCTTTGATGTGGCCGTTCGCGTCGGTCGTGTACTTGACCTCTTCGTCGGAGACCTTCGCGGTGTTGACGCTCACGAAGCTGCGATCGCGGGCGACGAGGTCGCCGGCACGTACGAGCGCCTCGGGATCGAACACGACATCACCGTTCATCCACAGCACGCCGCCGTCTTTCGACGCCTGAAGCGCACGCAAGAGCGACTTGCTGGTGTTGGTCTGGTCGTAGCGCTCGTTGTACACGTAGTTGTTGTCGGGGAAGGCCTCGACGATGTGCTCGAGCTTGTAACCCACGACTGTCGTGATCGACACGTCGGCGCCGAAGGCCTGGTGGATGTTGTCGACCTGCTGCTGCATGATGCTGCGGCCGTCGTTGAGCTCGGTGAGCGGCTTCGGAAGGGAGCGACCGAGACGGCTGCCCATACCTGCTGCGAGGATCACGATCTGAGTCGTCATGGTCCTGTTCTCCTTGGGTGTGTCGGGGCCGTCGCGATGGGGTGAATTCACCCGCTGTTCACCGCGCGACCGTTGTGCAAGACACCCCGTTGTGTCCCCGAATTCTATTCGGCGCCATGTGTGAAACCCCAGGTACTTGACACGACCGTTCTCGGATCGTGATGAAATCTGTGCAGAACTCGCATTGATACGGTTGACCGGTGGAATCCCCCCGCCCCGCCTCGCCCCGCAGGGGTCCGAGCGGACGATCAGCGGCCGCGCGCCCCGGAGCCGCGCGCGGCGCGAAGTCATCGAACTCCCGCCCGCCTGAGCCCGCGTTGGCGCCGGTCGTCGCCGAGATCGACACCGAATCGGCCGAAGCGGCGGTTCTCGAGCCGGCGGTTGTCGAGCCGGAGGTTGTCGAGCCGGAGGTTGTGGATCCAGAGGTCGTCGAGCCCGAAGTCGTCGATCCAGAGGTCGTCGAGCCGAAACCGTCGACCGATGTCGCGCTGAAGGCATCCCGTCACCCCAAGGCGGTGCGCCGCCCAGCCCGCACGACCACGCAACCCGGCCCGGCATCCAGCGCGGCGCTCTCGGTGCGCAACCTCACCAAGAGGTTCGACGGCGTGACAGCCGTGGACTCGGTCGACCTCGAGGTTCCCGCCGGAACGTTCTACGGGTTCGTCGGCCCGAACGGGGCGGGCAAGACCACGACTCTCTCGATGGTCACCGGGCTGCTGCGTCCCGACTCGGGCGTCGTTCGCATCCACGGAGCCGACGTCTGGCGCAACCCGGGAGTCGCCAAGAAGTCGCTCGGCGTGCTGCCCGACAACCTGCGCCTGTTCGACCGTCTCACCGGGGCAGAGTTCCTGCACCACGCCGGCGCGCTCCGGGGGCTCGACCGCGAGACCACCGCTCGTCGCATCGACGACCTTGTCGCCGCCTTCGGCCTGCGGCACTCGCTCGACCGGTTCGTCTCCGACTACTCCGCCGGCATGGTGAAGAAGGTCGCGATCGCGGCGGCGATGATCCACTCGCCGCGTCTGCTCGTGCTCGACGAACCGTTCGAGTCAGTCGACCCGGTGTCGGCGGCGTCGGTCATCGCGATCCTCAAGAAGTACGCCGAGGCAGGAGGCACGGTGCTGCTGTCGAGCCACAGCATGGGGCTCATCGAGCGCACCTGCGACTACGTCGCGATCATCGCCGAAGGGCGGATGCTGGCGGCGGGACCGCTCGCCGATGTGCTCGACGGCGAAAGCCTCGAGACCCGGTTCGTCGAACTCGCCGGTGGCGCGGGCGCAGTGGAGGGCATGGAGTGGTTGCAGAGCTACTCCGACTGAAGGTTCGGTTGCTGGCGAGTGCGTTCCGCACGCCGGCGACAGCAGCCTGGGCGGGTCTGGGAATCGTGTTGGCCGCTGCCTGCGTCGCGGTGCTGTGGGGCGGAGCCGCCCTCGCGGTCAACCTGGACGACGTCACCCGCCACCGCGTCGTCGCCGTCGTGGGGGCTCTGGTGTCGCTGGGGGCGTTCTTCGTGCCGGTGCTCGTCGTGCGGTCGCATCTGCTGCACCCGCGCGCGCTATGGCTGTTCGGGTTCGGTCGGTTCTCGATCGCCGCAGCGGTACTGCTGACGACACTTGTCGGACCGGCTCTGCTGCTGGTGCCGATCGCCCTCGCCCCGTTGCAGATCTGGACGGGCCCGGCGGCCGGCACCGCCGCCCTCGCGGTGCCGCTGATCGTGCTCGAAGGCATCTTCGCGGCGCGGGTCGGCGTCGCGATCGGTGCCCTGCTGTTGCATCGGCCGGCGCTCAACGCCCTCATCCGGGTCGTCGCGGCCCTGCTGTTGCTCGGGGGCGTCGTCGTCATCGTCGCCCACCTCGTGCCGACCCTCGCCCAGCAGCTGCCGGCAGCGTGGTGGCCCGTCGTCCTCGGCGTCGTCGTCGTCTCGGCGCCGCTCCGTGATCCCGCGATCGCCGAAGCTCTGACCCGCCTGCCGATCGGCGCATTCTGGCGAGCACCCTCGCACGACGCCGCCGGCGACACCGCGCTGCTCGAACAAGACCTGTGGCTGGGAGGCGTGACGATCGCCGCGCTCGCGCTGGTCTGGATCATCTCGCTCGGATTCCTTCTGCGCCCAACCCGGCGCATCCCGCAGAAGCCCGCCGCCCGCGTGCCCGGCTGGTTCCGACGCCTGCCGTCGACGCCCACCGGGGCGGTCGCGGCCCGCAGCTTCACGTATTGGTCCCGCGACCCTCGGTACCGAGCGGCCCTCGTCGTGCTGCCGGTCGTACCGATCGTCACCCTGCTCGCGATGTGGCTCGGCGGCATCCCGTTGCCGATCGCCGCGCTCGTTCCGCTGCCGCTCGTCGTGCTGCTGATCGCGTGGGGAACCCTGCACAACGACGTCGCCTACGACTCGACGGCGATGTGGACCCACCTCGCCGCGAACACCCGCGGCGTCCACGACCGGATCGGGCGGATGCTGCCGGTGCTCGCGATGGGCGTGCCCGTTGTGCTGATCGGCACCCCGCTCACCGCGTGGGGGCACGGCGACTGGGGGGTGACACCCGCCGTCCTCGGCGTCAGCACCGCCATCCTGCTCGGCGGGATCGGCGTGTCGAGTCTGATCTCGGCGCGATTCCCCTACCCGGCGACCCGCCCCGGCGACGCCGCCTTCCAGCAGCCGCAGGTTCCCGGCGCGAGTGGAGGCGGCATCCAGTTCTGGTCGATCGTTGTCATTCTGCTCGTCGCGTCGCCTGCGGTCGCCGCCGGAATCTTCCACCTGCTCGACGTGCCCGAGTGGGGCAACCTGCCCTGGACGTGGGTCGCGCTCGCGGCCGGCTTCTTCGCAGGTGCCCTCATGCTGGTGATCGGCATCCGGGCCGGGGGTGCGTCGTTCGACCGTCGCGCTCCGGAGCTGTTGGAGTTCGCCGCCCGCCACTGAGGTCTGGGCGTGCGGCCCGGGTCGTGTCGCCGTACCCTGGTGGCATGGCCGATCTGGATCGCGGACCCGACACCGTCGGAGGCGGAACCGACACCCTCGACCGTGAGCTCGAGAAGCTTCTCGAAGACTCCCAACTCGAAGACGGCGACCACGAGCGCTTCTCGCACTACGTGCAGAAGGAGAAGATCCTCGAAAGCGCCGTCACCGGCAAGCCGGTGCGCGCTCTGTGCGGCAAGAAGTGGACTCCGGGTCGCGACCCCGAGAAGTTCCCCGTCTGCCCCGACTGCAAGAAGATCTACGAGCGAATGAAGGGCTGACCGGGCAGCGGTCCCCCGACGTACCCCCATCCGCGACTTTTCGTCCTTCCCAGACCTCGATCCGGGCGAAAACTCACGGATGGACCGCGGCATCGTCCTCACGAGACGGCTTCGGACACCATTCGAGGATGGTTGAGTTCTCGGGATCGTTCAGGGTGCGGGATGCCCTGGCAAAGGGGATCAGCGCCGGGGCGTTGCGTTCGCAAGATCTCGCGGCACCGTTCCAGGGGGTGCGTTGCGTCACCGCGCCGCGCGACGCGGTCGCGTGGTGCCACGCCTATGCGACGAAGATGCGTCCGGATGCCGCGTTCTGCGGTCCTTCGGCGGCCCGCCTCTGGGGGATGCCCCTTCCCGCATCCGTGCCTGGCGACGTCGTGCATGTCTCCTCGCCACATTCCGGGCCTCGCCCCACAGGCCGAGGGGTGCGGGGCTACCAACATGATCCGGACAACGTGGACATCTGGGATCTCGGACCACTACGTGTCTTCTCGCCGATCCAGACGTGGTTGTCGCTCGGTCGCATGCTCGACCTTCCCGACCTGGTGGCGGCAGCCGACTTCGCCCTGACGCCGTCGTTTGGCTCTTCAGAGCCCGCGCTCGCCACACTGGCTGAGTTGCATCACGCCGTCGCTCGCCATCGCATCTTGCGTGGTCCGCTTCTTCGGCTCGCCGCGTCATTCGCCGTTCCCGGGCCGCTATCTCGACCCGAGTCCCACTGCAGGGTTCTCCTTGTCTCCGCTGGTTGCCCGATGCCCGTGCCGAATCTCCGGATCAGCCCGCTCGCGACGCTCGACCTGGCCTGGGAGCCAGCCCGCTACGGTCTCGATTACCTCGGCGATCAGCACCGGTCGCCCACTCAGTTCGCGAAGGATGTCGCGCGCCGCGAGCTCATCAAGGACCTCGACTGGGAGTCGCTCGAGATCACCAAGACCGACCTCTACGAACATCCACATCACGTCGCACTGAAGGTCCGCAGCCGACTGTCGGAGCGTGGGGTGGCGGTGCGGCCCGTCCATCCGTCAAAATTCGTCCTCCCGAAGCCTTGATCCGCGCGAAAAGTCGCGGATGGAGAGAGCGAGCCCCAGCGAGCGACCCGACAGGCGGGAGCCGACCGGCGCGGCCGCGTCAGATGTAGACGGTGGGGATGACGGGCTCACCGCGGGAGAGACCGAACGCGGTCAGGGGCAACTCTGCGATGGCGGCGGCGTGGTGTTCGCGCGCAGACGCCACACCGCCGGGGCCGGTGTGTGCGACATCCACCACACCGTCACTCACGAAGTCGACGACCAGCCCGCGGCCCGGCTTCGGCAGCGACTCGGGTTCTTCGACGTAGACGGTCTCTTCGACGGCCACGCCGTGGTCGAGGGTGCGCACGGCAACCTTGCGTCCCGCGATCGTCGCTTTGCCGTCCGACCGCTTTCCGACGGGCAGCCACTCGCCCGATGCCGATTGGTGGGCGACGAGTTTGTACACCATTCCGGATGCCGGCGAGCCCGACCCGGTGACGAGGGAGGTGCCCACCCCGTAGGAGTCGACGGGAGCGGCCCGCAGCGCGGCGATCGTGTACTCGTCGAGGTCGTTGGTGACGGTGATGCGGGTGCCGGTGGCGCCGAGCGCGTCGAGTTGCGCGCGAGCGTCAGCGACCACGATCCCGAGGTCGCCCGAGTCGATCCGGATCGCCCCCAGCGACGTTCCCGCCACCCGGATCGCCGTCTCGATTCCCTCCGCGATGTCGTAGGTGTCGACCAGCAGCGTGGTGCCGACGCCCATCGCCTCGACCTGGGCGCGGAAGGCATCCTCTTCGCTGTCGTGCAGCAGCGTGTAGGAGTGCGCGGCGGTGCCCATCGTCGGCACGCCCCAGGTGCGGCCGGCTTCGAGGTTGGAAGTGGCGGCGAATCCCGCGATGTAGGCGGCCCGGGCGGCCGCGACGGCGGAGCGCTCACCCGTGCGCCGCGACCCCATCTCGGCGAGTGATCGCCCGTCGGCGGCGGCGACCATGCGGGCGGCGGCGGAGGCGACGGCGGAGTCGTAGTTGAGGATGCTGAGGGCCAGCGTCTCGAGGATGACCGCTTCGGCGAAGGTGCCTTCCACGGTGAGGACCGGTGAGCCGGGAAAGTACACCTCCCCCTCGCGGTACCCCGCGATCGACCCGGTGAACGAGTACGACGCGAGCCAGTCCAACGTCGACGACGACACCACGGCCGACGAGCGCAGCCAAGAGATTTCGGCCTCGCCGAAGCGGAAGGAGGCGAGCTGCTCGAGCAGTCGGCCGGTGCCGGCGACGACGCCGAACCGCCGCCCCGCAGGCAGTCGCCGCGTGAACAGCTCGAACACGCATCGCCGATCCGCGGTGCCGTCGCGCAGCGCCGCTTCGATCATCGTCAGCTCGTATCGGTCGGTGAGCAGCGCGCTCGTCATCCCCGAAGCCTACGTCGGCGCCACCCCGCACCCCCGCGGACTACCCTTGGAACCCGTGACCCCCCAGACGAACGCGCCCATCGGCGTCTTCGACAGCGGGGTCGGCGGGCTCACCGTGGCACGGGCGATCCTCGACCAGTTGCCCCACGAGCGGGTGCTGTACGTCGGTGACACGAAGCACTCGCCTTACGGGCCGAAACCGATCGCCGAGGTGCGTGCCTACGCCCTCGAGGTGCTCGACGATCTCGTCGCGCAGGGGGTGAAGGCGCTGGTGATCGCATGCAACACCGCGAGCGCGGCAATGCTGCGGGATGCCCGCGAGCGCTACGAGGTGGGGTTCGGAATTCCGGTGGTGGAGGTCATCCAGCCCGCCGTGAGAGCCGCCGCCCGCGCCACTCGCAACGGTCGGGTAGGCGTGATCGGCACGGCCGGAACGATCCAGTCGCGGGCGTACGACGACGCATTCGCCGCGGCTCCGACCGTCGAGCTGTTCAGCCAGGCGTGCCCGCGGTTCGTCGAGTTCGTCGAAGCGGGGGTCACGAGCGGCCCCGAACTGTTCGCCGCCGCCGAGCAGTACCTCGCTCCCTTGAAGGCGGCGGATGTCGACACCCTCGTGCTCGGCTGCACCCACTACCCGCTGATGTCGGCGGCGATCCAGTACGTGATGGGCCCCGACGTGCGGCTCGTCTCGAGCGCGGAGGAGACGGCCGCGGATGTCTACGGGCGCCTCGTTTCGGCCGGGCTCGAGCGCACCGACCCGAGCCCGCCGCGACACTCCTTCGAGTGCACGGGCGACGACAAGCCCGCCTTCCTGAAACTCGCCCATCGCTTTCTCGGCCCCGAGGTCTCGCACGTCGACACCTTCGAGGCGCTTGGGTTGAGTAGCCCGCAAAGCGGGCGGGTCGAGACCAGCATCCAGCTCCCGACGATTGGAACCCCATGACCGACACCGCACGTGCCGACGGCCGCACCCCCGACGAGCTCCGCCCGATCACGATCGAGCGAGGCTGGAGCGCCCAGGCGGAGGGCAGCGCGCTCATCTCGTTCGGCAACACGAAGGTGCTGTGCACGGCATCCTTCACCAATGGGGTGCCCCGCTGGCTGACCGGCAAGGGCAAAGGCTGGGTCACCGCCGAGTATGCGATGTTGCCGCGCGCGACCAACGATCGCAACGACCGGGAGAGCGTGAAGGGCCGCATCGGCGGCCGCACGCACGAGATCTCGCGTCTCATCGGCCGCAGCCTGCGGGCGATCATCGACACCAAGGCGCTCGGTGAGAACACGATCGTCATCGACTGCGACGTGCTGCAGGCCGACGGCGGCACCCGTACGGCAGCGATCACCGGCGCCTACATCGCCCTCGCCGACGCCGTCGAGTGGGGCCGCGACAAGGGGTTCATCGGCAAGAACGCCAAGGCACTCATCGACTCGGTCGCCGCGGTCAGCGTCGGCATCATCGACGGTGTGCCGATGCTCGACCTCGCCTACACCGAAGACGTTCGCGCCGAGACCGACATGAACGTCGTGATGACCGGCCGCGGGCTCTTCGTCGAGGTGCAGGGCACCGCAGAGGGCGCACCGTTCGACAAGCGCGAACTGGATGCGCTGCTCGAGCTGGCAGGGAGCGGTGCGGCACGTCTCACCGAGATCCAAGCCGCAATCCTGGCGTCGTGACCACGTTCGTACTCGCGACGCACAACGCGCACAAGGTCGTCGAGTTGCGGCGGATCCTCGGTGACCGGCTGGGGCCGCACGACCTGGTGGGCTACGACGGGCCGGCGCCGGTGGAAGACGGCGAGACCTTCGAGGCGAACGCCCTCATCAAGGCGCGCGCTGCCCACGCCCACACTGGGCTGCCGGCGCTCGCCGACGACTCGGGCATCGCGGTGGCAGCGCTCGGCGGCGCGCCGGGCATCGACTCCGCGCACTACTCGGGCCAGCGTGACGACGCGGCCAACCTGAACCTCCTCCTGCGCAACCTCGTGGGGGTCGCCGATCGCAACGCGACGTTCGTCTGCGCGGCGGCTCTCGTCGATGTGCAGAGCGAGTACACCGCCCGAGGCGAGTGGCCGGGCGACGTCTTGACCGAACCCGCGGGTGCGGGCGGCTTCGGCTACGACCCGATCTTCCGCCCCGAGGGCGAGACCCGCAGCTCCGCCGAGCTCAGCCCCGCCGAGAAGGATGCCGACAGCCATCGGGCCCGCGCCTTCATCGCGCTGACGACCGAGTTGCGTCGCCGCTACGGCTGACCGAACGAGAACCGTTCCGCCACCTCGGCGGAGAGGCGCTGCTTCTTCTCGAGCGTACGGCCCGGGTAGACCTCCATTGTCACCAGGGTGTGCGGCTCCGGGTCGGCCGGCCCGGGCGGGTAGGAGAAGCGCTCGGGCGGGTGTTCGACGAAGCGCACGGTGCGATCGTCGGCGCGAGTGCCGAAAGCGCGACGAGCGCCTCGTGCCCGGCATCCATCACCAACACTTCTTCATGCGCGGCGTACGGTCTACGTATTTCGATCAGAGATCCGGGCATGCATCGATCATGGCCAGGGAGAATGGATGCCGTGGGTCACGATCACGGGCATGGCGCGTCGACCAGGAGTCGGCTGGCGATCGCGTTCGCCATCATCGCCGTCGTTCTCGTCGTGCAGGTCATCGGCGGAGTCTTCTCGGGGTCGCTGGCGCTGTTGGCTGACGCAGGACACATGGCGAGCGACGCGATCGGGCTGCTCGTCGCGCTCGTGGCGAGTGTCTGGGCGACGCGGCCCGCGACCGACCGGCACACCTTCGGGTTCCGGCGGCTCGAGGTGCTCGCGGCCCTGGTCAACGGGGTGCTGCTCACCGTCGTCGCGGTAGTCGTCGCGATCGAGGCGATTCGCCGCCTCACCGAATCCGATCCGCCCGCGCCGGCCGGCATGCCGATGCTCATCGTGGCCGGCATCGGTCTGCTCGCCAACGTCGCCGCCTACCTCGTGTTGCGCGGCGGTGACCGCCGGTCGATGAACATGCGCGGCGCGACCCTGGAGGTGCTCGGTGATCTCCTCGGCTCGATCGCGGCGGTGATCGCCGGGGTCGTGCTGATCACGACAGGTTTCGCGGCGGCCGACGCGATCGCGTCGCTGGTCATCGCCGGGCTCATCGTTCCCCGCGCGGCGTTGTTGCTGCGCGACGTCGTGCGGGTGCTCACGGAGTCGGCGCCGCGGGAAACGGACGTGGCGCTCATCCGCGAGCACCTGCTCGAGACACCCGAGGTCGTCGCGGTCCACGACGTGCACGTCTGGGCGATCACCTCGGGAGCCCCCGTCTTCACGGCGCACGTCGAGTGCGAGCCGGAGGTCTTCGCGAGCGGACGAACGGGCGAGATGCTGGAGCGCCTCGGCGAGTGCCTGCACGGGCACTTCGACGTGGAGCACTCGACCTTCCAGCTGGAGCCGGCCGGGCACTCCGAGCGCGAGGAGCCGGCCCATCGTTGAGTCGTCGCCCTGCACCCTGTCGACCGTTGCCGCGAACTACCTCAAGGTCATCTACGGGCACACCGAGTGGCAGCCGAACCGGATGACGTCCTCCCAGCTTGCTGCCCGCCGAGGCGGCGCGCGCGGTCTGGGTGACCATCGACTGAATTTCGGTGACCCGAAGAATCGGTAAGTCTCGGTGTGCCGAAATCTGTCGTCGAGTGCTGGTTCGACGGGTGACTTGATGCAGGTCGTGTTCGTCGTCGCCCTGCTCACCATCCCGAGAGCGACAGGGGGTGGTGTTGACGCTCGCGTTCCTCTTCGCGCCGCGGCACGGCGTGGTGTCGCGACTCGCCGCGCGACGCCGGGTTACTGCTCCTTGACGCGGCCGGTCTGACCCTCTTCGAAGATGTCGGCGATCGCCTCAGAGTCGTCGAGCGGCTCGGCGCCGAGACGCCGGGCCCTGCGCGCCTTCAGCGACGACTTCACGTAGTGATAGACGGTGGGCACGATCGCGCAGGCGACCGCGAACAGCAGGATGAGGTCGATGTACTCGGTGACGAAGTCGGCGATGGGCGGGATGAACCCAAGCAGGAAGCCGGCGAAGGTGAGCCCGGCACCCCAGATGAGCGCGCCGATCGCGTTGTAGAGCGAGTACTTGCGGTAGTTCATGTGCCCGACGCCCGCGGCGATCGGGGTGATGGTGCGCACCACCGGCACGAAGCGCGCGATGATCACGGCGAGCGGCCCGAAGCGGTCGAAGAACTTGTTGGTGCGGATGACGTTGTCTTTCGAGAAGAAGCCGCTCTCGCGTCGCTCGAAGATGCGCGGGCCCGCCTTGTGGCCGATGAGGTACCCCACCTCACCGCCGGCGAACGCCGCCACCGCGATGGAGAGGGACACCAGCCAGATCGGGATGAGGATTCCCGCCTGGCTCGCCGTCATCGTGCCGGTGAAGGTCAGCAGCCCCGTGATCACCAGCAGGGTGTCACCGGGAAGGATGAAGCCGACCAGCAGCGCCGTCTCGGCGAAGACGATGAGGCACACCACGAGCAGCGCCCACGGTCCGGCAGCTTGGATGATCGCGGCCGGGTCGAGCCAGGGGATGAGTCCGGTGGCGACGGCGGGAAGACTGAGCATGGCCCTCAGCGTATCGGGCCGATCTGCACGTCGCCCGGGGGTAAGCCCCCGGCGCTTGCCGGATAGCCCTTCGCGATGCAAGGGGCTTTTCTCGCCGCGGCGTCTATGTGAGCGTGGTCTCATGATGCGTCTTGACTATGCGGGCGGCACGATCTTCACGGGGACCGCGATCGCTCATGCCCTCTTGCGCTACGCGGCAGCGCTTGCTCATGCCGACGACGCCGTCTCGATCAAGGTGCCGGGTCGCACGGTCGACGGGGTGGAGGGCGACTTCCAGATGCTGCTGGGCCCGTCGAGCCAGATCATGGTGGAACCCACCGGTGATCCCGACGAGGTCGTCAACGAGGAGTTCCTGGTCGACATCGAGAGGCGCATCGGGCTGCTCGAACGCCCGCCGAACGTGCTTCCGTGGGACGAAGTGCCCGATCTCGACACGCCATCCGACCAGTTGTAGGGTGCAACACCCCTGCCGTGCGGAAGGTGGGACTCGAACCCACACGCCTTTCGGCACAGGAACCTAAATCCTGCGTGTCTGCCAGTTTCACCACTCCCGCGCTTCCGACAGTCTACGAAGGCAGGCGTTGTCACCACCGTCGCCGGTCACTACGGTGTGCGCATGGGCCTCTTCGGACCGTCGTTCATGAAGGTGTGGCAAGCGGGCGCCCCGGTCGAGGGCAAGATCGTCGGCATCCGCCGATCTCAGGTGAGTGAAGACGAGTCGACCATCGACCTCGAGGACTACGCGGTCGAGGTCGGCGGCGAGATTCTCGGCATCCGCCAGCGACTGTCTCCGCTTCAGGACGTGCGACTCGGGATGCCGGTGACCGTGCACCGGAACGGCAAGGCCGCAGTCATCCGCTGGGGGGCGCCCGTCGAGCGCCGCTGGAAGTCGGTGAAGCCACCGGCCGCCGGGATCGAGGACAAGATCGACGGTCCGCCGCGGGGCGGTTGGGCCAGCGGTCAGGCGGAAGTCCTCGACCTCGGCTCGCGGTCGGCCATGCTCGGACTCGCGACCGTCGCGCAGGCGAAGGTGCGGTTCAGCGACGGCACCGAGGCGCTCGTCGACAAGTACGTCGTGCCCTTCTATGCCAGCCACCTCGGCGCGGCGGGCGACAAGCTGCCGGCGCTGCAGCATCCGCGGGATGCGCGCAAGATCCGCATCGACTGGCCCGCCGCCGCCGTCGCGGTGCCGGGCGTCGGGGTCGCCGCGCTCGGGGGCGGGATCGTCAACACCGCCGAGTCGGGCTCCGTCATGGGGGCGGGCGACAGCAACTCCCACCCGGGGTTCGGCAAGGCCGGGCTCATCGACCGTCTGCAGGCGAAGGTGGCCGCGTCAACCGGAGCCGCGGCGGGCTTCGACATGAACGCCGGCCCGGCGGCCGAGGATCCGGTGACCTGGGAGACCTTTCTCGCCGCAACCGTCGCCATCCGCGACGACCCGACGACTCCCGCCGACGAGGTCGCGCAGCGCCACGGCGTGCCCGCAGGGGAGTGGGAGGCGGCGAACAAGCGCTGGATGGGGCGCATCATGAGCGACTGGAAGCTCGGCGCCGCCTACGGGCAGGCCCTGAGCTAGCGCCGCCGCTGAGCTAGCGCAGACTTGACGGGTGGATCCCCTCGACGCGCTGACCGAGATCGCGTACCTGCTCGAGCGGGAACGTTCGTCACGGTACAAGTCGAAGGCGTTCCGCACCGCGGGGGAGACGATCGCGAACCTCGACCGCGCCATCCTGAACGACCCGGTGCGGCTGAAGGCGCAGCCGGGCATCGGCGACTCCACTTATCTGGTCATCCAGCAGGCGCTCGCCGGCGAGGTGCCCGACTATCTCGAGCGGCTGCGCGGCGACAACGGGCCGAAGCAGAGCGAGCTGCGCACGAAACTGCGCGGCGACCTGCACGCGCATTCGGAATGGAGCGACGGCACGACCTCCATCGACCTGATGGTCGCCTCGGCGCTTCGGTTGGGGCACGAGTACCTCGCCCTCACCGACCACTCGCCGCGGCTGACGATCGCGCGCGGCCTGTCGGCGGAGCGGCTCGAGGAGCAGCTCGCCATCGTCGAGACCTTCCGCGATGACGGCTTCACCCTGCTGAAAGGCATCGAGGTCGACATCAACGAAGACGGCACGCTCGACCAGACCGACGAGATGCTGGGCAAGCTGGATGTCGTGGTCGCCAGCGTGCACAGCAAGCTGAAGTCCGACCCGAAGGAGATGACGAAGCGGATGCTGGGGGCGATCCGCAACCCGCACACCGATGTGCTCGGGCACGTCACCGGGCGACTGGTCGAAGGATCGCGGGGCACCAGGCCCGGGTCGACCTTCGACGCGGCGGCGGTGTTCGCGGAGTGCGCGGAGCGTCGGGTCGCGGTCGAGATCAACTCGCGCCCCGAGCGGCAGGACCCGCCCGACGAGCTCATCCAGGTGGCGCTGGATGCCGGGTGTCTGTTTTCGATCGACTCCGACGCGCACGCGCCGGGGCAGCTGTCGCTGCTCGACTACGGCGCGGAGCGGGCGGAGCGGATGGGGGTTCCCGCCGAACGCATCGTCACGACCTGGCCGCTGGCGGAGTTGCTCGCCTGGACGGGCCGGTAGCGACCTCACCCGGGACCAAACCGATCGGCCCGAGCAGCATCCGCCACATCCACGACACGGCGACCTCGACCGCCGGTCGCGGGTCGCGCGCGAGCCAGGCCTCGAGTACGCCCATCACCGAACCCGACAGGCCCGCGGCGCGCACATCGATCGGGATGTCGTCGAACATGTCGGGGCGCTCCGCCACGGCGGCCGCCGCTATCGACTCGATGCGGGCGCGCAAGCGGGCGGCGGCAGCGGGCGAGCCGCGGCTGCCGAACACCCGCGCGTAGACGGCGGCGTTCTCTTCGACGTGCCGGAGGTAGTGCACGAGCACCGCCGGCGCGTCGACGGTGATCTCGCGAACCTCGGGGATGTCGGCGCCCGCCCCGGCGGCGGCCGCGTCGATCGCGTCGGCCAACAGCGTGTCTTTGTCGGAGTAGTGCTGGTAGAAGCTGCTGCGGTTCACCCCGGCGCGCTCTGCGATGTCGGCGATCGAGATGTCGTCGAGGCCGCGCTCACGCGCGAGGTCGAAGAGCGCCTCCTGGAGGCTCTTCCGGGTACGCGCGATGCGGGGGTCCATGCACCGATTGTGTCAGGGAGGTGCCCGGAGGCTGCGAATTTGCCGACATTCGTCGTGTTTCCAACAACTGTCGGATAGTGTCGAGAACGCCCGATGGAGTGCATCCCGTTCTTCTCGTTGAAAGGCTCCGTGGTGGCTCGACTACTCGCACGTCTCGGCCGGTTCTCCGCCCGTCGTCCCTGGCTCGTCATCGTCGGTTGGGTGCTCGCTCTCGCTGCCGCTGGCGGCGCCTACCTGTTCAGCGGAGCGCAGCTCGCGACGGGGTTCAGCATCCCGAACACCCCCACGCAGCAAGTCACCGACAAACTGAGCGCCGAGCTGGATGGCGTGGGCGGCGCGGTGGGAACCGTCGTGTTCCAGACCGACGACGGTGGCGCGTTCACCGCGGAGCAGCAGGCCGAGATCTCGAGCGTGATCGCCTCGACCGGTGACATCGACGGCGTCGCCACGGCCGTCGACCCGTTCGACACGGCGCTGCAGCAGGCTGCACTGGAGCAGCAGCTCGCCTCGGGAGCACCAGGACTCGAGAACGCGGCGACCCTGTACGACTTCGCGAGCGAAATCCGCACCGTGAGCGACGACGGATCTACCGCGGTCGCCGCCGTCGTCTTCGACGACACCCTCACCGACCTCGCCCCCGAGGTGAAGAACGCCGTCGCCGCCGAACTCGACGACGCCGGAATCGATGGCGTTACGATCGAGTACTCGAGCGAGATCGCGAACTCCCTCGAAGGTCTGGTCGGGGTCGGCGAGGTCGTCGGGCTGCTCGCCGCGGCTCTCGTGCTCGTCGTGATGCTGGGAGCGCTCATCCCGGCGTCGCTGCCGCTCGTCTCGTCGGTCCTGGGCGTCGGGGTCGGCGTCGCCGGCTCGCTCGCCTTCTCGGGCGTCGTCGAGATGGCGTCGGTCACTCCCGTGCTCGGGGTGATGCTCGGGCTCGCCGTCGGCATCGACTACACCCTCTTCATCATCAACCGACACCGCCGCCAGCTGAAGGCAGGAGCCGACGTGCGGGAGTCGATCGCGCTCGCGAACGGCACGGCCGGCAACGCCGTCGTCTTCGCCGGCGCCACCGTCGTCATCGCGCTGCTCGCGCTCAACGTCACCGGCATCCCGTTCCTCGGGGTCATGGGAACGGTCGCCGCCGCGTGCGTGCTCATCGCCGTGCTCGTCGCCGTGACCTTCACGCCAGCGCTGCTCGGCCTCGTCGGCCTGCGCGTGCTGAGCAAGCGGGCGCGGGCGAAGATCGGGCACCCGGACCACGTCGCGTTGGCACCGAAGGCCATGCCCACCTGGCGGGCGATCGTCGCCGTCGTGGCGGCTGTCGGCATCCTGCTCGTCGCCGCCATCCCCGCGCTGTCGCTGCGCCTCGGGCTACCCGACGGCTCATCCGAGCCTGAGGATTCGACCCAGTACCGCGCCTACTCGATCGTCGCCGAGGAGTTCGGCGCCGGCACCAACGGCACCCTCGTGGTGGTCGCGGAGCCCGAGACCGCCGTCGACGCCGACGACCAGGTCGCGGTGATGGACCTGCAGGTGCAGATCGAAGACGTGCTGATGGCCCAGCAGGATGTCGTGGCTGTCTCGCCCGCCGGCGTAGCGGCTGACGGTGGACTGCTCGCCTTCCGCGTGGTGCCGGTCGATGGCCCGTCGAGCGTCTCGACCGAGGAACTCGTCGGCGCACTGCGCGGACTGTCGCCGATCGACTCGGCCGACCACGGTGACATCCAACTCGGTGTCGCCGGTGCCGCGAGCGGCAACATCGACATCTCGCAGACGATCGCCGACGCCCTGCCGATCTACCTGGCGATCGTCATCGGGCTGTCGCTCATCATCCTGGTCATCGTGTTCCGGTCGATCCTCGTGCCGCTCATCGCCACCGGCGGGTTCCTGCTATCGCTGTTCGCCGCCCTCGGCGCCGTCACCGCGATCTACCAGTGGGGTTGGTTCGGCGAAATCTTCGGGGTGCACGACCCGGGGCCGGTGCTCAACTTCGCGCCGATCATCCTCACCGGTGTGCTGTTCGGGCTCGCGATGGACTACCAACTCTTCATCGGCTCGGGCATGCGCGAGGCGTTCGTGCACGGTGCCCCCGCTCGGGTTGCCGTCACCGTGGGCGTTCGCAGCGCCCGCGCGGTTGTCATCGCCGCGGCGATCATCATGATCTCGGTGTTCGGTGGGTTCGTCTTCAGCCACCTCGCGATGGTGCGCCCTCTCGGGTTCGGCATGGCTATCGGAGTGCTGTTCGACGCGTTCGTGGTGCGGCTGCTGCTCATGCCGGCGCTCATGCACCTGTTGGGCCGTTTCGCCTGGTGGATGCCGAAATGGCTCGATCGCATGCTTCCCGATGTCGACGTGGAGGGCGCCTCGCTTGAGCGTCCAGCTCTGCGGCCCGGCGTGCACACCGTGCCGGCGGGTCAGCGCGCTGGGTCGCCCTCACTGCCGGTGAAGTCGCCCGCTCAGCACCGTTGAGGTCAGACACGCCGCGTATGCGGCTACGCCGTGGCGGTCAGCCAGGCGACGACGACGTCGCCGATCATGCCGCGCAGGTGATCGCGCCGAGCCGGGTCGAGCAGGTCGCGGTCGAACAGGTAGCCGAAGGTGTACTGGTTGGCGACCTGGAAGAAGCAGTACGAGCTGATCACCAGGTGCACGTCGAGAGCGTCGACATCCGACCGGAACAGGCCCGCCGCCCGCCCGCGTTCGAGCACCTCGTCGAGCAGGCCGAGGGCGGGCTGGTTGAGTTCGCGCAGAGACTCGAGCCGACGGATGAAGGCACCGCGATGGATGTTTTCGATCGTCACGAGGCGAATGAACTCGCTGTGGTTGAGGTGGTGGTCGTAGGTGAGCTCGGCGATGCGCCGCACCGCCTCGGTGGGTTCGAGGTCGCCGACCCCCAACTTGCGCTCCGCCTCTCGGATGCCGCGATACGCCTTCTCGAGAACCGCCAGGTACAGCTGCTCCTTGCCGCCGAAGTAGTAGTAGATCATCCGCTTCGTCGTGCGCGTGCGCTCGGCGATCTCGTCGACCCGGGTGCCGGAGTAGCCCGACTCGGCGAACGTCGTCGTCGCCACCTCGAGCAACTCGGCGCGGGTCCGCTCGCGGTCGCGTTGGCGGATCGGCGGTGAGGTCACGAGTCACACCCTAGTTCGGCGTCGAGGCATCCCACGGCAGAGACGTCGGGCACCGACTTCAGGCACGGGCGAGCAGCCGCCGCGGCGTGTCGATCAGCATGAGCCCGAGCAGTTCGTCGTCGACACCCTCGCCACGCAGGCGCGGGATCACGGTGGTGAAGAGGTACTCCATATGCCAATTCGGCGTGTGCACTGCGCGCCACGACGGCGGGGTGACCCGGCTGTAGATCGCGGCGTCGTGTGACAGCACGATGCGATCGGCGTAACCCGCGTCGAGCAGCGCGAGCAGTGTGGTGATGCGCAGTTCGTCGGAGTGGATGTGTTCCATGCCGAAGCGGTCGAAGCCGAGCACCGAGCCGTTGTCGGCGAGATCGCGCAGGTAGGCGAGGTCGGTGGTGTCGCAACTGTGCCCGATGATGATGCGGTCGGGCGAGACCCCCAGGCCGGTCAGCATCCGCTGCTGCTCGCGACCGCCGCCGGATGCCGCATGCGAGTGGGTGGTGATCGGCACGCCCGTCTGCTGGTGCGCCATCGCGGCGGCCCGAAAGACCCGCGCCAGGTCGGGGGTGATGCCGGCGGCATCCGAGGTGATCTTGATGATGCCCGCCCGGACTCCGGTGCCCTCGATGCCCTGCTCGATATCACGCACGAACAGCTCGAGCAGCGGATCGGATCCGTCGACGAGAAGTCCCGGGCCGCGAAGGCGCAGCGCCGGGGGAAGGGCCGCATCCGAGTAGTACCCGGTCGCGACCACGATCTGCACGGGGCTGCGCTCGGCGACTCGGCGAACGGGCGCGACGTCGCGCCCGAGACCGAGAACCGTCAGATCGACGACCGTTCGCACCCCGAGCGCGTGCAGCCGCTCGAGGCCGGCGACGGCCCGGTCGACGGCCGTCTCCTCATCCCACTCCGGGTCGGGCAGCGCCCGGTCGAGGTCGGGGCTGCGCACGAACAGGTGCTCGTGCATGAGGGTCGTCGCAAGCCGGTCGGCCGCCACCTCTCCGGTGACGGCCGACACGACCTTCGTCATTTCCGGTTGAGTCAGTCGCTCGTCGCGCGGATCGCCTGGAAGATCTCGAGCGCTTCGCCCGTGAAGTTCTCTTCGAGGTACGCCACGGCGCGCTCCTGGAAGGCGTCACGGTCGACATCCTCGATGACCTCCCATTCGCCTCCCTCGCGCCACTCGGCGAGGATGGTCTCCTCGTCTTCGGCGATGCACTCCGTGACGTTCTCGACGGCGGTCACGACGGCCGCGGTGAGGGCCTCCTGCTGGCGCTCGCTCAGGTCGTTCCACTTCGAGCTCATGATCACCAGGTTCGTGTTGAGCTGGTGAGCACTCATGCTGATGTAGTCCTGCACCTCGACCAGGTTCGACGCCACGATATTGGTGATCGGGTTCTCCTGGCCGTCCACCGTGCCCTGCTGCAGCGCGAGGTAGAGCTCCTCATACGCGACCTCCGTCGCGGTGGCGCCGAGCGCCCGCGCGTTCATCAGGTACTGCGGCGAACCGGGGAATCGCATCCGCAGGCCCGCGAGGTCTTCGGGGGTGCGGATCGGCGTGTTCGCGGTGAAGTGCCGCGCTCCCGCCGACCAGGCACCGAGCGTGTACACGCCCGCTGCTTCGGCGAATCCGGCGGTCAACACGTCGGACTCTTCGCTCGCCATGAACGCCGCCAGGTGATCGGCGTCGTCGAAGGCGTAGGCGGCGTCGAGCACGCTGATCGGTTCGTAGACCGCCCCGAGCGCGGAGGCGCCCTGGATGTCGATGTCGATGTCGCCCGAGGCGACCGACGCGATGCGGTCGGCGTCGCCCCCGAGCTGGCTGCTCGGGAAGATCTCGATCGTGAGACCCACGTCGGCCGCTGCGACCTCGTCGGCGATCACCTGAGCGCCACACCGGTGCTGGGGCTGCGCTTCGGTGTAGCTGTGAGCGAGCGTGAGCTCGAACGTCTGCTCATCGCCCGACCCCTCGTCGGTCGGGGCCGTGGTGCAGGCGGCCAGCAGCAGGGCCGGAATTGCGGCCACTGCAAACCACTTCGTTGTGTGTTGCGCCATCACTGTTCTCCTCTTTTTCTGGTGCCACTGGATTTCAGGTGCCACGGGGGCGGGGTGCCGGTCGCTCGGCGGCGACCAGGTTCTGAAGATCGGCGAGCATCGCCTGCCGATCGGCGGGTTCTCCGGTGAAGATCTCGAACGCGTCGGCGGCCTGATGCATCGCCATTCCGAGTCCGGCCATCACGCGCAGGCCGCGCTCGTCGGCGTCGCGCAGCAGGCGCGTCTCGCTCGGTCGGTAGACGATGTCGGCGACGAACGCGCCGTTGCCGAGCAGAGCGACGTCGAACGGGGCGCCGGGGTGGCCGGCCATCCCGACCGGGGTGGCGTTGACGGCGCCGTCGGCCGACGTCAGCAGGGCGGGCAGCCCGTCGAGGGGCGCGGAACGCACCCGGCCGGGTGCCAAGCGCGCGACGGATGCGGCGAGGTCGGTCGCGCGAGCCGCATCGGCATCCACGATCACCAGGTCGCCGACACCGCGGTCGACAAGCGCGCTCGCCACCGCGGCGCCCGCACCTCCGGAACCGAGGAGCACAACGCGCTCGCGCGGGAGGTCGGCGAGCGCCTCGTCGAAGGCGGCCCCGAAACCGGTGACGTCGGTGTTGTGCCCGGCGATGCGGCCGTCGTGGAACACGACGGTGTTCACCGCGCCGACCGCCTCCGCACTCGGTGCCAGCTCGTCGAGCAGCGGCACGACGGTCTGCTTGACGGGGTGGGTGATGTTGAGCCCGTTGAATCCCATGTCGCGGGCGGCGTCGAGAATCTCGCGCATCCGTTCGGCGGTGCCCTCTCCGGGGGCGAGTTCGACCGTGCGGTACACGTAGTGCATCCCGTGCCGGGCGCCCTCGAGCTCGTGCATCGCCGGGGTCAGCGACGGGGCGACACCTTCGCCGATGAGGGCGATGAGCATCGCGCGACGCTGCGTCGGCGGGGCGTGCATCGTCACAGGCCGAGCACCCCCGGAAGCCACATCACCGCGTCGGGGAAGACGATGATGAGGATCATCGTGACGACGAGGGGCACGAGGAACGGCAGCGCGCCGCGGAATACCTCACCGACCGGAGTTTTCGACACGGTCGCGGTGACGAACAGCACGGTGCCGACCGGCGGGGTGAGCAGGCCGATCATGAGCGAAACGATCATGAGCACGCCGAGCACGATGGGGTTCACCTCGTATTTGAGGGCGATCGGCAGCAGGATCGGCGTCACCAGCACGAGGATCGCCGTGGCGTCGATGACGGTGCCGAGGATGAGCATGAGCACCGCCACCAGGGCGAGGAACATGATCGGGCTGCTCGTGATCGTGAACAGCAGCTCGGTGAGCATCTGGGGCAGCCGCTCGCGGGCCAGGATGTAGCCGAGCAGCGACGCCGACGCGACGATGAGCATGATGCTGCCGGTAGTGAGCGCCGTCTCTTTGAGCGCCTCGAGAAAGCCCTTCAGCGTGAGCGACCGCTGCACGATGCCGACGAGCAGGATGTACGCGGCTCCGACGGCTGCGGCTTCGGTGGGGGTGAAAAATCCACCGAGGATGCCGCCGAGGATGACGAACGGAGCGAAAAGCGGCAGGATGACGCCCTTGGTCGACGCCATGAATTCGGCCTTATCGAACCGCCCGCTGCGCAACGCGGGGTTGCGGCGCACGAGGATGAAGACGACGACGCAGAGCCCGACCGCCATCACCAGGGCCGGGATGACGGATGCTGCGAACAGCGCGCCGGTCGACGCGGCCGCGAGGCCGGCGAAGATCACCGCGGGGATACTCGGCGGCATGACGGGGGCGATGAGGGCGGCGGCCGACGACAGCCCGGTCGCGAAGCGCCGGCCGTAGCCGGCCTTGATCATCGCGGGGATCTGCACCTTGCCGAGCGCGGCGGCGTCGGCGACGGCGGAGCCGCTCATCCACGAGAACCCGACGCTCGTGCCGATGGCGACATACCCGAGGTTGCCGCGCACCTTGGCGAGCACGGCCTGGGCGAACCGGAAGAGCCGTTCGGCGATGCCGGCGTGGTTGGCGAGAGCGCCGAGCAGCACGAAGAGCGGCACCGCGAGCAGCGGGAAGCTCGCCGCGGCATTGGTCACGAGCCGCAAGGCCGCGCCGGTCGACTGGCCGACGAGCGCCATGTACACGAGAGACGGGCCGAGGAAGGCGAAAGCGACGGGAACCCGGATGACCAGCAGCACTGCGATCGCGAGGCCGAGGAGTGCGAGCATCATGCGGACGCCGCCTCAGCGTTGGTCGACTCAGCGTCGGTCGACTCGTCGTCACGCAGGATCGGACCGTGCAGGGCGATGTCGATGGCGCTGATCAGCGCGCGCACCGCCGTGCTGATCGCGCCGAGCAACACCGGGATGTAGACCAACGACATCGGGATGCGCAGCACCGGCGACTTCACGATGCCTTGGGTCGCGACCAGGTTGGCCGCCTCGACGGTCAAGCCGACGCCGACCGCCGCGACGATCACCAGCGAGAGCACCTGCACGATCCGCACGAGTGCCGGCTTCGGCAGCGCGTCGGCGATCTCGAGGGCGATGTGCCCCCGCGTCGTGACGAGCACACCGATGACGGCGAAGGTCAGCCAGACGAGGGAGAATCGCGCGATCTCGCCGGTCCAGGCGAAGCCTTCGAACGGCAGGTAGCGCTGGGCCGCCTGCGTCAGCACGAGAATGGCGATACCGAGCAGGGTGAGCGCCCCGAAGGCGATCTCGACGAAGCCGATCACGCGCCCGATCCGCCTCAGAGCGGGGAAGCGCTCGACGGGGGGTGGCTCGTTTCCGGTCACGGACTTCCTCGTTCGTTCCAGACGCGGTTCGTTCCGCGCGACGGCTAATGTACCGATCATTACATTAGATCGGGGTCTTTCGGAAGCCCCAATGTACGAAGTGGTACATTGCCCGCATGCGTACCTCAGTGGCGACGGTGTGCCTCTCGGGCGGGCTCGTCGAGAAGCTGCAAGCCGCCGCCGCGGCCGGGTTCGACGGCGTCGAGATCATGGATGCCGACCTCCAGGCCGCCTACGAATCGCCCGAAGAGATCCGCGCCCTCTGCGCTCGCCTCGGGCTGACGATCGAGATGTACCAGCCGTTCCGCGACGTCGAAGGGGTCGATGACGCGACCTTCGCCGACACCCTGCACCGCGCCGAGGCGAAGTTCGACACGATGCGGCGGCTCGGTACCGACCTCGTGCTGGTGTGCAGCAACGCCGGCACCGCGACGATCGACGACGACCAGGTCGCCGCCCGCCAACTCGGGGAGTTCGCCGACCTTGCGGCCGCCCACGGCATCCGGATCGCCTTCGAAGCCCTCGCCTGGGGCCGTTTCGTCAACGACTACCGACACGCCTGGCGGCTCGTGCAGGCGGCTGACCGGCCCAACCTCGGCACCTGCCTCGACAGCTTCCACATCCTGTCACGCGGCCACGACCCGGCCGGGATCGAGCAGATTCCGGGCGACCGAATCTTCTTCCTGCAACTCGCCGACGCCCCCGCCCTCGACATGGACCTGCTTTCGTGGAGCCGGCACCACCGGTTGTTCCCGGGCGAGGGCGCTTTCGCGCTCACCGACTTCCTCGGGCATGTGCTGCGGGCCGGGTACAGCGGGCCGCTGTCGCTTGAGGTGTTCAACGACACCTTTCGGCAGACCGACGTGGTACGCACTGCCGCACACGCGCGGCGATCGCTCACCTGGCTCGCGGACCGCACCGCGGCGGCCAACGGCTGGGATGCCGACCGCCTTGCCGACGCGACCCCGCCGACCGGATTCGACTTCGTCGAGCTCGCCGGCAGCGATCTCACCCCGTTCGACGCGATGCTCACGCAACTCGGCTTTCGGTTCCGCGGCAGCCACCGCACGAAGCCGGTACGGCTGTGGACCTTCGGCGACGCCCGCATCATCCTCGACGAGCAGACCCGCGATGAGGTGCCGCGCGTCGCCGGCATCGGGTTCGAGGTGCCGGATGCCGCCGCCGTCGAGTCCCGCGCGCGCACGCTGGGAGCGCCCGAGGTCTACCGGCGCACGCACGCGGGCGAACACCACCTACGGTCGGTGGCTGCACCCGACGGCACCGCGGTCTATTGGAACGACACCCCGGCCGAAGCTTCGTGGATCACCGAATTCGCCGGCGGCGAGGCCGACGAGGGTGCCGTCGGGGTGGTCGACCACGTCAACCTCGGCTACCGCTGGCAGGACTTCGACGAGGCCGTGCTGTTCGCCAACAGCGTGCTCGCTCTGACGACTGCGTCGGCGGCCGAAGTGCCCGGACCGGTGGGCCTGGTGCGTAGCCACGTGATGCGCACCGACGACGGCGCCGTACGGTTGCCGATGAACCTCGCGCCCGCCACCGCCCCACTGCCTGACCGGCACATCGCGGTGCGCTGCGCCGATGTCGTCGCCGTCGCGCGCGCCGCCCGCCAGCGGGGGCTCGAGTTTCTGCGCATCCCGCAGAACTACTACGACGACCTCGCGGCACGGTTCGCCCTCGATCCGGGCTTCCTCGACGAGCTACGCGAGCTGGATCTCTTCTACGACCGCACTGAGGGGGGCGAGTTCATCCACTTCTATACGCCGACCGTCGGCGGGGTGTTCCTCGAGATGGTCGAGCGGCGTGGCGATTACGACGGCTACGGCGCCGCGAACGCGCCGATCCGTTTGGCGGCGCAGCGAGCGGCTCGTGGCTAACCGCATCCTGTTGGTCAACGGGCCGAACCTCAACCTGCTCGGTACCCGCGAACCGCACATCTACGGCAGCGAGTCCCTCGCCGACGTCGAGGCTTCTGCGCGCACTGCCGCAGCGGCCTTCGAGTGGGAGGTGGATGCCGTGCAGAGCAACCACGAGGGCGAGCTGATCGACGCCATCCACGCTGCCCGCGACACCGCCGTCGGCATCGTCATCAACGCCGGCGCGTACACGCACACGTCGATCGCGATCCGCGACGCCCTCGTCGCGGTGGGGCTGCCGGTCGTCGAGGTGCACCTCAGCAACGTGCACGCGCGCGAGGAGTTTCGGAGTCACTCGTACATCTCACCGATCGCGGCCTGCGTGATCGTCGGCGCCGGAGTGCAGGGCTATGAGTTCGCCGTCGCCCGGCTCGCCCGGATCCGGGCGCAGTCGGTTTAAAGTCGACCGAACTGGAAGACGACCGGGCACTCGAAGATGCGCGGGGCGCTACGACCGACGTTACGCATGTAGCGGATGACGACGCGATACGCCTCGACGAGCGTGGTCTCGGTGTACACGATGCCCTCGTCGCGGCAGGTGTCGCGCACCATCCGGCGGGCGGCGAAGAGGTGCGGGCGCGCCATGCTCGGGAACAGGTGGTGCTCGATCTGGTAGTTGAGCCCGCCCATGAGCATCGTCATCGACCAGCCGCCGCGGATGTTGCGCGACGACAGCACCTGCTTGTGCAAGAAGCTGGGCTTCGCGTCGATCGAGAACATCGTCATGCCGATGTGGTTGGGGGCGAACGCGAGACCCATGTAGGCGCCGAAGACGGCGAGCTGCACTCCGAGGAACGCGAACGCCATGCCGAGCGGCAGCACGAGGAACACGGCGCTGACCACGATCGCCATGCGGGCCATGAGAAGCACGATCTCCATCGTGCGGTTGTCGACCTTGCCGCGTCCGAACGCGTGGCCGAACGACTTCACGTGCAGGTTGACGCCCTCGAAGGCGAGCAGCGGGAAGAACAGCTTCCCCTGGTGGCGGGTGATGAGGGCGCGCAGACCCCGGGCGGATGCCGCGTCGGTGTCGACGAATGAGACGGTGTCGATCTCGAGGTCGGGGTCTTTGCCGATGACGTTCGAGTTGCCGTGGTGGCGGGTGTGCTTGTTCATCCACCAGGAGTACGACAGCCCGACGACGCCGGATGCGAGCGCGCGGCCCATGCGGTCATTGGCCTTGCCCGACGTGAACACCTGACGGTGGGATGCCTCGTGCCCGAGGAACGCGAACTGCGTGAAGATCACGCCGAGCGCCGCGGCGATGAGCAGCTGGAACCAGGAGTCGCCGAGCAGAACGAATCCGGCGATCGCGCCGCCGAGGGCGAGCACGAGAGTCGTGAGCAGCGAGATGTAGAACACCTGGCTACGGCGCAGGAGGTTGGCTTCCTTCACCCGCTTCAGCAGCGGCGCGAAGCCGCTCGGCGCGGCGTCGCGCGGGGTGGTGGTGCGAAAGTTTGTTGCGGGGGCGAGAGTCAAAATCGGCCTCGGGATGTGTCGTGTTCGACTTCCCAGCCGGCGAGTGAGCGGAACGCTCCAGATGCCTCCAGTTTACCTGCTGATCCTGAGCGCCCACCCCGGTTGACGGGTGTCGACAACAGGCGTACGGTGCGGCCCGACACTCTTTCAGGGGCGGGCCGGGGTCAGCGGGCCCGGCTGAGCAGCGTATCGACGGCGGCGCGGGCGCGGGCGTAGGGCTCTGCTGAGTCGAACAGCAGCGACGAGTCGTTGGCGGCGTCGAGCAGCGCGCTGATCTCGAAGGCGAGCTGGGTCGCGTCGATGCCGTCGGCAAGGTCGCCGGTGGCGATCGCTCGGGTGATCGCCTCGGCGAGGAATTCGCGCCAGCGCTTCAGGTTGGCGGCGACTGCATCCCGAATCGCACCGGGGCGCGACCGGTACTCGGAGGTGACGGCGGCGAAGAAGCAGCCCCCGGGAAAGACCCGGTTCTGGCTGTAGTCGAGCCACGCGTCGATGAGAGCACGCAGCCGCGGGAGCCCGGTGGGGGCGGTGAGCGCTGGGGCGATGACGGTGCGCTGAAAGATCTCGGCGGCCGAGGCGACGGTTGCGAGTTGCAGTTCTTGCTTTGAGCCGAACAGGCCCGCGATGCCGCCCTTGCTCATCGATACCGCCGACGCGAGCCCGCCGATCGACAAGCCGTCGAGACCCGTGACGGTGGCGAGGTCGACGGCGACAGCCAAGACGGCCTGCCGGGAGACATCCCCCCGCGCCCGGCGTCCATCGGTCACGGTCATGACATCCATCTTGCCCCTTGCGAACGATCGTTCGTTCTGATTATATACGAACGATCGTACGGATAGATGGAGAAGACATGGCTTTCGCCCCGCGCGCCGCCCGCACCACCCTGAAGGCGCTCAGCGTCGTCGCCCCGCCCGTGGCTGCTGAACTCGGTTACCGGGTCTGGCGCAATCTCGGCAGGCCCGAGCGCGTTCGCCCGCATGACGCCGACGTGCACGCCCGTGCGACGCACGGCACGCTCGATCTCGCCGGAACCCGCGTCGCGACCTACACCTGGGGAGACGGGCCGGAGGTTGTTCTGCTCGTTCACGGGTGGCGCAGCCGCGCGTCGCGGTTCTCGGCGGTCGTGCGAGAGCTCGAGTCGCCCGAGCGCACGATCGTCGCGTTCGACGCCCCGGGCAACGGCGACTCCGCGGGAGACTTCGTGACGGTGCTCGACTACGCGCACATCGTCACGCTGCTGAGTGCCCGGTACGGCGGGTTCGACACGATCGTCGCCCACTCGTTCGGGGTGCTCGCCGCATTCCTCGCGGTGCGTGAAGGGGCGCACACTCGGCGGCTCGTGAGCATTGCGGGGGTGCACGACGTCGGCGAGATTCTCGACGAGTTCGCCCGCCTCGCCGGCCTCAGCGGCCGGGCCCGCCTCGGGCTTCGCACCCGGATCGAAAAGCGCACCTTCCCCGACGTGACCGACATGTGGCACCGATTCGTCGCCGAACTCGACCCCGCCGACCTCCGCACCCCGCTGCTCGTCGTGCACGACAGCAGCGACCCGGTGCTCGACCCGCGGCAGTCGGAACTCATCGCCGACGCGCACAACGGGCCGACCGAGGTGATCCGCACCGACGGGCTCGGGCACGTGCGCATCCTCAGCGACCCGGCGGTGCTGGGAGCTATCGCGCGGTTCGTTTCCGTGCGACACACCGACACCGAGCGCGAGCCACTTGTCGCCGATCGGCTCTGAGGGGGTGACGGGGGCCGACCGTAGAGTCCGAGGATGTCGGCATCCCGCTTCGGACTCCTGTGGGGGTTCGTCGGAGTGCTGGCGTTCTCGCTCACGCTGCCGCTGACGCGCATCGCGGTCGGCGGGCTGTCGCCGCTGTTCATCGGGTCGGGGCGGGCCGTCGTCGCCGCGCTGCTCGCCGCCCTCGTGCTCGGTATCACCCGGCAGCGCCGGCCGCGAGGGTCGCAGTGGTGGCGGCTCGCGCTCGTCGCGGCGGGAGTCGTCGCCGGCTTCCCGCTGCTCACCTCGTATGCGCTCACTACGGCATCCGCCAGCCACGGCGCTGTCGTGATCGCACTGCTGCCGGCGGCGACCGCGGTGTTCGCGGTGTTGCGCGGGCACGAGCGGCCGCCGCTGCCGTTCTGGATCTTCGCCGCCCTCGGTGCCATCGCAGCGGTGGGGTTCGCGTCACTGCAGTCCGACGGGTTCGGGCCGCCGGTGTGGACCGACCTGCTGTTCTTCGCCGCCGTGATCGCCGCCGCCCTCGGCTACTCGGAGGGCGCGCTGCTCTCGCGCGAACTCGGGTCGTGGCAGACCATCTCGTGGGCGCTCGTGCTCGCCGCCCCCGTGATGGCCGTGCTCACGGCGATCGCCTGGGTGCAGCAACCGCAGGATGCCACGGGCCTCGAGTGGGCGTCGTTCGCCTACCTTGCGGCGATCAGCATGTTTCTGGCGTTCTTCGCCTGGTATCGCGGGCTCGCGATCGGGCCCGTTGCCCGGGTCAGCCAGGTGCAGCTCGTGCAACCCGTGATGACTCTTGCCTGGGCGGCACTGCTGCTCGGTGAGGAGCTCACGGTGCCGCTTTTGCTCGGTGGGCTCGTCGTCATCCTCTGCGCCGCGCTCGCCGTGCGGGTGCGGCTTTCGCGGGTCTGAACGCTTCGTCAGGCGACGTTCTCGATGAGGTGCAGCTGCGTGCCGTCGGGATCGACGAGAAAACCTGCTCGCTGCCCCCAAGGCTGCGTCGCCACCGGGTGCAGCCGCGGGTTGCCCGCAGCCTTCTCGGCCACGCCCGCGTCACGGATCTGTCGATACAGACCGTCGAGATCATCGACGCGGACGCTACACATGAACGAACTCTCTGCGGGCACGAGATCGGGAAACAGGAAGAACTCCAACTGAAGGTCCCCGCGGCGCAGAATCAACCAGCCATCGTCCCGATAGCCCGGCGCGAAGCCGAATCCGCTATAGAAAGCGATGGTGTTGTCGAAGTCGCGAGACGGCAAGTTCGGCACGCTGCGATCGGTCATGACGAGAACCTACCCTCGCCGGCAGCCCTAGCTTGCGGCGACTTTGAGGGCCGCGGCGAACTCTCTCGCTCGCGTCAGGCCGGCGTCGAGAGGCGCGACGACTTTCTCGCTGACGACTTTTTCGATCTCGACGAGAAGGCGCTTGCGGGCCTTCCGCCTGCGACTCGCGGCGGTGATCGCGCCGAGCACGCCACCGAGAAGACCGAGCAGGATGCCGGCGAGCACGGCTCCGACGATGAGCAGGGTCGGCACCGCCCATCCTTCGACCTGCGGGATCTCGGGCGCGGGCATCCCGATGCGCGGCAGCAGCGCCGCGGCGAGCAGCCACCCGGCGCCAACGAGCCCCGCCAGCACGACGAGCCACTGCAGGATCGCGAAGATCGCCCACCACCACGATCCGCGGGCCGGCAGCTGGGTTCGGGCGATCGCGAGGTCGAGGGCTTCGGGCAGCGTGGCGAGCGCGGCTTCGGCGTCTGACCTCAGCGTGCTGCGCCAGGTTTCGGTCAGCCCGGCGGCTGCGGTGTCGGCGAACTCGCGCACCGCGATGGATGCCTTCGCCTTCGCGGCGGCGTTCGGCGGCGGCAGGCTCGAGCGGTGCACGGAGGGGTCGCCGCTCGTGCGCCTCGCCCCGAGTCCAAGGCGCGTAAGCGGGTCGGCGCGCACCCGCGCGATCCACGAAACGACGGGCCACCCCGTCGCCTGGGCGGAGCGTTTGCGGTACGACCCCGCGACGGCTCGGGCGACGACGTCTGCCCCGGCCGCCACACCGACCTCCTCGAGGAGATGCGCCCGGGCGCGGGAGTCGATGCGCCCCACGATGCCCGGCGAGTCGAGCCGATCGGCGAGGGCGGCGACATCGGCGGCGAGCCGGGCATCCCGGACGCTGCGGGCGGCGGCGAGGTCGCCGATCGCCTTCCGCACCGCGAGGAGGCCGTGGCCGGTGCGGGCGCTCGCGGGCAGCACCGTCGCCTTCGGGATGCCGTCGCGGTCGACGATCTGTTTCAGCGACGCGACGACCTTCGGCACATCACCCGGGGCCAGCAGGTCGACCTGGTTGAGCACGATGAGGGTCACCTCGGAGTGCCGGGCGTGCGGGGTGATGAACTGCGCGTGCAGCACGTCGTCGGCGTACTTCTGCGGGTCGACCACCCAGATGAGCGCGTCGACCTGAGCCGCCAGGCGTTCGGCGATCGCCCGGTTGCCGGCCTCGATCGAGTCGAAGTCGGGAAGGTCGAGCAGCACCAGTTGCCGCGCCCGCGGGTCGAGGAGTTCGTCGCGCACGACGCGCTCGCGCACCTCGAGCCAGTCGAGCAGGTCGACTGCGCCCTCGGCATCCCAGGTGACGGCCAGGGCTTGGGATGTCGTCGGCCGCCGCACGTGGGTACGCGCGACCTCGGCGCCGACGAGCGCGTTGACGAGACTCGACTTGCCCGACCCGGTCGCTCCGAACACCCCGACAACCGTGGAGCCGGGGGAGAGTTCGCGCCGTCGCGACGCCCGAGTCAGCACGGCATCCGCTTCGGTCGCGAGCGCCGCCGGGATGTTGTCGCCCCCGGCTGCACGCAGGGTACGGAGTGCGGCGAGCCGGTCGTCGAGTGAGACGCTCACGAGGCGGCCGCGCGCACGTCGTCGAGCAGCGCCCGGGATTCGCGGCGCAGCGACTCGGGGGCGGAGCCGAATCGCAACTGATCAAGCGCTGCCGTCACCCGCGCACGCTCGGTGTCGAACACCCCCTGCACCCGCTCCTGCAGGTCGCGGCGAGCTTCCGCGGCGAGGCGGCGCACGGCATCCTCACCGAACACCGTCTCGAGCAGCTTCTGGCCGAGCACCGCCGACCCGCCCGCGATCAGGATCTCGCCGCCGGTGAGGCCGCCGGTCGAGGCGAACACGACGATCATCAGGGCGACCGTCATCACGTTGAGACCGGCAGAGAGCACGCGCGCCTTGATGCGCTTGTTGCCCGCGTTGTCGCGCACGAGTTGTAGCAGCGCGCCCTGCCACTCGCGGATCATCGCTGCCGCGCCGTCGGTGAAGGTTGCGCTTTGCGCCGCGAGTTCCGGATGCTTCTCGGCGATCGTGCGGCCCGCGGCGGTGCGCTGCAGGCCCGCCCAGGTCGCCGCAGCGGCGCGGCCGCCCTCGTCGACGATGACGGCGTGCAGTCCGCTCTCGATCTGGGTCTCGACCTCGACGACCGGACTCGGCTTCCCGAGAACCCACGCGGTGACGCTGTCGCGGGTGCGCGAGAACCACGACTCGACCTTGCGGAAGAAGTCGGTCGTTCCCACGAAGTCCTGCCAGCGGGCGAGCACCTCGCCGCGTAGCAGCGCCCCGTCGCGGGTGGCCTCGTCGACGGCATCCACGGCCGCCTGGAAGTCGGCGGATGCCATCGCGTCGACGCTGGCGATCCAGTCGAGCTGGGCTTGGCGGGCGTCGGCGATCGTGGCGACTCGGCGGTCGAGGTCTTCGATCGCGCCGCCGAGGGTGCGGGCCGCGATGCGGGTGCGTTCGGCCCGGTCGCCGGCGATGGCGCTGAGCCAGTTCTTCGGTTCCGCGACGGCGTCGGCGGGCAGCATCCCGAGGTCGTCGAGCGGTTGCTCGTCGATCACGAAGACGGGGGCGTCGAGGTTGCGCTTCTTCAGCATCGCGGTGAGGTCGGGCAGAACTTCGTCGGCCGCGCCCGGCGGCACCCGGTTGAGGATGACGGCGACCGTGATCGACCGGGCCGCGGCGCCGTCGAGCAGCTTCCACGGCACCGCGTCGGCGTAGCGGTTGGCGGTCGTGACGAACACCCAGAGGTCGGCGGCGGCGAGCAGTTGCGCGGCGAGGGCGCGGTTGTCTTCGGCGACGGAGTCGATGTCGGGCGCGTCGATGATCGCGAGCGAGTTCGGCACCGCGTCGTGCGCGAGCAGCATGAGCTCGTGGATGCGGGACGCCGCGGGGGAGTCGCCGGCCGCGGATGCCGGGGTGCCGGGGCTGCTGAGCGTGCCGCGCACGCGCGCGAGCCCGGGCAGGATGCGGTCCGACGCGAACCATCCGGCATCCGCCGGTGCGTGCACGAGAATCGGCTGCCGCGTCGTCGGCCGGATCACCCCGACCCGCGTCAGCGGCGTGCCGACGAGGGCGTTCACGATCGTCGATTTGCCCGACCCCGTCGACCCGCCGACGACCGCGAGCAACGGGGCGTCGAGGTCGGCGAGGCGCGGGCGGATGTAGTCGTCGATCTGCCGCACCGCCGCCGCCGCGTTCTCGCGGTGCTCGGCCGCTCCGTCGAGGGGCAGGTCGAGTCCCGCGTCGGCGAGGGATGCGCGCAGGCGCTCCAGCGACACGATCGCGGGGGCTCGAGCGTCGGTCACGAGTCCAGCTTGCCGGTCGGTGCGGCTTCCGACGCTCCATCCGCGACAATTCGTCCTCGTCGATGATCCATCCGCGCAAAAAGTCGCGGATCGAGTCGTCGCGGCGGCGACCTCGTTGTGGCTGACGCCGTCAAGAAACGGTTGGGTGCGGCGTCGGGATCCCGCCTTCCCGTTCCGACTCCCTACTCGGTTACCCCCAGCTCGGCCGGGTCCACGCCCTGGACCGTGAACGTCCCGATGACGTTGCCGTCCTTGTCGTACAGCGGGATCTTCCGGTCTTCGGTCGGCGGGTGCTCCTCAAGCCACTCCGCGACCTCTTCCGGGGAGGCGAAAACGGGGGCGAGGTCGGTGCTCAAGATGTAGCCGACAACGCCGTCGTCGCCGACAGCGAGGGTCAGGTCGGGCTCGATGACCGTTCCGTTGGCAGGGTCTTCGACGCGACCATCGGCGGGGCCGTACGTCTGTCCCTGCTCATTAGTCGGCCACGCCATGAGAGCGCCCGCAGTCGTTCCACCGCCCACCACGAGGAGGGCGATGCCAGCTGCCACCACGCGGTGACGCCGGCGGCGCGACACCTTGCGGCGGTCGATCGCGTCGTGGACGCTCGACGCCATTCGCTCGAGCTCAGCCTCAGAAAGCAGATCGAATCGCGAAGTCATGTCGCGCATCTCATTTTCCTCTCAGCAAAGTGATCTCGTCACGGAGCCGTCCTCGAAGGCGCGCCAGGCGACCGCGGAGAGCCGCGTGAGTAATGCCGATCTCGTGGGCTGCCTCGGCGTACGACAAGTCGCCATCCACGCAGAGCGAATAGATCTTCTGGTCGATGTCAGAAAGCGACTGAACGGCTCGGTCGACTGCTTCCATGAAGAGGGTGGTTTCGACTGCCGTTGCGGTGGCATCGTTCGCGGACGCTCCGTCAGCATCGACCAAAGCTTCAGAGTGCCTTCTGCGCCGAGCGCGCTGAGCGTTCAGAGATCGGAATCGTGCGGTTGCAAGCAGCCACGGGACCAATGAGTCGCTGATGAGCACGTCGCGGCGGCGCTCCCACAAGATCACGAACGTGTCTTGCACGACCTCTTCGGCGTCTGTCCGATTCCGCAGCCGGGAGACCGCGTAGGCGAACACGGTGGTGGCGTGACGACGGAAGAGCACGTCGAGCGCTCTGCCGTTACCTTCGCCGAGACGATCGACCAGAGCGCGGTCGCTGATCGCGTTCTTCGCCTCGTTCTCAGTGTGCTGAAGCATGGGGCCCTGTCCGTCGAAGTCGCGCTCGTACTAGGTAATCTCCGCCATGGCCGATTCGTCACAGGATTCCTTCCGGTGCTGACAATCGAGTCAGCGTCGAAGTGCGTTCGCGAGGTGGTCGTCGGCGACCCCCGCCGCGATCTCGTCGGGGACGCCGCTCCACTTGGCGAACGAGCCCCATCGCCCCACGGCATCCAGTACTTCGTCGAGGATCGCGCGTGACGCTTCGATCCCGAACCGTTCCGCCACTTCGAGGATGTCGCCACGGGCGATCCCCTCGAACCGCCCGTTGACGCTCATGAGGTGCTGGTGCACCCACTGGGATTCGGAGTTGTAGGCGTAGGTGACGTCGTAGGCGGGGGCGAGCTGCCATCCACTCTTCGGGTCGAAGAGAAACGAGAAGTTCTTCGAGTGGTCGTCGCAGTTGGCGGCGGCGACGTTGAAGATCATGCGGCGCCAGGCTTGTTCCATCGCGGCGGGGCCGAGGTTGAGCCGCTGCACCTGCGTTAGGTATTGGGAGTAGTCGTTGGTGGCGACCTGGTTGTAGTCGACGCCGGCGATTCCGCAGAGGGTCTGCAGGTGGATCTTCTCGCCGTCGCTCGACCGGTCGAACCGGCGGGTCATGAAGTGCGCCCGGCCGTTCTCTTCGAGCAGGCGCGTGGGGGCCATGGTGATTCCGGCATCCCGGGCCATCAGCGAGTAGGCGTACTCGACGCGTCCGAAGTTCTCGGTTGCGCCGAGCCGCTTGTCGGTGCGCACGCCGTCGAACTTCAGCAGCCACGGCTCGAAGCCCGCGACCGGGGGAACGTGGCCCGACCGCAGCTCGTCGGTGTCGGGGTTGAAGTTGAGGATCGCCTTGGCTCGCGCTCCGCCCGCGCTCGTGCCCACGTTGATGATGCGCTGTAACGACTCCGCCGAATCGGATGCTGTGGCGAGCGAGCCTTCGACGGCGGCTCGAGCGGTGGTGATCAGCTCCGCGAGGTCGACGCTCGTCGGCACCGGGGTGTGCGGTGCGCGGTCCGGTCGGTACTCGAGCGCTCCCATGCCGCGGGGGCCGAGATAGGCGAGCCGATCGAGTGCGGTCGCTTCGCCGGCATCCAGCCCCTGTTTGCTGAGGTGCGCGTCGACGATCGCGTTGCCGAACCGGTCGGGCAGCGAGTCGGCGATCATCGGGGGCAGCCCGTGGAAGGTCTCGGGGTTGAGCCCCGGGAAGGTGAACGTGCGGCGGCGGTCGTCGATCGGCATCAGCTCGGGGGCGAGATCGAGGCGGCGGCGCTTCCACGCGGGCTCGTACTCGAAGGTGTAGGAGCCGCGGGTGCCGGCGGCGGCGATCGCGCCGACCCGCTCGCCCCAGGCGAGCACCTCGACGACCCTCACGTGTTGCCAGGGCATCAGGTCGCGCTCCGGGGTCGGCGCACGCGTCGTGGGGCGGGTTGGCGACGCTCGGCGCGCAGCAGCTCGAGCGGACTCGGCCCTTCGTCGGGTCGGATCTCGTCGAACCAGTCGTCGCGGCCGAGCACGCGCAGCACCCGGATCAGCGTGGGGAGGGAGCTGCCGCGACCGCTTTCCAGCGCGGAGACCGTGGCTTTGGAGACGTCGGCTCGGCGGGCGACCTCCTCTTGGGTGAGTTGCGCGTCGATGCGGAGGCGGCGCACCTGCTCGCCGAGGGATGCCTCGGTTTCTTCGACGGTGCGTCGTGCCATACACGCAACCTTCCTGATGTTAGACCAAGATCTGCTCGTAAGTACGAGTAGAGCAGAGTTACCGAGACTCGGCAACCCTCAATCGACCTCGCTGTCCTCCCACTCGACCCGGCTACGTCGTACTGGTGTAGTTGACCTCGACAGAAGGCGGAGCACCCGTGCGCTACATGATCCTCATTCACTCGAACGAAACAGCCGAGAGGGCGTGGGCCGACGGCGAGTCGGACGACCTCGGAGCGGCCCATGGCGCCCTGTTCGCCGAGCTGGCGGCATCCGGAGAACTCGTGGACGGCAACGAACTCGCCACCGACGACGTCGCCGTCATCGGTCGCCACAACGGCGAGCCGATCGCGACCCGCGGACCGTCCACCGAAGGCACCGAGTGGATCGGCGGGTACTACATCGTCGACGTCGCCGACCGGGAGCGGGCCGTCGAGATCGCGGGGCGTCTCGCCGAGACCACGTACTCGCCCATCGAAATCCGGCGCATCATGCACGCGCCGCCCACCGACTGACCACACTCACTCAAGGAGAACCCCATGGAATACCTGCTGTTCATCGTCAGCGACCCCGCTGCGCCGACCTACATCCCCGAGGAAGACAACATCGAGGAGTGGAGCGCCGACATCGAGCGCCGCGGGGTGTCCCGCGTCGGCAACCGGCTGCGCCCGCCCTCCGACGCGACCACGGTCACCGTGCGCGACGGCCAGACGATTCTCACCGATGGCCCGTTCGCCGACACCAAGGAATGGATCGCCGGCTTCGACCTCATCGACGTCGACAACCTCGACGAGGCGATCGAGATCGCGGCGAAGCATCCGATGGCGCGATTCGGCCGCGTCGAGGTTCGCCCGGTCTGGCCGTTCGAGTGACAGCCGAGGTGAGCGGGGTGCTCGCCTCGGTGGCGGAAGCCGAGCGCCTGCGGATCGTCGCGACGCTGATCCGGATCACCGGCGACTGGGAGCTCTCGGAGGACTGCTTTCAGGATGCCGTTGCCCGCGCGCTGACCTCGTGGCCGAAACGCGGCATCCCCGACAACCCGGCGGCGTGGCTCACCACGGTCTCGAAGAACCTCGTCGTCGACGCGTACCGGCGGGCGTCGACCGAGCAGAAGACCGCCGCACAACTGGCCCGCGAAAGCGAGATCGACGCCGCGACATCGGGAGGAGATGACATGGATGCGCTCACTGCCGATGACGCCCTGGATGACGACCGCCTGCGGCTGATCTTCACCTGCTGCCACCCGGCGCTCGCGATGGAGAGCCGCGTCGCCCTGACCCTCCGCACCGTGATGGGGCTGAGCGTCGCCGAGACGGCACACGTCTTCCTCACCAGTGAGCAGACGATGCAGAAGCGGCTGGTGCGGGCGCGCGCGAAGATCCGGGACGCCGGCATCCCCTACCGAGTGCCGCCCGCGGACCTGCTGCCCGAACGCACGAGCGGCGTGCTCGCCGTGCTCTACCTCCTCTTCACCGAGGGCTACTCGTCGGGAAGCGGCGCCGAACTCGTGCGGGCTCCGCTCGCAGAGGAGGCCATCCGGCTGACCCGGCTCATGGTCACCCTCATGGAGGACTCCCCGCAGCTGCCCGAAGTGCTGGGGTTGCTCGCTCTCGAGCTGTTCCAGCAGTCACGTGCAGCCACTCGCCTCGACGGCGCCGGTGATCTCGTGCTGCTCGAAGACCAAGACCGTAGCCTCTGGGGTCATTCCGCTATCGCCGAAGGTGTCGCGGTTCTCGACTCGGCGGAGAGCGCTCGGCAGCGACTCGACGGGGTGGTCGGCAGTTACCAGTTGCAGGCGCAGATCGCCGCCCAGCACGCGACGGCCGCCACCGCTGCGGCAACCGACTTCGCTCGGATCGCGGAACTCTACGCTCGACTTGTCCGGGTCGCACCGTCACCGGTGGTAGAACTCAACCGCGCAGTCGCGGTCGCGCTCGCCGAAGGTTCGGATGCCGGCCTCGCGCTACTCGACAGGCTGGATGGCGACGCGCGTCTCGCCGGATACCACCTTCTGTCGGCAACGCGTGCAGATCTCCTGCGCCGCGGCGGTCGCTTCGCCGAAGCCCTGCCGCGCTACCGGCGTGCCCTCGAACTCGCCCCCTCCGAACCCGAGCGCAGGTTCCTCCAGCAGGAATCGACGAGGTGCAGCTCAGCGGGCGATGACGCGGCGAACGAAGTCGCGAGGGCGCATGACCAGTCGCCCGTTCCAGTTCGGCCCGAGGTCGAGCAGATGGTGGTCGGACGTGACCAGGATGAGCGCGTCGACCCCGGCATCCTTCACGAGTGCGGCGACCAGGTTGTCTTCGTGATCGGCTACCCCGTGGTCGCGGGCCTTTGGTTCGATCACCGCGCCACCGGAGAACTCGCAGATCTCGACGATCGCGGTGACGAATCCCTCGACAGTGCTGTCGGTCTGTCCGACGGCGCGCATGACGCGAGCGACGTTGCGCAGAATGTGCGGCGAGGCGAACAGCCGGAACCGCGAGGCGAACGCGAGCGAGACCGCGTCGGCCGCGGAGTTGTCGGTCGTCGGCGGCACATCCGGCAGCAGCGGCCAGGAACCGTCCGCACCCAGGATGTAGTCGAGATAGACGTTGACGTCGAAGACAACCGACGTCGCCGGGTCGATCACGACGCGGCAGTCTCGCGGATCAGGTCGAGCACTTCATCGGAGGTGTAGACGCGGCCACCACGCTCGGCTCGAGCTTCCTTGCGCAGCGCGTGCAGCCGCTCCAGGCGAAGCCGACCCTGGTAGTCGCGCACCGCGAGCCGGAGGAACTCGCTGCGGTTGCCGTGCCCGTAGTGCTCGACCACCTCGTCGAGCGCAGGGCGGAGGTCGTCCGCGACGGCGATGCCGACGGTCTTCGCAGCCATGACGCCTCCTGTTGCTTATGCGTAGTCAACTCTACTCAGGGTACCAGTCAGGACTGGCGCAGTGCCTTGGAGATTCTTCCTGTGGAGAACATCCGCTCGGGTTGGCCCCGGGTTCGCACAATGGCGGGGTGAGCGCAGCCGTCGACCTCATCACCGACCGGGTGCGCGAACGCGTGCGGCGGGAGGGGGTCGACCTCGCCGCGGACTCCGACCTCGCCGACCGCTTCGTGCGCGAAGAGTTGCGCAGCTACTCCGAGCGCGCCCTCGGCGGCACCGCTCCGCTCATCGCCGACGAGCAGGCCGCCGCCCGCACGATCATCGCCGCCGTTACCGGACTCGGGCCCCTGCAGCCCCTCCTCGACGACCCGACGGTCGAAGAGGTGTGGATCAACGCCCCCGACCGCATCTTCCTCGCGCGCAACGGTGTCTCCGAACGCATCCAGCTCGACCTCACCGAAGCCGACGTGCGCGACCTCGTCGAGCGGATGCTGCGCTCCACTGGCCGCCGCGTCGACCTGTCGAGCCCCTTCGTCGACGCGAGCCTGCCCGACGGGTCGCGGCTGCACGTCGCGATTCCCGACATCACGCGGGCGCATTGGGCGGTCAACATCCGCAAGTTCCGGTCGGGGATGCGCGACCTGCGCGAACTCGTGCGCCTCGGGTCGCTCACCGCGCAGGCCGCCGAGTTCCTGCACGCGAGCGTGTGGGCGGGGCTCAACATCCTCGTCTCGGGCGCGACGCAGTCGGGCAAGACGACGATGCTCGGCGCGCTACTCGCGTCGGCCCGCCCCGAGGAGCGCATCGTCACTGTCGAGGAGACCTTCGAACTTGCCGTCGCTGCACCCGACTGGGTGGCGCTGCAGTGCCGGCAGTCGTCGCTCGAAGGCACCGGCGAGGTGACGTTGCGGCGTCTCGTGAAGGAAGCGTTGCGGATGCGCCCCGACCGCCTCGTGGTCGGCGAGGTGCGCGAAGCCGAGTCGCTCGACCTGCTCATCGCTCTCAACTCGGGGTTGCCCGGGATGTGCTCGCTGCACGCCAACTCGGCCCGCGATGCGCTGCGCAAACTCGCCACCCTGCCGCTGCTGGCCGGACGCAACATCGACGCTTCCTTCGTCGTGCCCACGGTCGCGACCTCGATCGACCTCGTCGTGCACGCCGAACTCGACCGCACCGGGCATCGGCACGTCGTCGAGATCGTCGCCCCGACCGGGCGCGCCGTCGACGGAGTGATCGAGTGGACGCGGCTGTTCGAGCGCTCCGCCGCGGGGCTCGTCGCGACCGGCGAGTTGCCGGTGCAGCGCGACAAACTCACCCGCGCGGGCGTCGACCCCGCCGAGTACCTTCGGGTCGCGCCGTGACGGTCGCCGCAGGATTGCTCCTCGGAGTCGGGTTGTTGCTCATCGCGTCGCCGCTCCTCTGGCCGCGCACGGCATCCGCTCGCCCGCGCCGCTCGCCCCTCGACGGATGGCGCACCCGCCTCGCGCAGGCGGGGCTCGGTCGGGTGGCGGTGGGGGTTCCGATCGCGGTGAGCATCCTCGCCGGCCTCGTCGCCGGAGCCGTCGTGCTCGCGATCGCGCCCGTTCCCGCG